>JBBRLJ010000001.1:0-351313 GCA_038231435.1 Planctomycetota bacterium
CAATCGGGGCTCCGCCCCGCGCCCCCACGGGCTTTGTCGTGACTCGCATTCGCCGGACGCCGGCGAATGCGTGGGCGGATCGGCTATGCCGATTGTATCCGCCCACCGTCACTCGGCGCCCGGCGGCTGGCGGCTGGCGCCGCGGTTTATACGGGGCTCCGCCCTGGACGGCGTTGGCGGGCTCCGGCCGCGAAATAACAAAGTGCTAGCAGATGCTGTGGAGGAATCGGGATCCCCGTCTCCCTGTGGGAAGGTGGGTCAGCACAATGCCGTGCTTCTGGAACCCCGAGCGGGCTAGCTGCCCGCGGCATCCGAAGGGAGCCTACATGAAGACCATCATTACCGACGCCGCCTCCGCAGTCTCGTCCGCAGTCACCGATGGCGTGCGCGCCGGCGCCAGCGCCGTGAACGACGGCGTCCGCACCGCCGTGAAGGACCCGATGGGCGTCATGGCCGCCAATCCCTTGCGCTCGTTCGTGCACATGCACGCGACCGCGCAGCCATCGCTCGCCTGCCTGAACACCTTCCTGCGTAGCGAATCGGCGGCCGTCGAAATCATCCGCCTGGTAGCCGACCGCATCGAGGTCTACCCATTCCAGTCGCAGTTGCGCGAGATGCTGATCTCGCACGAGCGGCGAGTCGAGGCCCTGCGCCTGCACATCGGCCACGCTGGCGGCAAGCCGATCCCCGCCAATGGCTGGTGGATCATCGGCCAACGCCTGCTCGGTCGCTTGACGCTGCTCGCCAGCGAGAAGAGCGCCCTGCGCCTGATCGCCGGCCGCGAGATGCTGACCCTGCGCACCTACCAGGGCCAGCACACCCAACTCGACGAAGACGCGAGTCGCATGCTCGCCTACGAACTCCTCCCCGAACAGGAGAAGTCCGCCGCCATCATGGCCGGCCTCGCCAAGAAGCTTTAGTTGCGGGGGCTTTGCCCCCGGGCCCCCACGGGCTTTGTCGTCCCTACATCCTGGCCCCAAGGCCAGGATGTTTGCGTGATGGGCTTCGCCCATTGTATCACGCAACCGGGACTCGGCGCACGGCGGCTGGCGCCGCGGTGTAATTTGGGGCTCCGCCCCCCTTCGACCCGCGGCGAAAGCCGCCGGGCGCCGAGTGACGGTGGGCGGATACAATCGGCATAGCCGATCCGCCCACGATTTCGCCGGCGTCCGGCGACATCGAGTCATGACAAAGCCCGTGGGGGTTCGGGGGCGAAGGCCCCGTACTAAAACTTCATGATGTCGTCGGTCTTCTCTTTGAGCATCGACTCGGCCTTGGCTTCGCTCGTCTTGAGCATTTCGGAGATCTTCTCGGCGGTCTTCTTGATCGCGTCCTCGGGGGCCTTGTCGGCTTTGCCCTTGGTTTCGACCAGCTTGATCATGTCGCGGCGCACGTTGCGCATCGAGACCTTGCACTTCTCGCACGATTCCTTGGCCTGGCCGGCGAGCTGGGTGCGGCGTTCGGTGGACAGCGCCGGCACGTTCAGGCGGATGACGATGCCGTCGCTCTGCGGGGTCATGCCCAGGTTGGCGTCGTTGAGGGCCTTCTCGATCGCCTTGATCAAGGCCTTGTCCCAGGGCTTGATCACCAACTGGGCGGGTTCGGGCACGGTGATGCCGGCGCACTGCGCGATCGGCATCGACGAGCCGTAGGCCTCGACCTGCACGTGCTCGACCATCGCCGTCGAGGCGCGTCCGGTGCGGATATGCTTGAAGTCGTGGGTCAGCGAGCCGAGGCCCTTCTCCATCTTGGACTTGGCGTCGGCGAGTTCGGCTTCGAAGGCCATGGCGGAGATCCTTGGGATGAAGATGGAAAAAAAGAAAGGGAGGCGGGAAGACGGAAGGGTGACGGAGACGGCAGCACTCAGCCGCGGCCCACGAGGGTTCCTGGCGGATTCGGGCCAAGGGCGGCGGTGATCGCGCCGGGCTTGGTCATGTCGAAGACGCGGATGCTGACATCGTGGTCGCGACACAGGGTGAACGCGGTGAGATCCATGACCCCGAAGCGACCCTCGACCGCCTGGTCGAAGGTCAGGACGTCGAAACGCTTGGCCTTGGGATCCTTTTTCGGATCGGAGCTGTAGATGCCGTCGACCTTGCTGCCTTTGATGAGCTCGGCGGCGCCGATCTCGGCGGCGCGCAGCGCCGCCGCGGTGTCGGTGGTGAAGAAGGGATGGCCGGTGCCGCCGCCGAAGACCACGATCACGCCGGCCGCGAGCCAGGTCATCGCCTGCTGACGGTCGTACGCGCGGGCCACGTTGGCGATCGCCTGCGGCGCCATCACTTCGCAGCGACCGCCGGCGCGTTCGATGCCGTCCTTCAGCGCCAGGGCGTTGATCAGGGTGGCGAGCATGCCCATGTAGTCGCCGCGGGTCGGGTCGCTCGAACGCACCTTGAGGTCGGCGCCGCGCATGATGTTGCCGCCACCGACCACGATCGCGACCGGGGCGCCAGCGGAAGCACCGGCCACGACCTCGGCGCAGACGCGATCGAGCTCACGCTGATCGAGAATCCCCTCGGACGATCCCGACAACGCTTCGCCCGAGAGTTTCAGCAGCCGTGGACGCTTCGACGTATCCATCGTCCGCCAGTATTGAACGGGCAGGCTGGTTTACAACCGCATGGCGAGGGACCTGGGCCGCCCATGGGACAGCAGCTCGAACCGCTCCGATGCCGCGACGCCACGTGGAGGATCAGGACAACCATGCGTCGCATCCAGACCAGCCTCGCATCGCCGTGGCGTCGTGGCAGAGCGATGGGTGTCCGGTCCATGTCCATCAGGGTTGATGGATGGCGCGTGTAAACGAAAGAACCCAGGGCGAGACCCTGGGTTCTGTGCTCGGCGCAGTTGAAGCGGATCAGCGCTTCGAGAACTGGCAGCCGCGGCGGGCCTTGTGCAGACCGTACTTCTTGCGCTCGACCATACGGCTGTCGCGCGTCAGCAGGCCGTGCTTGCGCAGCAGCGGCTCCGAGGCGGGCTCCGCCTTGATCAGGGCGCGGGAGATGCCGAGCACGCAGGCGCCGACCTGTCCGGTGATGCCGCCGCCGACCACGTTGACGTGGATGTCGAAGCGGCCGACGGTCTGGGCGACGTCCATCGGCACGTTGAAGAGCTTCTTCAGGCGCTCGACCTTGATGAAGTCCTCGAAGGTGCGGCGATTGATAGAGATCACGCCGGTGCCAGGAGCGATGCGCACGCGCGCCACACTCGTCTTGCGTCGGCCGAGGCCCCAGATGTACGTCTTACCAGCCATGAAGAACCATCCCGGATGTTATGCGCGACAGGTGATCCCTATCGCATTGGAGCGCAGCACGATATCCCCGAAAGCGTCGGGTCAAGGGTAGCCTGGGGTCCGACGGGCGGCGCACCGTGGCTGCCGACAAGGCATAACGGCCGTAGCGGTCTTTGCTTGTGGGTTAGCAGCCAGGCTGCCTGCGCCGGCCTGGACTTTTTGCTGCTCTATGTCGGCTATCGACGGCCGTCAGAAGCCCCAATTGATCGACCAGCTCGTCGAGCCGCTCGACCCTGCCGCGCGCACCACCAGGCCGGAGCGTGGCTGGCACGACGAATAGCTCGCCTGGGTGTAGCCGGCGTAGGTGCTCGGCCAGTACACCACCCGCGGCGCGTACGGGTAGCTGGAGTAGCCCCCTGCGTAGCCGTAGCTTGGGACTGACTGGTAGACGCCGAAATTAGCCTGCGGCTGCTGGTACGAGGCGACGGCGGCGTTGTCGGCGGCGCGCTGGTCCATCAGGCGCTTGCGCTCGATCTCCTGCTCCTGGCGAGCGCGCTCCTCGCTGGCGAGTATGGTCTCCTTCTCGGTCCAGCTGGTCCAGCGACCGCGAAAATACAGTTCGCCGCGCGCGGCCGCGGCCTCGCGCGGACGCATCCAGACGCCATTCTGCTTCACCTGGCCGAGCAGCTTGCGCGCCTCGGGGTGCTGGCGATCACGTTCGACGACGATCGCCGCCAGATCCTTGGCCAGCATCGGATCCCCGGATTTACGCGCGTCGCTGGCGAGGGCCCACCACTCGTCGGCGCTGCCGCCGCCGTCGCTGCCCGCGAGCGCGACGCGCTTGGCGTTGATCGCGGCGATCGCCTGCTGGCGAGGGCTCGGCCCATGGCTGATGCTGACGACGTGCTTGGCCTCGAAGCGCTGCACGCCAGTCAGGCCGCCAATCGTCACCCGCACCTCGATCACCGCGGCATCTGGCGCCGACAGGATCTCGCCCTCGATCTCGCGGCCATCGTCCAGCTTCACCACGTCCGCGAAGCCGACCCCGCAGGCCAGCGAGCAGGCCAGGAGCACGCGCGTCCAACGCGCGCCGGATGCGCGCGCGACGACGAAGGCGGTCGAGCGGGCCGCGGCCCCGGAGATGACCTTCCTGACAACGCTGCCCATGACGATGCCCATGTCGGTCTCCAATCAACCGAGCGTATCCGCCACGAAGAGCTGGTTAAGCGAAAAACTCAGGAAATTCACGTGATCGTCCTTGACCCTGGTGCGCAAAAGCCCTAGTTTCGTCAGATCAGTATGGCCGCACCTGCGTACTTTCTGGGTCTCGATGTCGCCCGCACCGGCCTGGGGCTCGTGGTGGTGGCCGGCGACGGCACCATCGCCGCCTCGTTGCGCCGCGCCTATGGCGCCGAATCGGGCGGCCCGATGGACCCGCAAGACTGGTGGCGCGCCGCCCGCACTGGCATCAAGGAGATCCTCCGCCGCGCCTCGCTGCGCCCCGAGCAGATCCGCTCGATCGGCGTCACCGGCGACGACGGCATCGTCGCCGTCGACAAGGAGGGCAAGGCCCTCTGCCCGACCTCGCTCGGCCCCGATCCACGCTGCGCCGACTACGTCGAGCAGCTGACCAAGACGGTGGGCGCACGGAATCTGCTCAATCTGGCCAGCGGCGTGGCGACCTCGTCGGCCGCCGCGGTCAAGCTGCTGTGGCTGCGCGACAACGAGAAGCGTGTCTGGCACGACCTCGCGCACATCCTGCCGGCTAAGGATTTCCTGCGCTTCCGACTCACCGACACGCTCGTCACCGACGCCTGCGACGCCGCTGGCACGCTGCTCTTCAACCCGAAGACGCGCTCGTGGTCGAAGCAGCTGCTCGGCCTGATCGACATCCACCCCGAGTGGCTGCCCACCATCAACAACGGCCAGGCCATGTCCGGCCGCGTCACCGACGCCGCCGCGCGCGATTCTGGCCTGCAGGCCGGCACGCCGGTGGTCACCGGCGCCGGCCACGCCGCCGCCCTCGCCATCGCCACGCGCGTGCTCCAGCCCGGCTCCGCCGTGATCGAGCTCGGCGGCCAAGGCTCGCTCTTCGTCCCCACCGCCGAGGCGGTGAAGGATCCCCAGGGCCGTCTCGCCTCCACCTGCCACAGCCTCGCCGGAACCTGGGCGCTGTCGGGATCAGACCTCGCCAGCTCGCCCGGCCTCGATTGGATCATGGAGCAGGTGCTGCCCGCCGAGGTCGCGCAGGCGCGCCGCAATCAGCGCGATCCCATCGACCTGCTCGCCGAACTCGCGGCCGAGGTGCCACCCGGCGCCGACGGCCTGATCTATCTGTCGCCAACCGCGAAGCCCGCCTCCGGCGGCTTCCTCGGCCTCGAGCACCGCCATGGTCGCGGCCATCTCGTGCGCGCGGTGCTCGAAGGCGGCGCGCTCGCCTGCCGCCAGGCGCTCGCCACGCTCACCGAGCTCAAGCGCGCCCCCGACCATATCTTCGTCAGCGGCCCAGGCGCGACCAACCACCTGTGGTGCCAGATCCTCGCCGACGCGCTCGACCGCTCGATCACCGCCGTGCCGGTGCAGGAATCCGCGGCCTTCGGCGCCGCCGTGCTCGCTGGCTCGGCGGTGGGCGTGTTCAAGACCATCGAGGATGCCTGCGCCAAGTTGGTGAAGCCCAAGGGCTCATTCGCGCCGCGCCGCGCCGCGAGCGACGTCTACGCCGCGCTCGCCCCCATCTCCGCCCGTCTGTCCGAGGCCATCGCCGGCCCGAGCGCACCGAAATCGATCGAGGCCCAATCGTGAGCATGGTCCGCCAGGTCCTGGTCGCCGTGCACGTCGCCATCGGCATCGCCGTCATCGCGCTGCTCTGCCGCAAGCTCGGCGACCGCGCGCAAGAGGTGAACACCGTCCGCCTCGCCGCCCACCAGGAGCGCGACGCCACTGTCGTCCAGCAGCGCGATATCGCGCAGATGGACGAGCTGCGCAAGGGCCTCGAAAAGAACGATCCCTATGTCATCGAACTGCTCGCGCGCGAGAAGCTGCAGTACGCCCGCTCGGGCGAGATGGTGCCGCCGCCAGCCGTCGTCCCTAAGCAGCCCGCACGCGACCGCGAGAGCTCCGACGACGCACGCTGATCCGGCGCGGCCCGCGCCGCGCTTTCCCGCCATTTCCCATCCAATTCGCCTCGTCTCGCCACCCCCCTCGCAGCCCATCCTGATTGACAGGGTTTGGACCGACGGTACCAAGTGATCTCCGTCGAGCGCAGCCGGTCAGGCGATGGTCCCAGCGACCCACCCTGACCAGCGACGCCTCCCGCGACGGCGGTTTCAGCTCAACGGGGCGTAGCTCAGCTTGGCTAGAGCGTTGCGTTCGGGACGCAAAGGTCGCAGGTTCAAATCCTGTCGCCCCGACCATTCATACGTAAAGAGCTTTGCGTCCCGCCCTCGCGCGCGCGCGTGAGGGCCTGTGCGGCAGCGAGCACTGGCTCCCCGGCTGCCCCAATCACTAACTCGACGGCCTGGGGCACTCTAACGCGGCGGTCCGTGGTCCGCCGCGGCACCGACATGATCCGGCAGGCCGATCCGAACGCGAACGTCGAGCTCATGGCACCTGCCCCGTACGTCAGCGAGATCAAGCCGATCGCCGAGGACTTCGGCGGCGAGATGCACGATACCGGAGCCATGTCCGGATTCTGGACCGACTACCTGCCGGTCATCGCGCGCGGCAGCGGGCTGCCATGCAGCCTCGAACCAGGCGGCCCCGCGACCACCCCGGAGGACGTCCGCGCCTTCTTCGGACGCTGGCTCACCGAGGGCGTGGACGCGGTCGACTGGTTCATCCACATTGGCGACGTGGTGTTCCCCGAACACGCAGTCATCAAGGCGTACTTCGACACCCATCTGCCGCTGTTGCGCGCGATCGGAAAATCCCACGTTCCGCGCGCCGAGGTCGCCTTCCTCTACAGCGACCGCTGCGCCCGGCTCACCGGCTGGCCGTGGGATTTCGATGCGGGCGAGCGGCTCGAGAGCGGATTCTGGAACGACCAGCAGAACGAAGGGGCGCTGCGTGGATCCTTCCCGTTCGACGGCCTCACCGAGTCCGATTTCGCGCGCGGAAACGCTGACCAATACCGTGTGATCGCCGATTCGAACACCCAGATCCTCGACGAAAGTCAGCTCGCTGACATCGAGCGGTGGATCCGCGCCGGTGGCACCTTCATCACCTATGGCGACACCGGTCGCGACAGCTCGAACGGTTTCGACTCGTGGCCGATCTCACGCCTGACCGGCTATCAGGTCATCGGACGGGATATCCAGGGCGTCACGCCCCCGCGACCCGTGACCTGGGTATCGCAGTCGCTGCTGTCCAACGGACCCTGGGCCAGCGGGTCCGGCGGCGGACTGAGGCTGCGACCTGTGGCTCCGGATTGCCAGGAACTCGCACTCTGGAGCGACGGCAGCGTCGCGGTCGGATCGCGCAGCCTCGGTCTCGGCCGCATCATCCAAGTCGGGACATTCGACACGAGCGGGGCTGGGGGCTGGGGCGGCAGCGTCAGGACGGCGGATCTCCTGCAGCGGGTGTGCGACCGCCTTGGCCTGGCGCGGGAGCCGGCGGTCCTGTCCTCGAGCGACCGGAGCCTGATCTTCCGGCACACCGTCAGCAATGACGGCCTCTACGACCTGTGGACGATCTATCGCGAGCATTATCCGCTGGCCGACCCGTCCATCACCACCGACATCGTCATCGCGGCTGGCCCCGCGCTCGCGTGGTGCATCGAAGTGAACACAGGCGGCGCCTATCCCATCACCACGGCGCCAGCCGGCTATCGCCTGGCGAACATTGCCATGGCTCCGCTGGATACACGCATGTTCAAGACTCCCCGCGCCGACATCGGCGCGGCGCCCCTGGA
The DNA here is from genome assembly GCA_038231435.1 of Planctomycetota bacterium. Taxonomy (GTDB): domain Bacteria; phylum Planctomycetota; class UBA11346; order UBA11346; family UBA11346; genus JACCZE01. Next base: position 8,142 of record JBBRLJ010000001.1, read on the forward strand.
CTGGTTCCGCCTGCAACGCTCGTGGTGGAAGGGGACCACGCCGGCATCCAGCATGCCGCTGCCGACGGTCGATCAGCAGTCGACCACGGATCTGAACTCCCGATGGGCCTTCAAACCGCTGGCCGTGGGCGACGACGGCTCGGCGTACGCACCCACCTCGATCGATGATTCGGGATGGGAGCATCGTGCGCTCGGCATATGGAGCGTGGAGCATCCCGGCATCACTCACGGAGTCTGGCGCAGGCGCTTCACCGTGCCCGCCGGTTGGAACGCGGGCCGGGTCTCCTTGTGGTGCCAGGCGAATTACACTCCCGCCTCCGTCACCCGCTCGCGCGTGTTCGTCGATGGAGTCCTGATCCGCGACTGGGCGAGCGACTGGGGAAGCAATCTCGTGGATGAGACCGTAGGCGGCAGCTTGCTGCCCGGTACCGAGCATCTCATCGTTCTCGATATCGCGGCCCCGTCATCGTATTCGTTGGCCGGTCCGCTCGGCGGATGCTGGCTGTCGTACCTTGCCGATCCCCAGGGAAGCATCGATCTCAGCGGCACGTGGACACCGTATCCCGACGGCGTGACACCCTCAGTCCCGGTGACGCTGCCAGGCACGCTCGCGAACGCCCTGATGGCCGAGAAGACGTTCCATGTCGACTTATCGCTGGCGGATCGCGCCATTTTCACCCATTTCACCGTCGATCTCCGCTATTCCCAGATCCTCGATGTGATCGTCAACGGCCATCTGCTGGAGAGCGTGAATCACGCGGGTTATGAACCGCTCTTCCGCTTGAACGTGACGCCCTGGATACGTTTCGGCGCAGAGAACCGCATCCAGATCGTTCCCAAGCCAGGTGGGAGCACGGCTCATTACCTGCCCGCGGCCACCTGCATCGTCACGATGATCCGTCTGGACGTCTGCGATCCCGCGACCGCTACCAATGACTTCGCGTCGTCCCCCGCTGGAGCGCCAGCAGGTGACGATGGCATCGATGGCATCGATGGATCGCCCGGTGAGGCGGGTGGGCATCCCGGTTGCGGTTTCGCCGGAGGATTCGCGATCCTGGTCACCGGGTCGCTCATCGCTTGGCGGCGCCGAGGCATGCGGCCGATTCCCGGAGTCGAACAGTGAATCCCCCGAGCGCATCGCCTCTCGTTCATCGGGCCGTCTAGCAGGAAGCGCGCAGGGAAACGTGCCTGACCAATGCGCCCCCTCTCTGCAGGCACGCCCGCAGCGGGACAGTGATCGATGCCTATCGATCGTTGTGACGTTCCGGGGCAATCGGTGTCTATTTCCGGTATTGCATGCCAGCATCGCGGCCGGTTGATGACCCTGGAGACAGCATGACCCAGCCGCGCAATCCGCTCTGGCCGGAGACCATCTGGCACGGTGCCGACTACAATCCTGAGCAATGGCCCGAGACGATCCGCGCCGCGGATCCGGAGCTGATGCGCGCGGCCAACCTCAGCGCGGTGTCGTTGGGCATCTTCGCGTGGTCCACCATCGAGCCCGAGCCCGGGCGCTTCGATTGGACGATGCTCGACGAGGCCTTCTCGCGCCTGCACCGCGGCGGCCTGCGCATCGCGCTGGCGACTCCGAGCGCGGCGCACCCACGCTGGCTGAGCGCCCTGCACCCGGAGACGGTGGCCTGCGACGCCAACGGCGCGCGCCGCCGCCCCGGAGGCCGCCAAGCCTTCTGCCCCACCTCGCCCGTGTTCCGCGCGCGCGTGGGTGCGATCGATACCGCGCTCGCCGAGCGCTACGGCCGCCACCCTGCGCTGGCACTGTGGCACATCGGCAATGAATCGATGTCGGGCTGCTGGTGCGACCTGTGCGTCGCGCAGTGGCGCGTGTGGCTAGAGCGCCGCTACGGCTCGCTCGCCGAGCTCAATCGCCAGTGGTGGACCGCCTTCTGGAGCCAGACCTTCTCGAGCTGGGACGAGGTCATTCCGCCCTACGCCAACAGCGACGGATCGACCGGCCAGTGGCTCGACTGGCGCCGCTTCCAATCGCACCAGCTGTGCGAGCTGCTAAAACACGAGATCGCATGCGTACGCGCGCACTCGCCTAGCGTGCCGACGACCAGCAACCTCATGGGCTTCTATCCGTGGGTCGATTACGCGCAGGTCGCCGACGTGGTTGACCTGGTGTCGTGGGACTCCTACCCCGCTGTCGGTGGCGATCCGAGCCTGACTTCACTCACCCACGCGCTGATGCGCGGCCTGAAGCCATCCGCGCCCTGGCTGCTGCTCGAGCAGACTCCCAGCGCCACCAACTGGCAGGAGCATGCGACACTCAAACCGCCGGGCCTCTTGCGCGCTGAATCCTTCCAGGCAGTGGCTCACGGATCCGACAGCGTGATGTACTTCCAGTGGCGGCGTGGTCGCGGCGCCAACGAGAAGTTCCACGGCGCCATCCTCGAGCACTCGGGCCGCGACGACGCGCGGGTCTTCCGCGAAGTCTCAGCGCTCGGCGCCGAGCTGGCGCGCGTCGGACCGCGCGTTGCTCAGACCCAGGCCGCGCCAGCGCGCGTCGCCATCCTCCACGATTGGGAAAACCGTTGGGCGCTCGAGAAGGGAGCTCCTGCGCGCGACAAGCGCTACATCGAGACCATCCATCGCCACTACCGCGCGCTGTGGCGGCAGAACATCGCCGTGGACGTGACGCGCTCAGACGCCGACTGGTCGCAGTACCGGCTCCTGGTGGTGCCGATGCTCTACCTGCTCAAGACCGGCGCATTCCCGCTCGACGGTGCGCCCGAGGAACTCGCCGCGCGCATCGACTTCCCAGCACGTCTGGCGACGTGGATGCGCGCGGGCGGCACCTGCGTCGCCAGCTACCTCACCGGCATCGTCGACGAGTCGGACCTGGCATTCACTGTTGGATACCCCGGTCCGCTCGGGCCGCTCTTCGGCGTGCGGGTCGAGGAGACTGACAACCGTCGCGCGGGCGACGCCAACCGCTTGGTCCTCGACCCGCCTCTCGCGGGCATGCGCAACGAGTACCCGTGCGAACGCTGGTTCGACCTCGTCCGTGCCGAAGGTGCTGATGTGCTCGCCACCTATGGCGACGGCTGGTATGCCGGCACCCCGTGCCTGACCAGCAACCATTTCGGCGCTGGCCGCGGCATCTGGCTCGGCACCGACGCGGACGACGCCTTCCTCGAAGATTTCTACCGAGGCCGATGCGCCGATGCCGGCATCGCCCCGCTGGTGGCGGCGGTCGACGGCGTCGAGGCTCAGGAGCGCGTCGGCGCTGCTGAACGACTGCTCTTCCTCATCAACCATGCAGATACCTCGCGGACCATCATGCTCGGTGATCGTGTCGGCACCGATCTGCTCAGCGGCAGATCCGTTTCCGAAGCGATCACCCTCGCGGCGCGCGGAGTGGCGATCATCGCGGACTAGCCCTCTCCCTCGGCGGTCGAGCTCCGGGCCTTGCCGGCATGGGGCGACGCATCCGACAGCGGTGACGGAGGTCGTCGGGACTGGCCCCAATCACCGGGTCGGTCTGAGAGCGTGAAACGCAGGGTACCGCCTCCGACGATCTCACCATGTCGCAGCCACGCGCGATCGAGCTGCTGGCCGTCGAGCGTCGCCGCGGCGATGTATTGGCGCAGCTGCGGACCGGCGCCGGGCGCCTCGATCACCAGCACGCGGCCGCCAGCGAGGGTGAGCTCGACGCGCGGCAAGGCGGGCGGGCTGAGCAGGTAGAGATCCTGGCCCATGATCGGATAGATCCCGATCGAGGCGCAGAGGTAGAATGCGCTCTGGCAGCCCATGTCCTCGTTGTCGTCGAGTCCATCGCGGGTCGGACGATAGTGCGCGGCGAGCATCTCGCGCGCGCGCTCGGCAGTGAGATCCGGCCTGCCCGCATAGGTGTAGAGATACGGCGTGTGGAGGACGATCTCCTTCCACGGATGGCGGCCGTCGGCGAAGAACTGGTCGAGGCGCGCGATAAAGGCGGCGTCGGAGCCCATGCGCGCGATCAATCCTGCGACATCGTGCTGGGTGTTGAACGACCACGCATGCCCGCTGCCCTCGTAGAAGTGTGGATCCGCCCAGCAGTCAGGACGGATCGCCGCCGGATCGTAGCCCGCGGCCCAAGAGCCATCGGGCCTGCGTGGCGCGAATGCATGGATGTCCTCGCGCCACAGGTTCCAGAGATTGCGCGACGACGCTCCATAGCGCTCGGCGACCGCGTGATCGCCGAGGTGGCGTGCGAGCGCACCAATGCACCAGTCTTGATACGCATATTCGAGCTGGCGCGATACGCCCTGCCAGGTGTCGGTCGACAACCAGCCCCGATCCCGCCAGTCGCGCAGGTGGCGGCCGTGGTAACGCGGATCGTCGGGCTCGACCTCGGCGTTCTTGCGCATGAACGCCAATGCCTTGGAGTAATCGACTCCAGGCAGGCCCTTGAGCGCGGCTTCGCAGAACAGCACGTCGGCCGAACTCGCCCCCTGGATCTGGGCGCTATGGCCAGCGATCCATGCGTCGGGCAGCCAGCCGGTGCGCTCGGCGGTGTCGAGCAGCGAGTTCAGCAGCGCACTCTCGAGCTCGGGCTCGATCAGCGCGAGCAGCGAGTTGGCATTGCGCACGCTGTCCCAGAGGCAGTAGAAGTCGCTGTAGTGGCGCACGCCCGAGCGCCACCACGGGTTCTCGTCGTCGATGCCGAGATCGGTGGGCATGCACAGCAGGCGACTGAGCATGGTGTAGAACATGGTGAGCTGCTTGTCGCTACCGCCCTCGACGCGCACGCGCGCGAGCGATTCGCTCCAAGTCGCTCGCGCGCGAGAGCGGATGTCGTCGAACGTCATCCCCGTCGTCTCGCGATCGATGCTGGCGCGCGCCTGCGCCACGCTCACCAGCGAGATGCCGACACGCAGCTCGACGGCTTGGTCGCCGGCCTGGTTGCCGGCCGGGTTGCCGGCAAAGGAGGCGACCGCCTTGGCGTGCGCGCCATCGGTGCCGACGGCATTCCAGCAGCCGGTGGCATCGCCGACCAGGCGCGCGGTCGGGGCCCGCCCGAAGCGCACGCAGAAGAACACCGAGTAGGGATGCTGGTGTCCCCAACCTCCGCGGAAATCCCCCCGCCCGACCAGCTCGCCAGCAGAGGTGAATTCGACGAAGCCGCCGGTGCTGGCGCCCGTGCCTTCGCCAGGCCGATTGTTGGCGACCTGGATCACCGCACCGACATCGATGAGCACATTCGCGGCGGAGCCGGCGGGGAAGGAATAGCGGTGCATGCCGACGCGCGGCGTCGAGGTAAGCTCGGCGCGGATCCCCGCGCGACCGAGCGTCACCGCGTAATACCCCGCGCTCGCTTCCTCATGCTCAGGCGAGCACGGCGATGGCGCATCCTGGGGCGGTCCGAGGAACGGCATGACACCGATGTTGCCATAGCGGCCGCCACCGCCGGTGCCGGCGACGTGGGTATGGCTGAAGCGCACGATGGCCGAACCCGAGCGGTAGCCGGTGGTATCGTGTGGGTGGACCGTGTCGGGACCGAGCCTCACCAGGCTGTGCGGCAGGTGCGGTCCGCACAGGCAGTTGCCTGGCCAGTCCACGCCTATGAACGGGTCGATCCAACGCGCCGTGTCCTCGCCCATCGCGCTCACTCCTTGCTCGTATAACCGCTATATACTTATAAATGTACTGCTGCGTGCAACCTCCCATCATCACCCAGCAGGTCGCTTGCCTTCCCTGCTTTTCCCGCAAGCCGCGCGCACAATCAGACAGCACTGGTGGCGACGAGGGGAAATGGCTCGGAGCATAGTGATTCATATATATATATGGGACTCCAGAGCCGAGTTCGCCATGACCGACACTGACCAAGGACCGACCCATGCCCTTTTCGCGTCACCTCGCCCTGCTCGTCACCTTCGTCCTCTTGCTCGTAGGCGCGCTGACCGATGCGGCCGAACCCGTGCGCGTGCTCTTCGTCGGAGGTGACTGGAAGTCGCAGCTCGAGGATTTCCAAGGCAAGGGACCGTTGCGCGGCTACTTCGTGCAGCGCGAAGTCGACAAGGCAGCTCCAGGCCGCTTCGCTTTCACCCTGTGGACGAGCTACGAGTTTCTGCAGTACGCCGACGGCGACTCGCTGCGATGCTTCGATGTGGTGGTGATCGGAGACGTCATGGGCCAGAGCGTGGTGCCACGAGTGGTCGATGGCCTGCGTGAATTCGTCGGCGGCGGCGGCGGGTTGCTGTACTGCGACAACCACAAGGCGTTCAGCTTCTACACCAAGGAGCTGAGCTTCGACGAGGTCCTGCCCATCGACGTGGTGCCGTTCCGCGCCTACGACGCGCAAGGCAAGCAGCCGTACTGCGACGAGAAACCCCTGGCGATCACCCCCGTGGCTTCCAGCCACCCCATCATGGGCGGATTCGACTGGGCCTCGGCGCCGCCGTTGGAGGGAGCGCGCTACGGCGTGCTCAAACCCGGAGCCGTGGTACTCGCCACCTCGCCAGCCGGCAAACCGATCTGGGTGGAGTGGGACAAGGGCGAAGGACGCGCGCTATGGCTGGGCGGAGTGTTCGCCAATGACGAATTGTCCGAGAAGTTCAGCGCGTGGCCGCAGTTCGGCACCTTCTACGCCAAGACCCTGGGATGGCTCGCCGAGCATGCCCATTACCCACGCCGCTCCCTCACTCCGGCGATCGCCCATGGCGAGGTCACCGTCGATATCGGGAGCCCAGGCCAGACCGTGACCCGCAAGCATTTCGGCATCCATGGCCAGGAGGAGGCCCCGGGCGCGTCGCCCATGCAAGGCGCCGACCTGGCGCTGTACCAGGATCTCAAACTCGACCATGCCTTCGCGCGGACCAGCGCCTTCACCGGGATCAAGCGCGAAGGCCAGACCTTCGCGGACGACGGCGTCGACGCCGATCATCACGATGCCTCCAAGTACGATTGGGCCTCGGCCGACCGCACGGCGGCGGACATCGAGCGGATCCACGCCGACCCGTTGTTCCTGTTCTGGCTCCCGTGGTCAGGGCCCGCCTGGCCCGACGCCGCTCATTACACCACGTATTTCGCCGCCTCGATCGAGCATCTCAACGGCAAACCCCCTGCCTACAAACCCCGCTTCGGATGGTTCGAGATCGCCAACGAACCCAATATCTACCCCGCAGCAGAAAACCTGCCGCGATTCGCCGACTTCTACAACCGCTCGGTCGAGGCCCTGCGTCCGCGCGCGCCGGGCATGAAGTTCGGCTGCGGCGGCATCAACGAGTGGACGTACGTCCAGGCGCTCATCGATCGCTGCGGCAAGAATCTCGATTGGTTCAGCCGACATCCCTACGGCCACACCGGCGAGGCGATCTTCGCGCTCCAGGACCGCTATCGCGAGTACGCCGCCTCGAAAGGCATCCCCGACCTCAAGTTCATCATCACCGAATGGGATTTCTGGATCTACGGTGAACCCGCTTTCGATTATCTCATGACGCGCTGGAAGCCTCTGCTCGACCATGCGGACTCGTGCCTGGGCACCATGCAGTACCGCTGGCGCGAGTACCACGAGGGCGGGTATGTATTCGGCGTCCATGGCGAGTTCGATGGCGCGTACGGAGCCCTGCCGCGCGAGTGGCCGAATCCGGGCAAGGACAAGCCGATCACCTACCGCTACAATGCCTTCTGGATCATGCGGGATTGCTGCGGCAAGGAATTCGCGGCCAAGATCGTCAGCCCTGAACTGGCCGCCGCCAAGGGCCCGCGCGCCTACGCCGTCGCGACCAGCGACGGCAAGCAGTACAATCTCGTCCTGCATTACGGTTATGCGTTCAGTGATCCCAAGACCGGAGCGCGCTACGATCGCATCAAGCTGCATGTGCACGCCCCGATCCCACCTGGGATCACCGGCCGCAGCCTGGTCGTCTCCCACGCCGACTGCCGCGAGCGTCGCGAGGAGCCGCCGCGCACGATCGTCGGCGACGCCATCGACCTCGACCTCGATCTACCGGCGCAATCCGCGGTGTCGTTCACCGTCAGATGACCCTCAGACGTCCTCTGGGAAGAGGCGGCTCGCAAGCTTTCGCGACTCTCCCCATCCATGGAAAATCGTCTCACAAGATCGGACTCCCGCATCGCCTCGCCCCGAGCCGGAGTCGGGATCCCAGATTCCAGAGCCAGGGAATACTCCAATCGGGGGCCCCATCGCCCCGCGATGGGGCGGGCGCCGAGGGGCGGTCGGCGGACACCATCGGCGCAGCCGATCCGCCGACGATGTCGCAGCGAAGCGGAGACATCGAGCCCCGACAAAGCCCGTGGGGTAGGGCCCGCAAGGGCCGTAGGGGCGGAGCCCCCTGAAACAATAAGCTTCAGCCAGGAAGGATCGGCACGTAGTGAGGCGTGAGTCCGGTGGCGATATGGTATGCGAAACCGAACACGATCAGCGCCGCAAGCGCAACCAGTTCGGCGAGGATCATGCCCAGGAACAACGGCTTCAGATCCTGGTAGGTGCGTCCGCCGCCGAAGCGCATGACCCCCTCCTTCACCGCCCACCCGAGCAGGAATGACGGCCATGACAACGCTGCCGGCCACACCCCCCACACCAGGAACAGGACCGGGTGCAGGGGGAACGCCCGCCAGCTGAAGCGTAGGAATGAGAAGATCGCCACTCCCGCGGCGCCGAACGCCATCCAACCGTAGAATCTCCGCGCGCCGAAGTTGCTGGCGAGCAGCGGGATCTTATCGAGACCATGCGCGGCTCCAGCCGCCGGCAGCAGGCCGGCGTCGGCCAGTTCGTTCAGGCCTCGCGTGCCGAGATCACCGGCACGCTCGGCGATTCCCGAGGCGTAACCGTCGCTGTACAGCCCACGGTTGTACACGCTGTAGGTCTGCACCACGAAGCCGATGCCGAGCGCCAGGACGATGGCGGCGGCTCCCACCGCCACCATCCGCCCGACGCCGAGGCCCGCGTCCTCGGAGACCTTCAGCGAGTTCGCGGCGTACGGCATCAGGCATTCGCGCGGATCGGCGCAGAGGATGTTGCCGATCCAACCCAGGGTTGCGGTTGCGCCCGGGCCGAGGAATGGGAGGCCGAACATGTGCGACATCGCCACCCCGACATCGAATCCCTGCAGGAACGGGATGCCGGTCTCGCAGATGACGCGCGTGAAGACCGCGAAGAACACCAGGAGCCCAGCGACGAAGATCGCCGCCACCGGCCAATCCAGATGCAACCCACCGACCAGCAGCGCGATCGTGGCGGCAGTCCCGACGATGGCGGCGCGCACGCCGTGCTCCGATGAGCGATCATCGAGACGCGATCGCCTGAGCCAAAGTCCCCTGGCGATGGCGTCGGCGTAATATCGGCGCCCGATCCAGCACAGCACCACCGCATAGGCGACGTAGGCCCCCGCCAGCGTAGCCTGGTTGTCGATGTCGTTGGGTGGCGTGCCCGTCGCCAGGTAGACCTGGGCAGAGGCGGCCACCAGCACGGCGGCCGAGATGCCCATGCTCAGGCTCGCCTCGCTCGGGATGAAGTAGGCGATGCCGATGATCACGAAATACAGGCGGCCATTGACGATCTGCCATGACCCGCTGTGACCGAGGGTGGGGAAAACGTCGTCGATCTCGGGCATCCGCCAGGCGAGCGGAATCGCCGGCAGCGAGGCCGGGAAATACGCCACCACGCAGTTGTAGGCATGGATCGCTACCACCGGCGCGAAGCCCATCCAGAACAGACGGCTGCGCAGCAGTAGCGGCATGCCGCGAGCGTCCGTCTGCACAAACGCGGTCATCACCGCCGCCAGTGGATAGACCAGCTGCTCATGCCGGGTCCACTGACGGTGCGCAAGGATGGCCAGGCCGACGACCGCGGTCGCGAGCGCGAGCACGATGGGTGTCCACATGGCGAGCGCGGGGAGCCAGGCCAGATACGGCGCCTCGCGTGGATCGAGCTCCTGGTCGCCGTGCCTGATCCCGTTGAGCGCGCCGTTGAACACCGTCTCGCGCGCCGACGCACTTTCCGCCCGCGGCAGTGCCGCCGAGGGCATGTAGGATAGGGTTCCCGCCGCGCGCCAATCCGCCTTGGCTGAGGATATCGCCTGCGGGAGCGCCAGCTGGGCATGGAAATAGCGATAGAAGCCCGATCCGGGAATCCAGCTCGCGAAGAGCATCGCAGTCAGGATCAGGGCGGCCTCGGACCTGCGCACGCGCCAGGATGGGCGGCGCCAAGACATCGCGTTCCACGCCGCCTGAGCGATCAGAGCTAGCACGATCGGCCCCACCGGCAGATGGTTGCCGATCAGGGGCGGCAGATGCATGAAGCGCTCGTTGTAGTCCGTGAGCGCCGCGATCACTGCGGTGCCGAGCAGGCCGATGAGGATGGCCGCGAGCCTGGGTCGCGTCGGATATCGGTCCACGGCCTTCGCGGTTGGCCCGCTCGGAAGCATTGGTCCTGCAAGCGCCACGGAATCCCCGGCGGGACCCGTCGCGAGGGCTGGCGAGACCGTGATGTCGGATCCGTAGGGCGTTCTGCTCACGAGCGTCCTACGCGGGGTCCATCGTCAACCCGACGAGGGATCGGTCGTGGGCCCACCCACCACGGGCTCCAGCACGCGGGGCGGGGCCGCGGCCGAGGTGCGAGCCAATACCGACACCGGCACGACGATGCGCGCCGAGGTCTCCTCGGGATGATCGAACACTTGCCGCACGCTCGCCCTGCCAACCTCGATGCGATCGACATGTATGGTGGTCAATGGCGGTTCGCAGATCTGGCCAGCCGCGATATCGTCGAAACCGGTGACGCTGATCTCTCGCGGCACCTGTCGACCTTCCTCGCGCAGGTAGCGCATGGCCCCGATGGCCATGAGATCGTTGCCGGCCACCACCGCGGTGGCTTGGGGAACGGCCTGGAGCGCCAACTTCATGCACTCGTAGCCGGCCTCGATGCTGCCGCAATTCAGCGTGCTGTGGAATACCGGATTCGCGTGCGCGTCCAGCGACGCGCCCGTGATCGTGGCGCGATACGCGCGCTCGACCTCCACCCAGTGGGGCGTGCGTTCGCCGCTGTTGAGATGCACGAAGTGGCGATGACCCAATGCGAGCAGGTGCTCGACGATCTGCCTGCCGCCCGAAGCGTGGTCGGGCATGACACCCGCGAGCCCGTCGTAGGTGCAATTGATGGTGACGACGGGCAATCCAACCGATGAGAACAGCCGCGCCCTAGCCTTGGTGTCGGAACCCTCGAGCGCGAGCACACCCTTGATGCGCCGACGCCTGATCTCTTCCACGGCCTGCGTGGTGGCCATTGGCGCCATATCGTCGATGACGAGCATCAGGCCGCGGGCCTGCGCCTCCTCACGGATGCCGTCGAAGATATCGCGAAAGTACATCGAGTCCCAGCGCGATAGCGCCTCCAGCCTCCAGCCGGTGAACAGCAGGGAATCCTGGGAGCCGCCCGGCATGCGAGCGGCCAGCTTGCTCGCGGAGCCGAGGACGAAGGTCCCCGATCCGCGTTGGCGCGTGAGCAGGCGCTTCTCGACCAGCTCGTTGACGGCCTGACGCACCGTCAGCAGGCTGATCTCGAACATCTCCACCAGCTTGCGGTCCGAGTAATACTTGTGTCCCGTGGGAAACCTGCCGCTCGCGATCTCTCCCTCGAGATACTGCGCGAGTTGGTGATAGAGCGGGATGGCGCTGTTGCGATCGAGCACCTTCGCGATGTTGCCTTCGCTGTCCGTCTTCGCGACCTTGCCCGGCTTTCGCCGCTTGTGGACTGGCGTCGCGACGATGGGCGCGGGCGTAGAACCGGAAACGCGGCGTTTCTTCATAGATATAATCTATATATCAGTGAATCGGTACAAGTGCTCAACTGATGAGCAATATGCCTGTGAACCGCTGGGCTCAAGCGCGACGCTCACGGGGCGATGGACTCCAGGAGCACGATGGTCGCTCCCCCCTCCAGATGCTCGGGGGCGCCCATCGCCTTGGCCTTGGCATCATCGGCCTTCGGCCATCCCGCTTCGCTTGTCGCCCCCGCCAGCGTCAGGCGGTACGCGCCGTCCTTGGCGATGATCTCGCTGCGTTGGCCATGGCGATCGACGATTACCGCCTTCGCGGCCTTGGCCGGGATCGTCGCTTCGGCGTCCTTAGCGGTATCGGCGAAGGCCATCACCAAGCGCCGGCCGGGCGCTGAGAACTCGAAGGCATCCCAACCATCCTGACCTCCTCCATCGAACGGCCACCTGCCGTCGAGAAAGCCGACGCCGGCCGTACCGTGGATCTGCTTCAGGAAATGCGCGTCGGCGAACTCCTTCACCAGCACATCGCGGTAGGCGGTGAGAGCTGGCTTGGGTTTGCCGAGCATGCCGTCGTAGAGGCCGTGCCCGTTCGAGTTATCGAGTTGGAAGTGGAAGAAGCGCTCGACCCCCGAGCGGCTCCCCCACGCGAATGACTGCAGCACGTAATCGCAATACTCGTCCGCGTTGCAGCCGAAGATTCCGCCCTGGTCGGGGCTGCCCATTTCGGTGATCCAGACCCGCACGTCGGTCTTGATGGTATCCCGGCAGAGCTTGCGCAGTACCGCGACATAATCGTAGAGGTCGCTCGCGCGGCTGTACGAGTGCTGGTTCATGATGTCGAAATAGAAGTGGTGCTTCGCTGCCTCGGGATCCTTGGCGCATGCGTTCAGGTATTCCTCGAGGAAGCAGGCAGTTGGTGGATTCGGAGTCGGCGCCTTCAGGTGGTGCGCGCCCAGGTAGCCCTCGAACGAGGCGAAGCACAATCCGGCGAAGACTACGGTGCAGTCGGGATCGGCGGCCTTGGCGGCCAAGTAGCACGCGCGTTGATAGGGCAGGAAGTCCCGCCCGTCGCCCTTGAAGAAGGCATGGCCCGGCAGGTCCGGCTCGTTCCAGCTCTCCCAGGCGTGGATGACATCCTTGTAGCGCTTCACGGTCTCGAAGACGAAGTGCCCGTAGAGGTTCGCGGGATCGGTCGCGGGCATGACCTCGATGCCGCGCGGCGGGCGCGAGGGCTCACCGCCCGCGACGTCCTTGAAGCGTGGGTCCTCGGCCCACGCGGCGCCGTAGCCAAGGATGGGCAGGATGTCGAGATCCGGATGCGCGGTGCGCAGCGCGCGCATCTTCTCGAGCTCGCCCCAGTTCCACTGAGCCGGGTCGTCGCCGGCCTTGGCACGCACGGTGCCGAACGAGCAGTCGAGGCGCACCATGCGCGCGCCCGCGTCGAGCATCGCCGTCGCATACGCGGGATTGCCAAGCATGTTGCCATTGGAGCACATCGCGAAGCGGTTGCCGTTGTCGCTACCCGTGGGCGCGGCTTCCGCCGCCGAGGCCGTGGAGAAGCCCGCCGATACCCAGGCCACGACGACGCAGGACGAGAACAGCGTGTGGATCATGGAGTGGTTCGGGACGGTGATCATGGAGTGGCTCCGTGTTGGCGAAGATAGTCGAGGATGCCGCTCAACCAGGCCTGCTTGCCGACGTCGATACCGTACCGGTTGTCGTGCCAGTCCTGGGCCATGGCCGCCGCGGCGGCGTACTGCGCCTTAGCCTTATCGGCGGCTCCGGCGAGGCGCCAGGTGTCGCCCATCCCGACCGTCGCGTCCATCACCTCGTCGCTCTGCGGATAGGTGCTGATCGCCTTGCGATAGGCCAGGATCGAATCCTCGAACGCGCCGTCCTCGGCGAGCAGGCGCGCCAGCGAAACCACCGATCTCGGAGCCAGCGAACTGGCCCCGTAGCGCTCGGCGAACGAGCGGTAGGTGGCTTCGGCCTTGGCGCGGTCCTTGAGCGCCTGCTCCTGGATGCGGCCGAGATCCAGCAGCGCGTATTCGGCGAGCAGATCCTGGGGATACATGCGCAGCAACTGCTCGAGCGCCGCGGCGGCCGCGGGCGCGTCGCCGAGCGACTTCGCGCCAGCCGGATCGAAGAGCGTGGTGGCCTTGCCGTACGCGGCGCGCGCCGCCACATCGGCTAGCGGGTATGTGGCGATGACCTCGCCGTAGGCTTTCACAGCCTCGGCGAAATGCGCGTCGTAGCGCTTTTGATCGGCGCCGCGCAGGAGATCGGAGGCTTCGTGGTTGTACACGTCAGCGGGATGGCGGATCGCGTCGGAGGCTGGCGGATCGAGCGAGATCTCGAGATCGGTGATCGGCTTGCCGCCATCGAGGAAGCGCGCGCAGATGATGTGCCCACCGATCACCTGATCGACGGTGGCAAGCACGGTGTTCCAACCTTGCGCGAGCGGCGCCGCGCATTGGTCGCTGTCATATGTCGGGCTGCGCTGGATCTGGTTCGTCCAGACCAGCTTGTGGTTGAAAACCACCTTGAGGGCGTCGTCGGCGCTGCCGGCGAAGATCGCCTGCGGATGCGCGGCCGGACTATAGATGTAGGCGCAGCAGCAGGTGGCGGCGTAGTCGAATCCGTGGTTCGCCACCAGGAACAGGTCCGCCATCGATGGACCATTCACCGACGCCGGGAAATGCATCTTCCGCCAGGCCTCGCCTTGGACGCGGTCGCCTGAACGCGGACGCAGCGCGAGCTCGTCCGGAAACAGCGGCGCGCTCATCGAATCGCCGAGAAAACGAATGTCGTATTGGAGCGGGCTGATCGCCAGCCAATGCATGATCGAGCCCTCTTCGAGAGTCGGATAGACGAGCACATCCTTGGCGCCGGCGGCATCCGCGGACTCGGCGGACTCGGCGAAGGTGGTCGCCTGGCCGGACGTAAGCAACGCGAGCACGATCAGCATGCGGGATGTGGAGGTGATCACGGGGTGCTTTCGATCAAGAGGACGATCAACGGATCGATCATGGCGATGATTCCTCGGGATGTGACAGGATCGACCAGCAGAGCGGAAATCATTCGCGTGGGCCATATGCCTCGACCTCCATGATGCCGATGGTGCCCAACGCGTCGTTGGTCCCGTCGACCAGCACGCGGATCTTCTGGGCTTGGGTGCCGGACTTCAGCCGCGTGATGCGCGATACGCGGTCGTTTCCGGTGATGGTGTCGGCGGTCTCCCAGTCCTTGCCGTTCCATAGCTGGACGCGCCAGGCCTTGATGCCGCTGGTCGCGGGCGTCCAGTTGGCGAATGCGACGGTGTAGACGGTGACGGTGCTGAGCTTCCGCGCCGCGGGAAAATCGATCTGCAGCCACTGCTGGCCGGTGGCGGCGGGATCGGCGACCCAGGTGGTGGGATAGAACTCGCGCCAGTCCTTGATCAGGCGCTTGCCATCGATCGCATTGCCGGCCCTGCCTTCGAGGAGGATCTTGTTGATCTTCGGGGTCTTCGCGCCCCAATCCATCGTCGCCACCTGAACGTCCTTCTTCATCTCGGACGACGCGCTGGCCACGGCTCCGTTACTCGCGAGCGCCCAATTGACCAGCTCGATGGCGCCGGCGGCGGCGCCCGGCGAGAACACCTGCAGTTCGGCGATGTCCACGGTCTTCGACCGCACCGTCCAGGCATCGACCACGGTCAGGCGTACCTCGTCGGTGACCATCGCCTTGAAGGTTTCGGCGCGGAAGCGGCGGTAGGGCTGCTCGCGCTTCGAGGCGAGGGTCACCCAAGCGCCGTCAGGACCGACCGCCTCGAGGACGTAGCCGCGCGGGCTGTACCCCCAGATGCCGACGCGATCGATGGTGGTCGGCCCCGACAGGCGCACGCTTATCGACTGCGGCAGCTGGTTCGGCACCAGGCTCCGCCACGAACTGCTGCTCGCGACATTGCCATCGATCACCGATGCAGCCGAGCCGGTGCCCTGCTCCGAGCTCGCCTCGGCGGTCGCGCCCATCGCGGTGAGGGCAACGTTCGCACCCCAGTTCTCGGGCACAGGTTTGAGCGTCGTCGCCTTGGCCGCCACCAGGTAGATGGGATAGCTGCCGACCTCGAGCGCGAGCTTGCCATCCTTGGCGAGGATGGGCAGCGCGTTACCGAAGCAGTCGAAGCACTGGACGGGTCCATCGACGGTGAATTCGGCATGGGTGCTGGGATCAGGCGCATCCTCGGGGACATCGTTGGCCGAGGTCCACATCACCACCACCTGGCGCTCGGTGCCGGGATAGCGGAACGCGCGCAGCACGTCGACCGAGCCGAAATCCAGGCGCTGGGCGCGCTCCTGCCCCTTCACAAAACCGGTGTAGGTGCGCATCGCCACCGCCGCAGGCGTCAGCTGGTTGGCGCGCAACCACATGTCGTAATAGCCCATGCTGTCAGTGAAGTAATACATGTTGTGGCGATGGTCGATGCCCATCACTGCGTCCTGCCAGGCGTACTGCTCGACCACCTGCTTGATGACCTCACGCAGCGCCGGCATGCTGCTCCAGCCATTGTGGAAGTAGCCGGCCTCGGTGAAGTTGATCGGCTTGGCGACGTCGCCGTTCGCTGCGATCACCTGCAGCAGGCGCTGCATCGCCGGAACCGCCTCGCCGTCGTCGAAGTTGCCGGCGTAGGGATGGAAGGTCAGCTCGTCGGTGACGTCCTTGAGCCCGAGTTGGTAGAGCTCGTTGAGGTAGCGCGCCTGCTCCGGGCCGATGCCGCACAAGACCGGACCGAGGATCTTGGTGTTCGGCGATGTCTTCTTGATGCTGTCGTGCGCCGGGCGCAGGAAGGTCTCCATGTATTCCTTCGGCTGCATGGTGCCGTTCGGCTCGTTGATGATCTCGATGCGCGGGATGCGGTCTTGCACCTTCTCGAACAGCGCGGCGCAGACGTCGGCGAACTTCTTCGGATCGTTGCCGACCGGCGAACCATCGATCTGGAAGTCGAGGCTGACGTCGGTGCCTTCAGCGGCCTTGCGGTTCTCCTCGGCATTGCGCAACACCTCGTCGATCTTCTGGGGTTCGACCCCGAGGCGGATGAGGCCGAGTCCGATGGTGTAGTCGGTCTGGATCTGGTGGTCGAAGCGTTCGCCCATGCCGGCCTGGCGCTTGAGCAGCGAGAAGATCAGCCGTTCCTTCGCCGGCAACAGCGTCTGCTTCGCGTCCTCGACCCACAGGTAGGCGCGATACCAGCCGAGCTGTCCGACAGCGAGCGGCACGGCGATCTTCACCGGATCCGCGCCGGATGACAGGTCGAGCGGAGCCTGGCCCGCGCCGGCGCGATGCCCGAACGCATCCTCGATCTCGTATATGACGCGCAGCCCATCCAGCTTCGCGATCTTCTGATAGTCCGCCTTGGCGATCGAGACGTCGGCCGCCACCGCATCGCCCTGCCAGAACACCGCGGGAGTCCCGGCCTGGGCGATGGACATCGCCGGCGAAGCCAGCACCGGCGCCGCGCCCTTCTCGGCGATCAGCGCGTAGGAGTATTCGCCGTTGGCGACATAACCGCCGCGCGAATACGCCATCTGCCCCACGCGGCCATTCTCGTTCGGGTTGTAGGGGTTGCCGGGGCCCTGGTTGACGATGCCGAGTGTCGCGCCGCTCGCATAGGTCACCTTCACGCGCATCCATGGCGAACGCGTCACTCGCGCCGGCAGCGGAATGGTCTCCTTGGAATCGAGCGAGCGCACCAGCTGCGCGCCGGCGCCGAACTCGAGCGTTGGGCCGCTCCCGGCTACACCGCCCGCGCCGCCGGCGCTCGCCAGCACCCGCACTGTCAGTGAAGTCTCATCAGCGTCATAGATGATGCGCAGAGCGTGATCGATGACCTTGTCGCCCTGCTTGACCGCGAAGTAGGCGATCACCCGCGATGGACCCTCCTGCACCACCTCGCGCTTCACCACCGGTCCAACGCGGTCGAGATCGATCGACATCTTGGTGATCGCGTCCTCGCTCGCGCCGGCTCCGCTGATCGACATGCGCGAAAGCAGGCCGGACTCGCCGCTGACGCGCGCGCTGTAGACCCCGGTGGAGATCTGCAGATCGGCGCCATCCTTGGTGATGCCGACCGCCGCCGCGAGCGTGGAAGAGGCGCCAAAGATGAGCATGATGAGCCACGCAGGCCATGCTGCCACAGTGACATACATGCCAATCGCGGAGCACGTCCGCTTCCCCGTCTGGCGTCTCGTGATCATTCCGTCGCCATGCATGGGCAGCTCCAATCGGACCGGCATCGCCCGGTGTGATGATGTGATATATATCTACGTATCTGAACGAGCAACCACCCCGGGCGTGACCGCATGGGAGCCGAGCGAGTACGGGGACGCCCCAGGTCAGTCCCTGGCGCCTGCCAGGGGAAGGCTCAGTGACGGAAGTCGTTGCGACCCGGCCGCAGGCGCATCCGGCGCTTGCCCAGGCGTAGCTCTCCGGCGAGTCCGCGCGGCATGGATATGGTGCCGGTCAGGCCGCGGCCACGGCGTTCTACCTCCATGGTGATATCTCCGGCCGCGTGCACGAGCGTGCCCGTCGCCCAACCCAGCGGGCCGAGGCGCGGAACGATGGTCACCGAGCCCGTTCCCAATCCAGTTGGGCGGATGCCGAGGATGGTGGTGAGCGCGTGATAGAGCGGATGCGCGCCCCAGGCATGGCAGTCGGATCTGGCCGGCTCGGGCTCTTCACTGGTGGTGAGCAGTCCGGTGCGCGTGAGGGGATACCAGATGCGTTCGAGGCCATCGAATACGGCGTCGATGCCGCCGCCATGATGCACGGCCTCAAAGCGGTAGTGCGTAAAGTAGATGGTCGCGCGCGCCATCGTGTCGCGATCCCCGGCGTGCAACGCCGCGGCGAGGCGCGCGCGGCGCGAGGCGGGAACGGCGCCGCTGATCAACGCGAGGCATTGCGCGTGCTCCGAGCGGTGGCGCATGGCCTTGTCGTCGGCATAGAGTCCGCGCCGCGCATCCCAGAAAGAACGGTCGGTCCGCTGCGCGAGTTCGGCGGCGTGGCGGCGCCAACGCCGCGCGAGCTCCGGTTCGCCGAGCCAGTCCTCGAGCTCGGCGACCTGCCTCAGTACCCCCACCGCCTGCCAATTGATCACCGAGGAGGCCGAATCCATGGCCCCGGGCGGCACGCCCCAGTTGCGCACGTCTCGCGTCGTCGCGGTCCATTCCGGGACCCAATCGGTGAAGTTCCAGCCCGGCAGCGCCGAGATCAGCCCCTGCCGATCACGACAGGCGAGCAGCGCCTCGAGCACCGAGCGCGCGCCCGGCATCAGTCCAGACGAGAACTCACGATCGCCACGCCATAGCGCGTGATCGTGCACCATGGCCAGCCACCACATCGAGAACGGCGGAATGATCTGCGTCACCCGCGCCGGGTAACGCGAGCAGGTCAGGCCTCGATCGGGCAGGCGCGACGCGTCGAACATGCGCAGCGCCTTGCGCACCAGACGATCGTCGCGCGCCCAGGTCATGGTGACCAGTGCCTGGAGGCGCGTGTCGCCGATGTACTGCAGCTGCTCGTAGTACGGGCAGTCGATGTAGGTCTCGTGCGAGCACGCCTGCAGGGTAGCCCAGGCCGCGTCCGCGACGGCATTCCAGCGCGGGTCATCGCAGGCGAATGCGCCATCCTTGCGCAGCGGATACCCGGTCGCATGCAGGGCGAAGCCATCGAACGCCAGCGGCTGGGCGCCAGTCTGCACAAACAGCTCGAGGTAGCGGCCGGCCTGCCACCACAGCGGCTCGAAGCGCCGGCCGCGTCCGCCATCGGGCCGGAAGATGTCGGACACGCCGATGAAGCACTTGTCGAGGATGACCGAACGATCGCCCTTGGCCCTCGCGTTGGCCTCGCCGCCGCCGCTGAGATGGCCGCTCGTGCCTTCGTACAATCCCTCGGCCCAGCCGAGCCGCACCAACGATCCGGCTCCGCCCGAGAGCGTCACGATGGGATAGGCGCACCGGTACGCTTCGAGATCGATGATGATGCGACGGGACGTGCGCGCGGGCACGACCACCCGGCCGCCGTCGAGCAGCCGCTGCCAGGAGTGATGCTCGCTGCTGAGATCGTCAGCTGCGGTCACCGGGATCGCGGTGGTGTCCTCGCGAGCGGGCTGATCGATGAAACGGATGCACCCGGCGGGCAATGCCTCGGACCTTTGCGCGGGCAGCATCGCCGGTCTCAGTTGCTGCGTGCGCTCGTACTCGTTGCACAACGCGCCATCGACGGCGTGATGCATGCGCACGGCCGGCTTCCAGCCGGTGATGCCTCGGCCTGTTTCCAGGCCCCATGGCAGGAGTTTGCCATCGAGATCGGATTTATGTCCGGTTCCCCAGGCCACCGTGGGATCGAGGCAGCCATAGCCATCAAGCCGCACCGCGTCCCAGGGCGCGGTGCCAGTCGAGAACCGCTCGGCATGCGCGCCGTCCACGGCGAGCAGGAATCCCGGCCGCACCGTCATCTGCGCGTACGCGGCCTTGTCGCCGAGCGTCCACACCCGGGCCACCAGGGTGTGTGTACCGGCGGGCAGGCGAAGGCGGTACGACTCGAAGAACCAGTGGCGCTGATCGCCGCGTTCGGGTCCGCGGCCGACACGCTCGCCGTCGACCAGCAGATCATAGCGTTCGTCGGCGCTGACATGCATCACCAGACTCTGCGCACGGCGCAAGCGTACCCGCAGCCTGAATGCGGTGGCAAACGGCGCGTCGGCGGCGCGCAGCGCGGAACCGTCGGATCCAGGACATCCGATCCACCATGCCGGCCAACGGCCGACCTGTCCCCACGGACGCCCCGCCTGCAGCGACGCGAACGGATCCGCGTCGAGCATGACGCGCGCGCACGCAAAAGGCTTGGCACGGTTCCGCCCGGATCGGCTTCGATGCGCATGGAGAGCCGACCCGGGCGATGCCCGACTCATGGCTTGGCGACGTAGCTGGTGCGCCACGCGAAAGTGCGGCGTGGACCGGCTTCGACGACGATTTCGCTCACCGGCACCGTTGGCCTTGGGCCGTCCAATGCGAACAGGTCGGCGACGATAGCGGGACGCGGAAGGTGGATGACCTTGCGGCCGCCGGTCTGGGTATGCAGCGCCACGATCGAGCGGCAGGCGTACACCGCGTCGTCCTGATCCGACCACACGTGGGCGCCGGCGAAACGCGCGAGATTGCGCAGCAGCGCCGGACCGAAGTTCAGCATCCCCAGATACACCGAACGCCACGAGCCCAGATTCTTGACGGTGAATGCGGCCTCGCCCCCATCGCGCAGCCGGCCGAGCACGGTCGCCTGCGGATCATCAGCGAAGAACACCGGCCCGACCGAACCCTCGGTGCCGAAATCGAGCGCCGGTCCGCCGGCTGTCAACGCATCGCCATGGTCCTGGATCTGGACTCGGATCTGCTGGCGTTGGCTGCGCCAGCCGAGCCGCGTGCCGATCAACTCGCTGGAGAGGTCGGCGCGCAGGCCGCTCTCGTCGAGAACGCCCGCGGCGTAGGTCCAACACATCACGCGGCCGTCCTTCTGCCACCGTCGGACGCCGTCCGCGCCCTTGGCGCTGATGTTTGGACAATTCACGAACACCATCAGCTTGTAACGGTTTCCCGGAAAATCCGCGTGGGCGAGATCCTCGATCTCGTAGATGTCGAACGGCACGCCGGCCAGGCCCCAGGCGCGATTAGCGAGATCGACCAGCAGGCCGTGGATCGATTCCAGCTCGAACCGCACCATCTCACCGTTCATCGCCGCCTGGAAGGGCGGCGAGCTCTCTGAGAGCACGAAGGCGATCTCGGCGCTCGAGGTGCGATCCCAGCCCACCGCCTGCTTTCCGATCGCCGACAGCTGGGCGATGGAGCGGACGAACGCGGGCCGCTGGTAGTCCCGACCGCGAATATCGAACCACCAGTACGGGCTGCCGGTGATGACGTTGCGCAGGTGCTCACGCTGGAAGATCGCGATCTGCTCTGCCTCGTCGCGGCCGCAATAGTTGCTGGTCCAGTTCCACACTCGTTCCGGAATGATCCCGCCGCAGGTCCGGGTCGGGATGTCCGAGGTATCGGCGGCCGCCCATGCGTCCTGCGCGTCCTGCGGTAGCGTTGAGGTGGTGACCAGGTCGACCTCGGTGTAGTGCAGCTTGCCATTGAGGTTCAGCGAATGCGGAACGCCGAGATAGCCGGACGGACCGCCTGGATAGCGGCAGTCATAGCTGGTGATGTCCGAGACGAAGTCGATCCACGAACTGCGGTTCAGGCGCTGGATCAGGCCGTGGCCATATTCCTGGATGTAGCTGTAGACGCCGCTCTCCCACCACAGGTAGCTGTGGAATCCGCCGACGATGATCGGCGTGCGGGTGGCTTCCTTGGCCACGCGACAGAACGAGATCAACGCGTCGGCCAGCGATTCGGCGAGGAAGCGGTAGTAGTCGATCGCCTGGCGATCTTCCTTGGGATCGCGCAGGCTGTAGGGCCCCCAGATATGGCTGCCCTTGCGGATGTGGCCGGTGGGGCAGGACGCGGTCGCGAAGGTCGGCAGGTCGCGCGCGACGACACGGCCGTTGACGGTGCCGGCGTCCACGCCCTTCCACGCCGCCTGCAGGGCGCGCTCGTCACCGCCATAGGCGCGGCTCAGCCAGGAGCGGAATTCGCGGGTGTACACCTGGTGGTAGTTGCCGCGCGTGAGTTCGCCAACGTCGAACGGCAACCACTCCTCGGTCGCTCCGGCGTTGAGCATGAACCCGACGACGCGTGGACTCCATTCGGTGCCTTCGATCCATGCGACGAAATCACCGATCACCTCGCGGATCGCCGCCTGCCAGACTGACGAGTGGATGACGCACACCGACATTCCCTGCGGCGATCCGGGACTCGCGGGGATGACCTGGTGCACTTCCGTGGGATTCGCCTCGCCGAACCAGCCAGCGACCAGACCGAGACGCACGCGGATGATCCACTTGGTGTCCCCTGCATGCGCCGCGAAATGCGCGAGCTTCTTCTGCGCGTAGCTCCAATCGTACTTCCGCGGACCCTTCCAGCACTGCAACGGCACCTCGATCCAGATCATCATCACCTCGACGCCGCTGGCGACGAAATCACGGATCACCGCCGGATCATCGAACGCGGTACTGGTGGCGGTCATGCCGTGCAGGGCCTGGCCTCCGGCGACCATGGTCGGTACGCCTCCGATGGTTTCGATCACGGTTGGGCAGAAGGTCACGGCGGACTCCAGGATGCTGGGAAGAGGTTGGCGGATGGCGGATGGCGGATGGCGGATGGCGGATGGGAGATGGGAGAGGGAAGAGGGAAGAGGGTATGCAGAGGTCGAAGCGCGCTCGCGCGACCGGCTAGCGGCGGTGGGTCAGGATTAGTAGCATTCGATCTCGGGGATCCACGCGACGAGGAGGAGGAGCAGCAGAGCGCGATGCACGCCACGAATGGGGTGCCAGGCGGTGCGATTCTGGTCTCGGCGATCCCGGTTTGTTGTGTGGTAGCAGTGGTGTTGGGCACGCATCGAGGGCATGGACGGCTCCTGGAAACCCTGATGGGGCCCTCAATCATATATACATATATATCACTAGGACAACGGACGACCCGGGCGATGGTGACGGCAGCGCGTGGGAAGGCAGGAGACCTCCCGGCATGTCTCCGCCAGTTCGTCGAATGCCTAAACCAAAGCCTGGTCTACACCTAGGCAACCCCCTCGACGCGTCCCCGTCCATAAGCTATACTCATGTATATGACTTTGGGACGGCCCAGGGAGCTGGCATGAAGGCCGCTGTGCCCGTCACTGCGCCAGGCCGCTGGCCCATCCCGTGCCGGCGACGGTGCACCGAGGTCGGCACGGGTTATCGTATCTTTCCAGGGGGGACGGGTGGGCGAGGCTGCTGACGATCCGTACGAGTTGGGTCCGCCCATCGAGCAGCCTCCCGCAGCGGAGGGTGAGGCCGCGGGGGCGCCGGCCCCCGACAGCCCTTCGGCTGATTCCCCGCCTGCCGGCGAAGGGTCCGCTGCGACGGTCGCCGATGGCCCGGTGGTCAGCATGCCGATCAATCGCCCAACGCTGACCCAGCGGCTGGATCGCTACGGCATCAAGCGCAACCAGGATCCCGCACCGACTTGCCCGGCTCCGACCGCTGGCGCTCCACCGTCCGCCGCATCACCGCTTGCCGCGGCCGGCGCGGCGCACTCGGCCGATCCGGCGGTGGATCTTCCGATCAACCGCCCACCGCTGACCCAGCGTCTCAACCGATACGGCGTCAAGCGCGCGACCTCGAGCGGGCAGCGCTTTTCGCCCGATCACCAGTTGGGCGCAGGATCGGCCGGCATCGTCATGTCGATGCGCGACCGCAACCTCGCGCGCTCGGTGGCCGTCAAGTACATGCCCGGTCAGCTCAGCAACATTGCGAGCGCGGACATCGAGGACTTCATCTCTGAAGGCCAGATCATCGCATCCTTGCAGCATCCGAACATCCTGCCGGTCTGCGATCTCGACGTCGACGACGAGGGCCGTATCTACTACATGATGAAGGAGGTCGACGGGCATTCCCTCGGTTCGGTCATCCAGCTCTCCAAACCCGGAGCCCGCGCCGCCGAGATCGCCGACATCAATAGCGTGCTGCACATCTTCCTATCGATCGCGCGAGCCATCGCCTACGCGCACAGCAAGGGCGTCATACACCAGGACATCAAGCCCGAGAACATCATCCTCGGCAAGTTCGGCGAGATCTTGCTGATCGACTGGGGCAGTGCTTTCCGCGTCAGCGACGTGAAAGAGAAATCACCGCAAGGCACGCCGCTGTACATGAGTCCCGAGCAGGCTCGTCTGCAGCAGGCGGATGCGCGCAGCGACATCTACTGCCTCGGCGCCACCCTCTTCCACGCTCTCGCCCTGCGCCCGCCGACCTGGTCGGACGATCCGACGACGTTCGAGGAGATGAAGAAGGAAGGCACCGTCATCGGTTTCAGCAAGGATGAGCTGCGCTTCATCCCTAAGGATCTCGCGGCCATCACCCTGAAAGCCATCGCCAGCGCGCCCGAGGCCCGTTACCCGACGGCCGACGATCTGGTTCGTGATCTCGAGAACGTCCAGGCGGGACTCGCGGTGAGCGCACGGCCGGCCGGCCCCATCGAATCGGTCGCGCGCGCCTTCCGCCGCCACCGCAAGGCCATCCTCGCTGTCTCCATTCCAGCCTTGGTGATAACCTTGCTGCTCGCTGCGCTCATGGGTGAACGCATCAAGGAGCTGGCGAACTGGGGCATGCCCATCGCCACCGCGATCGAGGAAGGCCAACTGAGGGCGGATTGGCACGTCCTCTCTGGCGATTTCGACCTGAAAGACGGCAAGCTGGTGAGCCAGGCTGACAACATGTCGCTGCTGCTCTACGATAAGAAGCTGTGGGGCGACGCCGCCATCGAGTGCGACGCCACCATGCTTCCGGGTGGTCCGCCGTGCGACCTGTCGATCATGTTCGCCAGGACCGCCACCTTCGATGACAAGGGCCGCGGCGGAGCAAAGGACTACTACCAGCTGAAGTTCGGCGCCTTCGACGGCGCATACGCGTGCATCATGGGGCCGAAGGACCAGTACCTCGCGTACTCGGCCAAGCGGCCCGAACTCGGGCGGACCTACCACCTCCGGGCCGAGGTCGCCTGGGACACCATCACCATGTACATCGATGGCGAACGCATCCTCACCTACCGGCACGACGTTCCGCTCAGTGGCGGATACCTCGGAGTCTTCGGTTACTACAAAGGCAAGCAGTTCGAGAACATCAGGATCTATTCCCATTCGGTGCCGCAGAAGGTGCCCGCGCTCGCGATCGGCGATTCGTACTACGAGAACGGGCTCTTCGAGCAGGCCGGCGAGCAGTACCAGAAGCTGATGAATTCGCATCCGGGGTCCGACCTCGGCGCCTGCGCCGCTTATAAGCGCGGCCTGTGCCTCGCCGCTCTCGACAAGCACGAGGAGGCTTCCGCGCAGTGGGCCCAGATCGCCGGCACCGCCTATGAGCCGCTGGCCCATCTCCAGGAGGTGAACCACCTGTTCGCGCAGAACGATCACGACGGCGTGATCGCCGGCATGAAGAACGTCGCCAAGTTCTGGCGTTCACAGGAAGCGCAGCAACAGATGCCGGTGCTGTGGGCGACCTATGTGAAGGATCTGATGTCGCGCAGCACCGAGTCGCCGCAAACGATCGCGAAATACCTCAAGCTCCACGACGACAGCCTCAAGGACTACCATTCCGCCGATTTCCAGGCCGCCGAAGCCCTGATCTATCTCGGCAGGTTCGACGAGGTGCTGTCGCTCTATCCGCTGCAGGAGCCGGTGTGCTGCTCTGCGTTGATCTACCAAGGCCGGCCCGAGGACGTACCCAAGCTCTACCCGCGTCAGCGCGCCAAGGCCGCGGATGCGCTGTTCACGATGGGGCTCTCCGAGCAGGTGGATCAGCTCTATCCCGAGGTCACCTGGATACGGCTGCGCGGGCTGATCGCGCGCGGCAAGGCCGATCAGGTCGAGAAGGTCTTCCCCGACGCGACCTGGGGCAAGGCCGAGGCCGCGGTCGTCCTCGGTCGGCTCGACGACATCGAGTGGATGAAGGACCAGGGCATCGGATACGTCACCGCGCTGCTGTTCAACGGCAAGGTGAAGGAGATCCCGAAGGAGCAGCCCGGTTACGAGGATTTCACCTGCATGATGGTCGAGGGCCATCCGCAGGAAGCTCTCGAGAAGCACCCGTATGACTTCACCCGCGCACTGTGGGCCCGCCACTATCTCGGCCTGCGCGAGTTCATCGCCGGCGACCAAGCCCAGGCCTTTGCGTCGTTCGAGCTGCCGATCGGCAGCGAGTTCCACCAGGAGCACTTCGCCTTCACCCACTACGTGATGGTGCCGATGCTGCATCAGCTCGGAGGCCAGAAGAACAGGCTCGCCGAAGCGTGCCGCCAGGTGGTCGAGACCAGGCGTTACGCCTACGAGCAGAAGCCCTGGCATTACGCCATGTACCTGCTGGGGAGCATGGACGACACGGCCTTCCTGGCCCAGCCGCACTGCGTCTACGCCTCGGCCGACCTGGTGCTGTGCAAGGGCGTGCGCGCCGACTCCGCCGGGGACAGCGAGCTGGCGCTGGCATCCTACCGCGACTACCTGCAGATCCCGCTCTACCGGCGAGCCAAGACCATCGATCCGGTGATCAATACCTTCGTCGAATGGCGGGTGAAATCACTTTCGGAGCCCCAGCCGCGCTGATGCGGTATCGGGCACGCTCGTTGCCCCTCACTGGCGCCACGGCGACGGGCTCCAGGACAGCGCCTAGTTCGTGCGTTCCCAGGTCCCGGTCGAGCTCGTGTAGGTGAACACGATGTCGTCCTGGGTCTTGGCGGGTGTCCCGGCCACGCTGGTCACCACGACGGAGTTCACGTAGTATCGTGGCAGGCCGCCTGGGATCGCCCGCGACCCATTGGTGATCGTGAAGCGCAGCCTGGATGTCTCGGGATCGCCGCTGAACGCATCGCAGATCTGGTCGGCCGTGCTCGACGTGGCGGCATTGGCGTAGGGGCCGCTGCCGCTCGCGAGGCGGTTCAACGGCAATTCGAGGTACGGTGTCTTGCCGATGGTCGGCGGATTGCGCGCGAGGAACGTCCATGGCGAGGCGATGAAGTCCGCAGACGTGGGCGAGTCTCCCAGCACCGGATAGTCCGATAGGTAGAGTGTAAGGGCGCTGGTCACCTGCTCGATGATGCGCGTGGTGGCGACGCGCTGCTGCTGCCGTTTCAGCATCCCCATGACCGCCAGCACCAGCCCCGCGAGCATCAGCACGATGGCGATGGTGATCATCAACTCCAAGATGGTGAAACCGCGGGCGCGCAGACGTGGGAGCTGGTGGTCGCTCATTTGATCTCGATCGGAGTCGACAGCAGGGATTCGTAGCGGCGCGTCAGTCCGGCGGGCACGCGTTTGCCGAGCTTGGTCCCCGACCACGGCGGAGAGGCGAAGCTCGACGACGACCAAGTGGAGGCCTCGCATACCAGGCTCGTCTGCGACCAGATGCTTGCCAGATCCGCGGGAGTTCCGGCGAGGGGCGTGATGAGCACCGGCCCCGCGGAGGCGACCGCAAGATAGACGCTGCGGTTGTACTGGTAGACGGTGCTGGCCTTCTTGAGCCGGTCATTGATCAGCGTCGATGGCGGCGGACCGGGAATCGCCTGCGCGGTAACGGTGGGCTGGAACAGGCCGTAGACGATGACCAGCGGGTGACCCCATGCGTCGTTCCAGCCCTTCTTGGCGCTGCGATCATTCTGGTACGCGTCCAATGCTTCGTCGGGCACGGTCATGGCGTCGTCCCGGGGCAGGACATTCGCCGCCAGCTTCATCAATTCCACCGTCTTGAGCGGATTGAGATCGGCGAGCGTCGCGGTGCTGACGAATCTCCGCCCTGGTCCAACCTGCTTCGCATCCGGCTCACCCTGGCTGATGGCCGCCGGCACCGCGGGAGCGGCGATCACGGGATCGTCCTGATCGAGGAGATCGTCCTTGTTCCACGGGAAGCCGAAGTTGTGGATCTTGGTGACGTCCAGCCATGGGTTGACCGTCGGATCAGGATTCGGCGTGATGCCATCGAGAAACTTGATGTCGGTGACGCCGCCAAGACCGGCGTCGCGCTGCAGGACGAACGCCGCTGAGCCTTCCTGGATGCCGACCTCCGACAGCGCCTTCTGGATGTTGTCCATGCGCTGGGTGGTATTGAGCACCTGGGCTGAGAAGCGCATGCGGCCGAGCATCGGAAGGAGCAGACCAATCAGTATCGAGATCACCACGACGACGATCAGCAGTTCGAGCAGGGTGAAGCCCCGGCGTTGCGCGCGCTGAATGGCCATCACTGATCTCCGTGCACGATGTTGTCGCGCGAGCCGTCGAGATCATCTCCCGCGGGCACGACGGCATCCGCGGTGGTCTGCAGGATCCCATCCGGACCCGGATCCCAGCGGAACACCCCGTCAGGGCCGGCGGACATCAGCCGCAGCGCTCCGCCACGAGAGTAGCTGCTGAGTATCTCGTGCCCCCAGGCGTCGTAGAGCCCGAGACCGCGCAAGCGGTAGAGCTTGTACGCCCCCCCATCCAGAATCCGTCCTGGCTTCCATCTCGACTCGCCACCGGAAGGCTCGGGAGACCACAGCAGACCGGCGTGGATCAGCGCCGCGTCGTCGGGCGGACTGAACAGCGCCTTGAGACGGGCGAGCTCCGTGGAGACGTTGCTGTTCCCGAACAGGTAGTCGATCGCCTGCTGGTTATCCTGCGGCGTTCCCGCGGAGATGACATGGCTGAGCTTCTCTGTGTAGAGCGGATTGCTGTTGTCGTACGGCGGCGGAATGGTGGTCGCCGGAGGCGCCGGTTTGGGCAGCCTGAAATAGTCGGTGACCGCCGACTGGTCCGCGCCTATCACGTACAAGTACTCGCGGCGCATGCCGAAGAGGATCGGCACCGCCGGATCGGCGAACAGGTCGTCAGGCATCATCACCCGGTCGCCGTTCGAGGTCACCGACCATTCGTCGACGCCCTTGAGCGCTTGCCCCGCTGGATTCACCACGGTCATCGCTCCGCCGACGACGCTGCCGTCCGGCTGCAGGATGCGTCCACGCAAGCCGACGAATGGCGAGCGAGGGGCCTTCGAACCCGCGAGCGGGTGCTCGCTGGGGGCGGGCGCTCCGCCCTTGTTGGCCACCGTCAGCTCGATGCCCTGGCGGATCTCGGCGAGGATCACGTTGGTCTTGGATTTGGCGGTGGACCTCTTCAAGACGTTCACCGTTCCGAGGACGATGCCCGCGAGTATGCTGATGATCACCACCACCATCAGCAGTTCGATCAGGGTGAACGCCCGAGCGAACTCAGAACTCCTGCGCATTCGCCACTCCGATCGAATAGATCGCGATTCCCACGCGGACCTGGTCGTCCAGGCTGCGCACGCTGAACGGAGCATCCGGAACGGCGCCGATGTTGGTCGGCACCATCGGCGATCCCGTCTGGATCGGAAAGCCGGTCCGGGACTGGTACTGCCAACCTTTGTTGGATGTCATCGGCACATTGCCGTCGAAGACCACCACGTTGCGATTGAATGGGATCCTGCATACCGGCTTAGCGGGAGCGCCACCGTCCGTCAGGATGGTCGCGCGCGTCGCGTCGAGGCCGTAGGTCACCGCCACGTAGGAAGGGAGGCCGTCATCGACCACCACCACCACGCCGTAGCGCATCGGCGAGGCTTGGCCGGATCTGGCGAGCCCCGTGGCGATGGACGAGGCGTTCATGATGCTGCTCGCGGCGTCCGAGATCCGCCCCTTGCGCAACGCCCCGAGCAGGCCGGGAAGCGACATGCTGGCGAGGAGCATGATGATGCCGAGCACCACCACCATCTCGATGGCGGTGAAGCCAACGCGGGCGCGCGGGCACCGATGCGCGGAGCGGTCACTCATTGTTGGCGCCCGACCAGCTGGTGATGTCGTCCAGCGTGCCGTCCTGGCCATCGGGACCGAGCGACCAGACGCCGAAGCCGTCCGCCCCGTAGGTCTTGACCGAGAACGCGATGTGCAGTGGATGCCGCCATGCGTCCACGACCTGGCGCTGCGCGTTCATCTGCTCCTTGCGCAACGGCACGTTCGGGTTCATGGCCACGAAGCCACCGTACCCCGACTTGATGAGTTCGTCCCAGAAGGGCCCGTCGCAGGTCGGCCCGGCGGCGGCTCCGGGGAGTCCGTCGAGAATCCCGTCGCCCTGCATGAGGTTAGGGCCTCCGCCGGGCGGCTCATTCATGTCCCAGAGATGACCGAGGCGTTCAAGCCTCGGGCCGGTCGGATCCGATGGGTCCGGAGCCGACACGGTCCAGGTGCGGGTGGAGTAGACGTTGATCGCCGTGGCGACGGCATGGACCAGCATGCGCGTGCCCTGGATGCGCGCGCGATTCCTGGTCGAGGTCAGGATGCCGTAGCCCATTCCGGACAATGCCGCGATGATCGAGACGACGATCATCATCTCGAGCAGTGAAAACGCATGGCGGCTGGGCCGTCGAATCCGGACTGCGACGCGCACGATCAAATCCTCGACTGGGATAGTATACCCGCCGACCACTCGCCGTGCGCGACCCCGCAGGTGCTCCCCGCCCACGCTTGCTAAATGGGTCGGATGGTCGCCGCCTCGATCGTGGCTAACGCCCGATTGCAACCTTCGCAACCGATGGCGCGGCATCTGCGGCATATCCTCCTCCGATCTCATGCGGTATCCTCTCCGGTTAGGGCACTCGGCGATCATGCCTCCGTCCGGACGGAGCCTCCTGACCGTTCAACCCGGGTGGCACGCCCGGGGCCGAGTGGCCTTGCGGGTACTGGACGTCCGGTTTACCTCGGTAAGCATATCTATATATTAGTGAATCACTATAGGCTGCCCGTCTCCCGTTCCACGGAAAGGCCCTGATGACGTCTCCCGCCTGCTCCGCTAGCATGTCCGCCACGACCGCAGGAATTCGCCGCCCTTGAAACCGACCATGCGCAAATCATTGAACACGCTGAATTTGCACAGGCGCGGCATGACCCTCTTCGAGGTCGCCATCTCGCTGGTCATCATGACCGTCGGCATCCTCAGCTGTATCATGCTGTTTCCGGCGGGCATCAAGGCGCAGCAGATGGCGAAGATGAAGCTGCTCGCCGGGGCCAAGGCCCAGGAGATGGTCGACAGCTTCGTGTCCTCGACCACCGCCAACCCGACCATCGATGTCGAGGCGTACAATCCCTGGGACGTCCCCGTCACCTATCGTAGCCTGAGCTGGGACCTCGAAACCAGACTGTCATCGCACCGCTTCGGCATCATGCCCCTGCCACTCGAGATCGCGCGCCGCCTCGATTCGGAGAACGACGAGATCCAGACCATCCTCGACCAGGGCGGCTACATCTACTATTCGCAGCCGAACGCCGTCTCGAGCATGCAGGAGACCTCGCTCGAGGCCGCGCCCGCCAACGAAAACCAGACCCTCATCTTCGCGGTGACGGGCTACGCACAGCAGGATTCGCTGACGATCTTCCCGTGGAAGGCCTGGCCCTATGTGGGCAACTATCCCTCGCCGCCGCTGCACGCGTACCGGCCGACGGGCGGAGCGGAGAATATATTCACCTCGGGGCTGACCGGGAACTTCGTCTTCCATTACTGGACGCATTGGGACTTCGGCGACTCGACCGGCGTGACTCCCGAAGAGCTCGTCGATCCGAGGATGGTCACCGTGCTGCAGGCGTACGAGGACTACGAATACGGCACGTCGCCCACCGACCAGGGTCCGACCGAGGCGAAGTGCATCGCCTACATCCAGGCCGCACTGGCGTACTGCGTGGCAGTGGGCGTGCCGTCCTACTTCTACGATCCACCGGTGGCGCCGGATCCCACCTTCATGCCCGGGGTCGGCCTCCAGTTCACGCCGATCAAGGAGTTCGAGGGCTGGACATCCGCGCAGACCGCGGCTCCTGCTGCGCACCTGCAGGTCCAGGCGATCCGCTTCCTCGCCCACGCCGCCGCATGCATCACCTATTACCACCGGCTCAACGAATTGGGCGGACAGCCGTCGGTGGCGGGCAGCGGTTTCCCCATACCCGCGGCCGCCACCGCTATCGGCGCATCGCCCGCCGTCGAGTTGACCCACGACAAGCTGCTCTACTACCACGAGAGCTGCCTGAATCTCGCGATGCTGTTCGCGTCGCGTTTCCCCTACGACTTCGGCGCGCCCCGGCCGATCCAGCGCTCGATCATGATGGATCACCCCCTGTTCGAGCCCGACCTCTTCGGCGCGCCGCTGTCGGGCACCCATTTCAACGGCAATCCGCTCGCGCCTGGGGTCTCCACCGCGCAGCATTGGCGACCGATACCCGGGCAGCCGCTGAAGAATCCCGGCGCCAGCTATTCGTTCCCCAACCGTCCGCTGCCGGCCGCCGGGAACCCGTTCTGGGGCGACCAGGCCCACTTCACCCTGACCAGGAAGTTCCAGCCCAAGGAGCGTTGCCGTCAGATCGTCTTCTGGTCGGCCGATTGGCAGAGCTACCAGGATTTCGAAACCGCGCCGAGCGCGCCGGTCGACGCTGGCAAGTATCCCATCGCCGCGCCGCTCGCCGGCGTCACCTTCGACCAGCGGCTGTCGGCGGTGAGCTTCCGCGACGAGATGATGTACGCGTTCCGCAATCCCGAGAAGACGCTGCTCTTCGTCCACGACATGACCGGGACCATTGCCACGCCACCGCCGGCGCCCTCGCGGGTACAGACGGGGACCATCCTGTCGAAGAAGAACGAGGTCGACATCCTGCTCACTCCGAACGACGCGAATCCCCACGTGCCGCCGGACCGCATCCCCTCGGCCCCGGCAACCCCGGATCAGATCGCGACGGCCAAGATGATCTTCACTGGCCAATACGGCGCCGATCGCAACTTCAATTACCGCCTCGACCGTGGGCCGGTGCCCCCCTCGGTCCGCCTGCGCGCGACGCAGGTCGCCCGCTTCAACTTCTACGATGGGCGCGTCCCCGCGCCCATCCGGTGATCCGCCAATGACCCCCTCGCGACGTCATGTACCCGGCTTCACGCTCATCGAGCTGATCATCGCGGTCTCGCTGTCGACCGTCATCGTCTACATGGCATTTTCGGCGTTTCGCGTCGCGGCCCAGTCGATCTCGATCGCCAACCGCATGTCGCTCGAGAACCAATTGATGCGCGCCGGCTTCGTCTACGCCAACGAGGCGGTGGATTTCTGGACGGATCTCGACAACCCCGACAGCGCCGCTCCACTCGCCCACCCGCTGCGCGGGACCGACGACAACGGCTGCGCGCCGCTTCCTGGCATGCCGGCGGACTGCTACCAGCAGGGCCTGCCGTTCACGCCCTTCGCCTCGACCTTCCCCGCGCCCATCGCCCCCGCGCCGCTCGATCCCGAGCGCAAGCCGGAATGGGACGGTTCCGACATGGCCTGGAGCGCATCCAATCCCGCCGCGTGGTGGCGCGGCGATACCTGCCAGTCCTGGCAGTTCGACCTCACCCACGGCTTCTACTCGATCTTCGCCAACGCCGATTCGGACAGCGCCACTCCGTCGAGCGTCGACAGCTACTGGACGACCTACGATGCCGACCCCGCGCTCGGCAACGGCAATCCCGCATGGAACGGCTACGATCCGACGCGTTCGCCCTACCAGGATTACTGGCAGACCCGCGCCTACGCCTCGACCGCGAGCGGGCTCACCGTCAGGTCGCCACATCCGTGGCTTTACCGGCAGATGCGCGCACTGTTCAAGAGCATCGGCTATTTCGGCTTCTGCGATTACCTCCCGGCCAACAGCATGCTGGGCTGGTACCAGCGGTTCTCGCATCAGGAACAGGGCACGAACCCGCGCAGCCCAATGTGGCTGCGCCTGCGACCGTCGCAGCTGCAGGATACCGATCAAGGCGGCGTGCCCCTCAAGCTCATCGCCAATGGCGGCCAGTGCGACGGCAACTTCAATCGCGGACGGGACTTCTTCAACGAGACCGACTGGGACGCGCGCACCATTCCAGGGCGTTTCAACCTCACGCACCAGGGCCTGGTGGCGCTGCCGGCTCCGGTCATGCGCATGACCTACAAGGCGATCTACGACACCAACGGCATCCTCGGCTACCGGCCGCTACCCGGTCAGCAATCGCAGGCTCCCCTGGTGGTGTCCGACCTGTTCAGGTACTCCTACTTCAACTGGGCATGGGTCTCGATGTGGACGGGAGCCGGCCCGGGCGGATTCGCGGACCAGAGCACCCTGCAGTGGTTCAACGACCACACCGCGATGGGAGATTGGCCGCTGCAGGTCCGTCCGTCGCACTGGCCCAATCTCACCATCGGCGTCCAACGCTACCTGCGCGACTCGCACTTCTTCAATCTCTGCCGTGTGAACATCACCTCGCCGCTCACCGGGGAAGCCAAGGAGCTGAACTTCACCACCTTCGGCACCACCTTGCGCGGTGCCCGGCAGCAGCGCGGCAAGAACGCCGGCTGGGCGAAGTGGGATGACGCCGGGACAAGCTTCACCTACGATCCAGCGATCTCGCACTTGGACGCCCCATGACCACCTTCAGGCAGATGAGCCGCATTCGCCAGGGAACCCTGCTGATCATCGTCTCCGGACTGTGCGCGATGCTGATGTCGCTCAGCCTGATGTTTCTGGCGCGCATGCGTGGCGACGCGCGCGACATCCTGCTGGTGACGCGCATGTCCCAGGCCCGGCTCATGCTGGTTGCCGGTTGCAACTACATCCAGGAAGCCTCGCGCCTCGGTTGGGAATACCATCCCGCCCCGGCCGGATGGGCGGGATCGGCGACCTCGATCGCCATCAACCCCGCGGATCCCTCGCAGCGCGAGAGCTACGGCTGGATCGACGTGCGCGACGGCTACATGGGCCCGAAGAACACCGAATACACCGACGTCAACGGCTTCGACGCGGCCTGGCGCGCCGCCCACCCGAAAGCGACTACCCCCAGCCAGAACTTTCCGATCGGCTCAGTGGCGCGCTGTCCGATGTATGTGATGCGCCGGCCGCCATGCGCGATCCAGCTCACCGTCACCTACAACCCGATCTCCAGCGATCCGGCGTCTCCCGATTTCGGCCTGCCCTACTTCAAGAACCTGGATCCCAAGCCGCAGCTCGGCCCGGGCGCACCGAGCTACGCCGACTGGGTCGACCCTCAGGCGTCGGATCCCGACCAGCCGCTCAGCCCGCGCCAGGAATCGGTGAACCTCGCCTGGTTCCGCGTCTACCGCGATGGCCCGGCCACCTTCGTCATCACCTGCGGCGCCGGCCCCACCCAGGGCTTCCGCTCGTGGGCAGAGATGACCGCGGCCGACCGCGACATATACGGGAACGACCAGCCGTACTTCGAGGATCTGCTCGCCCAGGAATACTGCACCTGGTACCGCGTCGAATGGAGTGCCGCCGTGCAGGACCTCGAATACCACATCATGCCGCAGGAGCACAATCGCAACGTCTACCTCTACGACTCGATGAACATCAGCCACATGTTCGGCTTCGCGGCCGGACCGAACCAGAACACGTGGAACTGGGGCCTGACCCACCAGCGCAACATGGTAGGCACCATCAAGTGGGTACAGCGACTGGTCGATCCGCCGACGAAGTGGTGACGTCCACCTACGGCAGGTGACAGACGACCGGTGATGGTGAGAGGCAGATGGCGGACGAGTGGTTTTTCGTGAAAATTCCTGTTCCTGACTCAGGCCGTGGAAAAGGAACCGATCGTCACGCGACAGCAGTTACCCAGCGACGAGTCCCACTGTCTGGAACCGATAGGTTCCAGATCCCACGCGGAATTCGATGCGCCCGTCTCCGGTGCCTGCAAATTCCACTCCCTCCGCGGCGACAGCGGGCCCGCTACCCTCGCTGACTCCGTCGAGCGACGCCGCCGGGATGCGCACCGTCGCTGTGACGTTGGCGGGGATGGTCACCACGAGGGTGAACACCCCGCCTTCCTTCGTCCATGAGCTCGAGATCGCACCGCGGACAGAGTCGTAGGTCGCCGACGCATGGGTGATATCGCCCACCGGATGTGGAGCGATCACCACCCGGGCGAACCCGGGAATCTCGGGATCGCAGCTGATGCCGGCGATGGTCTCCACCATCCACGCCGCGATGTCGCCGAACATCACGTGGTTGAGTGAGTTCCCGCCATTCCAATCCTCCCACAGGGTGGTCGCGCCACGGCTGATCATGTTGCCCCAGCCCGGCCACTCGTCGGTCGCGGCCATGCGGTAGGCCAGGTCCGCGCGGCCGCCCGCGGACAGTGCCCGCGGTACGTACTTCGCGCCGAGGATGCCGCAGTCGATGCGATGGCCGCGCCGAGCGACTTCGTCGGCGAGTGCCGCGAGCACCTTGGGCCTTTCCGCATCCTCGGCCAAGCCCTGGTAGAGGGCGCAGGCGAGCGCGGTTTGCGAACCGTCGGCGTAGGTGCCCTCGCCGGGATGGTAGAAGCGGCGATTGAACGCGTCGCGGATCGAAGACGCCAGGGCGGAGTAGCGCTCGGCCTCGGCGGTCAGGCCGAGCAGACGCGCGGTCTCGGCGACGATGCGCGTATCGACGAACCAATAGGCGGTCGAAGTCAGCGCGGCGGGCGTCTCGACCCTCGGCGGCAGCCAATCGCCAAGTCCGATCGAGACGATGCCGTCGACGGACATCATGCCGAGGTAGTCGACATAGCGCTTGAGACGCTGGTAATGCCGGATCAGCGCGGTGGGGTCGCCGTAATAACGGTACAGATACCAGGCGATCAGATGGTAGGCGCTGTCCCACGCTGGCCCGTTTCCCCATGCGTAGCCCCAGCCGCTGGTGGGGACGATGCCGGGAAGCTCGCCGCTGTCGCGCTGCTCATCGAAAAGATCGTCGAGCCACTTTTCATAGTAGGTGATGGCGTCGAAGTTGAGCAGGCCGAGTTCGGCGGCCAGATGCGCATCGCCAGTCCAGCCGTTCTTCTCGCGGTGCGGGCAATCCGTGGGAATGCCCTGGTTGTTCGAGCGGTAGGCCCACAGCGACGCGCGATGGATCTTCTCAAGCATGGCGTTTGAGCAGGCGAAGCTGCCCGCGGGCGTGAAGCCCGTATGATGGACCCTTCCGACCAGATTGTCGGCGCTCAGTTCGCCAGGCCAGCCACTGATCTCGGCGTACTGGAAACCGTGGTAGGTGAAGCGCGCCTCCCAGGTCTCGCGCCCGCGGCCATGGCAGGTGTAGACGTCGGTCTGGAAGCGTTGCGGTGGATCCGTCTTCACCATGTGCTCGCCGGTCTTCGTGGTGACCAGCGTGCCATCTTCGGCGAGGATTTCGCCATAGCGGATGGTCACCTCGGTTCCGGCAGCTCCTTCGAGCGAGATGCGCAGGTGGCCAGCGAAGTTCTGGCCCATGTCCACTACGTGGATGCCTGGGCGAGGCCGGGTGATGCGCACAGGACGCAGCTCCCCAGTCACCCGGATCGGCGGCATGCGCTGCGCCGAGAGCACGCCTCCGGGCGGCTTCGCCATGACGGTCTGCTGCCAGAGGGCGTCGTCGTATCCGGGGGTGTCCCAGCCAGGCCGCTCCAGCCGAGCGTCGTAGCTCTCGCCTCCGTAGATGCTGTCGTAGACGATGGGGCCGGTCGCGGTCCTCCAGCGCTCGTCGCTGGCGATCGTCTCGGCGCGACCGTCGGCATACTCGATGTGCAGCTGCGCGAGCAGGCGCGGCGCGCCGCGCCACGGCGCGCGGTCAAAATACCAGACCGCCTGGGCGTGGACATTGTACCAGCCGGTGCCCAGGATCACGCCCAAGCAGTTGCCCCCCTGCCGGATCAGCGCGGTGACATCGTGCACGGCGTACAGGGCGCGGCGGTCGTAGCGAGTGTAGCCTGGATCCAACAGCCGATCGCCGACGACCGCGCCGTTGAGCGAGAGCTCGTGGTAGCCCAGGCCGCAGATGAAGATGCGCGCGCGTGTCACCACGCCCGCGGCGGAGAACTCGTGCCGAAACATGGGTGCAGGTGCCGCCGCCGTATCGGAATTGCGGCCGATCCACCTGCCGGTCCAGTCCCCGATGTCCAGCATCCCCATCTCCCAGCACGCGGGCGGGCTCCAATCGCCGGCCACGCCGTCGCGGTCCCAGACGCGGACTATCCAATGGCAGAGCCGGCGCGAAGTGAGCGGCGTGCCGGCGTAGGCCACGTGCGCGGTCTGGCCGGAGGCGACGCGGCCGCTGTCCCACAGATCCGCCGCGCCGTCACGCAGCAGCGCCGGTGAACTGGCCACCAGTACCCGCCACGCGCTCTGGGATTGGGCGCGTTCGGTCGACCGCACTTCCCAGCTCAGTCGCGGAGCCGGACTGTCCACCCCCAATGGATCGTCGGAGTATTCGCAGCGCAGACGATGGATCGTGAGGGCGCAGGGCATCGGTGGTCTCCGGGATCGGAGCAGACTCGGGACATCCGCCGCTGGACAAGGGTGGTGTGCGGTCGAGGCACGACGGCGGGAGATGCACCTCCTCGTCCGTGTCGTCGGAACGGTCGGAGCGCCGTCGTGTCGTCGCTCGACGAGCGTCAGTCACGAATGGCTATCGGCTCGGCGAGGTCCCTGGCGGATCCCAATCGTCGCTGCGAAACGGTTCCGCGGGAAGCCCCTCCTTGCCGTAGAGATCGCACCCGACTGGATCGCCGCTGAACGCGTACCTGACCGCCACCGGATGTGGCACGGTGTCGCTCCATGCCACCAGCGTGTCGCCATCGACGCGCGCCTGGGCCCAGGAAAACTTCCGGTCATCGCCGCTGACCGCGAGCTGCATGATCGCCGGTCCGCGGATGACAAGGCCGCCGCCAAGATGGGAGAATCTCAGGCGCACCTTGCCGCCCTCGACGCTCATGCCCTCGTAGCGCGGGCCCAGCCATTCGACTCTCTGGCCGTAGACGAAGCCTTCGGCGGCGAGCGCCAGACGCCGCGCCACCTCCGGCTTGTTGTGTGGATGGATGTCCCAGGTGCACCCGATGTCGATGGTCGCGACCATGGTGGTCCTGGGCTCGGTCGCGGCGACCCGCGCCTGCGCCTCGCGGAGGCGCGCCCAGCCAAGAGGCGTCTGGTCCGGCGGCAGCAGCGGAGGGATCTCGGGCGCATCCT
Source organism: Planctomycetota bacterium (assembly GCA_038231435.1). GTDB lineage: Bacteria > Planctomycetota > UBA11346 > UBA11346 > UBA11346 > JACCZE01. Next base: position 47,574 of record JBBRLJ010000001.1, read on the forward strand.
TCGGCCGGCCGTTCGCCGTGAAGTTCGGCAACTGCACCAGCAGGAACGCGAACTCGCTGCCCCAGGCCTTGCGCCAACTGGCGATCAGCTGGCGCAGCAGCGGAGCGTACTCGCGTGCGGCATCGGCGTTGCTCTCGCCCTGATACCACAACACGCCGGTGAGCGCGTACGGGATGAGCGGTGCGATCTGCGCGTTGAATACCGAGCCGGGAGCCTTCTCGGCGGCCGACGGAGCCGCATCGGGAGCTAGGACACGGCGATCGATGAACGGCTCGATCGGACAGCCCCACGACGTGCTCATGATCATTCCCACCGGCACGCCGATCTCGTGCTGGATCCTGCGCGCGAAGAAGAAGCCGGCGGTCGAGAACTCGAATGCGGCCAGAGGCGAACAGCGCTGCCATGAGGCGGCGATCGCCGTCGCCGGCTCAGCCGCGCGCGCACTCGGGACATGCAGGAGGCGGATCATCGGCAGGTCCGCCTCCGAGCATTCCTCCATCCAGTTCGGCGATCCGGCCAGGGTGGTGCCCATGTTCGATTGACCGGCACACAGCCAGACATCGCCGACCACCACGTCATGGAGCGTGATGGCATTCGTCGCGGTGACGGTCAACTCGAACGGTCCGCCCGCCTCGCGCGCGGCGAGGCGCGCCATCCAGGCCCCATGGACGTCAGCCACCGCCGAGCAGGTGGCCTCGCCCAGCTTGACGGTCACGCGTTCGTCCGGCGCGGCTGTCCCCCACACCGGGATCGGCGTCCGCCGCTGCAGGATCGCGTGATCGCTGAAGATCGGCGCCACCTGGACCTCGGCCGAGAGGGTACCGACGCCCACCATCGCCGCCGATGCCGTCATCCAGGCCGATGCCCACGCGGCGGTCGGCCGCGGACATATCCATGCCAGACGCTTGAGCCAGGTCAGTTGCACGAGGCCACCCAAAGCGCACACAAGGAATCAATGACGGGCGCGTCGACAGCGCCATCCCAGACGGCGACGCCGTAGCGCAGCGCCACCGGCTTCGTCGCGGACAGCGGGATTGGCGCGCCGCCGGCGGCGATGGTCGCCGAGAGGTAGGTGAAATCCCGCATGGTGTACCACACCGTCGGCGTGCGTGGATTGCCCGGAGAGGCGAACAGCGCCACCGTCACGGGGTGGCCTTCCGCCGTCGCAGTGTAGCCGATCCACGGCGCTGGTCCCGACCACCATTTTGCCTGCGCCGGACGCTCGGTGCCGGCTGGCAGGATGAAACGCGGATCCTTGTCCATGCTGTCGACGAAGCGCATGCCCAGCCCGTCATAGGTCCGGCCGCGCAGCTCCGCCGCTCCAGAGCCGTCCGCGGCGGTGAGCTCGGACGTCCACGTCACCAGCGTGGCGTTGCCATCCTGTGCGAGCGTCACCACGATCGAGCGACGCTCCCTGGCCAAAGGCGCGAGCGGCGTCGCGACCGGATACCATTCCAGGTGTTCGACCATGCCATCTCCGCTCGAGGACACCGCGGCGTCGACATGGCGCTGCCGTCCGGGATGCTCGGGGTAGCGCTCGTTCCAGAAATCGACGTCGTTCACCTCGCAGGCGAACATCAGGCCGTGGTGGTGATCGTGGCCGTCGCTTCCGTCGCGAAGTATGTTGATGCCCGACGGAGAGCGCAGCGCCAGGGCGTACGGCTTCGACTTCGCGGGATCGATCGAGTAGTCGAGCAGGCGATGGCCGGCGGAGCTCAGCGTGATCACCGTCGGCACGATCGCGGACTCGGCGCCGATCACCGGCGCTGCGACTCCGCACGCGATGGCGGCGGCTGTGCGGAGCGGGCACAGCATGCTCGCAATGATTCTCGCAATGCTCCTCTCAACGCTCATCGCGATGATCGTCATGCCGGCGTCCGACCGCCGCCAGCGCGCAACTCGACCTGCGCGGCGCGCACCCACTCTGGCCAATCGGCGCGACGCGGGGCGGTGGGGGTGAAGGTAAAGCGTTCGCGACCCAGGGCGCGCAGCACCGCCTGTTCGACCAGGGAGTGGTCGGCAGGATCGGTGCGGTCGAAGCGCATCGGCTCACGCAGGAATACCGGAGGATTGCAGATGATGCGCGGAATGCCGAGATGGTTCTGCGATACCGCGTGCAGCATGAAGGGATGCAGCAGCACCACGTCGCCGGCCCGGGCCGTCAGCTCGGTGAATTCGCGGCAGCCGTCGATCAGAGCTCCGAACGCATCCGGAGCGGTGCCTTCGGGGCGTTCGGCGAGGAAGCGCGAGACCACGCCGACCGAATCGGGCGCGATGAAAGTGCCTCCGCCGCGCGGCTTGATGTCGGTCCACACCGTGATCACCAGCAACCCCTGCTCGGGCGAATCGAGGAAGTGCCGGAAGAAATAGCCATCCTTGTGCCAACCCGGGATGCTCGCTGAGGGCGGCTCCCACGGGCGTTCGGCCCCCTCGCGAAGATTGATCACGAAGTTGTCGCCCCACACGCACGGGGTATCGACCCGCTCTTCGCCGCCGAGCACGTCGCAGATCGCCGCGAATGCCTTGGGCGCGAAGCGCGCCGCATCGACCGTGCGCGACGGCGAGGTGTGCACGCGCGGCTCCGCCCAGGTCTTCGGATCCTGCGGATCGTAGCCGCAGCGCGCGAAGGCGTGATCAACCCATTCGCGGCACGTGTCCGCGGGCACGCATCCCGGCACGACCACGTAGCCGCGCTCGACGAACTGTCGTGCCTGGTCCTGGCTGAGCTCTCGGTACGGCTTGGTCTGGCTCATGACGGGAAGCGCCACGTGGGCTCCAGGCGTTCGGGGTGATCGGAGGCGGCCATGGCGAGCAGACCGGGCATCACGATGGAAGCTCGCCGATGCGTGGCACCGCGGCGGTATCGTCGATCTCGGCGCCATGCAGCCCGTAGATCAGCGCCTGGAGCTCGCCTCCTATGCCGGTGAGCATCACGCTGTTGTCGTTGTCGCGGCACTCGTAGGGGATGAAGTGGGGTCCACGGGTGTACTCGCGCATCCCCTTCAGCAGGTGATCGAGGCCGACCTGCTTGTCGCCCAGGCGCATGAGGATGCATGCCTCGATCTCGGAGTTCATCAGCGGCCCGTAATACATCACCTTGCCGCGGTAGTGCTTGAAATTGCGCAGCATCGACGCCTTGTCGCTCGCGAATCCGAGCGGGTAGTACGCGAGGATGAGGTCGGCCTGTTTGATGCCGCCACCACTGTAGCCGGCGTACTCCGGGATGATGCCTTGGGCGTCAGCGGCGGGCAGGAACATGCCGTCGGCGACCTCTGCCCAGCGCGCGGGGGCTGTCTCGCCCACCAGGTCAGCGCAACGCCTGGCGATCTCCATGACGCGCTTCACGCCGACATTGGTCAGGAAATTGTCGTCGCACGTGCCGGGCCCGAATTCGCATACCGCCTCGTCGGGGCCGATCACGCCGAGCAGGTGGTAGCGGCCATCGGAACCTGTCACCACCCGCGACGCGAAGAAGTCGGCGATGCCGCTGGAGAGCGGCCACGCCGTCTCACGCACGAAGCCCAGATCCCGGGTGGCGGCATAGTACTCCCAGGCGGCGAGCGCGATCCACACATTCAGGTGCAGCTCCTGTTCGTAGTGCGGATGAGTCATGTTCATGCCGGCATCATCGGTCATCCATCCGAACCATGCGCCCTGGTAGCCCGCCTCGCGCGCGTGGATGCGCGCGCCCTCGAGATGCTTGCGCCGGTATTCCACGATCGGCTTGGCGAGCTCCGGCCACAGCGGCAGGATCGCGCGGAACATCCATAGGTCGGCGTCCCACAGCTGGCTGCCCGACCATCCAGCCTCTGACAACCCGAGCGCACCGAGCGGATGGGCCTCGGTGCCAAGACTGCTGAGCAGGTAGAACTGGTGCGCCATGACCATGCGTACCGCATCGCGATCCTGGTGTTCGAAGGCGAGCGCGCGCGCCCACAGTGAGCGCCAGGCCAGGGCATTGCCCTCGCGCAGCGCGGTCTCGCCGCTGTCCCGGAGGCTCTCGAGCGTGCGAGCGCAGCTGCCGCGGGCGTCCGGTCCGTCGGCGAAGCAGCCAACGGCGTGGTACAGGGTGATGGTGCCGCCGCGCGCCGCGGTGGCGCGCGTGTCGATGGAATGATCCGCGCGACTGGTCCCATCGATCAGGAAGCCGTCGACGGACCAGCCAAGGGACTGGCTCACCGCACGGCCCTGCTTGGTGGTGTGGTAGTCGCCGTGCATCGCATCGCCCGATGATGAGAATCGCATCGCGTAGGCGTTAGCGACGTGCGCGCCGAGCAGGCCGAAGCGGACGGTCGCGGGAGCGTCCGTGGCGGAGATCGAGAGCGACAGGCACGAACCGAGCCGATGGGTGCGTGGCACCAGCATGCGGATGGCCACGCGCGCGCGCCTTCCGGGTGCGAATTCCCAATCGTCCTCGAGTGACACCTCGCCGGTGCGCAGGTCGAGCGTCTGGGTGAGGGCATGGGTTCCGGCCGTCGGCTCGTAAGCCACGCCGCCGATGTGCAGATCGACGTGATTCCACGCCGGCAGATAGAGCTGCTGCCCGCCGTCGTAGATGCAGCGGGTGAGCGTGTGCAGGGGCTTGTCGCTCCAGCGCGCGATCACCAGCTTCTCGAAACGGCTCGCCATCATGCCATTGCCGACGTACGGCCGATGGAAACGTGGAAAATCCGCGGCGGTGATACTCAGCTTCCAGAGCGCGGCCGCGTCGGAGGCCGGAGCGCGCGATGCGGACATCGCTGGATTCGAGGACATGGGCGGGCGCTCCGGCGAGGCGAAGGGTGTATGGGGGGCCGTGGTCGGTCAGATCAGGGCTTGCGGGGCGCGAACACCAGATCGGGCATCTTCGCACCGTTGGCGGCGAGGATGTCGCAATAGAAGCCCCATCCGCCGCCGCCCTGGGTGATCTTCAACAGCACCTCATTCCAGCCGGCCTTGAGATCGATCTCCGGCTTGAACTGTCCGGGCGAAGCACCGTGGGCGCCATCCTCGGCGTGTACCAGCTTGCCGTTCACCCATGCCTTGTCGCCGTCGTCGGCACCGATCCACATCACCGCCTTGCGGACGTCCGGAGACTGTACGTAGGCAACGGCGTAGGCGCAGACGTTGTCGTGCGGATTGAAATGCGGGGAGAGATCGACGAAGCCGTTGCTTCCACTGGTGGCGGACTGCCACTTCTGTTCGTTGCCCATCTGGTCGCTGTAGGTCTTGGTGAAGTCCACCTTGGTTTCGGGCCCGAAATCCTTGGCGAAGTCCTTTGCGAACGGACCGATCACCGACCACGCGCGTACCGACATGTCCTGGGTGGTGGTCGCGACCAGGTTGTTGGCGCGGACGGTATACGTGGCCTTCCACGCCCCGCCGGCGAGGTCGAGGTCGGGGACGCTGAAGGTCACGGTGGCCGACTGGCCGGACGCGATGGGCCCGAACGCCTGCTCGACCGGCGGCAACGCCGTGCGGCCCGATAGTTCGACGCGCGCACTCCCGGAAACCGCCTCTTTGCTGACGTTCTTGATCGCGATCGACAGTGGCTGCGCCGTCTTGTCGAGCGCCGTGGGCGCCTGCGCCGCGAGTTCTACCGGCGAGGCCACGGTCAGGGTGAGCCAGGTCAGGCCGATCTGCTTGCCCGAGGCGTCCACCAGCGCCACGTCGATCCCGGTGGCGCCGATCGGCATGTCCTTTGGCGGCACGATCGTCACGGTCGCGGTCCCGGTCTTTCCTGCGTCGACCTTCAGCGGCGCCTCGGCCGGCGTTGCCGACCAACCGGCCGGCAGCAGCGCCTTGATCTTGCCGTCGACGCTCTTGGCCGAGCGATTCGCCACCGATACCGTCAGGGTCTCCTGGGCGAAAGCCGCGGTCTTCTCGGCGGAGCCAAGGCTCGCCGTCATCTCGACCGGCGACGGCGGGCCGTAGACCTCGAGCTCGCGCAGCATCAGCTTGCATGGGATGATGTTGCCCCAGGCGCGGCTCTTGTCGTCGGGGACGAAGCCGTGGGTCACGCGCCTGATCACCAGGCGCAGCTGGCTGGTCATGACCGGAGCAAAGCTGTTCACGAACAGATTGTTGTCGAGGTACCAGGTGTTGGCCTTGCTCATCTGCGACGAGGACGCCTCGCTCGCGGGGCACGGCGTGCGCACCTCCTCGATGGTCTTCCAGGCCTTCCCATCCAGATACTGCAGATCGTAGTCGAGCAGCGCGCAGAAGGCGTTGTCGGCGCGGACCCCTTGGAGCACCACCTTGTCGATCGGTCGCGCCTGGTCGAAGACGATGTCGAGATTCTTCGGGCCAGTGGCGAGATCGGCGGTCCAGATGTTCTTGCCCTCGGTGCCGCCTTGGGGATGCCCGGCGTGGACGGTCTCGAGGACGCCGTTGGTGAGCAGCTTGACGTCGTTCTCGACCGCTCCGGAATACGCGATGGTCGCGCGCGGGGCCATGTTCTTGCCGAAATCGAAGGTGGGCAGCGTGGCGTCCTGACCCTTCTTGAGGCGCAGGTAGATCGGCATCTGGCGCACGGCGACGCGGACCTTGCCGTCCTTAACCGGCATTGACTGCTCGTTGCCCATCCCATCGACGACGTCCAGTGCCGGCCCGCCGGTAACGCCGATGTCCATGGTACCGTCCAGGGCGCCGAGGTTGCGCAGCACGATCGTCGAGCCGTCGTCGCCGACGTAGCGCAGGCCGAGGTAGATGTCGTTGCCATTCTTGCCGAAGTCGATGGCGCCCTTGTACGCGCGCCCCGTGGTCATGGCGTGACGGACGCGCAGGGCGAGGGCGGCTGGGTGCGGACCCGATCCCGACCACACGAACGACGGGCAACCACCGAAGCCATGGTCGTTGATGTAGAAATGGTTGTTATGCTCGGGCGAGACGCCGAGGCTTTCGAGCAGGTCGCGGTGCAGGGTGGTGCGCACCGCCTGGGTCGAGCCCAGGAAATTGTCGCCGCGCACCGCGGTGATGGCGCGCTCGGTCTGCCATAGGGGCTTGTCCTTATCGCCGTTCGCCGCCATCAGCTTGCGCAGTTCGGCGAACTTCCAGCGCCAGTGCGCGGGGTCGATGCCCTCGTGGCCTTCGTAGTCGTGGATCGAGAGGATGTCGGTGACGTCCTTGCCGCCCGCCTTGTAGAATGCCTCGTACCAGCCGATGTTGACGCCGCACACGTCCGGACCCATGACCTTGGCGGCGGGGTCGATCTCCTTGATGATCGCATACGCCTGCTTGAGAACCGCGACGTAGTCGGCGGGATTGCCGAACGAGAAGTTCGGCTCATTCATGATCTCCCACACCTTCACCTGGCCCTTGAAGCGCGTCACCGCGGCGCGCACATTCTCGGGCGTGCAGTCGGCCTTGTCTGAGAGCTGCACGAACCATGTCGTGCCGGCGGCCTGCGAACCCTTGATCTGGCCTTCGAGCGCGTCGAACGACTCCTTGGTGTGGCTCGCGTGCAGGCGTTCGTTGAGGAGTCCGCTGAACATCTGGCGCATCGGGTCGGGCATGCCGCCTTTCGAGACGCCTTCGTCGAGCGCGACCATGCCCGGGTAGCGGTGGGTGACGCCGAAGAACTTCGATATGCTGGAGAGCAGCTTGCCCTTTCCGGTGAACTCGCAGCTCATCAGGTACCAGCCGTACGCGGGCGGGGTGAAATCGACGTGGCTCTTGGCCTCGACCCCGTCCTCGAGCGGTACATTCACGGTGCCGTGCGCGACGTCGGCGTGGTACATGTCGTAGATATGCCAGTTCACCGACGTCTGATCGACCTGGCGCGCGGATTTCTTCAGGATGATGTCGATCGGCACTGGCTTGAGGTCGTAGGTGACCGATGACGGCGCGCCGATGACGATGTCCGGCTTCAGGCCGAGGACGAGCGTGCTCGCCTGGGTGACGCCTGAGACCCCGACCTCGAAATAGTTGGGAACGGCACGGACCAGAGCTGGAGCCGGATTGTAGTGCTTGTAGTTGGGGTTGTCCGGCGTGAATTCATGGCAGATCGCCGCCCACATCCGGTCGTGGCTGTCGACCGCGAGCGCGGTGTAACCGCTGTGCATGGACCAGGGATCCGCCCATTTGAATTCGCCAGGGCGGGTGGTCACGGTCTCGAAATCGGCGCTGAACTGCACCACGACACCCGGATTGCCGTAAGCCATGGTGAAGATCTTGCCAGTCGAATCGACGGCGACGGTATGCAGCAGCTCGCTGCCGTCTTCGGCGCGCGTGCTCTCACCAGTGCCCATGGTCCGCAACAGCGCGCCTTTGGAGTCGAACTTGTAGAGCTGGCTGCTGTCGGCGATGGCGTAGAGGTTGCCCGCGCGATCGGTGGCGATGTCGCTCACGCTGGTCAGCAGGTGCGCCAGCTTCACCGGAGTGCCGAGGACGCCTTCGGAGGTGATGACATCAACCTGCTCGCCGCCCATCTTGGCCCATTTGCCGTTGACCACCTCGTCCGCCGCCGCGACCACCGCGATCTGGCTATGGCCATCGACCGTCCACGGGGCGATGGCGTTGGCGCGCGGCAGTTTGATCAGGGAATCGGGTTTCCCATCGGGCTTGAAGCGCTGCACGATGCCCGCGTTGGTATGCGTGACGTAGATGAAACCCTTGGCGTCGACAGCGATGTGCCGCGGGTCGAGACGCTCGCCGAGGGCCTCGTCGCGAATGCTGAACTGCAGCAGTGGCTTGCCAGCGGGATCGAACTTCTGCACCCGGCAGCTGCCGACGAACGTCTTGGTCTTGTCGTCGAACCTGCCGGCCTCGAGGGTGAAGATGTTGTCTTGGGCATCGAAGGCGAGGTCGCGGAGGTCGTGGAACTGGCCCGGGCCATCGCCGGCACCGCCGAGCTCGAGGTCCGATCCGGTCGCCGCCGCGAAGGCCACGCTGGGCACGCCGCAGGCGGTCGCCAGGAGCAGCGCGCGCGCGCCGGCCGAGACCAGGCCCCGGGTACGGTTCATGCGGTCGGGTTTGGGGGCGGTGGGCATGGTGGTCATGATGGGCATCCTTCAGGCGCGGCGTAAGCCAAGTGATTCGCTTATATATAGTATGCGCAAACCTGTTCCATGTGACAATCACGGTCGCGCACCCATATCATACCACATGTCCGCGAGTGGCGGCTGAGGTGCTAGGCCACGCGAGCCTACTCCTCAAGTCCTTCGGCCCACAAGGGTTGATCGAATTCCCCCTCGAGATCGTAGGTCTTCCACTGGTCCACTCCCGGTGGCGCGATGGCGCTCAGACGGACCCGTAGCCGTGCACCCGGAACTAGACTCGCGGCTGGCTGGAGCTGGCGTTTGAGCATGACCGGGGTCTGGAAGAGCACGGTCTCCTGGTCGAAGGTGCCCGACACGACCGTGGTGACGCGCAGCTTCAGGGTGGCCAGCGCGTTCTCGTAGGTGCCGTCGGTCTCGATCGGCCCTACCGCCGGGCTGATCAGCTCGCCCTCGATCACCAGGTCGATTCCGTGGGCGGGGGTGGGCTTCGGCTTCGCGACCCTGCCAGCCGGCAGGCTGATGATCCGCCAGGCCACCGCCTCGTCGTAGAGATCGCGCGCCGACACCTCCCACACCACCACCTTGGCGTGCTCGAGCGGCGCGGGTTCGTTGGCTAGGGCCTGCCTGACGTCGGAAGCCCCGCCGCCGTTCTTGGCGATGGCGAACACTCCCTGGCCGAGACGGCGCATGAGCTGTTGCGCGAGTCCGGCCCCCTCGCCCCAGCCAAGATCGCGGCTGCTGTAGATGTTGGTGTAGCTGTCGCCGAGGAGCAGGATGGGCGCCTCGGGATCGTTGGCGATCGCCGGCGCTCCATCGACCAGCGTCTGCGTGAGCTCCGCCGTCTCCAACGCGAAGCGACCCGGGCGTGCCGCGATCCCCAGCATGCCGAGCAGGTCGCCGGAATTCGCGATGGACCCTGCGCGAGCCACGTACGCGCGCGTGGGCATGCCCGGCACTGGATGGGGCATGAAGTCGCGCAGTTTTTCCGCCAGGCGATCCGCTGCGATACCGAGGCCTCGCTGCGACCAGTGCGTGTCGCGCGCGAGGAACATGCGGCCGGCCTCCTTGCCAGCCCACAGATCTGGTGTGATGTCCAACGCGTCGACACCGACGGCGGCGAGGCGGCGCATGAAGATCTCGTGGTCCAGGTTCCATGCCGGTCCCGACGCCGCCGGATATCCGGCCCACACCTCCTCCGGATAGATCACCGGCTTGACCGGCACCAGCATGAATACCAGGTGGATGCCGCGTTGGTCGAGCTGGCGGCGGAAATCGGCGATCGCCTCGACCGGATCCTGCGCGGTGCCCGCGGCGATGCGACGGCGGCGTGAGGCAGCCGACTGCGCGCCCGGTCCGCAGGCGAGGTCGATCTCCTTGCGGAAGAACAAGAAGCCATCGCGGCCGACCACGATCTTTTCGGTGCCCTGGCCGAGGAGCGAGGTGACCAGATCCTGGTAGGGGCCGCGAACCCGTTTGGCGAGCAGCGAGTCGCGCGAGAGGTCATTCTCGAAGCGCTTGAGCGATGCGGCGGTCGGGAACTCATGGAACAGCCGTGGAATGGACCATCCGCCATCGGTGGCGAGTTCGTGCAGGGACTGATGCAGCGGCGGGATGCAGATGCACAGCATGAACGCCGCCGCCATCGCCCAGGCGATCCCGCGAGATATGTGCGCGTCAGCCATCACCTCGGTGACGGGCTTGTCGTCGCCCGGCGACGGTGGATGCCCGTGGGTGCGGTCGAGCGGGGTGGGTGGTTTGATGGCGGTCATGCGCGTGGCTGTCAGAATTGGAAGTAGAGGAAGGGGTTGTAGCTCTGCGTGCTGAGCGCCACGACCGACCACAGGAACAAGGCGATGGCCGCGAACGCGCGTGGCGGCGTCACGCGCTTCGACAGATCCCAGGTCTGCACCCCGAAGAAGGCGATGCCCGCCGCGATCGCCATCCACGCCAGGTGGTCTGGCGAGAACAGCACCGAGCGGGTCAGCAGCGCGGTCGCTTGGAGCGGTCCGTTCAGCCCGAACATCCAGCCGAGGTAGTCGATCGCCGCCGGCAGATCCTTGGCGCGGAAGAACACCCAGGCGAGATTGACGATCACGAAGGTGACAGCGACCCGCGCGACGGTCGGCGCGCGCGCATAGAAGCTCTCCTTGCCCTGGGTACGCTCGAAGGCCAGCCACGCGCCGTGGATGCCGCCCCAGATCAGGAAGTTCCACGATGCCCCGTGCCAGAATCCGCCGAGCAGCATCACCGTCAGCAGGTTGGCGTAGGTGCGGCCGACGCCGAGACGGTTCCCACCGAGCGGGATGTACAGGTAGTCGCGCAGCCAGGTCGACAGCGAGATGTGCCAGCGCCGCCAAAATTCGGTGATGCTTCGGGATTTGTAGGGCGAGTCGAAGTTCTTATTGAACTCGAACCCGAGCATCAGCGCCAGGCCGATGGCCATGTCCGAGTAGCCAGAGAAGTCGAAATAGATCTGGAACGCATAGCCGAACAGCCCGTACCAGGCGTCGGCGCAGTGCAGCTGGCCGCCCATGAACGCGGCATCGGCGATCTCGCCCATCGGGTTGGCGATGAGGATCTTCTTCCCCAGCCCGAGCGAGAAGAAGAACACGCCGCGCGAGAATTTCTCGATCGTATGCGTGCGCCGGTGCAGCTGCCGCTCCATGTCCTGGTAGCGGATGATGGGGCCCGCGACCAAATGCGGGAACTGGGTGATATAGCAGGCGAACGCGTTGAGCGCGCGTGCCTCGCGCCACAGTTTTGCGCGCATGGTCGCGGCGACACTGCCGCGGGCGCGATCGATGGCGTCGATCCACGCGCTCGCCGGCTTGGCGAGGCCGGTGTAGATGTCGAGATTGTAGCTGATCGACTCGAAGGTGTAGAACGAGATGCCCGCGGGCAGCAGAATCGACATGACCTGGAACCCGTCCCTGCCGAACACCGCAAGCAGGCGGTTCACGTTCTCCTCTGCGAACATGACGTACTTGAAGAAGAACAGCATGCCGATGTTGCTGATCAGCGAGACCGTCAGGAACAGCTTGCGCTGGACGGTGCCCGCGCGCGGCGCGCCGTCGGGCCCAATTCCCAGCGGTCCGATCAGGCGCCAGTGGCCGTGGATGAGGTTGCCGCAGGTGAAGTCGACGATCGTCGACCACATGATCAGCAGGATGAACCAGGGGTTGGTCCAGCCGTAGAACACGTAACTCGCCGCGGTGAGCACCGGCATGCGCATGGCGCGCGGCGACGAGTAGTACGCCAGCAGCGTCAGCGGCAGGAAGTAGAAGATGAAGATGTGCGAGCTGAAGACCATCAGGCTTTCGGTTGGGGGGCTACGGCCCCCCAACATCGCGCTCCGCGCTGCCCCCCGAGCAGCCAGAGGTGGAGAAGCGTGGATATCGGTGATGGGCCTTGCGCGGCGTCCTCTTCAGCTTCTGCAACAGCACCTCTGTCAGCAGGACATCTGTCAGGCAGGCTCGACGTCCGCTCCACGCATGGTCCTCTCGTTCATCCGGTCTGGAAGTGCGCGACTGCGACCATGCTCAGGGGCGGATGACCGGAATGCGCTGCCAGCCCTGGATGGATTCGGTGAACTCGCGGCAGGTGAAGCACCACACCACGCAGCGCTTGCCGGCCAGGTTGTCCTTGCGGCGTGCGAGGATCATGCGGCTGCCGTTGGCGCCACTGCCCTTCACGCCGACCAGGTCTGGGGCGAAACCGAGCTCGCCGGCCAGCAGATCGGGCAGGCCGGCGTGGCTGGTCAGCAGGTCGCGGCTGAAGACCAGCGTATGGCTGTCGCCCATCAGCAGCAGCGGGCTCTTGGCGTCGCTCTCCACGTCAGCGCCGTCGAGCTTCACGGTCTCGACCGCAAGCGTTTCGGTCGCCGTCTCGTCGCCGAGCAGCTGCGCGAGATCACCATGCGCCGCGATGGTGCCCGCCGTGGCCGTGACCGCCTTCTTCGGCACGCCGGCGAACCAGGGCTGGGGCGACACCAGCGCAGCGATCGCCTTCGCGGCTACCCGCACCGCGGCCGGCGACCAGTGCGAATCCGAGCGGCAGTAGGCGTCGGTCCCGGAGGCGCGCAACGCGGCCAGCTCGGGCTGGAGATCGATGGTTGTCACGCCGCGTCCGGCGAGCACCTCGCAGAACCTCCGCTGCGGTTCGTCCCAGCGCTTCGACGACGGCAGTCTCGGATCGAGCTCGTCGCCGTAGACCGCCACTTTCCCCGGCACTGGCACCACGATCAGGGTGATCCCCTGGGTGGCCAGCTGGTCGTGAAACTCAAGGATTGCGGGCAGCGGATCCTGGTTCTTCTCGCACGATGCGGCCGCCACCGCGGCATCGCCCCAGAATTCCCCGCGGCTGTAGCTGCGCAATTCACGCGCGAGAAAGCACCAACCGTCGCCACCGCGCACCGCCGAGGCCTTGGCGGTCTCTGCCTGGACGAAGGCGGCGGCCAGGACTCCGCGCGCTTCGTCGGGTACCGCGGCACGGGCCCATGGAGCGGATGCGCTCACAAGCACGAGCAGCGCCGCCGCCATCCGCCACGGCACTCCAGCGGCGCGAGGACGAGGTGAGCGCGAGAGATTCATTCGGAAGACCCGGGTTTCGGCACCGCGGGAGCCGTTGCGGGCGCCGTTGCGGTCGTGGAAGCCGGCTTGGCCGGCTTCTCCGCTGTCACGCCAGGCGACGTCGCCAACTCGGGCTCATAGAGCGTGACCATGTCCACGTCCCAGTCGATGCTGCACGAGCGGTCGAGCTCGTCGAACTGCGGCGTGTCCTCGCTGTCCTGGATCGCCATGGTGCGCACGTCGCCGACCTTCGCGTCCGCCAAGGCCGTCTTCTTCGACTTCAGCACGCCCCACTGCAAGACCTGCACCTCTTGGCCGACGACCAGGCGGTGACGCGCGTCATCGGGCCAACCCGCTCCAGTGGACACCACCTTGGTCACCCGGTAGCGGTTGCAGGACAGGCACTCGACGTACGGCGCGATCGAGCGCGGATCCGGTACGGTCGACAGCGCCACCGCGGTGACCTCGACGGTGATCTTCGGCATTGCCTTCGCTGCTGGCGAGACTTTCGGTGATGGCGTCGGTGACACTGCGACGGCTGGATCGCCCGCGGGGTCTCCGGTGGAACCCGCGTCAGCGGCCATCGCGGCGGCGCCACTGATCAGGAGGGCGATCACGCCGCTTGCCGCCGATGCGCGCGAGGCCTTCCAATACTCCCTCATGGCCATGCCCTCCGGTACATCATGCTATTGCCGCTCACGGCTTCGTCGTCGAGTAGGTCAATTCCGCCATCGGACGGCCATCGAGGCTGAGTAGATCGAAATAGAAGCCCCATCCGTATCCGCCTTGGGTGACCTTGACCAGCACCTCGTTCCATCCAGCAACCAGATTGACGTTGGCGCGATCCTGTCCTGGCGCGGCGCCACGGTTGGCGTCGTCCGCCACCACTTCCTTGCGATTGAGCCAGATCTTCACGCCGTCGTCGGAACCCGCCGACAGGTACGAAGCGCACGCGGTGGGCGACTTGACCCACAGCGCGGCATAGGCGCAGACGTTATCGTGCGGATCGAAGGCCTTGCCGAGATCCACCAGGCCATTGGATTCGCTGCGCACGGTCTTCCAGGCGCATGCGGCGCCAGTGATCCCGGGATACGTCGCGATGGGATCGAGCGCGACCGCTTCCGGTCCGAAGTCCTTGGCGAAATCGCGCGCGAACGGGCCGACAGCAAGCCATTCGCGCACCGCGTAGTCGTGGATCGTGACGGTAGCGACGTGATCGGCGAGGGCCTTGTAGGATACCTGCCAGCGTCCGCTGCCGAGCTCGATCCCTTTGAGCGTGATCGGCACCAGCGCCGACGCACCGGGCTCGAGCGGACCGAACGGCATCGATGCCGCGACGGTGCGATGCGCACCGCCGATCTCGACCGCCTCGACCGACAGCGTCCCCTGCACGGCCTTGGCGGTGGAGTTGGTCACGTCGGCCGGCAACGCCTGCTCCCCCTTGTCCAGGTGATCGGGATCGCGCGGCTTGACCGCGACGACCGGATCGACGGTGAACGAGGCGGCATCCGAGTTGATCACCACGCCGTCCACCTTGAGCTCGACCGCAACGCTGGCGCTGCCAGCGGAGACCACGTCCCCGGACTTCAGCTCGAAGCTGACCGTCGTGTCAGCGTGGGCGGCGAGCGCTACTGCACTTTGCGCCGGGACCACCGACCATCCGGAAGGCGCGACTACGGACAGGCTTGCCTTCAACGACTGCGCGCCGTTGTTGCGTAGCGACACCGTCAGCGCGCGTGCGCCCTTGCCTTCACCCCCCTTGACCGCATCGGACACACGCGAGCGCATGGCCGCGACGGGTTCCGGGCCGTAGATTCCGACTTCGCGCAGCATCAGGTGGCGCGGGCCGGCCTGGCCGCCAGCCTCGAGGATGATCGGCGTGGCGCCGCCACCGCAGGTGACGTCGTGCACCAGCAGGCGCAGCTTGCTCGCCGTCACCGGAGCGAAGCGGTGCTCGAAGATCCAGCGATCCGCGAAGAAGCTGTCGACGGTGGTGCGGGTAGCCGCGCTGAAGGAGCCGAACGTCTTGGTGGGCTCGACCACGCGATCCACGCTGACCCAGGCGCCGTCGCGTTCATACTGGATCTCGTGGTCGATGATCGTGCCCTGCCACTGCCAGGGTGGCGCGGCGTACACGACCACGCGCGAGATCTGCTGCGCCTTCGGCAGATCGAATTCGACCCAGGCGGGGAAGCTCGGCGTGTCGTCCATCCATGGCTGATCGGGAGCCTGCTGTGTGTAATACCAGTTCTCGAGCACGCCATTGGTCAGCTTGTCGATCGAATTCGGGATGCCCTTGTCGATCGGGTGCTTGCCGCTGCCCGATGAGGTAACCGCCACGCCGGGCTGGCGCGCGAGGTTCGTGCCCCAGTCCATCGACACCGGCGTGAGATCCTGGCCCTTGGCGAGTTCGACGTACAGAGGCAGCTCTGGCACCTGCAACGTGGCGACGCCGTCCACCACGGACACTTGCGATTCGACACCGAACGCGGACACCACCGTGAGCGACTTAGCGCCTGTGACCGACACCGGTACGGACGCGACCCCACAGCCGGCGTTCATCAGCGCGACCACCGAGCGGTCCGCGCCGTCGAAGCGGCTGCCGACGTACAACTGCTCGCCGTCCTTGCCGAAATCCAGGCGCTTGGCGAAGGTGGTGCCGAACAGCTCCTCGGACCACACGCGGATCAGCGGCGCCGCCGGATTCAGGCTGCGGTCGTCGTTCTCCCAGAAGCATGGACAATCCCAGAAGCCGTGGCTGATGTCGTACCAGAGGTGGTTGTGCTCCTTCGGTATGCCGTACTGCTCGAAGACCATGAGCTCGAGCATGGTCCAGCGGCCATTCAGGCGCGGCTGGTAGCTCCCGTAGATCGCCGCCATGAAGCCCTGTTCGGTCTGCCATTTCTCTATTCCGCCGACACCATGGCGCTTGAGCAACGCCTGCAGCGCATCGAGCGAGGTGCGCGCGAGCCACAGATCGCCATTGATGTTGTTGTAGGCGTGGAACGAGAACACGTCGATCGACGCTCCGCCGCCGGCGCGGAAGAAATCCTCGAGCCATGGCAGGAGTCCCGGGCCGATCGTGACCGTGCCCGGGCCCATGACCTTCAGCGACGGGTCCGCGGATTTCACCGCGTCGTGGAACGGCTTCATCTCCTTGACCGCGAAATCGGCCCCGCTGCTGCCGAAGTTCGGCTCGTTGCGCGGCTCCCAGTAGTGGACGGTCTTCTTGAAGTGCTCGGCCGCCGCCTTGACGCCCTTGAGATCAGCGGTGCCGTTCGGGAACGCGATCATCAGCTCGCGTTTGCGCGCCGGATCGCGGGGTAGGTATTCCTTCGCGTCGTAGGCGATGTCCGCCTCCATGTGCGAGATCGCCTCGTCGGCCTTGGCGCTGTCGCCGATGAAATGGCGTTGCGGGCCCATGCCCAGGAAAGCGCGCATCGGCTGATCCATCGACGGGTAGTACCCGTTCGACACGCTC
This sequence comes from Planctomycetota bacterium, assembly GCA_038231435.1. Taxonomy (GTDB): domain Bacteria; phylum Planctomycetota; class UBA11346; order UBA11346; family UBA11346; genus JACCZE01. The sequence continues at coordinate 64,601 of JBBRLJ010000001.1, forward strand.
GCGTCCGGGAGCGCGGGAAATCCCTGATGGTCGCGGACGATGACGAAGGTGGTCGCGCCCACGATATCGCCCCAGGCCGGCCGCGACTCCTTGCCGTAGACGTAGAGCTTGTACCAGCCCGGCTGTGCCGCCTTGATGGTGGTCGATGCGCTCGCCGCGCCGCTGTCGACGAGTTCGCCCCAATAGTCGCGCACCTCGTAGGTGACCGCGGCGGCGCCGAGCTCGAACACCACCGCTTGCCCGCGCGTGAACACATGGCTGCGATGCCCGGATTTCGGCGCCGTCCAATCCGGCGGCGCGTCCTTCGTCCAGCCGGCGACGCGTTTCGGCTCGGGATGCCGCGGGATCGCGGGCGCCGTCACGTCATCGGCGGCCGTCGCGGCCAGCGCCACGGGGCCGACGATAACCACCATCGAGGCGAGGCCGGCGAGCATCATCATCAGCGTTGGCAGCGAGGCGTGGGTACGTGTCATGTGAAGGTCCCCGGAGGATGGAGCGGACGAGTAGCGACTCGGTTATTTGGCAGGCACATCGATGTCGTAGCGCTTGAGCGTCCGCTGCGCCTCGGCCCAAGCGGCGGTGTCGTCGAACTTGGCCTTCAGCTGACGGGCCGGCGCGATCATCGCCGACACCGCTTGGCCATTGCGCTCGACCCATTTCTTGTCCTTACAGCTGGCCGCGGATCCCGGCACCGCGGCCAAGCCTGCTTCGGCCGCCTGCAGCTTGCGCAATGGCCCGTTCCAGGCCTCGAGCTGGCGCTTGAATGTTGGATCGTCGAGGCGCGCCTTGGCGTCTTGCGCCGGCAGTTGTCCCGCGAAGCGTTCGATCAGATCGTCGTCGATGGTTTCGGCGTCTCCCGGCCGCTCTGACTCGAGACTTTTCGCCAAAGCGCCTTGCGCGATGGCCCACGCGTTGACGCGCTCAACAGCCGAGTTCGCGATGCGTTCCGAGGCGGAGCCCGGACAGTCCTTCTTCACCACTTCGAACGCCACCCCCAGATCCTTTGCCTTGCCAGCATGCTTGGTCCCGGTTGGCGACATCACAGCGTTGGCGCAAGCGAGGACCTTGGCGACCTTGTCCCATTCGGCGAGTTGGCCTGCGAGTGCCGGGTCCTCGAGACGCTTGGCCGCCGCGTCGCCGGACTCGATACCGGCGTATTGCGCGCACAGCTTCTTGTACAGCTTCGCGGCCGCGGGCAGATCGGTCGTCTCGAGCGCCTGCGCGCGCCTGAGCATGGTGCGGCCCCAGCACAGCACGTGGTCGCGGAGGCGCGTGGCCTCGAGCGCCTTATCGGCATCCTGGCCCGGAGCGGCGAGCTTGTCGAGCTCGTCGAGGACCGGTTGGAAGGTCTTGGCCCCGGCGAGCTTCTTGACCAGGGCTGGCAGCTTGGTGGACGCGAGCTTGTCAGTCGGTTCGGCTCCGAATGGCTCGTAGCCCTTGATGCTCGCGTCCCAGAATCCGCCGGCGCGATCGAAAACACCGTCGCGGTTGTGGGTGACGCCGAGCTGGCGGCCGTTCTTCCAGTCGTAGAGCTCGGAATCCATGTACAGAACCTCGAAGTTGCTCGGAATCTTGAGCCGGCCCTGCGTGACGTTGATCCAGTTCTGGGAATTGGTCGCCCAGCGGAAGCTCTGCCATGCCCAACCGAGCTGTTCACGCCTGAGACCGAGCGCCGGGCTGCACGGGTCCCCTTCGTACTGGTTCACGCGGAAATCCGCCTGGCTCTGCGCCTGCATGTTCAGCAAGGTGCAGCCGGTGTGGATCCCCGTATTGGAGGCGAACAGCAGACCATCCGGCGAGATGCAGTTGCCACATCCGGGATTCCACGTCGGCACCCCCTTCAGGTTGCCGTCCCCCTTGGTGAAATCGTACACCACCACGTCGTAGTTGTCGGTACGCAGCACCGCGTGTCCGGCATGCGGCGTCATGTCCGGCGACAACATCGGCCATCCGCCGCGATTGAAGGTGATGACGTCCTCCATCTGCTTCGACCACACGTTCACACGGCGCAGCACGTTCGCGGTCACACCTGGCCGGCAGTCGCGGAAGTAGATCCATTGCGCGCTGTCCGCGACGGGCCACTGCAGCATGGTGCCCGGATTGCCCGCTTGGCCTCCGGTGTAGCTGCCAAGCTCGATGGGGTCGCCGCCGTCGATAGAGACCAGTGCCATGCCGCCGTCAGCGCGGGTGAAAGCCACCTGGTCGCCACCGGGGCTTATGCACAGGTACACCGCATTGGCGGCAAGCGCGGACCAGCCGACGGTGCGATCGCCCCTGAGATCGTAGCGCCTGAGCTCGCCTGGCTCGATGGCGTCGTGGATGATCCCCAGCCCATGCTTCTCGTAATGGACCGTGACGGCAAAGCCGTCGAGCGCGGGGGACGTCCGCTCGGTGATGACTAGCGCCATGAGCACGTATATACCTAGGATACAGGCCGTTGCATCTCGGCGTGACCTAATCAAGTGCGAATTGGGAAGGCCTCCCCCGTGACCTGATTCTGGATTTCGTGCACGGACGAGCATAGGATTCCCTTCCTCATCGGGTGATGCCAGGGATGTATCCTGGTGATTCACTCATATAAATGGGTGAATCGATACTAAGTGACAACTCTCGTTACTTAAACAATAGTAGTCGTCGTCGCTGAAGTTCAAAGCCGTCGCTATCGCCGTGACCGTGTCGTCGCGTTCTGAGAGGCGGCAGCGGACCTCCAGCGACGCGACCGAGCGCTACTCGGCCGCGCTCGCTGGATGCCGGATCGCTGCCTGATCGTTGCCTGATCGAGACCGAATTACGCCTCGTTGGAGGTGCCGGTCGTCACCGACTTCATCACGTTCGATGTCGTTGGCGTGCCAGCCGCGGATCATTGTCGGTAGATTCACTGAACGTGGTCACCGTGGGAACTGGATCACCAGGCTGAAGGTCGGACGTTTTGCGGTCGTTAAAAGCAGTCACCACCTTGTGCAGGAACGCGAACCTGTGTCCCCAGCCGTGGTCGTACATTCGAATTCAGGCGTCTGTGCTGCCGCTGAAAAGTGGAAAACGAGTTTGCCGCCTTGCGCAGTTTCCCGCAGGCAGCGCAATCCTGCTTTCCATCACTTGCGCGCCGTCACTGCAGAGCCGTCTGCGGAACGCACGATGTCTTGCGGCAATCTCACCGGCAGGTCGGCATCGAACGCTTGCACATCATACATCGACAACTCTCATCGCAGTGGTGACCGCGGAGAACGCCCGCATCAAAATCGCAAGACGTGAAACAAATTGTCCGCGAATCGCTCCGTGTATCACCACGAATATTTCCGCGCTTCGCAATGGATGACGATATCGAAGCCGCCAATCAATAGAACACGCGCCTCTCAAGGAGGCGTCACCCATGCGATCCCTACTCTCCATCCTCGTCCTCATCACCGCCACGGCAGCGCTCGCACAGGGCGCGGTGACAGCCTCGGACTTCGCGTACGCGGACTACAGCGCTGGCGGAGTGGATGTGCCATATCGGCTCTATACGCCGCCCGGAATGCAGGCCGGCGTGAAGTATCCGCTGATCCTGTTCCTGCACGGCGCGGGTGAGAAGGGAACCGACAACAACCTGCAGCTCGCATACAATTGCCAAGGTGCGTTCAATTTCCTGTCGGACGCGAATCAGGCGAAGCAGAAGTGCCTGTTCATGGCCCCGCAGTCGTGGGCTACGGACTGGAGCGATCCACAGATGCAGACGAACCTCGCAACGATCATCCAGCAGTTGATCGCGTCCGCATCGGTCGACGCCAATCGCGTGTATGTCACCGGAATCTCGATGGGCGGAGGCGGGACCTGGCAATGCCTGGCCAGCAATCCGGACGTGTTCGCGGCAGCGATTCCGCAGAGCGGCTGGGGCTGCGGTAATTACGCGGCGTTCAAGGATAAGCCGCTGTGGTGCTTCCACGCGGCGAACGATGGCACGGTGGGCGTCGGGGCTGAAGATGGGCCCATCAACGAGCTGCGTTTCCTCGGAGGCAACCCGATCTACACGCGCTACGACGGTGGCGGTCACGGCATCTGGCAGACGGCATACGCCACCCCCGGACTGTTCGACTGGTTGATCGCCCAGCGCCGCGGAGTGAGGGCGAATGCCGCGCCCCTGGTCGCATTCACGTCGCCGACCAACGGCACCTCGTTCACGACGTCGCAGAGCTATGTGACGTTCACCGGAACCGCGACCTCGTCGGGCGCGATTTCCAGCATCACCTACCAGTTCGGCGAGACGTGGGATGCCGCTTTCCAGACCGGCACCGCTGCGGGAGCATCGGCGTGGTCGTTCGGCATCTCGATGCCAGCAGTCAGCACCACGCTGAATCTGCGCGCCATGGCGATCGGAACCAGCTGGTCCTCGCTCGGCGGCAATACCACATACAGCGCATCAATGTCCGTTACGCGACAGAACGGCGTGAGCGACACCGTTGCGCCGGCGATCACCATTACCGGTCCCACGAGCGCGACCTCAGCGACCTCGTCGAGCGCGACCTACGCCATCTCGGGCAGCGCCTCGGACAATGTCGGAGTCACAGGCATCACCTGGAGCAACAACCGCGGCGGCAGCGGTACGGCTGCCGGTTACGGCAGCTGGAGCGTCACCGGCATCTCGCTGCAAGGTGGGGCCAACGTCATCACCGTCACTGCGACCGATGCGGCTGGCAACACCGCATCGGACGCCATCACCGTCACCTGGAACGCGCCTGATACCATCGCCCCGGCGGTGACGATCACCTCGCCGACCAGCGCAACGAGTTTCAACGCCTCAGCCGCGAGCATCGCCCTGGGCGGGACCGCCTCGGACAATATGGGCGTCACCAGCATTGGCTGGAGCAACGATCGTGGCGGCAGCGGCAGCGCGAGCGGCACCAACACCTGGAGCGTGGGATCGATCGCGCTGCAGAATGGCGTGAACGTGATCACGGTGAGCGCACGCGACGTTGCCGGCAACAGTGGGTCAGACTCCATATCGGTGACCTGGAATCCGCCGACTACTCCCCCGGTCGCCGGCGCGACATTCCGCGCCGAGTATTATCCCACGAACAATCTCACCGGCAGCCCGGTGCTGGCGTCGACCGCGAGCGTGTTCTTCGATTGGGGTTTCGGATCGCCCGCGGGCATGCCGAATGACAATTTCAGCGCGCGCTGGAGCGGCTCTGCCACGCCTACCGCTACGGGCACGTACACGTTCTTCGCCGCGGGAGACGATGGCATCCGCCTGTGGGTGAACGGAAGCCTGGTGATCGACGCATGGTACCCTCAAGGCGAGCGCGAATACGCCGCGGCGATCCCGGTCATCGCTGGCGTGCCGGTGTCGATCCGATTCGAGTATTTCGAACTCGGCGGCTCTGCCGTCGCGAAGCTGTCGTGGTCGGGACCGACCCAGGCCAAGCAGCCCATCCCGGCCTCTGCCGGTACGCCGGTCACCACCGTAGCGTACCGGGCTCTGATCGATTTCGGCGCCTGGAGCAAGCAGACTCCCGGATTCACCAACGTGTTCGACGAGACGGTCGTGCCCGTGGTCAGCGATACCGGTGCTTCGACCGGCGCCAGGGTCGTGATCACGGATTCGTTCGTCAGCGTAAATGAGAACGGAGTGGTTGCCCATGACCTGTATCCAGGCACGGCGCAATCGGATACGCTGTACGTCGACGCGGTGAATAATCCCTATGCCGAAGTCCAGCTGCAGAGCCTGAACCCCGGCATGACCTATGATGTCACGCTGTTCGCGTCTCGAGGTGGCGTGAACGATGACCGCTCGAAGGTCTACACCGTCGGTGGCTCGTCGCAGGTCCTCAACGCTGCCAACAACACCAATCGCGTGGTGCGATTCGTCGGCATTCGTGCCGGAGCGGATGGCATCATCCGCATCGGCGTGGCCGCTGCTGCTGGATCCCCGTATGGGTACCTCGGCGTGGTCGAATTGATCGCGCACGCGCCAGTCGGCAATGGCTGATCCGTTCGGCCGGGGTTTCCCGACCGTGATGTGATGAGATGTGACAGCACCCGGCGTATTGTCCAAAAGGGCGGTCGCGGGATGCTGTCGCGTCCTGGGGAGTGGTCCAGCTTACTCTCATCAGCTGAATGGATGCACTGGTTCATAGATCCGAAATTGATTCATGCGAGCCGGTCGACGTGCCGCTCTCAGAATATCTCCACGTTGAAGTCATGAATTTCGAGAGCATTCATCTTCTACACATGTCTCTGACGAATGCGCGCAACGGCCAGATGCCAGGCCGGCCGGCGAACAGACCGCCCTACCTCAGCCCCGCTCCATCCGCCGTTCCTTGCTCCACCGTGTCGGACTGCGGCCGAACTTCTCGCGGAATCGACGAGTGAAGTACTCCGCGCTGTCGTAGTGGCAGCGCGCGGCGACCTCCTTAACGGTGAGCGTGCTGCTCGCCAGCAGTTGGCAGGCGCGCTCGAAGCGCACCTGCTCGACGTAATCCTTGGGCGACATCGCGTAGCGTTCGACGAACAGGCGGAAGAGCGTCGATCGGTTGACCCCGAAGCGCTCAGCCAATGCCGCAATGCGGATCGGGCCCAGGTGGTGGCGGATATAGTCGCGGCAGGCACCGGCGACGCCCACGGCCTTGCCGGACTCGGCCTCGAAGCCGAGATGCTCGGCTGTCCTCCAGATCAGTTGCCAGGCGGCGGCGGCGGGAAAGATGGGATTGAACCCGCCGTGCTTGAAACGCGCGAAGACCTCGATTGCGGCGGGCACGACGTCGTTACCCTCGCGCAGCCGATAGGACCGAGTCCCGGGTGGGAATCCCGCGCTCTGGATGACCCAGGCGACATCGCGGCCGACCAGTGATATCCACACGAAGCGCCAGGGCGATCCGGGGACGTCTGAGAGATCGACGACGTCGCCCGGCCAGTAGAGGAAGACGTCATCGCGCGCGAGACGGATCTCGCGGCCGTCGCACAGCGCCGCTCCATCGCCGCCGATCATGAAGCGCATGAAGAAAGTCGGCGCATGCAGCCGGTAGCGGAAATAGCCACGGCTGGTGCAGTTGCCGATGACGTTTATCGCGACGTCCGGGACTTCGTCGAGCCTCGCCAGGTCGGCGTAGCACATGTCATTGATCGTCTCGCGGTCGTTCAGCGTCGGCATGGACGGGCCTCGCACGGCGACTCTACCCGCATCGAGGAGGGACTCGGGCCAAGGGCGCTAAATAGGCATCACGTCATCATCACACACAGCTCGCGATGCGGTCACCCGACCACGGCCTCCTCACCTCTGTGCCGCGAATCCGATTATGCGGGTCGGGTGCAGCATTCTCGCCGTTGGCGCGAAGACGATCAATGAACCATCCCTACTTTCCATTTTTCACCTACCCGACGTCCTCCCCCACCGCCCCCACGCCACCGCTCCCGCCATCACTCCCATCGCCACTGCCCAGTCCATTGGATTCTCGACGCTCAGCTTCAGCGAGTAACTCGCATACAGGGCCCCGAGCGCGAAGATCTCGATCGTCAGCACGGTTGCGGCCCACGGTGTCAGCACCGACATCCGCCTCGTCGCCATAGCCATGGTGAGCAAGACCGCGCCCATCTTCTCGAGCACCCTGATCCTCCCCCGATACTGCGTACACCATGTTGCGAAGTAAGCCTCGGGGTAACATCGTCCTTGGGCCGCTCCCCTCTTTCGATGGTCTCCTACTCCTTCGCCGCTAATTCCGGCAGCAAGTGTTGCAGCTCTGCGAGCGTCGTCCGCCCTTCAGCCGCCTTGCGCACGCCATCGGCGGCCATGGTCACGAAGCCCTGGCCGATGGCGATTGAGCGCAGCTCGGCATCGGTCGCGTTGCGGCGCAGGGCGAAGCGGAGCTCACGCGTCACCTCGAGCGCCTCGCTGACCATCATTCGCCCGCTGTATCCGGTGTCGTGGCAAGCGGGGCACCCGGCGGCGCGCTTCCATGCAGGCTTAACCGTGCTCCAGGCGACACCGCCCGACCCGGCTACGAGTTCAGCGTGGCGGGCGCTCGCCGCCGCGGGAGCGCCCGCCACGGCGCACTTCGCGCACAACCTGCGCACCAGGCGCTGCGCCATTACCAGCGCAACCTCCTCGAGGCCGGCCTCGTGGTCGCTCGAGAGGTCGGCGATGCGGCGCAACGCGGCGATCGCGTCGGGGGCATGCAGGCAGGCGAGCACGAGATGTCCGGTGATAGCGCATTCGGCGGCGGCCTCCATGGTCTCCCGATCGCGCAGGTTCTCGAGCACGACGATGTCGGGATCGACTCGCAGCACTGCGCGCAGCGCCGCGGGATAGTCCATCCCCTGCTCGACGTCGACGCGCACGCGCACGGCCTGTGGCAGGCTGTAGGGCATGTGCTCCTCGATCGTGACCAGCCGTGCTTCGGTGGTGGCAGTGAGCTGGGCGCAGCCGTACATGGCGGTCGATTTGCCGCTGCCGGTCGGACCGGCGAAGATCACCAGGCCATTCGGCGCCTTGAGCGCGCGCTCGAGCGCAGCGCGTTCACGCGGCGCGAAGCTCATCGCCTCGAGCGTCGGCAGGCTCAACGACAGGTCGTGGAAGCGTGCGACCACGCATTCACCGTGCACCGCCGGCAGGGTGGTCGCACGGATGTCGATGCGCTGGCCATCGCTCTCGATGGTCATCAGGCCGTCCTGGGCACGGCTGGAGAGGGCGAGGTTCATTCCGGTCATGCGCTTGAGCTGCTCAACCATGAGCGGCTGCAGGCGCACGTCGAAGCGCGCGATTTCGACCAGGGCGCCATCGATGCGCAACTGGATCGCGCCCGCGCTCGGAAAGGCGAGCAGGTGCAGGTCACTCGCCTTCATGCGCATTGCAACGCGGATTGAGAGCTGCATGGCTACCTGGACCAGGTCGCCCGTCGGCTCGGCAGCGCGCTCGCCAAGGCGCTCGCGCAGGCCGTGGATCAGCGGCTTGATGTCCGTCGGCAGGTCGACGCGAGGACCCTCGCCCTTGAGGAAGCGCTCGATGTCGTCGCGGCGGAAACGCCACTGGCGCCCGATCTTCACCCCCTTCACGGTCCCGGCGCGCAGCCAGCGATAGAAAGTCGGCCGCGTGGTGGTCAGCGCGGTGATCGCCTGATCCATGTCGAGCAGGTCGGATGCCGCCGGCGCCGCCAGTGAGGGAGCGGCGGAACGGCTGCGGGGCTTGGCGGTACGGGGCATGGGGTTGTCTCCTGACCTCAGAAGATGCAAATTCGCTCGAGATGACCAAAGGTTTTTTATCGTTACGTAAAGTTACACTATGATGCTTTATGATATTTTAACCGATCCCCGTCTGGTTCCTTGCTCTGAGCCGTTTCGAATGCGGGATGACTCGGCGCTCCCACCTTCCCACCCCGGAGCGTAGACGGCGGCGAAATAACAGGCCACAAAACCGGATCCCTACGACCGGTCGAATCCCTGGACCGGTCATTATTGAAACGTTGGGCGAAGTTGGGCTGTCCATGCGCGCGCGAATGGCGACGGATCGCAGCGTGGACGCCTGGGAGCAGGTCGACGAGATCCGCAGTGCGCACGGGAATCTTGCGCGCGGCGTCCGGTCACATCCCCCCTCTCCGCGGGTCCAGCACGCTCTCGACCTGCGATCGCCAGCGCGCGGGGCTCGTGCCATATGCGCGCTTGAATACGCGGCTGAAGTGGAATGGGTCGGCGAAACCGACGGCGGCGGCGACCTGGTTCACGGTGCAGGTTCCGCCGATCAGGAGCTGTTGCGCGCGCTGCATGCGGCGGCTCGCGAGGTAGGCCATCGGTGGTTCGCGCATCACGGTGAGGAACAGTTCATGGAAGCGTGATGCGGACAACCCGGCGAGCCGAGCGAGCGCCGCGCGCGAGGCCGGCTGGTCGAGGTGCTCGTCGATCCAGGTCAGCACCGGAGCGAGCCGTTGCAGGTTCGCCACCAGCGAAGCCGCGCGGGCATTCGCGGGGCAGCCGTCGATGATCAGGTCGAGCAGGCGCAGGCCGAGCGTCGTTCCGCGCACCGCGCGCTCGATCGGCGACGGTGGCGGATCGCAGCGGTGGAATTCCGCGAGCAGGGCCAGGAGGTCTCCGTAGGCCGTTCGCGGCGGAGGCCGGGCCACCGGCACGTCGAAGAGCGAGAGCACGCTCACGCCGCCGAGGATCCGGAACGAGGCGTGGCCCCAGCGCGCTACGCCGACGCCGACCTCGGTCGAGTCGATGCGGTGATGGATGTTCTCGTCCAACACGATCGCCGATCCTGGTTCGGCGACGATGGTGGGCTCGCCGCGGCGTTCGATGCGCGCGCGCAGCCCGAGGTTCTCGACCAGGGTGGTCCCGGGCAGGGAGCGCCAGCCGGTGGTGTGCGTGCCGATGCGCGTGACGTCTCCCGAGAGCCAGACCACGCGCAGCGTCGCCTCGACGAGGGTGCGCAGCTGGGTGCCGGCGTCGCTCACCGGGCACCGCCCAGGGAGCCGCGGCCACAGCGCCAGCCGCTGAACCATGCCGCCGCCGGAGTATTATCCAGGTTGGCTGGAGCGTCATCCATGGAGATTTCGGAGGAGTATCGCATATAATCACCCATGTCCGAAACGGATGAAGTCCTCACGGAGGATCGTCCATTCGGCACCCTCGGCAACCAGCAAGCGCCCACCCGCGCAGGAGACGCCATGCGCCCCACCCAGCAACAGCTGAGCTTCTTCCACCGCTTCGGCTACCTGGTCGTGCGCCAGCTGTTCGACGCACGCGAGGTGGCCGCGGTGACGCACGCCTTCGAGCGCACCATGCACGATTTCGGCACCGCGCGCGTCCATGACGGCACGCGCCGCACCGGCATCCTCGGACCGATCCAGCACATTCCCGAGATGAACGGGATACTCGACCATCCGGGGATCCTCGACCTCGCCGGCGGCATCCTCGGCGACGATTTCAACTACGCGTGCGGCGATGGCAATTATTACAGCGGCGAGACGGGATGGCACCCCGATGGCGACTGGCACCAGCTGTTCGCCTGCAAGATCCTCTTCTACCTCGATCCGCTGACGCGCGCGACCGGCGCGTTGCGCGTCATCCCCGGCAGCCATCTCCCCGACCATCCCTTGCGCGCCGGCGGCGCCAAGCCCGCCGAGCGACTGATGGCGTGGCTGAACGAGAGCGGACTCGGCCAAAGCGAGTACCCCGGCGACGTCGCCGTCGAAACCCAGCCCGGCGACATCATCATCTTCAACCACGATCTCCTGCATGCATCATTTGGCGGCGGCAAGCGCCGACGCATGTTCACCATGAACCTCACCCGCCACTGCGAGACCCCCGAGGACCTGGCCCTGCTGCGTTCGTACGTCTCGGTCCACTCCCCCGGCGGCTATAAGCTGCCAATCGGTGGCATGTACTTCCGCCCCATCCTCGACACCGCCTCACCCGCCCGCATGCGTCATCTCGAGCAGTGCCGCGGGATCCACGACGAGCTCTTCCCGCACCTCGTCGAGCAGCAGACGCATCGGCAACAGGTCGAGAACATGCTGAAAGTCATGCATCCGGAAGCTTTGGCGGCGGTCTAGAGCGCGGCCCGGGTCAGATCGGCTCATCCCCCTCCTCGTCGTCGCGCTTCCTCACGGGAATGACCACATATCCGGGGATCGGCTTCCTGACCTTCCTGCCCTTCGGAGCCTGGAGCACCGCGCCCTTGGTCGGCACCGGCTTGTTGTAGCTCACCGCCTTCAGCGTCCGCTTGGCTCGGCGCTTGATCTGTTTCTTCAGGCGATCGAGCAGCCATTCGAGGATGCCGATCTCCTCATTGATGGCTGCCCAGGCGGTGGCGTCTTGGTGCTTGTCGAGCCTCTTGAGCGCGATGATTCGCACCGCGATGCGGCAATCCAAGGCCAGCGGATCCGTCGCGACCTCAGCGGGGATCTCGAAGTAGGCGCGTTGCCTGGAGGACATGGTGGCTGGTGGGTGCCGCATGCGATGGCGGCAATGGTATTCGGCGATGCGGGAAGCGTGTGCGCTATCGGCCCTCCACATCACGCCATCCGCGATCGCCCCGGCTCGGCGACCACCGGGCGCTAGGCCCGACAGCTATCCTGTGATGACCTACTTGACCACCATCTCGACGACGGTCTTCAGCAGGGGTTCGTATTCCTCGATGTTCATGGGCTTGGCCAGGTACGCATCCGCGCCGAGGGCGAGGGCCTCGGCCTTTTCGCTCTCGCGTTGGGACGAACTCAGCATGAGCACCGGGATGCCTGGAAAATTCCGCTTCAAGATCACCAGGATCTCTTTGCCGTTCATGATCGGCAGGTTCACGTCCAGGATGATGAGGTCGGGTCTGATCCGTGCCTGGTATGCCGCGGCGCAGCCCACCCGGTCGATGATGGCCTGGCCGGTACTGAGATCGGGCATCAGTTCCAGGGCGATCGGCAGCGGCTGTCCTAAGCAGCCGTCCTTGAGGCTCTCCCTCAAGAGGACGAAATCTCCGTCGTTGTCATCGATGACCAGGACCAGCGGCGGGACCGGCTCTGGGACGATCGGAGATGGAGCTGCATCGGGCATGTAGGCTCCCACAGATTAGAGTATAACCTGAAGGATATCAAGTTGAGGATAGGCTGCCGACCTACGCTGCTGTTCTTTGTTTTTTCTGTCAGAGGTACCGCCACGCATCTGGATACCGGGCTGATGACACGGTCAGTGCGAGGGATCGGGCGGTCGCTGCAGCCACTGGACAGTTCGACCGCCTATCAGCCTTTCCGGAATTCCCTCGGCCCCATCCCATCACTGCGCCGCAGGCAACGCGCCAGGTGATGACGCGACGCATACCCGCAGCGCGATGCGATCATCGCCGCATCCCCATCCGTTTCACGCAACAGCACCCGCGCCAATGCCAACCGCCGCATCGCCAGCCAGCGACCCGGTTCATCTCCGGTGCGCTCCTGGAACCGGCGCGTGAGGTGTTCCCGGCTGATCCCGAAACTCGCCGCGAGCGACTTGATCGATGCCGCCTCGTGCGGCGCAGCCAAGAGCGCGTCCACCGCACGGTCTCCGGCGGCGCGTGGGGCGTCACCCCCGGCGCTGCAAGCGGCGGCGATGCGCAGCACCAGCGCGTGCACGCCCGCCGCTTCGTCGAACGGATGCGGACGCTGCTGACGCCGACCGAGCGCGCCGAGGCGCCCGATCTCGAGGGCAAGGCCGCGAGCGGTCACGGCGTCGACCCGGATCAGGTCTCCATAGGTCCCCTCCAATGACTGCCAGTGCTCGCTCAGACCGGCCCCCGACAATTCGATCCACCACGAGTCGTAGGGTGTATGTGGGATGCTCCGCCACCCGTAGATCAGTGGTTGGCCGGTGCGCATGAGCAGCAGCGTGCCCGGGTCCGCAAGACGTTCTCGTCCTGGCGATTGAAGCGGTAAAGAGCCACCGATGGTGAGCTGGGCGATGACATTGCGGCGCGTGCGCGCGCCGTTGTCCCACCAGTAGCCCTGGCGTGCGGGAATGGCGCTCCGCCCGCCGTCGAAGACGCGCCAGAAGGCGTCGCCCACGTTCGCGGACTGCGGACCGGTACGGGCGCGAGAGATCACCGGTGAGGTCACGATAAGTCCACTCCAATGACAGCTTGACCAGCGGCGGACTGGGCGCCACTGGCGATGCTGCCGGCCATGGACCACGCCATCTCCGCCGGCGACATCGAACGCGCCACCTTCGACCCCACCGTGCCGCCGCTGCATCTGGGCAGCGGACGCTGCGGCGCGTGCTTCGATGCCTGGGGCCTGCAGGGCGGTGGCGGGCTGGGGCCGCCAGCCGCGGCCGGCGCCACGGTGATCGAGCACAAGGACCACTGGAGCCGCGACGTCTGGGGCAAGGACCAGTGGTTGCCGCTGACCCGCCTGGGGTGGGACACCGACCCGGGCACCCCACGTGCGTGGCGCCAGCGCCTGACCCTCGGCGACGCGGTGCTCGCCACCGATGCTGAGGGCGAGGGCTGGTCGTGGTCGGTGCGGGCATGGTTCCACCCCGATCAGCGCGACGTACTCGCGCTGCGCATCCGCTGCGCTGGTGGCGCAGGTAGCCAAGGTGGTAAGCTCCCAGCGCTGGTGCTCGCGCCCGACGTGGGATCGCCGCCGGCGCGCGCCACCTGGCGGATCCTCGACACCGGCGAGCGGAGCTGGTCCGCGCGCGTGCGCTGCCCTGGCGGCGCCGACAGCCTGGTGGCACTGCGCATCGTCGGCGTGGCTCCCGCGAGCGTGACCAGCGATGCGCGCGGTGCGCGCATCGAACTCGGCGACGGCGAACATCTGCTGCTGATCGGCTGCGGCGCCATCGCCCGCGCGGGGACGATCCAGCAGGCGCTGGCCGCGGTGGATCCGGCCTCATGGGCCGACTCGGCCGCGGCGGCGTGGGCGCGGCGCTGGGGAGACGCGCGCCTCGAGCTGCCCGATCCGGCGTTGCAGGCGTGCTGGGCGCGCTCGCTGTTCTGGCAGTTCTGCGGCAACGCCCCCGAGCAGTCGGCACCCGCGCCGCCGTGCGGCCTCACCGGCACGATGTGGCGCTTCCCCTTCCCCCAGGATCTGTCCTACATCCACCCGGCCCTGCTGCGCGCCGGTCACGCAGACCTGGTCGCGGGCTGGGTCGAACACTTCCGCTCGCACCTCGCCTGGCAGGAGGACGTTACCAAGCGCATCTACCGGCGTGCCAGCGACGGCGTTCCGGCTGCTGGCGCGATGTGGGCGTGGGAATTCCCCATCGGCCCTGGAGCGGACATGCTCGCGCACGGAACGCCGAACTGGTACCAGTTCGAGATCCACAATGCGCACTACCCCGCGCGCATGGCCTGGGATTGCGCGCGCCATCGCCGCGATCCCGCATGGACAGAGGCGATCGCGTGGCCGGTGATCCGCGCCTCGGCGCGCTTCTTCGCCTCGGTGCTCGAGCGCGGCGCCGATGGTTTGTGGGGCATCCACGTGCTGCCATCGAGCGGGCAGGACGAGTACGGCGGCAATGCCAACGACGCGCCCGACTACCTGTGCGCGCTCTATGCGGCGCGCGCGTGCCTGCGCACCGCGCTCGCCTGCGCCGAGCAGGTTGGCGACCGGCAGACCGAGCACGCCCAGTGGCGGTCGGTGCTCGCGGATGGCCTGGCCTTCGAGCGGCTGCGCCACGCCCCGACCGGGCTGCTGGTCGCGAACGCGCGCATGACCGGCGGCGCGGCCTTCGGGCATCAGAAGCATCCGATCCAGCTCCAGCCGCTGATCTTCAGCCCGATACCAGCGCGCTTCCATGACCGTGCCGATGCCGACGCCGTACGCGCCTATGAACACGCCGACACGCTCTGCGATCGCGGACCCGAGCGCCCACGCTTCAGCTGGGGCTGGACGAGCCCTGCCCTGTGGGCCGCCGCGTCACGGCTCGGCCGCGGCGAGGATCTGGGTGCGATGCTGGCCGGCCCAGAACTCGACCGGCTCCTCGACCGAGGCGGCGCCTCGCTGCGCGAGTCCACCGTGCCGGGCGAGAACGGCTACTACCTCACCAATCACGGTCTCTTCCTGCAGGCCGTGCAAGACGCGTGCGTCGACGACACCTTCGGCGAGGTGCGCATCGCGGGCGCGCTGCCCGAGTCCTGGCGTGGCGCCACCTGGCGCGGTCTGCGCACCGCCGATGGCGGCAGTCACGACGGCACGTGGAACGGCGCGCAGCGGATGCGGTCGCGCGCGTAGAGAGCGGGAAGGAGAGAGCGTGCGGGACCATCGCCACGAGGAGGAATGGAAAACGGCGATCAGCGCTCTTCTCTATTGTCTCCCGTAACACGCCCCACGCCGACCTCCGCCATTGGCTAGATCGCAGCGGACGGCATGATGCCACGCACGTCGACGGATGGAGGATCCAGAGCGCATGAAAAATCTCTTCGAAGCCGCGCGGGTCGCCGAAGTGAAGGAGCGCATGGCGCGGCTGACATCGGACAGCCAGCGGCAATGGGGCACGATGACTCCAGCGCAGGCGCTGGCGCATTGCTCCGGCGGGATGGGGATGGCCCTGGGCGAGACCGTTCCGCCGCGCTTGCTGATCGGGCGGATCATCGGCTGGATGGTGAAACCGTTGGCGCTCGGCAACGACGCACCGATGCGCCGGAATTCGCCGACGGTGAAGGATCTGATGATCAGGGACCAACGCGACCTGGGAACGGAACGGGAACGGTTGATTGGAATGATCGACCGCTTCGCCGCCGCCGGACCGGCGGGGTGCACCACGCATCCGCACAGCTTCTTCGGCCGGCTGACACCGGACGAATGGGCGGAGCTCATGTACAAGCATATCGATCATCATCTGCGCCAGTTCGGCGTATAGGGCCGACCGTCCCGCGCGCGCTATCCAGCCCGCATCCTGCCCTCATCACACCATCGAGCACGCCGTCCCGATTCCCTCGGAGATCCCATGCGCGTCTTCCTGCTCTTGGTGTCGGTCCTCGCCAGCAATGCCGCAAACGCCTCCGACGCCGCGAAAGCCGGAGATGCCGCTGGCGAGGTCACCCAGCCCATCGACGAACGCGCGGTGCTCCGCCGGCTTCCGGTCGACCATGGCTGGCTCGACGTCGTGGGCGATCTCGGCGTGCCGGCGCGGGGCTGGACGCGCATCGACCACTTCGCCGCCGCGCCCGAGCTGCTCGTCGCCGATGAAGTCGACGGGCGCCACTGGCGCGGCACGATGCTCGACGGTCGCCTGCGCGTGCGCCAGACGCTGTCGCGCGAGGGACGCGAGGGCACAGGAGGAGATGCATTGCGCATCACCCTCGAGGTCGACGAATCCAGCGACCCCGCGGCGCCAGGCGCGGCCGACCACGAACCCGTGCAATGGATGCTCGACTTGCCCACGGCAGCCTGGGCCGGCGGCACCTGGCGCGTCGATGATCGTTCGGGGACGCTGCCGGCGACGCTCCACGAGGGCTCGCCGCACCTCGACTCGCGCGGCGGTTCGCGCATCGAGCTCGGCACCGCCGATGGCACGTCCGGCGTGGTCGTCAGGCTGCCTGCCGGTTCCGCCGCGCTGCTCCAGGACGGACGCGGCTGGGGGAACTCGTTCAACCTGTACCTGCCACTGGCGCGCGGCGCCGATGGTCGGTGGTCGCTGTCGTTCACGATCGCGGCCACCGGCACCATCGATCACGCGCCCGCCGCCATCGTGGTCGGCGCGGCTGGCGTGGCTGGCGCGACTCATGACGAGCGCATCGCCGGTCTCGGCGGCAACTGGTGCTTCGACATCGATGGGCCGACCACTGTGCGCAGTCGCGCGCTGCTGCGCTCGGGCTGGGCGCGTACCGAGATGGACCTGTCGCGCCTGCCGGAGCCGCAAGCCGATGCCGAGCCGGCCGCGTGGGCCACGGAGGCGCTGGCAGCGCTCGATGGTGCGCATGGCGAAGCGGCCGATCGCGAACACCTCGCGCTGACCGGCGCGTTCGCCGGCGAGCACGTCACGGTGCTGACCTCGCTGTGGCGGGCACCCGATTGGATGCTGGAACCGCCAGTACGCGAATCCGGCAACCACATCGCCGCCGAGCGCTGGCGCTGGTTCACCGCCGCTGCCACGGCGTGGCTCGCGCGGGCGCGCGCTCACGGAGGCGAGCCGGCCTACTTCGCCTTCAACGAGCCCGATTGGGGCGTACGCATCAAGCTGACGCCCGTGGAACAGCGCGACGCGATCGTGCGACTCGGCGCCGCGTTCGCAGCCGCCGGGCTGCGCACCCGGCTCGCGGCTGGCGATATCACCAACGCCCGCGACACCATCGCCTACGTGCGCCCGTCGGTCGAGGATGCCCAGGCACGCCGGTACATCGGCTGCATCGCCGTGCACTCGTGGGGCGGCGCCACGCCCGCGCAGTGGGGCGCGTGGCGCGCATACGCTACCGGGCGCCAGCTGCCCTTGGTGATCTCGGAGGTCGGCCCCGACGCCGAGGCCTGGCGCTACGGAGCATTCCGAGCGCGCCGTTACCAGGTGGCTGAGGCCGAGCATCTGCTGGGGATCCTGCGCGACGCGCGCCCCGACGCGGCGCTGCGCTGGGAATTCACCGGCGACTACGATCCGTTCGACGGCGAACGCCCGACCATGCGCTACAGCGTGTGGCGCTGGGCGATCGCGGCGCTGCCGGTGGACGCGGCCTACCGCGCGTGCTCCAGCGATCGCGAGCGCGTGCTGGCGGTCGCAGCGACGGTCGGCGACGGCGGTTCGCTGCTGCTCGTCAACACCGGCTGGCGTCGGGCGGCGCGGATCTCCGGCCTGCCGCGCGGCTCGTATCATGCGGCGATGGCGACCCCCGAGGCGCCGTGGTCGCGGCTGCCGGATGTCACGATCGCAGGGGTCACCGGGGATGCGACGACGCTCGATCTGCCGGCCGACGCCTTCGTCGTGCTCACCACGGCGGCGCTGCCCGCAACGTGGGACGAACCGGCACACTGAGGTCTTACCTGTTCGTCGCGCCTTCGACGACCCCCGACGTCCCTGGCTGAATCACAGGGCCCATCATCCGGATCCAGGCACGTAGCGCCCCCTGCCTGCTCGCCATCCGTGCCCGACTTTCGTCGCTACATCCTTTCCCATCGAGCGATGCCGACGCCGAGCCCCCTCCTTCGATGTAGCGGTGGACCTGTCGCCGGAAGCGTGCTCCCCAGGCCCTCTCTTCCCACGCCGCCACTTCCGCTAGTGTGCCCTGCCATGAAACCCGCACACGCCGCCACCTCCACCTACCGCTTCATCCACGACCACTTCAAGCTCCCGGCGGGTTTCCCCCTCGGTGATTGCCATGGGCTGGCCGTCGACAAGCGCGACCACGTATTCCTCCTCCAGCAGAACGGCGACGACACGCATCCCGCGATCTGCGAGTTCGATCCGCAGGGCACGTTCGTCCGCGGCTGGGGGAACAAGGTCGCGCGCGGCGCCCACGGCCTGGCGTACGATAAGCGCGGCGACCAGGAATTCCTCTACGTCATCGATTACGAGAACGGCGGCATCATGGTGAAGTGCTCGCTCGACGGCAAGGAGCTGCTCGAGATCAAGGGCGCCCCCAAGCACGCCGCGTATCCGAATGGCAATGGCTACCGCCCAACCGACGTCGCCGTCGCCCCCAACGGCGACATCTACATCACCGACGGCTACGGCGCGTCGCTGATCCACCGCTACGACGCTGCCGGCAAGTATCAGCAGACCATCGGCTGGAAGGGTAATGGCCCCGGCCAGTTCGACTGCCCGCACGGCATCTGTGTCGACGCGCGCGGTTCCGAGCCGGTGCTGCTGGTCGCCGACCGCGCCAACGTGCGCGTGCAGGTGCTGTCGCTCACCGGCGAGCACAAGCAGACCATCATCTCACGCGGCCTGCGCTACCCGTGCACCGTGCGCGTGGCGGGCGACCTCACCATCATCCCCGACCTCTTCGGCGCCGCGCTCGTGTGGGACAAGGAGTACAAGCACGTCGCCACGCTCGGCGCCCATCCAGACATGCGCCCCGGCCAGTGGCCGAGCCATGTCGCCGGCTACCCCAGCGTGCCGCGCGAGGACCGCATCGACGGGCGCTTCATCAGCCCGCACGGGATCACCGCCGATTCGAAGGGCAACATCTACGTCGGCGAATGGCTGCGCGATGGCGGCCGCCTGACCAAGCTCAGTCCAGCCTGAGCTCGTCCAATCCTGGATCGACGACCGCTGCCTCACCTCATCCGACCTCGACTCCCCCGTATCCCGCCTCCACCCTCGGCACCGCCTCGAGCGACGGCACCCGGTAGCGCGGATCCGCGCGATCCGCATCAAAGGCGATGCCGATGCGCGTCCATCCCCCCTCGATGTCAAAGGCGTGGTCGCCGGTGAGATGACGCCACAGGCGGGTGCGATGCATGAACTCGACGAGATGGTTCGACATCCATGGATGGCCACGGCGGAAGACCGGGTGCGGATCGTAGGTGCCGAGCTCCGAGGTGTCCCACAGGCGTACCTGCGGCACGGTCGGATTCAGGCGCAGCTTGAACATGGTGCGTGGCCGCGGGCTCAGATTCGGGCGCCCCGCGTGCCACAGCGCGCCGTGCCACGCGACGATGGTGCCGGCCGGGCAGACCACCTGGGTCGCGCCACGCATGTGCTGATAGCGGTAGAGATTATTGTCGTGCGGGCGGCGGAAGTGGGTGCCGGGGACCACCAGGGTGCCGCCCATCTCGCGCGTGACCTCATGCGGGAAGATGCTGAGGTTGATGTCGAAGGTGAACGGGCGCAGGTCGACGGCGAAATCCTGGTGGATGCTCGCGCCGCCGGTGTTGCGCCTGAAGGCCCCGGCTGGCCGGGTATGATTGACGTGGTGGTCGTAGAGCGGTTGCGGACCGACCAAGCTGTGGATCAGCCCACGCACCGCCGGCAGTTCGAGGACCTCGCGCATGGCGGTCGCGCGCCACGTGCCTTCGAGCATGCCCGCGAGCGGACGGTTGTACGGATGGACGACGCGCGATTCACCAAGATCGCCGGCCTCGAGTTCGGCCTGGAAGCGCCGGCACAGGTCTTCGGGGACGATACGGTCGAAGCGCAGGTAGCCCTGGTCGGTGAACTCGGCCATCTGGGCGGTGGTGAGCAGCCGGTCATGCATGGCGCGTCTCCTGCGTGGCCTTCTCCAACGTAGTCTTTGCCATCGCATCCAGCGGCGGCGCGACGCAGTCCTCGAGCTTCTCGAGCACGAACTCGTTCGGCAGCGGTCCCGAGACGTAGCCGTTGTCGGTCGTAGAGGCCTGGATCTCCGGGAACTTGATCACACGCCAGCCATCGCGCATGGCCGCAAGCACGCTCGCGTACGGCGGCTCGCGGTCATCGCCCTCGAAGTCGGAGTGGCCAGTGCCGTCGTACTCGGCCCACACCACCACCTCGCTGGTCAAGCAGGCGTTCTGCAGGTAGAGCACCAGCAGGCGCTGGCGCAGAGTGTTTGCCGCGCGGGCTGTGGCGGGGGGATGTGCGGCGAGCGTGCTCATCGTTTCCTCCATGCTTGCACGATGGCGTCGGCGACCGACGGTGTCCATGTCGTAAACGGGAACCTGTATGTCTTTATCGGCGTCTCCACGCATGGTCGTGCCATCTTCGCTGCCTTCTGGCGCATGGTTGCAGCTGGCGATTGTCCGATTCGGCCTGGTCGAGATGGACGCGCGACTCGACCGTGCCGCCTGGCAGGACCCGTTCTGGAAGATCTACCTCCATGCCGAGCCCGGAGGCGAGGTCGTCGACGAGCGCGGCCGCACCACCCTGCTCGCACCGCGGACCATCGTCGTGCTACCTGCCTGGCAGCGTTGGCAGGTGGTGACGCGGCGCACGCTCGAGCACCTGTACGTGGTGGTCGACGCGCCCCAGCTCCCGGCCTCGCTGGTGCGCCGGCATTTCCTCGGCGCGTGGACCATGCCAGACGAACGCGCCTGGCGCGATCGCGCGCGCGGCCTTGCCGCCGCGGGCGGACGCATCCAGGCCGTACGAGCGCCGACGCTGTCCGACGCCTGCGCCATCCAGGCGCTGTGCAACCGCGTCTTCGAGAGCCTGCTCGCGCCGCTCGCTTCGACGACGCCGCCGCCCGAGCCGGTGCGGGCTGCGCTCGAACATCTCGACGCCCACCTCGATGGCGATTGCCGCGCCTCGCTGCTCGCGCGCCGTGCCGGCGTGGGCATCAAAAGCCTCAACGCGGCGTTCCGCTCCGCGCTGGGCGTGAGTGCCGCATCCTACGTGCGCGAACGCCGCATCGCGCGCGCGGCCGACCTCCTCCTGACCAGCGCCTGGGGACTGGAGCGCATCGCCGAGGCCGCCGGATTCCCGAACCGGCATTACCTGACGCGGGTGTTCACGCGACGGATGGGCGTGCCGCCCGCGCGGTACCGCGCGCAACGCGCTCCGCGCTGAGCGTTGCCGGGCGGCCAACGCACAGAGTTCGGCGAAGTGCGGCCTTGCCGCGATTCAGATCCTAGGGTATTCGTAACCATGCGCTTTCTTCTGCCCCTGGTATTCGTCGCTGGCCCAGGTTTCGCCGCCGTCGACGCGGATCTCCCCACCTGGCCCGACCCAGCGACCTTCACACCCGGCCAGGAGAACAAGTTCCGCTTGCCGGGCTTCGCGCCCTACCTCGCCTACCCGGACAAGGACCCGTACTACAACGTGCTGATGGTACCGGCGAATTACGACCCGAAGCGCTCGTATCCCCTCGGCATCGAGTTCCAGCCGCAGAACGGCAAGCCGAGCAGCTGGTTCCTCGCGCACGCCAATGACAATCAATCGTTCGTGCTCGGCGTGTCGTGGATGATCCCGGCAAGCGCCAAGGACCGCAAGGAGGGCGACGAGACCAAGGGCCCCGACGACGTCCATATCGGCCCGATCCTGCACATGGCGACGATCCAGTGGGTGCTCGAGCATTTCAACGTCGATCGAGCGCGCGTCTTCGTCGGCGGCATGTCGGCCGGCGGCTGGGCGGCGTCCTCCGAGGGCATGTCGGGATTCTTCAAGAACGTCAGTACCCATTTCGTCATCCTCAATGCCGGCAACCGCGGCACCTACAACCCGGCTTGGTTTGCCGGCGATTTCGCCTTCGTCGCCTCGGGCACCGCCGACTTCAACAACGCCGCCGCGCTGCAGGCGATCGACGAGCTCTCGAAGGCGAAGCTCGACGTCACCCATTACGAGGAGCCAGGCATCGGCCACGACGTCGGCCCACAGACCTACATCAAGCTCGCCGAGTGGTATCGGCGCTTCGATCCCTCGGCGCATGCCCAGGAATGGCTCGACCAGGCCACGGCCGCGCTGGCCGACAAGGCGACCAAGGATCCGACGGCGGCGCTCGCGCAACTGGCCGAGGTCGCGACGCTCGGTGAGAACAGTCCGCAAGGCAAGGCCGCGCGCGAAGCCCTGCTCGCGCGCGAAGGCGACGCGCTGACCACCTACGAGCGCGGCTACGACGCCCTGCTGCACCGTCGCTACGCGGAAGCCCAGAAACTGCTCATCGCCGCGCAGAAGGCCGCGGCGAAGACCCGGACGCCGCGCATCATGACCCTCGCGAGCAAGCGTCTGGCCGAGATCCAGGAATGGATGTTCAGCGAGGAATCGGTCGCGCTCCAGGCGGCGCACGCCGCCGGGCGCGATCTCGAGGCGGCGGCCCTGGCACAGGACTGCGCCACGCGCTGGAAGGACGAACCCAAGGACTGGCCTGCGAACATCACCATGTGGATCAAGGTGACCACCGCCCTGGCGCAGGCGCAGAAGCCCGATCCCAAGCATCGCCAGGCGCAGCTCGATCTGGTCAAATGGCGCCTCGCGCTGATGACCGCCAAGGCCGACGGCGCGGCCGACAACAAGAAGGGCCACGACATCCTCTCGGCGATCGTCGACGCCCTGCCCGATTCCGGCGAGGCCGCCGAGGCGAAGGAATTGCTGACGCGCTGGCCGGTGGTCGAAGCCAAGAAGTAGGTCGCGGTCGGAAGCCGCCCTCTCAGTCCGCGCGGACATCCTGCGACGGATAGAACCAGCGGGCGGTCGGCATGCTTGAATCCGCTGGCGGTCGCGGCTCGACCGCCTCCACATCGACCGCGGTCACCTCACTGCATGCGAAGCTCGTCTCCTCGCCGGAATCATCCCGCAGGGTGGCGTGCCGCGCCGACGACAGCAATTCCCACCAGTAGCCGACGAGCGCGACCTCGTCCGCGCAGTAGCGGCTGCGGAAACGCACCCGCCGTCCATCCATGAGCGTGAGGCTGAGCATGCGCTGTTGGAGCGAGCCGAGCTTCGCCTGGCGGTAGATGCGGGTCGTCACGGGTCACAGCCTATGGCCGACCGCCGTCTATTCGTGCTGTTTTACCCGCTAGAGCCTTCGGGGTAGGCGGGGTGGCTAGAGGTGGCTGGCCACACCCCCGCCCGACGGGACTCCGGGGCACGCAATCCGCTCCACGCCGACCCCCCCTGGCGGGTCCGATCCGATGATGGCCTCGGTCCCGAACAGCGCATCCCAGAACGGGAACGTTCCCGCGAAGTTCCGCCCAACCTGGGACTCGTGATGGCGATGGTGGAAGGCCGGCGTCGCCACCACCCGCTCCAGCAAGCCGAAGCGCACACTGACGTCCGCGTGCAGGAACGACGTCCACGCCTTGCGGATCAGCACCAGGGCGATGACGTCCGACAGCGAGGCGCCGAGGACGGCGCCGGGGATGCCAGCGGCGACGCCGTGCAGGACGAAGTCCACGGGATGCTGGCGCCAGGCCTCGAGCCAGTTCAGCCCAACCGAGGCATGGTGCACGCGATGGATGCGCCACAACCACGGGACCCGGTGCATGGCGCGATGCAGCAGATAGCCCAGCAGATCCGCGAGCACGAAGGCGGCGATGAGCCGGCCAGGAGTGGCGGCTTCGCTGCTGTCGCACCAGCGTTCGAGCGGCGCGAGTAGCGCTGGAGCAAGTGCGTTCATCAACAGCGTGTTGCCCACGAAGAGCACGACGCACAGCAGCGCGGCGAGCGCCGGCTGCCGATGTCCTCGCTTGGGGAAGATCCGTTCGAGCGGGATGATCGTCCCCGCGCACAGCGCGAGGAACACCACGGCTCCGAGCAACGTCGGCATGGCCCGTCTCCGCTGTGACTCAATAGCCTTCGTACGCGCCGAACGCGATCGGACCGCCACCCATCGATGCCCACTGGAGCAGGGCATACACGCCGACGATCGCCACGATCCCGCTCAGCAGCAGCATCCGTACGCGATGCCTGGCGTTTGCCGGCGCGCGCGGCGCCAGTCCGATCGGGGGCGGTGCCACGGCGGGCAGCCTGATCAGCGCCGGAGACGCCACCGATGGCGCCGTGCCGGCGTTCTTGGCCATCCATTGCTTGAGGATGTCACCCCATGCCTTCGGGACGTGACGTGGTCCAGCCTGCTGCTGGCGTCGCGCGCCGAGCAGGGCGGGATTCACGATCCAGCGCGATCCGTGGCTGAAGGCTTCCGTGCGGTGGTTCATGGTCGGCTCCTCTCCTGGCGATGGCTGTCCGGACTGGCGATGGCTACCCGGACTACACGACAAGATACGCGCGGCTTCCCGTGCCGTTCTGGTGAAAGATGTCCCTCGATTGCCACGGACGCGCAATCTCGGGCGGGATCGTCCCGCACTTCGGCAATGCCTGTGACCCAGCCGAGCTCTCGGCGATCCAGCTCCCTCAGTAGCCCTCGTACCTGCCGAAACTGATCCTGGGGCGTTCGATCGTGGAGCCCTGCCCGGCTCGTATTCCAGCTGTCGACGCGGCGGTCGACGACCGGGGGCCCGGCGCGGCGGCACGGGGCGGGGTGGCCGCGGCAGTCGCGGACGGCGCGTCTTCCATCCGCGCCGGCGCCTGGGCCCGCGTCACAGGCGATGCCGACACCGGGGGCAGCGGGCGCGCCTTCACGACGACGACCGCCGCCGCGCCCAGCGAGAAGATCATGGACAGCACGCCCAGGAGGACGGTGCCATCGGATGGCCGTGGCTTACGGATGCGGCGGTGCATGGATCGCCTCCATCACCATGAACGCGGCTTGGACGCCCAGGTTCACCGCGCGGTGGCTGGATTCCGCGCATTCCAGCGTCACCATCCGCTCGTGCTCATCACTCCGATCACCATCCGCCTGATCGTCTATGGCCAGAAGGCCAATGTCTCCGCCATCCGCGGCCGCGCCGCGGATCTCCTGAAAGAGGAGCACGGCAAGGCCGATGGATCGTGCTTCGTCGAGACACCTGCGGCCGATGTCCACGCCGAGATCATCGCCACGCGCTGGGACGACGAGGTGGTGCTCAAGAAGCCCACCCCGAGCCAGGCCGGCATCGTCATCACGCTGCCAGAGGTCCACGAACGCCTGACCACCGAGTGGCTCCATGAATTGCCGGTGGCCAAGACCTGCGTCGCGTTCGCTACCTGGAACGGCGCGCGTGATCCCGTGTCCTGGCAGCTGCTGATGGCCCTGGGTGGACACTGGTCGGAAAATCGCCCGTTCGGATCGACGTGATCGGCCATCCCGGCCCACAGCGTGCTCGACTTTCGACGACGTCCGCCACGGTCACCGAGTCCCTCTGCTCTCCTCCCCCATCGAGGCTCCCCCGTCGAATCTCCCCGTCAAAAACTATAGCAACGACAGCTGCTTCGCTCCGTGCGTCGTGCCCAACACCCGGTCGACGAGATCACGAGCCTCGGACAGGTACCAGCCACGATCGATGACCGCGAGGTCCACCCGCGCGGGGTCCCACACCGGGATCGCTTGGGTGGCGACGGTAGAGGTCTCGCGATGTCCGGTCGATTGGACGATCGGCTCGCCGCCGCGTCCGACCACCCATCTGACCACGCGCTCGTCGACTGCGCGACCGCCCCAGCTCAGATCCCGCGCCCGGCGCCACATGGCGAAATCGGTCACCACCGTGGATCCGGCGATCACGTCCTCCATGCGGCGCTGGTGGACGAGGTGTTCGACGGCCGCCCGCGCGACCACTGGAGCCGCCGAGCGCCGTGACGCCTCGGCCGCGTCGTCGTCCCCACCCGCGAACCTGCCCTTGGCCTTCACCACCTCGCCATCCGGCCCCTGGGCCACGTAGTCATTCACGCTGGTGCGCCAGATCCGCCGGTAGGCGGTGCGCTCGAGCGTCAGGCCGGTCAGCGTCTCCCACGCCGATGCACCAGCCTCGGCGTCGCCACGCACCACCACACCATCGGTGTTGGCCGAAATCAGCTCGCAACCGCTGGCCACGAGCCCATCGATCAGCTGCAGGAGCCTGAGTTGGCCGGTGAGCACCACGCGTAGCGCGTCCGGTGGCGAGAACAGTCCGCTGCGCGAATTCCCGAGCTGCCCGTACAAGCTGTTGATGACGTATTTCAGCGCCTGGCTCGCGGTGTGGTCGCGCGCGCGTTTGGCTTCGAGGCGACGCGCCATCAGCAGCCCGACGCGGCGCGAGAAATCCGGCAGCTGCGGCGGCGAGATGGCGTCGGCCGCAATGATGGATGGATAGTACGAGGCGACGTCCAGATCGACGAGCGGCCCGTCGATCGCTCCCGCCGGATCGCACGAATGCAGGCCGCCGACGCCGAGCGCGAGTTCGGCGGAACCAACAGTGAAGGTGCCTCCGGCGGCGGGCGCGAGCGACAGCCGGCCGCGATCGTCCCAGCGCACCGAGCCATCGAGGATCGAGCGCATCGCCGCGCGCGCGTCGTCTCCTGTGGCCTGGAAACGCTCCGGCCGGCTCAGCAGTTCGCTCACCGGAACCTCGCCGGGCACCACCGCGCGCTGCACCTGATCGCGGCGCAAGCCCTCGAGCACCACCGTCTCGGCCAGCTGGCCGGTCGCCGACAGCCACGCGGCATCGCCGATCCACGGATGATAATCGAGCAGGCGCTGGCGCACCGCCACCTGGCCGGCGTACCGCTCCATGAGTCGCGCGATGGTCTCGGCCGCCACCAGCGCGTCGCCCATCGGCAGCGCCAGGCCGGCCCTGCAACACGCCCCGTCCAGATCGCCGACGATGATGCTGGCGTCGATGGTACGGGCCCATCGGCGCGGGTACCGGCGCAGCGCGCGGACCAGGTGGCGGTCTGCAGGCGCGCCACCGGCGAAGACCGAGGGCGCCCCCTCGTCACCGGCGGCGATCGCGCACAGCAATCGCTCGCCATCCCACGGCGACAACTCGCCCTGGGACTCCGTAACGATGGTGAGGCCAGGGTCGTCGAGCAGCTGCCGGGCCACGTCCCAAGGCAGGATCCGGCTCCTGCCAGCGGCATGCACGGCGAGACCCGCGCCAGTAGGCAGGACGGCTGCGGTGGGCACGTGGAAAGCGTCGACGAGCGGAGGATGAAGGAACCGAATTGTCGCCGCCCATCGGCCCTGGCGACCGATCCATGACGCCCGATCACTTCGGCGTGAATTCTCCAGCGTCGTACCGGGGCCAGAATTTCGCCCCCGGTATCGGTCCGCCCTTCCCGGGATCGACCGAGCGCAGGCTCGGCATGCCGCGCAGCGATCCCGCGCTGCGCCAGGTGGCGGCATCGACCTCCTTCAGGACCAGACTGACGACGCGCGCACGCGCCATGGAAGACAGATCGATATGCGAACACTGCACCACCGCCAGCTCATCGAGTGTCGCGGCCGCCAGCGCGCTCAGATCCACCTCTCCGTCACGCTCGAGCGAGAATTTCCGCAGCGACTGCAGATCGAGGGCTGGCAAACGTTTGACGGAGCAGTCCGACAGCGTGAGTCGCGAGAGGTGGAAGCGGGCCAGCTCGGACGGGTCGGTCAATCGCACCGAGTACAGCGACAGATCGCTCAGGCTCGCGGGGAGCGCCGACATGCTCAGCTGCTGCATGGCGCCGAACATTCCCAGGGTCGTCATCTGACTCTTGCTCAGCGGCGTGAAGTCGGTGACACGCCCCGAAATGACAAGCATGCTTAGCGGCGCGCCCGATAGCGGGGATAGGTCGCTCAACTGGACGTTCTGGGCATTCAAGTTCGCGATGGGCATGCCGCGCAGCACCGCGATGTCGCTGGCCACGACGTTGTTGATGTTCAAATTCGCCAGGCGCAGACCCGCCAGCGTGAGGAGATCTAGCTTGCTGTCGTTAGCGGTCAGGTTGGCCAGGGGACAGCCGCGCAGCACGCCGACGTCGGTGATCGCGGTGTTGGACATGCACAGGCTCGTCAGTGGCATGCCGACCAGCGGCGAGAGGTCGGTGACGGCAGTCCCATCGATGCACAGATCGACGAACGGCATGCCGCGCAGCGGGGAGAGGTCGATCACATCCTTGCGGTAGCGCAGACCCGGATCCACCGCCCAGCGGTCGAGGCTGAGCTGGCCGGCGTTGTCGATGGTGAGCGCGGGCGAGGATCCCGGCCATGCCTGCTCGAGCTGCGCCTTGTAGACCGCCAGCCTCTGGTCTGGAGCCAGGAACCTGCGCTCGGCCAGCGCGGGCAGCCGCTCGCGCATGAACAGCTCGCCCAGGCGCATGGAGAACATCGCCTGATCCTTGGGGCCCGAGTCGCCGAGTAGCGTCCGCAACTCGTTGGCGTCGCGATCATCCGCCTGCAGGCGCAGCCACCGCTCGACCAGGGCAAGCGCGTGCGGGCGATCGGCTCCCGCCGCCGCGAGATTCGCGGCGAGCGAGGCCGCCTCGACCAGGGTCGGATCGAAGCTCGCGGCTCCGCTGGCGAGGCGGAGGGCCTCGTCGAAGCGCTTGCCAGCCATCGCCGCGCGCGCCTGTGCCACCAGTCCGGGCGCGAATTCCTTCTGCTCGGCCAAGCGCTGCAGCTGTTCGGCGCGCAGGTCGACGAAGGCTTTCTGCGCATCCGAGCGTGCCTGCTCGGCCTGGGCCAAGGCGTTCGCGATCTGGTGCTTCTGCGCCGACATGATCGCCAGTCCCACGGCCAGGCCGATGCCGATCGCGGCCGAGGTGACGCCCAGGCCCCAGCGCAAACGCGACACCTGTCGATCCCGCGAGGTCTGCGCCACGACCGCGGCGTCGGCGCGCCTGACCAGCGCGGCGGCGAGTTTTGCCGAGGGACCCGAGCCGGTCTCGGCCGCGATCTCTGCGGCGCGCCGCGCCTGCGCCGCCGCTTGGAGCTCGGCGCCGGTGTCGTAGCAGTGCTGGGCGTGCGCCAATACCGCCTGCAGCAGCAGGTTCTTGCCGGCTATCCGCGCCGGCCAGGCCTCGACGGCGTTCTCGGCCGCGGAGATCGCGCGGCGGTACGATTCGTCGGCGTCGGCGCCGCCGGCCGCGGCCTTGGCGAGGCTGGCGCGGGCGACCGTGGCGAGGCGATCCGCCTGCGCGTGTGTGCGATATTCCTTCAAGCGGGCGGAGAACAGGGCCACCGTCGCCGGACGCTCGTTCGGAACGCTCTCGAGCGCGGCCATGGCGATCGCCGCGAGTTCCGCCGGGATGGCGCGGTCGCGGGCCCGGTCCTGTGGCGGCTTGACGTGACCAGTGGCGGCGGCGAGCAGCACCGCGTAGACGTCGCCGCCCGCATGTGGCCGCACGCCGGTGAGCAGTTCGTAGAGGATGGCGCCGAGCAGGTAGACGTCGCTGTGAGGGCCGATCGCCGCGGCCTCGCCACGCGCCATCTCGGGTGCCATGTAGGCCGGCGTTCCCGCGACCCCGTCGATGGACTCGACGCGCGGGATCGCCGCGGGGTTGGGCATGGGTCCGAAGGCCACGGCACATCCCCAGTCCATCAGCTGGACCTCGCCGAAAGCACCGACCATGACGTTCTCGGGCTTGAGATCGCGGTGCAGGATGCCGCGCTCGTGGGCGAAGCTCATCGCATCGCAGACCTTCATCAGGATGTCGAGATGGTCCTCAAGCGTCATGGCCTGGGATCGGCGCTGGTGCTCGGGCTTGCGCGGCTGCTGCAGGTCGCGCCACGACACCCCTTCGACGCATTTCATCACCAGCTGCAACTGGCCATCGGCGGTAGCGACCAGGTCGTGCACAGGCACGATGTTGGGGTGTTCGAGCCGAGCGGTGACCACCGCCTCGGCATAGAAGGAAGCCGCCTCGGAGCCCGCCGTTCCCGTTGAGATCAGCCGCTTGAGCGCCACGGTGCGGTCGAACACCGCCTGGACGGCGAGGTTGACCACGCCGAAGCCACCCCTGCCGAGCTCGGAACGGATGGTGAAGCCGCTGGGCAGGCGTAGGGCCGAAGCCGCTCGCACCTCGCCGGCGGCTATCGTCTGCTCGGGCTGATGGGCGCTGCTGACCGTGCGCTGCCAGGCCAGTTCCATCAGACGGGTGTTCGCCGTGGCGGTGCTGGAGGACGAGGCCATGTCATCACGAGTATAACCCACGAAGCTTCCCCCGTCCATGCGATGCGGCCGATTCCCCAGGCGCGGATTCCGGGCCGCGCTAGCGTGGCCCATCACGACGAGCATGCGCAAGCGCCCAACACCCACACCGCATCCGCGTCGCACGCGACCCCGCGGCGGACCGCCGTCATCCACCCATGCCCAAGGTGGGGCCGCCACCGCGGGTGCGGAGCGCTACGACCTCGCGCGACTCGCCAAGGCCCATCCTCCCTTGCAGCGCTGGCTGCGCCGCTCCCCCTCGGGCGATGACACCATCGACTTCTCCGACGCGCGCGCGGTGCGCGATCTCAACCATGCGATCGTCGCCGACGCCTACGGGATCACGGCGTGGGACGCGCCCGCGGACACGCTCTGTCCTGGAGTTCCCGGACGTCGCGACTACG
The DNA here is from genome assembly GCA_038231435.1 of Planctomycetota bacterium. Taxonomy (GTDB): domain Bacteria; phylum Planctomycetota; class UBA11346; order UBA11346; family UBA11346; genus JACCZE01. The sequence goes on from JBBRLJ010000001.1 coordinate 95,760, forward strand.
TGCGCGGGATCGCCGGACTGCTCGCCGGCGATCGCGGCGGGGTGATCCCGCGCGGGCTGGACGTGCGTGTGTTCGACGTGGGCGTGGGAGCCGCCTGCATCTATCCGATCATCGGGCGAGGCGAATACGGCTGGCGGTTCATCGGTTCGGACGTTGACGCCGTCGCCATCGCGAGCGCCAAGCGCATCGCGCAGGCGAACCTGCTCCTGCGCGACGCCGTCGAGATCCGCATCCAGTCCACCGCCGACCAGGTGCTGCTCGGGGTGCTTGGGCCCCGCGAGCGCGTCGACGCGGTGATGTGCAATCCCCCCTTCCACGCCTCCCGCGAGGAGGCGCGCGCCGGCACGCGCCGCAAGTGGACGAACCTCGGGCGCGACGCGCTCGCGCGCAAGCCGAACCCGACCACCAATTTCGGCGGCCGCGACGCCGAGCTGTGGTGCCCGGGCGGCGAGGTCGGCTTCATCGGCAGGATGATCGCCGAGAGCGCCCAGGTGCCGTTGGCGAGCGGCTGGTTCACCGCCCTGCTGTCGCGAGCATCGCATGTGCCCGCGATCACGCGCGCCTGGGCGCGGGTGAATCCGGCCGAGACCCACGTGCTGCCGATCAGTCGCGGTCAGAAGCAGAGTCGCATCGTCGCCTGGACCTTCCTCGCGGCAGCGGCGCGCGCCGCACGCTGAGCGTGCGGTTGCCCGCTCAGCCACCGAACGGGCCGGCTGTTGCGATTGGACCTCGCCGGACGCGGGTTATTCTCCTTCCATCGGAGATCCCATGCCCGCCCCTCGCCTGCGCCGCGGTTGGACCATCGTGTTCGATGGCGATAGCATCACCAATCGTCGCGTGCCGCCCTCGCTCGATACCTGGCCGTACCTGCAGCTGATGAACTGGCAGGGAACCTGGGCCGACGAAGTGGCGCGCTTGCTGTTCTGCTGGCGGCCCGAGCTGCGCCTGGGCTTCCACAATGTCGCCGTCGGCGGGTCGATCGCCGCCGATCTCGACGAACGCGCCGAGCGCTTCGTGCTGCCGCACCGGCCCAAGCTCGTGCTCGCCACCGTCGGAAGCAACGACGCGAACCGCAAGATCCCGACGCGCGATTTCGAGCGCTCGGTGCGGTCGTACGTGGCCAAGGTGGCCAGCGCCGGTGGCCGCGTCGCCTGGGTCTTGAACCTTCCCGGCGTGGATGGCACCAGGACGAAACTGGAACCGTATCGGCGCGTGCTGCGCCGGGTGGCGAGCGCGGAAGGAGGCTGGTGCGTCGACGTCGGTCCGGCGATGCTGCGCGCCATGCGCGAGCTGCGCGCGCAGTGGGATGGGCACACCATCTTCAGCGATGGCAGCCACTTCAACGCCGTGGGCGCCACCATCATCGCGGGCGAGGTGCTGCGCTTCCTCGGCGATCGCCGCTGAACAGATGATCAGCTGCTGAGCGGACGCGACCTCGCGGGCGAGATCCTCGTCCGATCATGCCTGATGCAGTAGGAACTCGGCCGCGGCCCGGACTCCCTACGCTCTGGTCAGAGCCCAGGTCGTCATGGTGCGCGTGGTTTCGACCAGCGTGGTCTTCAACGGGTCCGCGCGGCTCGCCATCCAGCGCCGCTCGCACGCCATCAGCTCGGCTTCGGAAGCGAGATGGCGGAAACCAGCGGGCCTGACGTCGGGCAAGCCGATGCGCGTGGACAAGCGGGCGAGGAACAGCCCACCTGGCGCGAGCTGCAGCCAGCACGCCTCGGCCCAGCGCGCGAAGGCGGCGGCATCGGGTGCGAAGTGGAGCACGGCATTGACGATCACCACGTCGAATCCGCCGGGGGCGAACGGCATGCGCTCGAGGTCGCAGACGAGGATGCGATCGTCGAGGCGTCCGCCGAACAACGTCCTGGCAGCGGCTACCGCCTGCGCGTCGGCATCGATGGCTGTGATCGCACAGCCGGCAGCCAACAGCGCCGGCAGGTTGCGCCCGCCACCGCAGCCGACGTCGAGCGCGCTCATCCCCGAGCCGATGCGCCCGCGCAGGATCTGATCGATGAGGTAGATGTCGGCTCCCGCCAACGGGACCCACGCGGCAGGCAGGTTCATAGGCTCGCATGATCCCGACGGTGTCGCCCGGCCTAGCGAATTGCCCGTGCACCATCTCCGGCGCGCGCGAATGCCACTGACCGTTTCATTCGTCCCATGGACCATCGCACGGACCCGGTCGGGCACGCCAGCAGCCACGCTGTGAACTTCGCCACGCGGCATGCGTTCTCCTGGAGGGGCGAGAGCATGGGACGCCGCACTGGGATCATCGCGACGGTCGCCGTCTGCATCGCCATGCTGGCGATCGCCGTGGCGCGTTTCCACACCACGCGTCCGGACGCTGACGGAGCGAGCGCGACGGGCGCGGGCTGGCGAGCGGAACCGACCGAGCTGGTGGCGCGCATCGAGCATCTCGCGGACGCTGGAGAAGCCGACGCGGCAGCGAGCGTGCTCGCGCAGCTGCTCAAGCGTGACGGCATCGCCGCAACCGGGCTCGACGATCGCGCGCGCATGGCGGCAGCGCGCGGCTACCTGAAGGCGAAGCGCACCGATGAGGCCCTCGCGCAGGTCGCGGCCATCCCCTGGGCGGACAAGAGCCGGGCGGTCGCGGCGCAGATCCTCGGCCTCGAATTGGCGATACGTTGGCAAGGTCTGTTCGATCGCGATGGCCACCTGGCCCCGGCGGCGCTCGGCCCGCGTTTGTCCCCCGAGGCTCCGCAAGGCCTGCCCAAGGGCGCGTGGCTGCAGCGCTGGGAGCACTACCGCGCGCTCGCCGAACTCATCGATCGCGGCGCACACATGGTTTCTTCCGAAGGTGGCGCGGTCGCGATGCCGGCGTCGGCCGCGATGATGCAACTCGCCCGCCACGATCACGGGGATCTCAGCGAATCGGATTTCGCTGCGGCGATGGGCCCTACGCGCGACTGGCAGCCCGAGCTGGCCCTGGCGATGTGCCGGCTGCGCCTGCAGGAGTACGCCATCCCCGAGGCGATCGCGGCGGCCGAGGCGCTGTGGTCGGGGCATCCCGCCAGTGGCGAGGCTGCCGAGGCGTACCATCTGCTGCGTGTTTGGCAGCTCGAGCGCGGCCTGGCCTCGGGACACCTGCCGTTGTGGCGGTATCCCGAGGTGGACGCTCGGCTCGACGCCCTGGCGACCATCTATAAAGACGCGGCCAGAAGCGCGGATATCGCGGTGGCGAGGATCCAGGAGCTCAACCAATGGGGCATGGCGAGCGCTATTGCTGCGCAGGCCGCGAAGGCCGCGAAGCCATTGCTGGATGCGGTCGAGACCGCGATCCCAACGGCCGAGATCGCGAGGAACGAGGATGCGATCGACGACCGGCCCGAGCGGCGGGTCTTCGCCCTGGCGCTGGCATGGAACGGGCTGGAGTTGGCCAGCGAACGGCGCGAGGTGCCGCTCGGCGAACCCGCCACGCTGACCATCACCTCAGTGCATCGCGGCCCGCACACCGTGCGCATCCATCGCCTCCCCAACCGCAAGACCTGGGATGTGATGTGCACCAAACCATCCAACGCGTTGCTGCCAGCGGAAGCGGTCCACACCAGGGAACTGCAGGGTGGAGACTGGTCATCCCTCGGCGAGCCCTGCGCGATGCCCTTCAACGTGGATGGCCTGGGCGAGGGCTTCTATGTCGCCACCGTGGCCGTGCGCGGATGTCCGACCACGGTGCTCACGGGCTTCGTGGTCGTGGACCCGGACCTGTACGTGATCGCTGGACGCGACGAGGTGGTCACCTGGGTGGTCAGCCGCGCCAGCGGCAAACAGAAGTCCGGCGAACCCCTGCGCGCGACGATGAGCCTGGTGCGCGACCCAGCGCAAGCGGCTGGATCGGCATGGGACGGCGCAGACCCGGTGTGGCGTGCGGGCTTCACCGAGGCCTTCACCGATGAGCCGTCCGCCGCATTCGTGACCGACGCGCTACGACCGGTGTTCGCAGCTGGGCGCACGGCCGGCCTCGCGGCCTCGGCCACTGATCCCCCCTTCTCCGCCGAGCTGGATGCGGTGAGTGGCGAGGATGGCATCGGCCGCGTGGCGCTGCCCGTGAGACTGCGCGACCGTTCCTACACAGTGGCCGTCTCGATCTCGCGCCCCGATGTGATGGTCAGGCGCGAGGCCCGCGTAGGACCGGCGGCAGATTGGACCGCGAAGGCCGTGGCGTGGGCGGACCGGCCCCTGGTGCGTCCGGGAGAGACCGTGCATTGGAAGATGCTGATGCGCGATCTCGATGGCTACAGCTACCGGCTGCCGGTGGGCGAGATCGAGCTGACTCTGCGCCTCGACGACCAGGTGCTGTGGAGTGGAACCCAGGCGATCACGGATGCCGGCACGGTGGGCGGAGAGCTCGCCATCCCGCCGGGAGCCGCCGAGGGCCGGCTCACCGTATCAGCGGGAACGTCCGGGCCGCGCCACGCGCTCGCCGGCATCGAACGGGCGGCGTTGCCGAGCGTGCGCTATGACGTGATCGAGGACGAGACGTCGCGCTTGCGCGCCGGGGAATCCATCCGCACCGGCATCGGCATCCATGACGCCGCCGGTGAGCCCATCGCCGGCGTCGAAGTCACGTGCTCGGTCACCGCGTACCTCGACGGCGTGGCCACGCCGTGCCCGCAGCCTGGCATAACCACCAGCGACGTCGCGGGTATTGCCCATGTGGTGATCGCCACCATCCCCGATGCCCAGGCGCTGTACCGCGCATATTTCTCGTTCACCGTCGATCACCATCGCTACCGCATCGAGCGCTCATGGCAGGCGAGCACCTTTCCCTTCCCCCTCGAGGCGGTGGTGCGCAACCGCCAGCTCTCGGCCGTGGATTCGGTGCGCGTCGAGCTGCGCTTCCCGGCCGAGGCGCAGGTGACGGTGCGCCTGGTGCGTGGCGAGCAGGCACTAGGCGAGGATCAGCATCCGCGCGGCGCCTGGCCGCTGTGGTGCGAAGCGCACGTGCCGCTGGATCGTTCGACGCAGAACGCCGACGCGGTCGAGGTATCTACCGCGGTCGCGGGAGGCGGCAGGGCGCGCCTGCGCATCCCGATCACCATTGCGCCGCCACCGATATCCGCCGGTGCGCCCGAGGTGCAGCTCTCGCCGGACCGGCTGCGCGTCGAACCGGAGCAGACGCTGGGACTGACTCTCGGCGTGAATGTTCCGGGACGCGATGTGCTGCTCGTCGGCGGCTCGCGCTCGGTGCAGTTGCTCCGCACCACCCGCCTGGACACGCCGGCGCACCGAGTGGAGGTGGCGATCGCCAGCGACTGGGCGCCCAACATCTCGCTGCAGGCGGTCGCCTACCTTCCCATCCGCGGATTCACGGCGACATCGCGCCAGGACATCGAAGTCAGCCCGGTCGACCGCCTGCTGCGCGTGGTGGTCACTCCCGAGCGCGAGGACTACCATCCTGGTGACGACGTCGCGGCGAGCGTGCTGATCAGCGATTGGAAGGGCAGGCCCGCGGGCGGGGTATCAGTCAGCATCGGCGTGGTCAATGAGCTCATCTACCAGCTCGCCGATGACGCCACGCCCGACCTGTGGACCTATTTCTATGGTTACCGGCGCGCGTACGGCTTGGTCGAGGGCACGGCCACCGCACTGCCCTTTCCGTCTGCGTCGTTGTGGCACGGCGTCGCGTGGCGCTGGCAGTCGCCCGAGGGCTTCGCCTGCATCGGCTCGGAGATGGCGCTCTCAGCGATGAACGGCGCGCGCTACGGCGGCGGTCGCGCGCGGTCGATCTCGAGGGGCGGCGGTGCGTCGGCGAGCGAAGCGGCCATGCTCGCTTTGGAATCGGGCGTCGCCATCGCCTGGGTCGGCGACCTGCGCACCGACGCGGATGGGCGGGCGACGATACGCTTCACCATGCCGGCGAACACCGGCCGTTTCCGCTGCACCGCCCGCGCCAGCTCCACCGACGCGCAGCTGATGGTCGGCGAGGTGCGCATGGGCATCACCAGCCGTCAACCCTTCGGCTGCGCGCTACGCCTGCCCGAGACCGCGCGCGAGGGAGACGTGGTGCAGGCCGAACTGGCGCTCGCCAGCTACGACGACGCGCCGCTGGCGCTGGCGCTGGAATTGCCGGACGGCTCGCGGCGCGAACTCACGTTGCCGGGGCGCGCCCGGCGCGCGCTCGCAGTGCCGGTGCGCATCGCCGCAGGAGACGGCGAGATACGCGTCGCTGGCGGACAGGTCGGCCGCGTCGTCACCCTGCGCGCATCCGCGGTGGCGGTGGCTGGCGCAGCCAAGCTCGAGACCCGCATCGTGGCGGCAGCGCACTGCCTGGTGATCGCCGCCGGCATACCACGCACCTGGTCGGGATTGGTCAGCGCGGGCGCGGATGGCTCCATCAGCCTACCGTGGCCGGTGCCCGAGGGCGCGGCGCTACGCGTGCGCTGTCGCGCTTGGCCAGATGCCTCGGCGCGACGCGACGCGCTCGCCGCCAGCGCGCGCGCGGGCGTACCCGCGGGAGCGGTCGCCGCCTTGGCATGGCTCGAAGCGCCCGCCGGCGAACGGCGCGCACGAGCCCTGGCGACGTGCTGGTCCACGCTCGACAAGTACATCCCTTCGGCGCTCGCGCGCCAAGCCGCCGCTCGCCGTGGCGAGGCCTTCGGATCCCTGGGCGCCGTACCCGACGGCGTCGACGGCGATTGGCTGCTCGCGCGCGGTCGCTTCGATGGCCTGCTGCTCGGTGCGCCGCGCGAACGCGGCCATGTCGCCAGCGCGGGCAGTGATCGGATCGCGGCGGTGGCCATAGCGCTCGCCGAGAGTTGGCCCGAGGGCCATGCCTGGTGGCCTGGCATCCTCCAGGAGCTGGACCGCGCCAGCGATGGCCAGGGCACAGATCCAACGCTGTTCAGTCTCGCGCTCGGCATCGACGCGGCGCGCATGGCGGGCGATGAGTCCGCCCGTACCCGCTTGGCGGCCCGGCTCGGGCGCCTGCCGTGGACCTGCGAGTTCGATCAAGCCCTGGCCCTGGTATCCATCCCGTCGGGACCGGGATCGATCGGCGGCGCGGTCCTCGTCCAGGATCGCGCGGGAGTCGGTGCAGCCGCCGCGACCGACATCGCCACCCTCGCCACCATCGCCACCCTCGACGCAGGCGCCGCGAGCGAGTGGCTCGGCGTCGCCGGTCCGTCGTTCACGTTGTCATCGACGCCAGGCGCGCTCGCGGATCTGGAAGTGCTGATGCAGACACCGGCACCGCTGCAAGCGAAGTCCGTCCAGCTCAGCGCCACCTTCTACGAGCGCTGCGAGGACGGCGGCTACACCGCCGTCCCCGCCGGTCGAGCGCTCTGGCCCGGACGTCCGCTGGCGATGGCGATCGCATCGCCACAGATGGCCGAGGTGGTGCTGCGCCTGCCGAGCCTGCTGCGCATCGCCCCCGAGGGCGGCGAGTTCCTCATCGTCGATGCCGAGCGGTCGTCGATCAGGATCGACGGAGACATCCGCCTGGCCGCGAGCCTGCTCGAGGGTGGCGATCGTGATGGCGCCCTCGCCAGTTTCTTCTCCATGTGCCAGCGCAATCCGGTGCTGCGGACAGGCGTGGGCCAACGCCTGCCGGTGCATGGAGCGGATTCCAAAGCCTTGATCTCCGCGGATGGAACCCTGTCGTTAAGCGTCTGGCCCGGACAGCCCACGTTCATCGCGCTCGCGACCTCCAGCGAGGGAACGGCGGCCTGGCCGCCGCTCGCCATCACTGGCACCATGCCAGGCGCTCAAGAACGCCAGCAGGAGCTTCCCAGCATCGTGGTGGGTGTCGGCGACATCGCGCCCCTAGCAGCACCGGAGATCGGCCTACCTGCGCGCGCACTCGCACGTCTGCGCCACCTGGCCGCCGATGCGTCCACCGAGGACCTGAGCGCGCTGCTGCTCCAGATGCAGGACCTCGATGTCGACGACGATCCCCGCATCGCGCTGCTCGACCGGCACGCGGCGCACGATCCAGCGGCGCTGCTGGCGCATCCCCTCTCTGGGGTCCCGGGACACTGGTCGACGGCCGCGCTGCGCGCCTGGAGCGACGGCGACTTGATGCTGGCGGTGGACACTCCTACTTTGAAGCGCTGGTTGAGCCTCATGGATGGGGGCAGGAACCGCGCGACCGGGCTACAAGATGTTCCGGATGCCGGAGCGGAACTGGTCGCGGGGGTGGATTGGACCGCCGAGCTCGCACACCCCACCATGCGCACGTTGATCCTGCTCGCCGAGGCCGATGCCGCGCTGCGCAGGGAGATCGAGGTGCGCCTGCCGACCTCGATGGCGACGGCGCCGCGCGTAGTCTCGACCGCCAGGGACTGGTTCAGGCGTCTTGGCGCGCTCGGTCTCGCCCCGGCGCGGGACTACGACACCTGGGTCTGGGAGCAGGAGCTCGATGCGGATCTGCAGTCGACACTGGGATATCCAAGCGGGGTCGACGGCTGGGTCGCCTTCCTGCGCACACGCTGCGGGCTCGAGGTGCGCATCGGCACGGGGGTACCTGTCGAGATCCCCGGCATCGACCAGGTCTCGGGCCCGCGGCTGGGCGCATCCTTGCTCACGACGTGCGGATATGCCCTGCAACGTGTGGGCCCCGCGCTCGAGATTCGTCCGGCGCGGGGATTCATCCTCCAGGAACACCTCCTGACCATCAGCATCGATGTCACCGACGAACGCCTCGATACGGTTGTCGCCGACCTCGATACGCTGCTCGCCAATCGCGGCCTGCCGCCGCTGGAGGTGGACCCCGCATTCCATGGCGGCGATACGCGAGTCACGTTCGCCTGCAAGGAAGCGGACTGGCGGAACGCGGTGACATCGTTGGCGAGCGTGATCGGCGCGACGGTTGCATTCGACGGGAATCATGCGGCCCTGCGCCACGCGCATTGAGGCGCGACCAGTCCCCATTGACGTCACGTCCACGTCCGGCACGATCGCCAGTGCGCGAAAGGGCGCACCCCGTCCGCGGGCAGGACCGAGTCCACCTTTCCCGACAATCCGACGGTAGCGGTCCCGCAACCTCCCTTTCTGCCCCCTCTGCGGACACGTGGGCAAGATAAAGGAGGTCGCCATGGCGACCCGTCTGCTTCCCGACCATCCCCATCTCGATCAGCTCAAGCGTCAGGCCAAGGAGCTGCTGCACGATCACCGGGCGGGCGATCCGGCGGCCTTCTCCCTCATCGCCGAATTCCTGCCCCCGCTGTCGCGGCCGCTCGCGCTCGCCGATGCGCAGCACGCGATCGCGCGGCGCTATTCATTCCGCTCATGGGCGAAGCTCAAGGAGTTCATCGACACCTACGACGCCTCTGGCGTCTCGCCTGCGGCCGCGCGCCTGCGGCAGGCGATCGACGCCGACCAGATCGCGCTGATGGCGCGCCTGCTCGACGATGAACCCGAGCTGATCGACGAGCCGGTGGCACGCGCGAAGATCCGCTACCGCAACCAGCGACCGCTGACCTACGCGTGCCAGAGCAACCACCCACGCGCGGTCGCGTTGCTGCTCGAACGCGGCGCCGATCCGGCGGCCGACGGATACCTTGCGGTGGCACGCGCGTCGATGAACGACGGCCAGCTGCCCTGCCTCGAGCTGCTGTTCGCGCGTGGGCTCGATCCGAACCTTGAGGTCTACGACTGGGGACCGCTGCTGCTCTATCCGTGCGAGTGCCTGGCCCCGGGCGTGATCCGCTTCCTGCTCGAGCGCGGCGCCGATCCGAACCGCTCCGATCCGCAGGCCCGCTGCACCCAGACTCCGCTGGCGATGGTGATGGATACCTACGCGCGGTCGCCAGCCCAGGCACGCTGCCTCGAGGCGCTGATCGCTGGCGGGGCGAGGTTCGAGGATTCGCCGGTGATGGACGTGCATCGCAACCGCCTCGACGCGCTGGCGCGGCGGCTCGATGCCGAACCGGGCCTCGTCCACCGGCGGTTCCCAGGCCTGGACTATGGCCGCACCGCCCACCGCGGCCTGACCGCGTCCGGCGGCACGCTGCTGCACGTGGCGGCGGAATTCTGCGTGGTGGAGGTCGCGAGACTGCTGCTGTCGCGCGGCGCCGACGTCGATGCCCGAGCGGAGATCGATGCCGACGGGCATGGCGGCCAGACGCCGCTCTTCCACGCGGCATCGCACTACCACGATTGGGGAGTGGAGATGGTCGGACTGCTGCTCGAGCACCGCACCGATACCAGCACGCGCTGCACGCTGCGCGGCCACATCGAGCATCCCGGCGAATACGTGAGCTGCACCGCCCTCGGGTATGCGCAGCGCTTTCCGCCCGAACGCGCCGACTCCGATCCGACCTTGGCGCTGCTGCGCGGGGCATGCGCACCCGCCTGAACGCTCCCTCGACCCGAGAACGGGTCGAGGGAGCGATGGAGTCGCGCTTGGAGGAGGGCCGCCGATGCCATACTCGCGGTTCGATGCCCCTGCTTACCTTGCGCCCCACGCTCGTCCTGCTCATCGCTGCTCTCGCCGGCTGCGGCGGGCATTCCGCCCTCGACCAGCCCGGGTGGCATCAGGGCGTGGTGGAGCACGACCAACGCGAGCTCGGCTTCGAGATCGCCGGCACGGTACGGTCGGTGACGGTGACGCGCGGCGCGCCGGTCGACCGCGACCAGGCGCTCGCCGAACTCGATGACCGGCTCGAAACCGCAGCGATCGCGCAACGCGAGGCCGAGGTGCGTGTCGCCGAGGCGCGGCTCGCGCTCGTCGCCGCCGGTCCGCGCGCCCAGGATATCGCGATCGCGCGCGCCCAGGCCGAGTCGGCCGGAGTCTCCGCCGAGGTCGCTGGCGCCGAATTCGAGCGCCAGCGGGCCATCGCCGCGCAGAAGGCCCTGTCGGCGAGCGAGCTCGACCTGGCGCGCGGACGCCTGGCCGAGGCCACCGCCAACCGTGTCTCCGCCGAGCAGCGTCTGGCCACGGCGGTCGAAGGCGCACGGCCCGAGGAGAAGGCCGAGGCACAGGCCGCGCTCGAGGCCGCCCAGGCCACACTCGCCTTCGAGCGCGAGCGACTCGCCCGCCACTGGCTGCATGCGCCGATCGCCGGCCGCGTGGTCGAGGTCGCCGTCGATCCGGGCGAAGCCGCGCTGCCGGGGCGCGTGGTGTTGACCATTGCCGACACGCGCCACCCCTACATCGACGCCTATGTTCCCGAGAAGCAGCTCGCCGGCCTCGCCATCGGCGGCCACGCCCAAGCGCGCATCGACGGCGATGACCGCGTCTTCTCGGGCACCATCGAGGACATCGGCCGCCAGCTCGAGTACACGCCGCGCTTCCTGTTCAGCCCCGCCGATCGGCCGAACCTGGTGATGCGCGTGCGCGTGCGCGTCGACGATGCCGACGAACGCCTGCATGCAGGCGTGCCCGCCGCCGTGCGCTTCGGCGACGACGTGAAATGACCGCCGGCGCGGGCGAGAGCGTGGTGGCAACCCGCGCCCTGTCCCGGCGCTTCGGCGACCTGGTGGCGGTGCGCGGCATCGACCTCGACATCCGTCGTGGCGAGGTATTCGGGGTGCTCGGGCCCAATGGCGCCGGGAAATCGACGCTCATCCGCATGCTGTGCGGGATCCTCGCGCCCAGCTCAGGATCCGGCACAGTACTCGGCCTGGACGTGGCGACGCAATCGGAGCGTATCAAGGAGCGGATCGGCTACATGTCGCAGCGCTTCTCGCTCTACGAGGATCTCACCGTCGAGGAGAACCTGCGCTTCTACGCTGGCCTCTACGGCCTGCCATTCATCGGCAAGCGGCCGCAGGTGCACGAGACCCTCGCCCGCATCGGCCTCCAGGACCGCCGATCACAGCTGGCCGGCACGCTTTCGGGAGGATGGAAGCAGCGCCTGGCGCTGGCCTGCTCCACCATCCATTCGCCGCCGCTGCTGTTTCTCGACGAGCCGACCGCTGGTGTCGATCCGGTGAGCCGCCGTGCCTTCTGGGACCAGATCCACCGCATCGCGCACGACGGCACCACCGTGCTGGTCACCACCCACTACATGGACGAGGCCGAACGCTGCCACCGCATCGCGTTCATCTTCCGCGGCATGCTCATGGACGTCGGTACGCCGGATGAGGTGGTCGATCGGCGCAGACTGTCGGTGTGCGAGATCGAATCTGGCGATCCCGCGGCCGCGGCCGCGGTGCTCTCGGCGACCGCGGGGATCGCCGATGTCTCGTTCTTCGGGCGTAGCCTGCGCGTCACCGCGCGCGACGGCGTCGATGCCGCCGCGTCAGCGGTCACGGCACTGGCGGCGGCAGGGATCTCGACGCCGGCGCCCCGGCCGCGTCGCGCAACGGTCGAGGATGCGTTCATCTCGCTGGTGCGCACCGAGGAACGCACGTCATGAGGCGGTTGCTCGCCGTCGCCTGGAAGGAGATGCGCCAGCTGATGCGCGATCGCCTCACCGCGGGCATGATGCTGGGCATCCCGGCGCTGCAGTTCCTGCTCTTCGGCTACGCTATCAACACCGATGTGCGGCACCTGCCGCTCGCGGTGCTCGATCGCGATCGCACGCCCGCGTCGCGCGAACTCGCGCGGGCCCTGACCGTGACCGGCTACTTCGACATCGCCGGCGCCGTCGAGGACGACGCCCAGGTCGAACGCGCCCTGCGCATCGGCGGAGCGCGCGCCGCGCTGGTCATCCTGCCCGGATTCTCAGCGGATCTCGCATCCGGACGCGGAGCGCGCGCACAGCTGGTGGTGGACGGCACAGACCCCCTCACCGTCACCAGCGCGAGCAACGCCGCGGTTGGATTGGCCTCGGCGCGCTCGGTGGCGCTGATGGTCCAGCGCCAGGCGGTCAGCGGCGGAGCAGCCGGAGGATCGGCGCAGCCGGCATTGACGATCGAACCGACGGTGTGGTACAACCCCGAGCTGCGCACCGCCGTCTACATCGTGCCCGGACTGGTGGGGGTGATCCTCACCCTGACCATGGTGATGATGACGGCGATGGCGATCGCGCGCGAGCGCGAACGCGGCACGCTCGAGGCGTTGGTGGTGTCTCCGGTCCGGCGCATCGAGCTGATCGGCGGCAAGATCCTCCCTTACATCGTGCTCGGCTATCTGCAGATGACGCTGGTCCTGCTGCTCGGCTGGTGGCTCTTCGACATCCCGCTCGCGCGCCTAGGCTCGCTCTATCTCGCGGCGCTGCTGTTCATCGCCGACAACCTCTCGATCGGCCTGCTGTTCTCGACCCTCGCGAGCACCCAGGGCCAGGCGATGCAGATGTCGTTCTTCTTCCTGCTGCCCAACATCCTGCTCAGCGGCTTCATGTTCCCGCTCGCTGGCATGCCTGCCCCGATCGCGGCGGTGGCCGAGATCCTGCCGCTGACGCATTTCCTGCGCATCGTGCGCGGGCTCGAGCTCAAGGGCGCGACGCTCCTCGACTTCGGCGGCGACCTGCTGGCATTGGCCGTGGCGCTCACCGTGCTGGTGGCGCTGAGCACATGGCGCTTCCAGAAGCGCTTGGCCTGATCACGCCGGATACGGCTAACGGTCCTGATTCCAGCCGTTTGCACGTTCCCCCGAGGGGGGGTCGCCATGCCATTGGTCGGCCGCGGCCCGAGCGCTACGATGGCGTCATGGATCTCGCGCGCATCGCGACGTGCCTCGAACGGCGCCCGCTCGGTTTCGAACTCGGACTTCGCCATCACGTTCCCGTCCACGAGCCCTACTGGGAGAGCCATGAGGGCCTCGAGATCGCGCTGCACGTGTCCGGATCCGGCGTGGTCGACCTGGGCGATGGCGCAACGAACGCGTTCGGCCCAGGCTGCATCGAGGTCTACGCCCCGCGCATGCGCCATCGCCAGGTGATGGCGCGCGGCGGCGACGACTGCTTCGTCCGGGCAGCGCCCATGCCCGAGCTCGAGGCGGTCCTGACCGGGAACCTGTTCATGCCGCGCCCGCCCGATGCGCTTGCCGAGCACGATCTGCGTGCGCTCTCCGACGCGCCCACTCGGCCGACGCGCATCCAGCTCGCCGAGTTCGGCCACCGCATGACCGCGCTGCTCCTGCGCCTGTTGTCGCACGCCGAGACGCGACCGGCTGGAGCCCGCCTCCTGCCCCCCGCCCCGCGTCCTGGGAAGGTGCTCGCGCGCGAAGCCCAACGCTACATCGACGACCACGTCGCGACCATCGATCGGATCGAGGAGATCGCCGACGCGCTCGGCATCAGCCACGACCGTCTCAGACATGTCTTCACCCGCGAATCCGGGCGCAGCCTGGTCAGGGCCTTGATGGAGGCCCGCGTCGTGCGCGCCAGCGACCTCCTGACCACGACCGATCTGCCGCTGGCAGCGGTGGCGTCGTGCTGCGGCCTGCACAGCGAAAGCTACCTCTGCCGCGTCTTCCGCCAGGTCCGCGGCTGCTCGCCCGCCTCGTTGCGCGCTCGCGCCTGATCGGATCAGCGACGGCCGACACCGCATCTGTGCGCCCGAAACGTGCAATCCCCAGCCGATAGGTGCGATTGCAAGACGTCCGCATGTCGACATCACCTGGGCATGATCACCACGTCAATCGCCGACAGCAGCGCCTCTTCCCCAACGCCGTCCCCCTCCGCCATGGATTCCGAGCGCCTCGCGTCGTTCGTCGAGAATGGCTGGGCGATCATCCCCGGCGCACACGATCGGCGTTGGATCGACACCATGCGCGCGCGCTTCCCGGTGCTGCGCGAGCGCCAGCCGAGCGCGAACGGCTGGAAGCACTTCATGATCGCGGACGTGGTCGAGGCCGAACCGGAACTCTGCATCGAGGCTGCGATGAAGCCGGCGGTGCTCGATTTCGCCGAGTTGCTGATCGGACCGCACGTGCAGCTCGAGTCAGTCACCTTCGCCGGCTTCGCCCCCGACCCAGCCGCGGCGGATCCGCAGCGCGTATCGGGCTGGCACCGCGATCTCTTCGCCTGCTATCCCCAGGAAGGCCACTACCAGCGGCCGACCCTGTTCAACGCCATGGTCTATCTGCAGGATCTCACCGACGAGATCGGCCCCCTGCGCGTGATTGCCGGATCGCATCGCCGCGCGATGACCGTCGCACCCGGGAGCCAGGACCGCCGCCACCCTGAAGAGGTGGTGCTGTATCCGCAAGCCGGGGACGCGGTGGTCTTCCACCACGCGCTCCTGCATTCCGGGTCGCTCAATCGCGGCACCGACACGCGCTACTTCTTCGCCACGACCTACAACCACCAGTGGATGAAATTCCGCGCCAACTACAGCGGCCCGGCGTGCCAGGCGGTGATCCGCATCGCGCGCGAGCGCGGCGACCGCCGCCTGCTGCGCCTGCTGGGCGTCGACGATCAGCTCTGGGACCGCGCCGGAGATTGGGCGATGCAGCCGGACGAGGCGCGCTGGGAGCGCTGGCGCGCCGAGGACCGCGCTGCGCTGGTGACGCGGTCGTAACGTTCGGCATTCCCAGGGATTCGCCCTTCCTGCGGGCGGGTCCCTACGGGTTCGCTGAAAGCGCCGCGCCTGTCTCCGCGTGAGGCGCGGACGGGATGCGCAGCTCGAGCTGCTCGCCAGGCAGCAGGTCGCCGGAATCGACCAGGGAGAAACGCAGGCAGCGCACGCGCGTGTCGATCACATCCCCCGGAGCCCCGGAGGATTCACGTTTCGCACGCGCGACGGGCTCGATGAGCAGCACCTTCGCTGTCCAGGTGCGCGTCGGGTCGCCGCGACGCCAGGCGATCGCGTCGGCGGTACCCGCCCGCCATGCGTCGAGCGCATCCACCTCGGCGGTCAGGCGCAGGCGGGAGTCGTCGGCTAGATCTAGCAGTCCGCCGCCCTCTGGCGCCACCCATTCACCGGCATGGACGGCGAGACGCATGATCTTGCCCGCGCGTGGAGCGTGGATGGTGCGCTGTGAGAGCGCGACGCGGGCGATCTCCACCGCCGACCGATCGGCGGCTGCGGTCGCCTCGGCAACCGCGATCGCGCTCACCGCCGCCTGCGCCTCTGCCTCGGCTACCGCGACATCGCGCGTCCAGCCGGGCGCGGCCGCCCGCAAGGCTTCCGCCGCGGCCTGGGCCGCGCGCGCGTCCGCGGCCTCGGCCTGGCGCGTACGCTCAGCCAGGTCGGCGGCCGGCACGATGCCGCGCGCCAGCTTCTGATAGCGTGCGAGTCGCTCGCGTGCCTCGGCTGCCTCGGCGCGCGCGACGCGTTCGGCCTCGGTCGCTGGCGCCACGTCTTCTGGACGCGGCTGCCCAGACACACGCGCGAGCCGGGCTTGCGCGATCGCGAGTTCTGCCCGGCGCAGGTCGACAATGATGGCAGCGGCGGACGCGATGCTTTCAGCGGCCTGGACGCGCGCGCGCGCCTCGGCGTCGTCGAGCACCACCAGCACATCCCCGGCCGCGACGCGCTGGCCGACCACCACCTGGACCGCCGCGACCACGCCCGCCACCGCCGGCGCCACGCGTGTCGACTCGTCCAGTGGTTCCACCAGGCCGATCCCGTAGACGCCGCCCACCGCAGGCTCGGACGATGCGATGGTCGGATCGGGGATCCGCGGCGAGCGCGCCGCGACCAGGGCGGCAAATCCCGCGCCTACGACGGCGAGGGCGGCGGTGATACCGAGCGTGGCGCGGTTCCTCATGGATGCTCCTTCCGCGTTCCCGCGGATGCGACTGATGCCGTGGATGCGGCTGGTGCGGTATCGGAATCGGGGGATGTCACCACCGGTGGGGCGAGCTGGGCAAGTTGTGCGGCGTCCCCAAGGACCGGCGCGTCGGCGGATCCGTCGTCGTCACCGGCTCCGCCTGGCGTGGAGTCTCCCACTGGCAGCCGGCGGCGGACGATGCGCACAATGTGGCCATCCTCCATGGTGGCGATGCGATCGGCGAAGCCGTAGGCGCGCTGATCGTGCGTGACCACGATCAACGTCCTCCCGCGTTCTGCCGCGAGCGAGCGCAGTAGGATCATGGCGCGGCGGCCGGTCGCCTGGTCGAGGGCGCTGGTCGGCTCGTCGCACACCACCAGCGACGGCTCGTGGACGATGGCGCGCGCAATGGCGACGCGCTGCTGCTGACCGCCCGAGAGCTGCTGCGGATAGGTACCGAGCCGCGAACCCATGCCTACCCGCTCGAGTACCATGGTCGCGCGCTCGCGTGCGACCATGCGGCTCATGCCGATCAAGAGCGCCGGCAGCTCGACGTTCTCGAGCGCGGTCAGGCCCGGGATCAGATTGAAGGCCTGGAAGACGAAACCGAGATGCCGCGCACGGAAATCAGCGAGCGCCCTGGGTGAGAGGCTGAAGGGACGCTCGCCCAGCACCTCCACCTCGCCGGCATCGGGACGTAGGATCGCGGCGAGCACCGACACCAGGGTGGTCTTGCCGCATCCCGACGGACCGATGACCATCATCAGCGCTCCGGCGGGCACCTCGAGCCGCACGCCGCGCAGGGCGCGCACCGACGCCTCGCCTGCGCCAAAGGATTTGCTCACGCCACTGAGTGAGGCGGCGGCTTGCATATCAGCTCCGGAACACCGTCGCGGGATCGGCGCGCGTCGCCCGCCATCCGCCGAAGAGCGCGGCGATCACCACGATCACCACCGTCGCGCCCGCCGTGAGCGCAAACAATCCGGGGGTCAGGCGCGAGGCGAGGATGGTGCCGTGGACGGCGCGATCGAAGAGCGCCGCAAGGCCGATGCCGATCCCGTAGCCGAGCGCCCCCGCCGTGAGCGCCTGCGCGCAGACCATCGCCATGATCGTCCTGGTGCCCGCGCCCATGGCCTTGAGCGCGGCGAAATGACGCAGGTGATCATTGATGAACTGCAGGAAGGTCTGCCCGGCGATCGCCAGTCCCACTACGAAGCCGAGCCCGACGGCGATGGCGAAATTCGCAGGGATTCCGGTGTTTATCAGCAGGAAGATGAAATTCTCGTCGGAGAACGCGTCTCTAGTCAATGCCTTCAGCCCGGTCGCCGACGACACCGCGCGCGCCAGGCGCTCGTGATCGGCGCCAGGAACGGCGCCGGCGAGGATGAAGCCCACCGAGCGCCGCTCCACCGCCTCATGGCGTCCGCGCGCGACCCAGATCACCGGCTGAAACTGGAAATTCCGCAGCGTGCGGCTGATGCCGACCACGGTCATCTCGCGTTCACCGACCGCCACGCGGTCGCCCACGCGCACCGGTATCCGGCTCGCTCCGGATCCGATCGCCAGATGGTCGGCAGCCTCGGCGTCGATCACCACCGCGTCTGGTCGCCGCAGGTCCTCAGCGTTCCCGGCTAGCATCGCGGTCGGCCCGCCGGCGAGCGTGCGTTCATCGATCGAGAACATCTGGCACTGCTCGTAGGTCCCGTCGCGGCGCCGCACCAGTTCGGGGCGCACGTTCAGCGCCGATGCCCAGGCCACGCCCTCCACCGAGGCCACGCGTCGCACGTCCGCAGGGCGCAGCGGCCACGAGATGGTGGTCATCTGCGCGTGCGGATCCGCCACCCACAAGTCGGCGCGCGAGGCGTCTACGGGATGCCGCGACAACTCCATCACGCCGAGGAACACGCCGAGCTGCTGGGTCATGAGCAGGGACGAGAATGCTATGCCGAAGACGATGCCCAGCAGCCTGGTGCGGTCGTAGACCAGCATCGACACCGCCTGGCGGAGCAGCCAGGGAGCCGACGGCGCAGCGGCGAGCTGGACATCGGAGGTCTCGACGACGGGCTCGACCCGGCCGCCGGAGACGCGGCGGACACGACCTCGCGACGGAGGACGCTGGCTCACGACCGCCCCTGGGCATGGACCCGGGCGGAGGTGATGGTCGGATCATTCTGCACTCCCGCCGATCGCGAGCGTTCGGCCACCTCTTGCTCGTGCATGGCCTTGAAGGCGGGAAAGCGCGCGAAGCACAGGCGCCGCAGCAGGCGGCCGCGTAGGCTGCGAGTCAGCGATGGCCGCGGGCGCAGCTTGCGCACGCGACCGCGGAACGGGTCGTAATAGATGCCTCGGGGTGCGGCCATGGGTGCCCCTCGTCCACACAGCAGTTTCAACGTTTCGGTGCCTGCCGCCGCCGCGCACAGCATACAGGCGGTCGCGAGCGCCGGCCCGTTCTCGCCGGGGATGTCGACGCGCGCGGGATCGACATCGCTCACCAGGCCAGGCGCCAGGCCCAGGGCCATCGCCATCAGCTGCTCGGCGCGAGTCATGCCTTCCTCGAAGCGGAAGTAGTCCTCGAACGACATGCCACACGGCAAGAACACCAGCACCGCGGCGCCGTATCCGATCGGCCCTGCGTTCACCACTGGGATACCGCGCGCGCGGCAGGCGCCATAGAGCAGCTTGCGCGCCTCGATGCGGAAGAAATCGATGCCATCGACCACCACCTCGACCCCGAACAGGAAGGACTCGATGTTGGTTTCGGTGATCCCCTCGCTGAAAACGCGCACCGAAGCGTCCGGGTTGATCGATGAGATCATGTCGGCGCAGACATCGGCCTTGCCCATGCCGATGGTCAGCATGGTCGCGCCGAGTTGGCGATTCAGGTTGGGGATATCGAAAGTGTCGGGATCGGCGAGATGGAAGGCGCCGATCCCGAGGCGGGCGAGCGTCTGCGCATGTCCGCCGCCGACGCCGCCGAGGCCTGCGAGCGCGACTCTGGCACCGCGCATGCGCGCCTGCTCGACCTCGCTCACCAGGCCGAGATTTCGCCGGAAGGCCTGATCATAGGCGAAGGCGCTCATGGAGGGACACCGAGGCGCTGGCTGATCGGCACGGGACGCTTGCTGAGGTAATTCACCAGCAATGGATGACTGACGGCCTGCGCTTCCCAAGCCGGAGCCAACGGCGCGAGCAGCGATGCCGTCCGCGGGTCTTGCAGGAGGGCGCGCAGCGCGCGGCGGTCGATGCGGTATGGTTGGCGCAGCCCGCGAAACTCCACACCGGGACCGATCGGATGGAAGACGAAACCGACACTGCGTGCGAGCTGCTGCAGGCGCGGTTCCATCAGAGCGAGGATGTAGTCCAACCGCGCATGGACGGCGAGATGCGCAGCAGACAACCACAGGAACGAAGCGAGATTCTGGCGATGCTGGCTTTCCTCGCGCCAGCGGACCGCATCGATAGCCGCGGGCGGCCGACAGTCCTGCGAACGCGTGAAGCGTCGGAACGGCGCAACGATGCAGAAGCGCGATATCTCGGTGTATCCAAGGCGATCGCTGCCATCACGCGGCAGCATGCCCGTCTCCAGATGGGTGCAGACCTCCTCGAGATGGAACGGCGCCGCCAGGCATTGGGGATCGGCGAGCATCAGCCGGAAGCAGCCGATCGGCATGCCGGTGGCACGGTAATAGGCGACCACGCTCACCGAACGCATATCCGCGGCGTCGTATTCCAGATGATCTGGAAATCGCCCAGCCGGCTCGTAACCCAACTCATCGCAGTACACTTGCCAGCGCACCGAGAACGCGTCGCGCTCGGTGCTATCATCGGTCGCGACGCGCAGCTCGAAGATCTCGTCGATGCCGTGCTGGGGAGGCAGCACGCCGTCGGGCACGATTGGATCGGGCATCACCAGCGACGGCATGCGCTGGTAATGGAACGCCGGCACCAGCCGATTCGCGAGCGGAGTGATGGTCAGCGCCGCGCTCACGGCTTGCCGCCCAAGGCGAGGATCTTCTGCGCCACATCGGCCAAGGTGGTGGTGTCCTTCGGCTCGTAGTCGGACATCTGCACGCCGCAGATGCTCTCGATCTCCATCACCAGATTCACCGCGGTCATCGAATCCCAGTTCGGGCAATCGCTCAGGCGCAAGGTCGGCACCAGGGCGTCGTCGGCGAGTGACGGGAAGGCGTTGCGCATCGCCAGGGCGAGATTCTGCATGGTCAGGCTCCTTGGGTGGTGGTTGGATCGGCAACGGGCGACGCGCTTGCGTCGGCCCGGGGACAGGCGTCGTGCGGTGCGATGAAACGGCATCCAGCCCAGGCGAGCCCGCCGCCGAAGACGGCGAGCAGTACCGATTGGCCCGCGGGGACCGGTCCACCGCGCGCGAGCTCGTCCAAGGCGATGAACACGCCCGCAGCTCCGGTGTTGCCGTAGCGGTCGAGATTGACCGGGAAGCGCTCGCGCGACAGCCCGCTGCGATCGGCGATTCCGTAGATGATGTTGATGTTGGCCTGGTGCAGCACCGCCGCGTGCACGCGCTCGCGGCCGCCTGCCATGGCAGTCAGCGCCTCGATCATCATCGCACCCTTGTCGATGGCGAACTCGAGGACCTTCTTCCCTTCCATGCGGAAGTAGAGCCGCTTGGGATCGGTACACGTCGTGCTGGGCTCGCGCGTGCCTCCGGCGGGAATCTCGATCACATGCTGTCCGCTGCCATCGCAGCCGAGGATGGTTTCATCGACGCAGGCGCGCGCCCAGGCCTTGTCAGCGTGCGCCGCTCCACCGATCAGCACCGCGCCAGCACCGTCACCGAAGTAGGGATAGGAGCTGAAGTCCTTCGGATTCATCAGCTTGGTGGTGGTATCGGCGCCGATCACCAGCAGCGGGCCCTTGGCGATCGGCAACATGCCGATCGCCGCGGTCAGCGCGTACAGCGCGCTGCTGCACACCGCCGCGAGATCGAAGGCGAAGGCGCTGGTAGGCGCCTTGAGCGCGTCGTGCACGATCGCCGCGGTCGGCGGGATGATCTTGTCCGCGCAACAGCTGCCGACCACGATGCCGCCGAGTGCGGAGGCGGAGATCCCGGCGCGTTCGAGACAGCGCCGAGCCGCCGCGATGGCCAGATCCGACGTCGCGGTCTCGGCGTCGGCGTGGCGACGCTCGCGGATGCCGGTCTTCACCGCGATCATCGGCAGCATTGCCGCCGGGAACTGCGTCAGATCGGCGTTGGCGACCACGCGATTTGGCACGGCGTGGCCGGTCGCCAGGATGTACGCCGGCGCGCTCGTGTGCCGCTGGACTGATGGGGACTGGCTCTGCATGCGGGCTCCACAACGGATGCCCGGCGCCGATGGCATTAGGCGCGCCCCTCGGGTGCTCGGCCGGGCTCGACACGCCACTGTATGACGCAGGAATCCGCTCCGGCCTCGCCGCAGAAGCCCGGCCCCGAGCTTGGCTCGTCAGGGCTTGGTCGGGGTCATCCAGGGCGACTCGCCCGGAGTCATCAAGCGGAAATCCGCGCGCGCTGGATGCGCGGGATCCGGCCCGAAGCCCGGCATCGCCACCGTCGTTCCGGGCGTGCGCTCCGGCAGCGCCGCCACGGCCGCGCGCATGTCCTCGACCGGCGGCGCCTGCCATGCCTCGATCTCGTCGATGCGCAGGCGATCGAGGCGGTTCAATCCGATCACGAACAGCTGCAAGCGCGCCCCGGGCGCGGGCTCGCCGAACGCCAGTGCAGCGCGCTCGCCTTGCAGCCGGATCTCCATGTGCTCACCGGACAGGTACTCGACGACGCGCGTGTACTCGGAAGCGGCTCCCTCGACGGGCGCGGGCAGGTCCAGGTCCTTGCCGATGTCGAGCAGCTGGGTCAGCGACCGGAAGGAATCCCACTGCACGAACACGCTGTAGGTACCCACCGTGTTCGGCAGGCACAAGCCTTCCTCGATGGTGATCCGCACCGGCACTGCCGGCGCTTGCACGTCGATCGCGACACCGAAACGCCCAGAGGTTGTCTCCATGCAGCCGGACCCACCCACGCCGCCTGACGCGAGATGCCGCCACGAGCCCCCGAGGACCGTGAAATCCGTTGGTCCGCCGTCGTCGAAATCCCATGCGCGGTGGTAGCCGGTTGCTGGCGCGCCCTCGGCGACCAGCGGAGTGGTTTCCACTGCGCCGGAGGCCTCGAAGCCGACGACCTCCTCGATCCACAGTTGTGCATCGGCGTCGGCGGGCGTTCCATCGGCATGGACGACCCGCCACTCGTAGGAGGCGAGCGGTGTCCCGGCTGCGAGCGTGCGCCGACCTCCGGTGTCGAGACGTGCGGTGAAACCACTGTCCAGGCTGATGGTGGCCGTGGTCAGGGTCTCGAAACGCGGGCGCAGGCGGACGTGGTATGCCTGGCCGCCAGTGTCGGTCGCCACCACCTCGATCAGGTCGGCGCTCGCGAAATGATCGGCGACATAGCGGAAGCTCAGGCAGGTGCGGCCTCCCGCCGGGAACGGTTCGGGCGATGCGCCAGAGTGGCGTGGGCCGTGCATGCCAAGGTAGGTGCGCTGGCCACCGGCAACACTCTGGGTGCGGACCGCCACCGTACCTGCCGGAGTTCCAGGAGGCTGGCCGAGCGCATCCGGCCACGCTTCGGGCGAGTCGGCGAACACCGTGGAGAACAGCGTCTTGGTGCCGAGCACCAACCGATCGGCGAGCGACCCCGAGCGCACGCTGGCGAACATGGCCTCGCGGTCGGCAGTGGCGGTGGCGGCATGGCCGGATCCGATCTCGGCCACCGCGCCATCGCTCAGTCGGGTCAGGCGCACGCGCCCTTCGTCGACCTGCAGCCGCGTCGCCGAGGACGACACAGATAGCCGCAAGCGGGTGCCGATGACCTCGGCGCGTGCCTGCGAGGTGGAGAACACCAGCGCCTTGCCGGCGGCGCGGTGGGTGACCGCCGCATCGAGTTCGCCTTGTTCGAGCTCGAGCCGATCGCTCCCTGGCGCGGACATGCGCAACGTGGTCGATGGGCCGAGATCGAGGCGCGTGCCGTCGGCGTAAGCGAGGGCGAGATGGGAGCCCTCGCCCACCACGATGCGGTCGCCGGCGGCGATCGGCGCTGCTGGAACGAGCGGCGTCGTGCGTCCATCGCGCTGCGCCTCGGCTGAGCCGCCGACGTCGACGACCGTCGCGATCGCGTGCGCCGCAACCAGCGGATCCGCGCCCGTGCCGGTCGCGTGGTCGCGCCTGGCGGCGACCACCGCCAGCATGGTCGAGATCAGCAGCAGCGCGGCCGCGGCGAGCCCCCACCGCCAGCGCGCCGCACGCGGCTTCGGCGCTGGCACGAGGCGCAGGCGCGTCGAGGGATGGTCGGGATGGCCGGCGCGCATGCGCAGCACCGACGAGAGCAGGACTTCGCGGGTGCTGAGTTCGGCGAATCGCGCCGCAGCGGCGGGATCCTCGCGCAGGCGCTGGTCGAGGGCCGCGAGCGCCTCGCCGTCGAGATCGCCGGTGAAATACGCGATGATGTCGCCGTCGAGCTCACGCGGGGACGCGGTCACGCTCCACTCCCCTGGCGGCGGGCGCGCTCGACGCAGTCCTCGAGCGCCAGCCGGGCGCGCTTGAGCACCGCGTACGCCCCCTGCACCGTGCGGCCGATGCGCTGGGCGATGGTCGGCACGTCGAGGCGCTCCACGTAGCGCGCCATCACGCCGGCGCGCGCGTCCCCGGACAGCTTGTCGACGCAGCTCGCCATGGCTTCGGACAAGCCGTTCTCGGTCTCCACCGGATAGGCGACGGCGACCTGATCGAGGGCCTCGGACGAGAGCATGCGCGACATGCGCCCCTGCTTGCGCAAGAGCTCGCGCGACTTGCGCCGGATCACTTCCTTGAGCCAGGGCATGAACCCGTCGCTGGCCGGCAGCCCGTCGCGCTGCGACATCAGCACCAGGGCGACCTCCTGGTAGATGTCGTCGGCGAGGTGGAAATCACGGGTTATGGCGAAAGCGTAGGCCTCGATCATGCGCCGGTTGACGAGGGCGAGCTCCATCGCCCGGCGGTGCACATCCTGCTGGTCATCGTCCACGCGCGCTCCTCCGAGGCCTTGCCCACCATCGAGTGTCGCTGGCCAGGCGATTTAGGCGATGCTGTTTTCCCCCGGGAGCCTCGGACGAGCCGCTGGAGCGGTGCAGGGGTTGCATGGACGGCTCGTGCCCCTTCCTCGCGGGTCGCCTCGGGACCCTCTCAGCGTGATCTCAGGGCGCCCCGGCCAGGTGTTCCGCCAGGAAGGCATAGGCGCGATCGCCGTTGATGCGATGCCTGCCCTCGAAGAGGTCCTCGGCGACCAGCGCCTCGGCGCCGAACACCCGGTAGTGATCGCGGGTCCGGGCCAGGCCTTCGCGCACCGCGGCGATCGGGAAGATCTCGTCGCGGGTCCCTGATTCGACCAGCACCGGCCGAGGCGCCACCAGCGCCGCGATGTCGTGCATCTCGCCGAAGCGGTGCAGTCCGGGCACCACGTTGCAGGAGCAGTGGTTGCAGTACAGCACGCTGCCCGCGAACGACGACAGGTAGCCGCTGATAGCGCACGCCGAGATGCGCGGATCGAGGGCGGCCGAGAATAGCGTGTGCATGCCGCCTCCGGATATGCCCATCGCGCCGATGCGCGCGGCATCCACCTCGGAGCGGCCGATCAGCCAATCGAGCAGGCGCTTTCCGTCGCGCACGCGCAT
Source organism: Planctomycetota bacterium (assembly GCA_038231435.1). Taxonomy (GTDB): domain Bacteria; phylum Planctomycetota; class UBA11346; order UBA11346; family UBA11346; genus JACCZE01. The sequence continues at coordinate 121,047 of JBBRLJ010000001.1, forward strand.
CCCGACCACCGAGCCGCCGAGATGGAAGGCGAGCGCAGCGGTGTGGTGGCAGCAGTACGGCACCGGCGAACACGTCGCGACCAGTGGTGAATAGTCGGTCTGGCGATCGCCGAACGCCGAAATCTCGGGCGCCGCCACGACGAAGCCGCGCCGGCACAGCTCGAGCGCGAAGTCGCGCTGGTAGCCGTCGACGACGCGCCGTTCCGAGCCGTCTTCCCACAGGCCAACGATCTCCTTCGCGCCGTAGCCGTGTCCGTGGAAGGCGAGCACCGCGGGCCGCTTCCCGCGAGCGTCCGCTGCCACCCGGGCAGCGTTCTTGGGCAGCAGCAGGTAGACGGGCATCTTGACCTTCTCCGCCGTCGTCAGCTCGTGCAATTCGCGCACGTGATCGCCACGGTCGATGCTCTCTAGCAAGCGCGCCTTCACGCGGAAAGCCGGCTCCTGGAAACCGATCAACCGGTCGAGCTCACGACGCGTCGCGCGCTGCCAGCGCCGCGCCACGGCCGGGGAGCGCGCGGTGAAACGGTGCGGAGCGCTCTCCGGCGCATGCATCGCCCACAGGGCGTGGGCCGGCTGGTAGTCCTTCGGTTTGGAAGCGGACCTGGATGTCGGCATGGCTGCTCCGTTCCGCTCACGTGACTGGTGTCGACTGGCCCGGACGGGCGTCAGGCATCGGACGCCGCCCGTCGTTGAATTCAACCAGGCATCGCCCGGGCCCGCCGTCAGCGCGGACGCCAGCCGAAGCGGCGCAGGTCGATCCGCCCGCGCTCGTCGAAAGCCACTCCCTCAGCTTCGAGCCGCTGCCGCTGCCGGTCGTCGGCTCCGGGCTCGGCGCGGCGGCTCACCATGCCCTGGCTGTTCACCACCCGGTGCCAGGGCGTGCGCGCATCGAGCGGCAGCGCATGCAGGGCGTATCCGACCTGCCGCGCGCGGCCAGGCAGCCCGGCGATCTCCGCCACCTGCCCATAGCTGGCGACGCGTCGGCGCGGAATCGCGCGCACCACGTCATAGATGCGTTCGTAGGCGGGATGCCTGTGCGGGAAGGAGGCCGCGATGGGCACGGCGCGCGGCGCGCCGGTTCCAGAGCCGACCCCAGGGCAGGCTCGCGCTCGACCGCTCGCTGGAACGTGGATGGATCGGCGACCTGCCATGGGTGTACGCTCGGCGAGTGGTTGGCAGTGGAAGCACTGACGGCCGGGGAGCCAGCGGTGCTCGTATTCGCAACGGTCATCCACCCTCCGCCACGAACAACCGGCTCGCCACGAGGAGCCGCTGGCGGTGGCGGCCAGGCCGGCATGCTGCCGGGATGCCCGATGCTCCCGCGCCAGCCAAGGGATTCGTGGCCCGCATGAAGCTGATCCTGCTGTGGATCTGGTGGGGCGGCAGCACCAAGCCCGGGCCGGGTTGGGCTCTGGTCGGGGGCTTGGCCCTCGGGTTCATCGTTGGCGTGCTCTTGGACATGCGCTTCCGCGAAGTCGAGATCGTCGAGCGCGTGCGCACCTACATCTTCGGCGAGAAGTCGATGGAGCTGCCCAAGCCGGTGACTCCCCCTCCGCCAGGCATGGTCTGGGTGAAGGTGCTGACCACCGGATATTGCCCGTGCAGGATCTGCTGCGAGAAGGCGGTGCAGGATTGGAAGACGGCCATCAACCGCGACATCCGCACCTATCCCTACGGTATCGCCAGCGCGCATCAGCTGGTGCCGCCGCGCCTCTGGCTCACCATCCCCGGCTACGGGTACGCCATGGTCGACGATACGGGCGGCGCCATGCTCAAGGACGCCAGCCGCGGCATCGTCCACCTCGATCTACGCTTCGAGGATCACCAGATCGCCCGCCATTGGGGGCGGCGCTGGGTGTGGGTCGCCCTGCCCGAAGAGAGCGGAGCGGCGCAGTTGCCGCGCGAGCCGGAGCCGACGCATTGACCAACGCAGGCATTTCCATGATATAATACTGGTATTATATCCCGTGTCCGCGTCCATCTCCGGTTTTTCTAGTATTTCTGTCATACATTGCGTAGTTAGGCGTTCGAATGATAGACGAATAAGATACCGGTCCTATTCGACCCTCGCCACCCACGCGTCTTTCTGGAGCCCTCGATGCTCATCCCCTCCGCCACCGCCCGAGCGCTCCTCATCGCCACCCTGGTCACAATCACGATCGCCACCGCGCACGCCGCCGATCCGAAGCAATTGCTCGAACACGGCGACTTCGAAGCGGTCGATGCGCAAGGCAACGCCACCGGCTGGGGGCTGGCGCCCGGCATCACCGTGACCAGCGATCCGTTGAACCACTTCCTCCGCTTCCAGGCAGCCGGTCCCGCCAAGGCGGTGACGCTCTATCGCCAGGTCCCGCTCTCCGGCGCCAAGGCCATCGCGGTCACATGCCGGGTGCGCTACGCCGGAGTCGAGCGCGGCGCCGAGGGCTGGCACGACGCCCGCATCATCATGAACTTCAAGAACGACAAGAACGACAACGTCGGCGGCGACCCGTCGCATCCGTTCTTCACCGGAACCAGCGATGCGTGGCAGCCGGTCAAGGTCGTCTGCGCGGTGCCCGCCAGTGCAACATCGCTCGCGATCATGCCGGGGATGTGGCAGGCCAAGGCTGGCACCCTCGACATCGACGACCTCTCGGTGACCGCCATCGATCCCGCGAGCCTGCCCAAGAAGGACGACGCCCCCACCGCCAGCGTGGTCATCGATGCCGGACGTGCCCACCCGAAGATGCTGAAGACCGATGGCCCGCGCCTGATCGACAGCGACGGCAAGGACGTGTGGCTCCAGGGCGTCAACGTTCCGAGCCTCGAGTGGTCGGACGGCGGCGAATCCCTGCTGCAATCGATCGTCGTCGCGATCGACGACTGGAAGGCGAATATCATCCGACTGCCGGTGTCTGGCGAACGCTGGGCCAAGGGCGAACCCTACCGTGCGCTGGTCGACCAATGCGTGCTGGCCGCATCGTCGCGCGGCGCCTACCTGCTCCTCGACCTGCATGGCTACCGCGCGCCAAGCGATGCAGACATCGCGTTCTGGGTGTCGGCCGCGGCGCGCTACAAGGACCAACCAGGCGTGATCTATGGCCTGCTCAATGAACCATTCGGCACCTCGTGGGAGATCTGGAAGAACGGCGGCGAGATCACCGACAAGAAAAGCGACGCGCCAGGGAACGACCAGCAGACCGTGTCGCATACCTCGCCCGGCCTGCAGAAGGTCGCCGACGCCGTGCGCGGCACCGGAGCGCACAACGTCATGGTCATCGGCGGCCTGGACTGGGCGTACGACCTCTCTGGGGTGATCGCCGGTTCGGCCATCGAGGACCACGGCGGAAACGGCATCATCTACGATTCGCACGTCTATTACTGGAAATCGGGCTGGCAGCACTCCTTCCTCGACATCGCCGCGAAATATCCGGTGATCCTCGGCGAAGTCGGCTGCGACATCAAGAACCTGTCCTTCATCCCGCCCGAGCGCTTCGAGAACCCGTACACCTGGGCGCCGGACATGCTCGCCTGCATCCAGAAGAACCACGTCCACTGGACCGGCTGGTCGTTCCATCCTGGCGCGAGCCCTGCGATGCTTCAGGACATGAAGACCTACGCCCCGACACCGTACTGGGGTTCCTTCGCCAAGGCTGCGCTGCTCGGGGCGCACTTCGAGTCCACCAAGCTGCGCTGATCTCGCCGCTTCGACGGCATCGCGGCCCAGCGCAGGATCAGGGCCGCTTCCGTCGTCGCGTCGCTGGTGGCGGATCGGGAATCGGCGCCGCGCCCTCGGCCGCCCGACGCGTGCGCGATGGCCGTTCAACCGGCTTGCGCGAGGCCCGCTTGCGCTGCGCTGATGCCGAGGCGTCACCTACTCGCCGTTTCGGCGCGGCTCGCAGGCCTCGCGGGGGATGCGCGTCGAAGAGCGCCACGACCTCAGGCGCGCGCGCCGAGGCGCGCACCGGCACGCCACGCTTGTCGACGGCATCCGGATCGGCCCCGTGCGCGAGCAGCAGCCGCGTCAGCGGCACCATCACGTCGGCCGTGCCGGCCGTGCCGCTCGCGCCGGTCCCGGACACCGCTCGCCGCAAGGGCGTCGAGCCACGCAGCTTGTCGCGCGCGTTCACATCCGCGCCCCGCTCCACCAGCACCGTGGCGACGGCGAGATTGCGCGCCCGCACCGCCTGATGCAGCGGCGTGACGTCATCCCAGTTGCGCGCGTCGATGGCGGCGCCGCGGTCGAGCAGCAACCCGGCCATCGCCGCGGCTGGCCGAGGCGGGGCCTGACGCAGGTCCGCCACGCGGTGCAGCGCGGATTCGCCATTGGCGTCCGAGTCCGCGGTGGTGGCGCCATGCTCGATCAGCAGCGACACCAATTCGGGACGCAACGCCTCGACGGCGTGGTGCAGGATCGGCGAGCCTTCCTCGTCGCGCAGCCGCGCGAGCGCCGCATCGCGCCGCAATGCGCTTCTGAGTAGGCCACGTTCGCCAAGGTGGACGGCGGTGACCACTGATGTGATTGCGCCCTTGTCGCGCAGGAAGGCGACTATGTCCGCGGCTCCGCGTCTGGCTGCATAGGTGATCGGCGTGAGGTGGACACGCCCCTGCTGGATGTCCGCGCTCCGGCGCGCCAACCGCGACACCAAGTCGAGATCACCATAACGCGCGGCGCTCAGGAGTGGGGTGTTGCCCCAGCGATCAGCCGCATCGGGATCGACTCGCCCGGCGAGCTTGGCGAGGATGGCTTGGTCATGGCGCCACAGCGCGCGGCAGAAGGCTTCGACGTCGTCCATGGGGTACACCATGGCGCGCACCGGTACCGCGACAATGACCGCCGGAGGGACGTCCCAGCGAGCCGTGGCGACACCGATGGCTGATGGTTGCATTGATCGGACTTGCCGCGCGGATGGATTGGCGTCTGCTCGCCTTCATGGCCATGGATGGCAGGTATCTGGAGCATCTGCGCGCCCTGCCCCGCAAGCGGGCGCGAGAGGCGGTCTCACAGCGGCTCGAGACCGAGTTGCCAAGCCTCTCCCGGCTGCCCGCGGTGGCCGAGGCGCTCGCCAGCCTGGGCCTCGAACGCACCGTCCTCGTGCGCTACACGTTCGATGAGCCACTGATCGAAGCGGGCGAGGCGCAGGTCCAGTTCACCTACCACCTGGGCGATCCCACCGCCGCCCCCGGAGCCGCCTACCAGGAGGAAGTCCGCGGTTCGGGCATCGCGTTCATCGACGCGACGGGCGCGATGCGCTTCGAGGATGTCGACGCCGAGATCTCCCGTCTCGTCGACGATGCCGAAATCCCCGCCGACGATTGACCCGCCCGCCGCGAGCGGATCACCTGCTTTCCATTCGTCATGGCGTTCGCTTGGTCATTGGCCTTTCTTGGTGATCGAGCTTGGTCACGGCGCGTGGGCGCGCGCCAACGCGGATGCGGCCTGGCCTGGCAATGCAGGCAAGGCCACGCGCGAACGCCACTTCGCCCACACCGTAGCGTCCTGGAGCAGCGGCATCACGTTGCCGCCGACCACTGAGCGCGCCTGGAACCCCTGCTGGCGGCCGCTGACGGTGTCGTACCAGTCGCTCAACGGCACTCGGTTCGGCGTCGACGAGACATAGGCGCAGCAGGCGTCGAGCATCGCCTGGCGGTCTTCGCGCCGCTCGGCCAGACTCGCCGACCAGATCGCGTGATCGAGGGTGGTGTAGGTCTTGCGGTTGTCCAAGGGCAGGCCGAAGCGCTCGAGCTTGGTCATGTAGAAGGCGACCTCGCGGCGCGCCACGGTTGCCGGAAACAGGTCGAGGCCGAGCAGACCGTCCCAGATCAGATTGTACTTCTGGCTCCAGGTGCCGGGCTGGTCGAAGGCGAGGCGGTAATGGTCGCCGTCATCGGCGAGCGGCATCCAGCGCGCCACCATGCTCTTGGCCAGAGCGCGGAAGGCGCGCGCGTCATCGTCGTGCCCGAGCGCGCGGCAGAGTTCCGCGAAGGAGCCGAGACCGAGGATGGCCTTCACCGACAGGTTCACGTTGTGCGCGAGGTGCCCGGAGAAATCGTCGGTGCAGAGTTGGTCGGCGGGGTCGAAGCCCTCGTCGCGCAGGTAGCACGCCCAGGTCCGCAGCACCGGCCAATGCGCCCGCGCGAATCCCGGATCGCCGTCGGCGACTGCCAGGGCTTGCGCGAGGATCAGGATGTTGCCGCATTCCTCGACCGGCATCTGGTCGTCGTCCGTCAGCTCGCCGCCGCCATAGACCTGACCGTTGGCGAGCGGATAGGTTCCGAGGTCGTGCGGAGCGAACGGGAATTTCCAGGCGCTGGTCGCGGCGTAGCGCATCACCGGTTCGAGCATGGCGCGCAGCAGGGAGGGATTCAGCAGCAGGTACAAGGGCGCCGACGGGAAGGTCACGTCGACCGTGGCGATGCATCCGTTCGAGAAGTTCTCTTTCGAGAAGAACATCGGCGTGCCGTCCACATCCATGACCAGCTTGTGCGCGGCGATGCTCTGCCGGTAGCTCAGGGCCGCGACGTCGGCGAAGGCATTGCCGCCCGCCTTCACGCAGTCATGGCTGAATTCACGATCGAAGGCCTGGCAGCGTTCGGTGATCGCCTCGCGTTCACGCGCGGCGGCGACCAGCAGCCCGTCGATCTCGGTCCGGCCGCTGGCCCGCCAGTAGGGACGCAGTCTTCGACGCAGGTACTCGATCGAGAACTGGTCGTCATAGGCGATCATCACCGTGCGCTCGACCTCGGCGCTACCCACGAGACCGAAGGTCGCGCGCACTGCCAGGGCCGGCCAGCAGTCGTTGACGCGCCGCGGCATGCGCATGTCGTCCGCCGGCGATGGCTCGCCAGCGATGAAGCGCGCGCGCAGCGTGCGGTGGTCGCCAATCGCGGTATGCGCCTGCTGACCATCGGCGGCGGCCAGGAACAGCTGTCCCCAATCGATGCGCAGATCATCACCCTGACGGGCGAGGACACGCTGCTCCGCCGAACCGACCGCGACCGCGTCGACACCATCGAGCCGATACCGACTCCACGTCACCAGCTGATCGCAACTGTCCACCGCGATCTCGGCGCTGACGTCCAGATGCACCTCGACCTCGTGCTCGCGGCCGTCGTCCGACCACGCCGTCACGGTGACATAGCTGACCGGTCGCGCGAGCACTTCGAGTTCATTCGCGAGCAGCGGTGACAGGAAGCGCACGCGCAGACGGATACCGCCGCCGGAGAACACATAGGTGGTCGCAGTCGGTGAGATGATGCACGCGTGCTGGGTGAGCGGTGGTACCCGCGCCGGATCAGGACCAGCAAAGCGGTGGCAGGCGCCATCGATGCGGACCAGTCCGGCGAGCGGATGGTTGCGGCCGGTCCAATGCTTGGTGTGCGACGACGTCAGCTCGTCGCCCATCGACCAGATGCTGAAATACGGGTCGTGGGCGATGAGCGGGACGGCGGGAGCGCGGAAGGGCAGGATGGTGGTGGTCATGATCCCAGTCGTACGCATGCGCTCGCTGCTTAGCCAGCGTCCCGGCATGCGTACACACATCATGGGCATTCGCGGGGTTATCAGGTGCAAAGATGGCGCACTCCTATCGAACCACGTCCGCTCCGACCGCGAGACCGAGCGAGTCAGGCGGCAGCTTCGCGATCAGCTACGTATTGATCCCGGTTGCTGGCTTGGACGCTAGCGCTACGTGTCCCGCCTAGCGCACATCACTTCAGCTTCAGTGGCAGTGGTCCTCCTCCTGGTCGCCGGTTGCGGCGAGAAGGCCGAGAACGGCGGGAAGGCGAAGCAGACCTGGCGGATGCCGGTGCAGGTGCAGGCCGTCGCCACGCGCTCGGTCGCCCAAGAGATCCGCGCCGGCGGTACCCTCGATCCCGCGGAGGTGGTGCAGATCACCAATCGCGTGGCCGGGGTTGCCGAGCACGTCGCGTTCAATGCCGGCGATGCGGCGAAGGCAGGCCAGGTTCTGGTCGAAATCGAACCGGAACGCTTCCGCATCGCCATCGAGCGCGCCCAGGCCGGCTTGGCCAAAGCCGAGGCCCAGGTCGCCGAGGCGCGCGCGGCGCTGGCCAGGCGCGAGGAGATCGCTGCCAAGGGCGACGGCCTGATCACCGCCGAGGAATTGGCGACCTGGCGCAGCCGTCTGGCCCAGGGCACGGCGGATGTCGCGCTGGGCAAGGCCGGTGTCGACCAGGCCGAGCTCGATGCGCGGGACGCTGGCGTCCGCGCTCCCATAACCGCCATCATCGAATCGCGCGCCGTGCGCACCGGCCAATTCCTGCCGGTCGGCACGGTGGTCGCGACCCAGGTCCAGCGCCTGCCCATGCGTCTGCGCGCGCGTGTGACCGCGGCCGAGGCCGGGCTGTTGGCGGTCGGCCAGCCAGTACGGGTGCTTCCCGCCGCGGGCGGCGAACTCGCCGGCAAGATCGCGCTGGTCGGAGCCGTCGGCGACACCGCCACCCGCACCGTCGAGGTGGTGGCCGAGATGGCGACCGCGCCGGATGCGATCATCGCCGGAGGCTTCGCTGAACTGGTGGCCAGCGCCAGCGGCGCCAAGACCCAGCCGGCCGTCCCGCAGTCGGCGCTGCGCGCCACCGAACGCGGCTACGTCGCCCTGGTCGCGACCAGGGACGGCGGGGGCTGGGTCGCGCGCTCGCGCATCGTCGATGCGGGCCTGCGCTCGCCGGATGGCTGGGTCGAGATCCGCGCAGGCCTGGCCGCCGGCGATTCGCTGATCGTGCTCGGCGCCGACGGCCTGCGCGATGGACAGGCGATCGACCCGACCGAGGCGACGTCTCCCGCGGCAGCCTCGGCCGACTCCAGCGCCGACTCCGAGCCAGCCAAGGCCGAGGCTGCTTCCAAGGGCCAGGCTGGGAAGCGCTGAACGTGACCACGCCGTGCTCGCCGCGCTGACCGACCACTGCATCAAGCGTCCGCTCACCGCCTGGGTGCTGATGGTGGCGATGACGCTGATCGGCGGCCTGGCCCTGTCACGCATCGGTCTGAGCCAGTTCCCGGACGTCGACAAACCCGAGATCTCAGTGACCGCCGAGCTTCCAGGGTCGTCGCCGGCCTCGATGGAGCGCGACATCTGCGAACTGCTCGAGGAGGTCCTGGTCCAGGCCGAAGGCGTGGCCTCGATGGAATCGTCGGTGCGGTCAGGCCGCGCGACCATCACCATGCACCTGCAGACCGGCCGGGATGTCGAGGCCGCGCTCCAGGACGCCCAGAACCGCATCTCGCGCATCGCCGACGATCTGCCGCGCGACATGTTGCCGATCCATCTCTCGAAGACCAATCCAGAGGACCGACCGCTGGTGTTCCTGTCGCTCAGCGGGCCGTATTCCAACCAGGCGCTGTCGGACACCGCGCACAATCTCATTTCGGACGCGCTGCAGGCGGTCCCTGGCGTCGGCTCGGTAGACCTGCAGGGTCCTCAGATCCGCGCGGTCAAGGTGTGGCTGCAGCGCGAGCGCCTCGAGGCGCGCGACCTGACCATCTCGGATGTGCTCGCCGGACTGCGCGCGAACAATCTCGAGGCCTCGGGTGGCACCATCGAGGGCGCCGGCGGAGATCTCGGCGTGCGCGTGCTCGGACAGCCGCGCGAGATCCGCGATCTCGCCGGCGTGGTGATTGCGACCCGTCCAGTGCCGGGCGGAGCTCCCGCCGCGGTCCGGCTCGGCGACCTGGCGATGATCGAGGACGGCTTCGTCGAGGAACACCGCATCAATCGCGTCGATGGCCAGCAGCGCCAGGGGATCGCCATAGCAAAGCAGCGCGGCGCCAATGCCGTGGCGGTTTCCGCCGGCATCCGCGCGGTGATGGTTCGCCTGGGCTCGCAGCTGCCGAAGAGCATGGTCCTCGAGATGGCGTTCGACGGCAGCGTGTTCGTGCTGCAGTCGCTGTCGGCGATGTGGCACGAGTTGGCGGTGGCGGTGGTGCTGACCGCGCTGGTGTGCTGGGTGTTCCTCGGCGCCTGGTGGGCGGCGGCATCGGTGCTGCTCGCCATCCCCATGGCCCTGCTGGGCACCGTGGCGGTGCTGTGGGGCACCGGGGCCACGCTCAACACCTTCACCCTGCTCGGCCTGGCGCTGGCGATCGGCCTGGTGGTGGACGACGCGATCATGGTGCAGGAGAGCATCGATCGGCATCGCGGCCAGGGCATGCCGCCCAAGGACGCTGCCGCGCGCGGCACCGCGGCAGTGCGCTTCGCCGCACTGGCGGCATCGGTGGCGGTGCTCGCGGTATTCTCGCCGGTGATGTTCATGGGCGGTGAGATCGGCGCGTCCTTCCTGCAGTTCGGCGTCGCACTGTGCGTCGCCGTGGGGCTCAGCTACCTCGAGGCCGTGACGCTGGCTCCCGCGCGCGCGGCGCAGTTCATGGGCTCGGGCCGACGCGTCCACGAACCGCGCGCGTGGAAGGCCATAGAACGCGGCTACCGCCGGATCCTCGGCATCGCTTTACGCAGGCCATGGCCGACCCTCGCCAGCGCGGTGCTCGCCACCGTGACGGGCGCCTGGGCACTGGCGTCGCTGCCGCGCGAAACCGCGCCCGAGCAGGACGGCAGCCGCATCGAGATCCCCTGGAGCGCGCCCGCCACCGCCGATCAGCGCACGGTGGACGCGATCGCGGATGCGATGTCGGCCACGCTCGGCACCATTCCGGGTGTCATCTCGGTGCAGGTGAACGCCAACGGGGTCAACGGCCGCTGCTACGCGACTCTCGCGCCGCGCGGACAGCGCCCGGTGCAGGGCAGGATCCTCATCGAGGTGCGCAAGCGGCTCGCCGTGATCCCCGGACTGACCGCGCGCGCGCGCCCATCGGTCCAGGATCTGATCCAGGTGCCTGACGCGGCCGCGGCCGACATCTCGATCCGCGGACCCGAGCACCAGCGCTGTGCGGACATCGCCGATGCGATCCTCCGCCGCTGGCGCGACGATCCGCGTCTGGTCGAGGCCTCCACCAGCTGGAAGATCGCCGCCGCCGAGCTGACCGTCGAGCCCGATCGCGCGGCGTGCGCTGATCTCGGCGTCGATATCAACGTCTTGGCGGCGACCATCGACAGTCTGATCGGCGGCAGCGGTGCGGGCACATTTACGCTCGAAGGCCGGCGCCAGGACGTACGCGTCCGCCTGCGCATCAGCGAGCGCTCGACGCCCGAGGACATCGGCCTGGTGCGCGTGCGCACCCGCTCGGGCGCCACCGTCCCCCTGTCCTCGGTGGCGCATGTCGGCATCCGTCCGGCGCCGGCGCAGCTGACCCGGCTCGACCGCGAACCCGCGGTGATCCTGCGCGCGAACGCCGCGCCCGGCGTGTCGCAGGATGCAGCCCAGCACGTTGCCGCGTCGCTGGTCGGCGAGCTTCCGCCCGGATACCGCGCCGTCCCCGGGGATTCGGCGGCGGTATTCAACAATGCCATGAGCAATCTCGGCTTTGCACTGGTCATCGGCTTGGCCGCCGCCTACCTCATCCTGGTGGTCCAGTTCAACTCGTTGATCCATCCGCTGACCGTGCTCACGGCCTTGCCCCTGGCTGCAGCCGGCGCAGGCGTGGCGCTGCTGATCACCGGGCAATCGCTCAACCTCTACAGCGGCATCGGCATGCTCCTACTCATGGGCCTGGCCAAGAAGAACTCGATCCTGCTCGTCGACCGCGCCAACCACGCCCGTGATCACGGCGAAGCCGGGGATGCCGCCGATGCCATGCGCATCGCCGGACCGGCGCGCTTGCGCGCCATCCTCATGACCTCGGCAGCGACCTGCGCCGCGGCCCTGCCGATCGCCGCCGGACTCGGCGAGGGCTCGGAGGTGCGGCGCCCGATGGCGATCGCCATCATCGGCGGCGTCGCCATCTCGACCGCGCTCAGCCTGGTGGTGGTGCCTGCGTTTTACATCATCAGCGATCGTCTCGGTCGCCGCGGAAGCCCCGCGCGCCGGGAAGCCGACCAGTCCTGACGGTCCCGGTCGTGTCCGCCAACAGGCTCACGACTTCTTGGCGTGGATCTCGACCCAGACGGCGAAGGCCTGGATGAACCGGCTAGCGGTCTCGCGCATCTTCTCATCGCTCAAGGCGCCCGTGGCGTCGAACAGGGATGCGGCATTGCCGATGTAGGCCTCGGGCTGCGGCATGGTCGGGATGTTGAGATACATCAGTGACTGGCGCAGGTGGTGGTTCGCGCCGAACGCGCCCTGCCCGCCGACGGTCACGCTCATCACGGCGCCAGGCTTGCCATTCCACGCACTCTTCCCGTACGGACGCGAGCCGATGTCGATCGCGTTCTTCAGCATTCCAGGAACCGAGCGGTTGTATTCGGGTGTCAGGAACAGCAGCGCATCGGCGCGGCGGATGCGGTCGCGGAAGGCGACCCAGGGCTGGGGAGGCTTTTCGTCGAGGTCCTGGTCGTACATCGACAGTTCGCGGAGCTCAACGATCTCGAGCTTCAGGCTCGCCGGGGCGAGCGCCGACAGCGCGTTCGCCATCAGCCGGTTGAAGGAGCCTTTGCGCAGGCTGCCGACGATGACGGCGACGTCGCGGGGATTGCTCATGGATGCTCCAACAGGTGACAGCGGACAGGATGGGAAGCAGAGATGTCGCGACTATCTCCCCCCTCTCGTCCTTCCCATGGCAATCCGCCATGCGTTGGACAACTTGGCCCGAACACACCGTGCGGAGTCAGGAATGTTTCTTGGCGACGCGCATGACCATGGTCAGGAGTCGGCGCGCGCCGGTTCCAAGCACCAGCACGGCGCCCAGGAACGCCACCGCCATCTGGCCTGGAGGATGATCCCGGTGATTCGCCCAGACGAATGCCAGGATCGTGACCATCAGCGCGATCGCCGGCGCCGCGATGAACATGCCAGCCAAGGTGCGGCACCACGAGCGCGCGATGAGCGCCGGCAACACCAAGCAGCCGAAGGTGAAAAGCGTACCGGCACTAGCGATGGCGAGACCGAGTGCGACGCCTAGGGACAGCGCGAGACCCGCCGACCACCAGTTCACCCGGATGCCGACGGCGGAGGCGAAGGTGGGATCGAGCACCACCAGGCAGATCCTCCGGCGGAACACCGCGAAGCCGACCGCGATGACCACCGCGAGCGCGGCGAACATTTCCACATCGATGCGCGATGCGCCGATCAGGGACGACGCGAACAGGTGGCTGACCTGCTCGAGATCGTGCGGGTGGGTCGCCAAGAGCAGCATGGGCATGCACCCGCCCATCAGGAACAGCCAGGCGGTAGAGGAATCGCCCGAGCGGCCGCGCGCGAGCCCCGCGATCGACGCGAGCGTTCCGCCGATGATCGCGGCGGCGGTGTTCGCGGCATGGCCAGGATCGCCTTCATGGGAGGCCAGCCATGGGATGGCGAACGCCGTTGATGCCCACAGCGCGATGGCGACGCTCCCCGCCGAGGCCTGGGCCACCGCCGCGCCGAGAAAGGCCTGGTTGCGGGCCACGACCAGGCAGCCGAGCTGGGCCAGTGCCACCGCGATCAGCCAGCCGGAGAGGTACGAATTGCCGAAGAATTGCCACGAGGTGAGGAATTCCTTGATGAAAGCGTTCATCGCCGCGCCTCCGCGACCGCCGCCGCCAGGCCCGAGGCCGCCGCCGGCTGCAGTCCGTAGGCGTGCTGCAACCGCTCGGGCGTCAGCACCTCGACGATCGATCCCGCCGACACCTGGCCGCGATCGAAGAGCGCGGCGTGGGTGGCGCACTGCGACGCGAGCGCCAGGTCGTGCGTGACCAGCAGAATGGTCATGCCGCCGCCCGCATGCAGCTTGGCGAGGGTCTCGACCAATTCGTGCTCGCTGGTCGGATCGAGCCCGTTGGTCGGCTCGTCGAGCAGCAGCAGGGTCGGGCGACGCGCCAGCGCGCGAGCGAGCACCCCTCGCTGGCGCTGCCCGCCCGAGAGCGACAGGTAGGCGGCGTTCGGGCGGTCTCCCAGGGCGACTCGCGCGAGCGCCTCTTCCACCCGGTCCTTCGCCTCCATCCCACGGGCACCGGTGCCGACCAATCCCAATTCGACGAATTCGCGTAGGGATACCGGCACCGTATCCGGAAAATCGGTGCGCTGGGGCACGATGCCGATGCGCGCGCTGTGCGGGAACGAGGATGCGAGCGTGAGCGTCCCACCGAGCGGCGCGAGTTGCCCGAGCAGCACCTTGAGCAAGGTGCTCTTGCCGCAGCCGTTCGGGCCGAGCACGCACCAGAACTCGCCCTCGGCAACCGTCAGATCGATGGTGGCGAGCGGGCAGCCAGGCGCATACCCCAGCACCAGCGAGCGCGTGCTGAACAGCGGCGTAGTCATTTGCCTGCCGCGAATGCGTCGGCGACGGCCGTGACATTATGGTCGATGAATGCCAGGTAGTCATCGGTGCCGGCCAACGCGCCGACCTGGTGCGCCATCGCGGCGATATGCCCTCCGGTCTGCTCGGCGACCACGCGCGCATCCTTCGGGTCGAAGAACGGCGTGGTCAGGATCACGACGATGCCCTGGGACTTCATCATCGATATCACCTCTTGCAGGTGCTTGGTCGTCGGCGGGATGCCTGGCTTGGGCTCCAGATAGCCCACGACCTCGAAGCCGAAGGTGCGCGAGAAGTACGGCCACACCGCGTGATCGGCGACGACCTTCTTCCCATTGCATGCGCGCATACGCCCGAGCCATCCACCGAGCTTGGCGTCGTCGCCCTGACTCTTGAGGAATTCGCCGAGCTTGCCGCGCTCGACCAGAAGCCCGAGCTTGGACGGATCGTATTTCGAGGAGAGCTCCTTGCCGAACAGCCGCTCGCCGAGGCGCTTGGCGAAATCCTGGTAACGGCCGTGAACGTACTCCGCATCGGCGGGGCGCAGCTCGGCGATCTTGGCCTCGATCAGCGCCGCCACCTTCAGCCCGCTGAGCGGATCCGTGAAGAAGTGCGGATTACCGCCCGGATGGACGTCGCCCAGGGAGCGGTCTACCGTGCCGGTAGGTACCTCCAGGGGCTGGATGACCGTGCAGGCCTCGAGGAAGCCCGGTGTTCCAGGCAGCACCTTCTCATTGCGCGCGTTCTTGAGCAGGACCGGGGCCCAGCCGATCTCGAGCTCGAGACCGCTCTGGATGAAGAGGTCGGCGTTCGCGAGTGCGCGCACGAAGCTCGGCCGCGCCTCGATGTAATGCGGATCCTCGGGTCCCTTGGCGAAGGTGGTGACCTTCACGCGCTCGCCGCCGACTTCCTGGGTCAAGGAGGCGAGATCGGGGACGGTGACGCATACCTCCAATGGTTTGTCGGCCGCGATGCCTGGCGCGGCGAGCGCGAGAACCAGCAGGATGATGGTGGCGATGGGGAGTGGTTTCATGGTGGATCTCGCTCAGTAATTGTGCGCGGGATGCGCGCCGATCATGACTTCGAATCCGAGCCACACGCTCTGGGCGTCGTGCGTCGGCAGCGCGGCGGAATGGTCGAAATCGTATTGGAGCCTGAACTTCGAGAATTCACTGGGATTGAAGGTCAGGAGCGGCGACAGGCGATAGCGGTTGTCGCGAGTCGGATCAGCGTCGTGGCTGACCAGACCGGTTCCAACCTGGTACGAATCGCCAGCTCCAGTCGCGTATTCGGCGCGGAATCCGGCGGCCCAGCGGGGCTGGAAGCCGACCACGACCTGGGAGCATATGCCCCAGTCCCTGAGGAGGTCCGCGGGGATTAACCCCGCGCTCACCGGATCCACCGCCGCGTCGGCGTGGTAGCGACGGGCAATGACCTCGGTCTGCCACACCAGGCTCGGGATGGCGCGCACCCGCTCGTGCCATTTGACCAGCAGGTCGGCGCCGAAGATCTCGGTCCGACCGGTCGGCCCGGTATTATTGGGGCCGAATGCCGCGGACACGCCGAACTGGAGCATGGTCGCCTCGGGCAACTCCCAATTGTTCACCCAGCGCACCGCGTACAGGAAATCAGCCAGGCTGCGCGTGGTGCGCGCGACCGCGGGTCGGCCACCGATGGTGAGCGGTGGACCGCTCGCAGGAGTCTCCCCGCCCATGAAGCTGCGCTCGGTGGCGTCGTCGGGATTCTGCATGCCCGCGAACACCTCTGAGAACCACGGCAGCGGCGCGAGCCATGATACGCGGCCGCCCACGCCCCGGTTCCCATCTGGGCCGAAGATGCGCGAGTTCACCACCGGCTCGTCGAGCCATGGCCACTGGTGCGGATGCTGCGGATTGGTGCGGCCGAATTCGGTGAGGTAGTAGCCACCCTTGAACTGGAGGGAGTACGGAAGCTGCGTCGTCGTCGCGTAGGCCTCTTCGAGCTCGACGCCGTCCTCCTTATAGACGATGTGCGCCTCGGCGTTGAAGTACGGATCCACAGCCCCGAAAAACGAGATCTCAGCCTGCTGCAGCGTGAAGCCGCGGCGCTTGGGATCGTGATCTCCGCCCTGGAGCTGGGTGATCTGCGGATCGGTGGCTGTCGAGGCCCCGCCCGCCGTGTTGATATCGAGCGAGACGTCGGCCAGTTTGACGGTCGGGCTGCCGCCTCCACCCCCGATCTGGGCGATTGGGGCGCGCGTGGTCGTCGCATCACCGCGAGGCACGGGCCGAGCAGGTGCATCGAGGCCAGCGAGCGCGCGATCGAGCGCGGCGTTGGGATCGTCGGTGGGCGGGTTCTCCGCGGCCTGTATCAGGGTGGGGGAAAAGAGGACAGCGGCGGCTGCTGGCAGCAGCCACCACAGCACGGGGCTGCGCATGGGATCTCCGTCGGGAACATGGAGTCGTCGGGGTGCGCGCACGCGCACCGGAGCGAGGAATCAGCTCAACGACGATGACGGAGGCCCGCGCGCGGGCGGTTGACGAGAGAGCCCAGGAGCCCACCCCCAACCGATCGGTGGTGCGTTCAGGGTGACGGGGATGGAAGGAGGCGCGATGACCGAGGGAGCCAGCGGCTCAATGGCCTGGCCCGGCGCAGAGGACAGCAGCTGGCAGATCGCGCACGTCGTGTCGTCATGGTCGCTAGCGATCGACGCCAGGGTGACGGTCGATGCGCGCGCACCGGTCTGCTGCGCGTGATGTTGCGCCTCGTGCACCAGGCGCAGGACGGGGACGCCGAGGCTGGCGATGAGCGCCAGTGCGACGAGCAGATTCCCCACCAACGTGCGTCCGACCAATGCCATCGACGCAGGTCTAACTGTGCCTTACACGAATGCAAAGACGAGGACGGCTGTCGCATTGCGCAAGAGCGCAACGATCGACGCCATCGACCGGTACCGAGGTACTCCACGGTGACGGTGATGGCGCCGGATCACCAGTAGATGAAACGCTCGAAATCGCTGCGTCCGGGATCCGGTAGCGCCGAGACGTCGAGCACCACGTAGCGGTTCTCCTCGACGTCGAGCAGGACCTTGCCCTTGGCGCCGTAATCCTGGGCGGTGTCGTACGACCACTTCATGATGAACTCGCGCTCGCCGAGATCGGTCTGGACCTTGAGCATCAGGTAGTCGTGCTCGACGCGGATCGAGTCAATGGCTGTCACGGTGTGGATCAGATAGCGGCGCTGCAGCGATTCGCGGATCAGCTTCTGGGCGGCCTCGGGCCACTCGGAGAGGTCGCGGATCAGGCCGATCTCCTGCTCGCGGTTGTCCTCGATGACCCAACGCAGGCTGATGTATTTGTCCGGGTGGCGCACCGGCATGCAGCGCAGGGTGAACACGCCGTCGTAGGTGCGGTCGTTGGCGACGGTGACGTGCAGGGTCTGGCGCTCGTCGAGCGTGATGGTGGTGAACTCGGGCTTCAGCCAGCGTGGCCGGTGGCCGGTGACCGGCCCCAGCCCGGTGGTGGCATCGACCCCCTCCTTGGAGGCCGAGGATCCCGCGCCACCGCGCGTCTGCTTCTCCTGCTCGACCAGCGTATCGATGCTGCCTTCGTCGGCGGCGCCTTGGATGCGCACCAGCTTGGCGTAGCGGCCGTCCAGTTTCATCAGTTCGGCGTGCGCACCCTGCTCGACGATACGGCCGTCGTCGACCACCATGATGCTGTCGCAGTTGCGTAGCGTGCTCAGGCGATGTGCGATGATGATGCTGGTGCGGCCCTTCACCAGTTCGCCGAGCGCGGTCTGGATCGCCAGCTCGGACTCGCTGTCGACCGATGACGTCGCCTCATCGAGGATCAGGATGCGCGGCTCGCACAACAGCGCCCTGGCGATCGATAGCCGCTGGCGCTCGCCACCCGACAAGCCCGCGCCGCGTTCGCCGACCCAGGTGTCGTAGGCCTGCATCTGGCGCATGATGAAGTCATGGGAATTGCCGGCGCGGCTCGCGGCGATGACGTCCTCGATCGAGGCGTCCGAGCGGCCGTACGCGAGGTTGTCCCAGAGCGTGCCGCGGAACAGGAACGGCTCCTGAAGCACCACGCCGATGTTGCGGCGCAGGTCGTTCTTGCTCATCTGCCGAACCTCGATGCCGTCGATCAGCACCTGGCCCTCGTCCACGTCGTAGAAGCGCGAGATCAGATTGATGACCGTCGACTTGCCCGAGCCGCTGCGCCCCACCACGCCGATCATCTGCCCCGGCTGAATGTGGAAGTCGACATTCTTGAGGATCGGCGACTGCCGGCTGTAGCCGAAGGTCACGCCCTTGAACTCGATCTCGCCGCGCATCTTCGGCAGCGCCTGCGGCTGGGTGGCCTCGGGGATGGCGATCGGAGTATCGAGCACCTCGAAGATGCGATGCATCTGCGTGCTGAATTGGGTCAGCCACGAGGTCAGATTGGTGAGCCCCGATAGCGGCCCGTAGAATAGCCCAAGATAGCTGAAGAAGGCGATCAGGGTGCCGAGGCTGATGCCCGCGGCGTTGTCGGCGCCGACGCCCTGGCCGATCGAGACGTTGTTCTCGAGCACCTTCTGTCCGCCCACGTACCAGACGATCCACCCGCCGACACCGAAGATCAGGCCCATCAACGGGTAGAAGGTCGCGGCCGAGGCGTCGACGCGCAGGCGGGCGTCGCGCAGGGTCTCGGACGAGGCGGTGAAGCGCTTGAGCTCACGGTCCTCCTGGGCGAAGGATTTCACCACGCGGATGCCGCTGAGCAGACCGTTGAGCATGCCGGCCTGGCGCGACGAACGCTCCCAGAAGCGCTGGTAATGCGGGTAGACGAAGCGGTAGAAGATGAAGGTGCCCGCGATCACGAACGGCGCCGGGATCAGCGCCCACAGCGCCAGGTGCGGCTCCAGGCTGTACATCGAGATGGCGGCGAGGATCACCATCAGGATCTGCATCAGGAAGCCGGCGGTGAGCTGGCCCATGAAGCCCTGAACCGCTTCGGTGTCGTAGGCGACTCGACCGACCAGCGACCCCACCGACTGCTTGTCGTAGTAGCTCAGGCTCAGCTGCTCGAGATGGCCGACCAGCTTGGTGCGGATGTCGAAGGAGATCGAGGTGCCGACCCGGCTGGCGATGCGGCCGTTGGCTACCGTGGCGATCGCGCGCAGGATCTGCGCCAGCGCGTACGCGCCGACCACCAGCAGCAGCAGGTGCGTGGGCTGCGTGACGTGCTCGAGGAAAGCGAACGGCTGGGACTTGCCCGCTGATTTCGGATCGAGGACGTGATCGATGAGGTACTGGATCAGCCGAGGCGCGATCATGTCGAGAGCGACGGCGATGATCAGCAGCGCCATCATCGCGAAGGCCGCAGGCCAATAGGGCCTCATCAGCTGCATGACCCGCGAGAGGGCGGCGCCGTGCTTCACCGCGAATGGCGACAGCTGGCCTGGATACTCGAGGATGATGCCCGAGACCGCGCAGCGGCGCGGGTCGACGTCGTCCTCGGGCGAGAATTCGATTGGCTTCCCCTGGCGCAGCTGGTCGAGGCGCTTCCCGGCGCGCCCGAAATGGTATTTCGCGCGGTTGCTGTAGCGCGCGATGTCGAGCCAGATGCCGCCGACCTTGGCCTGGAGCAGCCCCGATCCGTAGACCGCGACGGTGCGGAATTCCTGGGTCTCGGCGAATGCGAGCACCAGCAGCGGTTTCGCCGGCGCGGTCTCGTCCAAGACCCATACCGTCGACGCGCTCGCGACCACCCACTGCCTGACGTAGAGGCCGGTGAGGTTGATGTCGGTGGCGATCGAGATCGCCACGTCGCGCGGATCGCCGCCCGCCTGGCGAAGGCCATCGGCGATGGCCGGAGGCAGGTCTTCCTTGAGCTTCATGGCGGGCTGCGGTCCTACGGGAGGGCGTATGAGGAAGGGCGAGGTCTGGAACATGGCGGATCTCCAGCGGGTTGATGGCGTGGCGGCGACGTCACCGCCAGCATCAACCCACCGACCTCACCTCGGGACGGTCCCACACGCCCGGCCCGCTGGCGATCGCGCGCTGTCGCGGCGTCAGATCCGCGCCGTCGCCCACTACCCGCGGCGAGCTCCCCCACTGCATGTAGGCCGGCGCGAACTTCAGCAGCGCCGCGCGGCGCTCGTGCGTTGCGCAAGTCCAGGGCATGGTGCCGTGCGACAGCGCCTCGGTGAACACCACCACGTCGCCGGCGCGCATGGGCACGTGTTCCAGCAGCGGATTATCCAGCACGCCGTACCACTGGGGCGGCAGCGGATACAGCGTCTTGTGCGTGCCGGGAACACAGCAGAAGCCTCCGGCTCCCGCCGGCACATCGCACAGGGCGTAGCTCACCACCACCAGTCCGTTGTGCATGCGCGCGCCGTGGGTCGTGTAAAAGCAGCCGTGATCGAACATCGCGGCGTTGTGGTGGAGCCCTTCACCGCCGCGCTGGCCATCGGCGCTCATCGCCATGCCGTAGGCGTGGTCGAGCCGGAACTTCTCGCCGATGATGCTGCGCAAGATCGGCAGGATGCGTGGGTGGTCGATGAGCCCGGCCCAGTCCTGACCCCACTCTAGGAATCCAGAGAAGCGCGACTTGAACGGATCGTTCGCCGCGTTCATGATGCCTTTGACGTCCATCTCGGCGCGCATGCGCTGGACACGCGAGGGTTCGAGCACGCCCCGAATGACGATGAAGCCACGGAGGTCGAAGAGGAACTTCTCCTCGGTGCTCATCTCACCGGGATAATCGGGCTCTTGGCGTTTGACGTCGTCGGTCGAGGTTCCGACCGCGGGAATCGTGGACTGCATGCATGCTCCTTGCCGCGAATGCGGCATGGACGACGGAGCGTTGGAGCTCCGCCGAATGGTAGTGGAGGTGGGAGCCGCGTGGCGCGGCGATGATTCATTGGAGGCGAGCGCGAGGCGCTCATCCATTGCCCACGGAAGACCGCTGAAGGCCGCCGCGGGGCGCAGAGGATCGCTACGGGCCCGGTAAGTCCCGCGAAGCGCGACCTGCCCGGCGCTAGGCCAGGACGGGACCCGGACCGAACAGACCGACAGCGCCGGCGTGATGCTGGCAGCTCGGGAACGTCGGCAGCGGAAGGAACTCGCGCGTGGTCATTGCGTCACCTGTGGGTGGAGACGCCCATTCGAATACCGAGCGGCCAGTCGGCGTCAAGCCACCCGCGACATGCGAATACCGCGCCGAAACGGGAATATGACATCGCAAGACCTTGCCGCACAGCCGCCGCGGCATGGGCGCCATGCCGCGGCAGGTGCCGCGAGCATTCAGGGTTGACGCTCGAAATACGCCACCAGGGCCGGGTCCAGGCGAGGGATGTCCAACGGGATGCCGCCGGCTCGCAACGATTGGGTCGCCATGCATCCGGCGGCCACGCTCTGCCGCGCCGCCACGGGCGAGGTCATGGTGGCGCCGCCATCGCGCGCGAAGCGCACGAACTCGGCGACGATGCGCGGATCCGCGCCGCCGTGCGCCTCGGCGCCGCCCGCGACGATCGGGAATTCGGCATCGCCTTGCGGCTTGTACGCGCCCCGCTTATTCCAGACCCTGACCACGCAGTCGCCTGGGCAATCACCGAAGTTCTCGACCCGACCGGCGGTACCGATCACGGTGTAGTTGCGCCACGCGTCCGGGGTGAAATGGCATTGCACGTACGAACAGAAGACGCCGTTGTCGAGCTGCATCTGCATCATGCTCTGGTCCTCGACGTCCATCACCGGATTCATCCCCTTCTGCGAGAGCGGCGGCCAATTGGCATCGCTCCACGAGGCGATGCCGCGCTGCGACGGGGCATGGCGATCCGCGATCCCCCCGTACACCGTCAACCCGCCCAGCGCGTTGACACGGCTGCTGTAGCCGCCGCACAGCCAATGCAGGACATCGATGTCGTGCGCCGCCTTCTGCAGCAGCAGGCTCGTCGACTTGCGACGATCCGCGTGCCAATCCTTGAAGTACGCGTCACCGCCGTACGAGATGAAGTGCCGGCACCAGCCGGCCTTGACCTCGCCGATCGCGCCGCTGTCGATGATCTCCTTCATCTTCTGCACGAAGCTCATGTGGCGCATGTTGTGGCCGAGGAACAGCCGCGCCTTGTGCTTGCGCGCCGTCTCCAGGATGCGATCGCAGCCGTCGACGGTGATCGCCATGGGCTTCTCGAGATAGACGGCCTTGCCCGCCTCGAGCGCCGCGACCGCGTGTTCCTCATGGCAGAAATCTGGGGTGGTGACGAAGACCGCGTCGACGTCGCGGCGCGCCAGCAATTCGCGATAGTCGCTGGTCGTGAAGACCTCGCCATGGGTCGTGCGGAAGTGGGCGAGGGCGCCCGGGTCGAGATCCGCACCGGCGACGATCCGCCCTCCGGCGGCGACCGCGTGGGCGGCGATGCCGCCCCTGCCGCCAACTCCGATGACGCCGATCGCCAGATTTCTGGTGGCCATGGTCGACTCCTTATCCCCCAGCATCCCGCGGCGAGCACAGCCGGGCAAGGGCGACGCTCCGCGGCCGACCATGGATGCCGCCGCAGCGGGCCACGCTCCCTTGGTCGATTTGGAGCCGGGGGTACCGGCCCGCATGTCGATAAGACCTCGCCTGTGAAACCATGAAATCATACACGAGCTTGCTGGGCGAGCTGTAAATGCCGCGCTGTGTAAGGTTTCCGGCAGATACCGTTGCGTTCACCGGCCTTCGCGGCGACTCTGACTCCATGCCCGGGCTGCGCATCCTGCACGTCGACGACAATCCGGGCGACGCCAATCTCCTGTCGGAAGCGGTGTCCGAGGCAGGGGTGTCCGCGACCATCGAGACCGCGCCGAACGGCGTGCGCGCCATCGAGTATCTGCACCAATGCGCCTCCCACCCGGGACACGCGCTTCCCGATCTGATCCTGCTCGACCTGAACATGCCGGTGATGAACGGCCTGACTTTGCTGCGCATCATCAGCAGGCACGACGACTGGCGGCGGGTTCCGGTGGCGGTTCTCAGCAGTTCGCAGCTGAACGCCGAGCAGGAGGAGGCCTTCGCGCTCGGCGCTATCGCTTATCTGATCAAGCCGCACGACTTCGTCGGCTATCTCACGCTCGCGCGCCAGTTGCCGCATTTTCCGAAGTTGGAAGGTTCCGTCCGCGCCGCGGCCGCCGTGGCGCGCTGATCGCACCTATTCACGGGTCAACTCACGGGTCAACGTCTCGGCGCCAATCCCGTAGTCATCGACCCCCTCCACGTCGGACGTCCAGCTGATATGACCTCCGGCCTCGGAGGCTCCATGCCGTTACCCAGACCACCTCGATCAATCGTGCGCGCTCTCTGCATACTGCTGTCGTCCAGTGCGCTGGGCACGCTCTCGCTCCATGCCGAGGACGAGTCGATCAGCGTCCAATCGGAGATCGACCTCGCCGCCACGGGCGCGCCGATCAGCCGCTTCATCTACGGCACCGCGCAGACCGAGATCGCGAACGCCAAGCTGATGGGCCTGACCACCCGCCGACTGGGCGGGAACACCGTCAGCTCGTGGAACTGGAGGAAGGGCTTCTGGTCGAGCGGGGCTGACTGGTACTTCGTCAACAACCCCAAGGACGAGAGCAAGGCCAAGGGCGGCAAGGACAACTGGTGGGCCGAATTCCAACGTGCCAACCGCGACGCGGCGCTCGAAGGCTACTTCACCATCCCGATGATGGGCCGGGTCGCCAAGGACGGCACCTCGTCCGGCTTCGACATCGGCAAGTATCCCGGCCAGCAATCGTGGGAGTCGAAGGATCATCCCGGCGACCTGCATCCGAACGCCGGCAATGGCAAGCGCGTGGTGCGCGGTGCCGACGGCAAGGAGAAGACCGAGGAGCTGACGCCGGACCCCGACGACACCTCGGTCGCGATCACCCCCGACGAGCAGTGCGCCCTGCTAGAATACATGATCAAGGACCTCGGCTTCGGCACCGCCGAGCACGGAGGCGTGAAGTATATCGTGCTCGACAACGAGCCGGCGCTGTGGAACGGCACGCATCGCGCCATGCATCCCGCCGGCTGCTCGTACGACGAGCTGTGGGAGAAGACCAAGACATTCGCGACCACGCTCAAGCGCATCGACCCGGGCGTCAAGATCGCGGGACCCGCGATGTGGGGCTGGACGGAATACTTCTGCTCCGGCCTGGATTCGCAGCTGATCGGCCAGGGCAAAGGCTCATGGGACGCGCCGCCCGACGCGAAGGCGCACGGCGGCATGCCCTTGACCAAATGGTACCTGACCCAGCTCGCCAAGGAGGAGAAGGCCTCCGGCAAACGCTTGGTCGACATCCTCGACTGGCATTTCTACCCGCAGGCCAAGACCGGCGGCAAGCCCCACGATACGCAGGGCATGGAGGACCGCGTCCAGGAGACTCGCGTGATGTGGGATCCCACCTTCAAGGACAGCTCGTGGATGGGCGCGCAGACCGGCAAGGTGCTGCGCATCATCCCGCTGATGAAGGAGTGGATCGCCGAGTGTTACCCGGGCACCAAGACGGCGATCGGCGAGTACGATTTCGGCGGCGGCCAGGACGCATCCGGCGGCGTCGCCCAGGCCGAGCTGCTGGGCGTCTTCGCGCGCGAGGGCCTCGACTTCGGCTATTACTGGTTCGCGCCAGACGCGAAGTCGTCCATCCACCTCGGATTCTGCCTGTATCGCAATCCAGATGGTGATCCCGCCGGCGCCCCGGCGGACAGCGCGGCGAAGCCCGGACGGCCGGTGGGTGATCAGTACCTGCCGTCGACGTGCAGCGCGCCCGAGGACGTCTCGGTCCATGCCATCAAGGATGGCGCGAGCGGAAAGGTCAGCCTGATCCTCATCAACAAGCGCGGACGCAAGCCCGCGCATCTGATCATTTCGCTGAAACAGCCGCTCCCGAAGCAGCAGGCCCATGCTTGGCGTCTGGACGACGTGGATGCGAAGGCGCTGAAGCCGTCCGAGCTCGCGCTCGGGGGCGAGCGGCTGGAATTCGACCTGCCGCCCATCTCGGCCACCAGGGTCGACCTCGCGCCCTGACTCCCCTCCGGGCTTCCTGGTCCGGCGCGCTGCAACACGTGGTTTTTCTCTCCGCCGCGTATGCTGTCGGTCGAGGACACCCATGGCCATCGACGAGAAGATCCTGGCCCTGCTCGAGCGCAGGGGCTATCAGGTCACCGACGCGGTACGCGAGGCGCTCGACGAGTTCATCGCCGCCGCAGAGGACGCCAGCGTCCGCATCGATGTGAACGATGTCGACGAAGACGAACCGGGCGGCGACGACGACGACCTCGCCACCACCAAGCAGATCGCCTGCCCGCACTGCGGCGAGGACATCGCCATTAGCATCGATCTCAGCGGCGAGGACCAGGATACTGTCCAGGACTGCCAGGTGTGCTGCAGCCCGATCCGGGTCACGTACACGGTGGTCGACGGTCGGATGGGCGCGTTCTCGGCTGAGGCGAGCTGATTCATTTCAGGGGCTTCGCCCCTACGGGCCTGCGGCCCTACCCCTCGGGCTTTGTCGGGGCTCGATGTCGCCGGAGGCCAGCGAAATCGTGGGCGGATGGGCGGCGCGCCCATTGTATCCGCCCACCGCCACTCGGCGCCCGCCCCGTTGCGGAGCAACGGGGCCCCCGAAGAGATTGTTCACAGTGCTACTTCGCGGAGGCGGACTTGGCGGAGGTGGTGGCGGCGGTGGTCGAGAAGGCGGCGGTGAAGACATAGGTGCCGGCGCCGGTCTCGATGACGGCGTAGCCAGGTTCGTGGCGGGCGGGAGTCGGCCAGGGCTTGCCGGCTTCGCGCAGGGATGCGGTGTCGGAGGTCGGGATCCAGATCTCGGCGCTGGTGTTCGGGGGCACGGTCACCACGAGCGTGAGCGCGCCCTGGGCGTGCGTCCACGAGCTGCGGATCTCGCCGTGGATGCAGCGGTGGGTCGCCTCGGCCCTGGTGAGGCCGCCGCCGATGCGGGGGCGGATGCGCATGCGCTTGAAGCCGGGCTCGAGCAGGTCGATGCCGGCGACGTCAGAAAACAGCCACTCGCCGCACGCGCCGTAGGCGTAATGGCTGTAGGAGTTCATGCCGGGATCGGCGGGGCCCTCCTCCTTCTTCCAGCCGTTCCAGCGTTCCCAGATGGTGGTCGCGCCCTGGGTGATCGGATAGAGCCACGACGGGTAGGTGGTGGTGTTGAGCAGTCGGTAGGCGACATCGGTGCGGCCATTGGCGCTGAGCACCGGCAGCAGGTACGGCAGACCGACGAATCCGGTGGACAGGTGCCAGTCGCGCGCGGCGATGCATGCCACCAGCTTCTCGACCGCTGCGGCGCGCAGCGCGGCCGGCACCAGATCGAAATGCAGCGCGAGCAGGTAGATGGTCTGCGTCTCGTCGTCCGTGCGCTTGCCGAGGATCGTGCCATCGGCCTTCACGAACTCGCGCTGGAACGCCTTCTTCACCTTCTCGTGCAGCTCGCGGAAGCGCGTCGCCTCGGCCTGCTTGCCCAGCACCTCGGCCGCCTCGGCGACGAGCTTGGCGCCGTGCGCGTAGAACGCCGTCATGATCACTTCGGGCGGAGTCCAGCAGTCGACCTGCAGCCAGTCGCCGAAGACGATGAACTGCTTGTCGCGGTGGTAGCGGATGTTGATGCCCTCGATCGCGGTGCGGTCGCAGTACTCGACCCACTTCACCATCGCCGGGAACATCGCCGCCAGGATGTCCTTGTCGGCGTAGCAGCGCCACATGGTGAGCGGGCATATGGTACCAGCGTCGGCCCACGCGGCGTCGCCGCGCTCGAGTCCCCACACGCCGCCAAGGCCGGGGACCTGCGGGGCGATGTTCGGGAATGTGCCGTCGGCGTTCTGCGCGTCGCGCAGGTCCTGCAGCCATTTGGTGAAGAACGCGGCGATGTCGCGACTGCAGATCGCGGTGCGGATGTAGGCCTGGGCGTCGCCCGTCCAGCCGAGGCGCTCGTCGCGCTGCGGGCAGTCGGTCGGCACTTCGAGGTAGTTCGCCCGCTGGGTGCGGACGATGTTGCCATACAGCTTGTCGATCATCGGATCCGAGCAGGTGAACGATCCGGCGGCGGGACAGTCGCTGCCGAGCACGATGCCGGTGATGGCGTCCAGCGGTGGTTCGCCGGGCCAACCGGCCACCTCGACGTATTGGAAGCCGTGGAAGGTGAAGCGCGGTTCCCAGATCTCCTCGCCGGTGCCCGCCGCGGTGAAGACGTCGATGCTGGTGGCGGTGCGCAAGTTGTCGACGTAGAGCTGACGATCGGGTGTCACCATCTCGCCGTGGCGCAGGCGGATGGTGGTGCCCGCAGGTGCGCGCAGGCGGATGCGCACGCGGCCGGCGATGTTCTCGCCGAGATCGAAGATCCAGGATCCCGGGCGCGCCTGCCAGCGCGCGACTGGTTTGACCTCGGACAGGCGGCGCACCGGCGGCCCTTGGTGAGCCTGGAGGATCGGCGCGTCTCCGATCGCGGTGGCGTTGACCTTGTGCCAGCCCTTCGCGTCGAAACCGGCGCGGTCCCAGCCTATCGGCTCGGCTCCGCCATCGTACAGCTCGCCCTTGAGGAAGGTTGATGACAGCACCGGACTGTTTGCGGTGCGCCACTGGTCATCGCTGACGATCCAGGTGACGGTGCCATCGGCGTGCTCCAGGCGCAGCAGCATCAGCAACTCGCAGCGGCCACCCCAGATGTGGGCCTTGCCCTCCCATCCGACCGGTCCCTTGTACCAGCCGTCGTTGATCTGGGCCGACAGCACCCGCTCACCGGCTGCTCCAGAGTCGTTGACGAGTGCAGTGACGTCATGGCAACGATACAGGAGCCGCTTCGCGTAATCGGTCCAGCCGGGCGCGAACTGCTCGTCGCTGACCGGGCGTCCGTTGATCCACGCCAGGAAGATGCCACGCGCCGTCGCATAGAGGCGAGCGTCCGTGACCGGCTTGTCCAGGCTGAACGAGCGGCGGAAGTACGGGCTGTTGCTCGACACCTGGGCCGGGCTGTGGATCCACTGCCCGCGCCACTCCTCGCGCTTCAGGATGCCCATGGCCCAGCCGGCGACCGCGCTCCACGGCGAGGCGACGCCCGTCTCGTCCCACACCTGCACGCGCCAGGCGGCGCGTTGAAAGCTGGCGAGCGGCGTACCCGCGTAGTGGATGTGCGCCGATGCGTCAGACTCGATCCGACCAGAATCCCAGAGCAGGGAACGCCCGGCGAGCAGATCGGCACCGGTCTTGGCCACTACCACGCGATAGGCCGTCTGGCGCGCGCCGCGCGCCGCGCTGTCCGAGCGCCACGACAACCGCGGGTCCGGACGCTCGATGGCGAGCGGGTGCTCCAGGTATTCGCAAGCGAGGGCGACGGGGGTCAGCGAGCTCATGGCGTCTCCAGTGCTGGCAGACTACGTGGCGGGTCTTGACTTTGGCGCCACCGACCGCGACGAATTAGCACGAAAACGTCATGAAGACCGTCAACCTCATTGGCCCCGCGACCTTCCCCATCGCCCTACGGCGCATGGATCCGCAGGATGACATGGCACTGCACAGCCACGACAACATCGAACTGGTGGTGATCATCGGCGGTTCTGGTCGCCACCGCACCCGCGATGGCCGGTACGCCCTCGCGCGCGGCGATGTCTTCGTCGTGCCAGTGGGCATGCCCCACGGCTACGAGCGCGTCGATGGTCTGCGCCTGGTGAACCTGGTCTTCGATCCGGTGCGTGCCGAACTGCCTCTGGGCCGCCTCGCGTCGCTGCCCGGCTACCACGCCCTGGTCAGCCTCGAGCCTGGCCTGCGTCGCCATCACGACTTCTCGGGCCACCTGCGCCTCGACGAACCAGCGCTGGCGTGGCTCGAGCGCGCGCTCGACGACCTGGAGGCAGAGCTCGCGTCGCGCACGCCCGCCTGGGACCAGGCCTCGTGCGCCTGGCTGCTGCAGATCCTCATCCGCCTGGCGCGTCTCTACGCCGACCACGATGCTCCGGCCTCTCGACTGGTGGTGCGGCTCGGCGCGGTGCTGGCGCATCTCGAGACCCATCTCGACCAGGACCTCGACCTCGATCGCCTGGGCAGGATCGGCGGCATGTCCAAGAGCACCCTGCAACGCTGCTTCCGCGCGCTCTACGGCGTGCCGGTGAAGCGCCACGTCACCGATCTGCGCCTGCGCGTCGCGCGCGACCTGCTCGCCAGCGGCCTGCCGGTGGCCGAGGTCGGCCGACGCGTCGGGATCCACGACGCCAACTACTTCTCGCGCGTCTTCCGCCGCGGCGTGGGCACCACTGCGGGGAGTTTCCGCGCGCGCGCACGCTCCACCTCCACCTCCATTCAGACGGCGAAATAACGCATCTCGATCGCCGGCGCGAACACGTGCCGCGAGATCGGCAGGCTGGTGTTGCCCTCGGGCGCCGACGGATCGTGATTGAGCTTGGCCTTCGACGGTGGATGGCCGAACAGGCGCCGGTAGCACCGGCTGAAGTACAGGGGATCGGGAAAGCCGCACGACCGCGCCGCCTCCTTGGCGCTCGCCCCCTCCTGCAGCATGCGCCGTCCCTTCCACAACCGCCGTTGCAGCAGGTACTGCTTCGGCGTATTTCCGGTATAGCGGCGGAAGGTGCGGATGAATGCCTCGGTGCCCAGGCCGAACTCGCGTGCCAGCTCCGAGATGCGCGGCATGCGCGGTTCGTCCTCCAACCGCGCGATCAGTTTCTCCCAAGGATTCAGCCGCAGGGTGCGCGCGCGTCGGCGATGGAACGCGGCCTCGCAGGCGAGGCGCTGGATGTCGAGCACCGCGGCAGCCGATTCCAGCCGCCACGTCGGAGACGCCTGCAGCAGTGATTGGATCACCCGATCCCACAACGCGATCAGCGCGCCCATGCGCTCGCCCACCGCTACGCGATGCGGCAATGCGCCGAGTTCCGGCAGCACCGGTACGCCGTCCGCGAGCGCGTCGAGACCCGCATGCCAATGCAGCTGGTAGAAGGACAGGGGCCCGGATCGGTCGACCTCGTATTGGTTCACCCCTGGGCCGAACCATACCAGGTCGCCCGGACCGGCGATGCCAGCGCCGCCCTCGGGGAATGCGAAGTGCATCGCGCCACCGGTGACCAGGCAGTAATGGAGTCCACGCACGCGGTAGCGGGGCGCGATCGGCGGCTGACTGACATAGAAACCCGCCATCAGCACCTGCGGGGCCAGGCGCTCGGGAGGGATATGTGGCCAAGGGAGCTCGGGCAGCGATTGCGGTGCCATCAGCGTCTGGCTCCGGCTACGAGGTCAGGGCCAATTTCATCCATGCCGGAGTCACGATATTCCATACCACATCTGTTGGAAGAGCGAAATGCCCCGGCATATAATGGATCCAGCGCAGCGACAGACCCCCTCGGACCAGCCCAGACTTCCTCACATGGATGAAAGAGAGATGCCGTGAGCACCCCAGCCAGCCAGCAAGCCACCGCGCCGACGCCCCAGACCTCGGCCAAGGCCGCCGCGGTGGTCTTCGACCAGGAACGCCGCGCGAGCATGCGCGACATCGTGATGCCGCCACCGGCGCGCGACCAGGTGCGTGTGCGCACCGAGTTCTCGTCCATCAGCTCCGGCACCGAGGGCTGGGCGTTCAAGAACGAGTTCTCGTGGAGCGCCACTTCCTTCCCGTGCGTCCCCGGCTACCAGCGCGTCGGCACCATCACCGCGCTCGGAGAGAACGTCACCGGCTGGGCGATCGGCGATCGGGTGATGGCCACGACCGGCGTATGGTCTGGCGACGTCACTCCCTTCTGGGGCTCGCACGTGGCCGAAGCCAACACCTGGGCCGGCGAACTGTGGCGCCTGCCAGCGGGAGTCGATGCGGTCGATGCGTCGGGCCTGGTAGTGGCGCAGGTCGGTTTCAACGCGGCATCGAGGCTCGATCTGGCCGCCGGCGACTGGGTCGCGGTGTACGGCGACGGCATGATCGGGCAGTGCGCGGCGCAGGCGGCGCGGGCGCGCGGCGCGCGGGTGGTGCTCATCGGCCACCGCGACGAGCGCGTGGCGCTCGCGGCCAAGCACAGCGCGGACTTCGCGGTGAACGCCAAGACCAGCGACGCCGCGGCATTCGTCCATGACCTCACTGGCGGCAAGCCGGTGCGCGGCGTGCTCGACACCATCCAGTCCGAGACGGTCCAACGCGCCTACATGCCGCTGCTCGAGTACGCACGCGGCCAGATCGTGTACTCGGGATTCACCCCCGGCACCACCTGGGCGGACATGGCCGAACTGCAGAAGCGCGAGCTCACCACGCATTATGTCGCCGGCTGGACGCGTCCGCGCATGGACGCGACCCTGGCGCTTATGGCCGCGGGCAAGATGCGTCTGCGCCCGCTCATCACCCATCTGGTGCCGCACACCCGCGGCGCCGACATGTACCGCATGATCCTCGATAAAACCGAACCATTCGTGGGCATCGCCCTCGACTGGGCCAGGAGCTGAACCATGAAGATCCTCATCACCGGCGCCTGCGGGCTCGTCGCCCGCTCCCTCATCGCCGAACTCGAATCCAACCACCAGCTGACCCTGGTCGACCGCACCGACCCGCGCGAAGCGACGGTGTTCTCACCCGGTTCGGCTGAACGCAAGAAGGTGCCGCTCGAGACCCGCTGGCCGTTCATCAAGGCCGAGATCACCGACCACGCGGCGATGCGCGAAGCGGTGCGCGGCCATGACGCGGTCATCCATCTCGCCGCCGCCGTCACCGGCCTGCCCGAGCACGGCGTCGAGACCATGCACGCCAACGTCTGCGGCACCTTCGCGGTGCTCGACGCCTGCCGGCTCGAGGGCGTGAAGCGCTTCCTGTGCGCGTCGTCGATCAATGCCTTCGGCACCATCTACTGGCGCGTCAGCGGCAAGGCCCCGGTCTACACCAGCATGCCGTTGACCGAGGACTTCGCCGTCCAGGTCGAGGATCCCTACAGCCTCAGCAAGTACGTCAACGAGCTGACCTGCGCGGCGTTCACCCGCGGTTACGGCATGACCACCGCCGCCTTCCGCTTCGCCGGCATTATCACCGACCAGCAGTACCGCGAGGCGCTGGCCTGGGACGGCACCATCACCTCGTGGTCGGACGACCTCTTCCAGTGGGTGCATCTCGAGGACGTCGCGCACGGCATCCGCCAGGCCGTCGAGCATCCGAATCTACCCGCGCATGGCGTCTACACCCTGGGCGCCGCGGACACCCGCGCCAACGAGACTACCATGCAGCTGCTCGAGCGTTTCCGCCCCGACCTGGCGGCGAACCTCACCAAGCCGCTGCCTGGCCGCACCGCGCTGATGTCGATCGACGCCGCGCGCCAGGCCTTCGGCTACGAGCCGCGCTTCCGCATGGAGCGCAAGATCCAGCGCGCCGCGGCGCGCTGAGCGTGGGGCCGGCCAGGGCGTTGCTCGGTGTGCTCGCGGCATTTGCCGCCATGACCGCGGCGCCTGTCGCGCTCACGGCGGCCGAAATCACGAGCGATGTCTGGCTGATCTCGGGCCAATCGAACGCCTGCGGCTGGGCGGTCGGCGAGGGACACCAGCCTGACCCGCGCGTCCAGATCTACGATCCGGCGAAACGCGCGTGGGCGATGGCGGCGGAACCGCTGGCCCTGCTGCACGGCACCGGCGTCGGGCCTTGGCACTCCGCAGCGCTCGTGGTCGCGCAAGGCGGCATCAAGGTGGGCCTCACCGGATTCGCGGATCCGGGCAAGCCGATCGCGAACTGGGATCCCGGCGCGGTCGACATGGTCGGCCTCGAACGCAGCATCCACGAGCAGGGCGGCGAGGGCGCCGGCGTATTCCTATGGTACCAGGGCGAAAGCGATGCGAACACCGCGATGGATACGCCGACCTACCAGGCGAAGCTGCGCGATCTGATCGCCCGGGTTCGAAAGTCGGCGAGGAATCCGACGATGACCGCGGTGATCATCCAACTCGCCTACTGGGGACCTTCCGTAGCCAATGCCGTCGCCATCCGCGAGGCGCAGCGCTGCTTCGTCATCGATGACGGCAATGCGCTGCTGGTTCCGGCCCTCGGCCTGCCGATGCAGGGAGACGGCGGCCACCTGACGCGCGAGGGCTACTTCTCGCTCGGCGAGCGGATCGCAAAAGCGCTGCTCAAGACCCGCTACCATCGCAAGGACATCGATTGGCCAGGCCCGGTGCTCGACGCCGCCACGCTGGGGCAGGGCGGCACCGTGATGGCGCACTTCGCCGAGACCAAGCGCATCGCCGCCTGCGCCGCGGGTGACTTCTGCGTGCTGGACAAGGATGGCGTGAACACGTGCACCGAGGCTCAGGCGCAGGGCACCCGCGTCGCGCTCTCGTTCGCGCGTCCGGTGAAGCCGCCCGCGCGGCTGGTAGTGGGATACGGCCAGGCCATACCCCTCACTCTGGCGGACGAGGCGGGAAACCCCGGTCCGGCGGCGATTCTCCAGATCGCCGCGGGAGCCGTTCCTGGCGATGGCGTGACCTCGGCCCCCAACGGGGCAGGTCGCCCCTCAGAGGCCGGGATGCACACCGTCAATAAGCCAAGCCACTAGGAGACGCCGCCTCCACATCTGTCTCGCCGATCGACAGACCGCATCCAGGAAGTTCCATTCACACTTCCGATGCCGTCATGTGGTATCATATGGAGTGAGTACACGGCATGCCTGAGGGGTCGAGTGTCGGCGGCGGTCCACCGCCCGCCTCCGAGCAGGCATTCTCACGCACCGTCCCCGGCGATTCGTTGACAGCCGAGGGAGCGCAGGCTCATTACCTGCGCACCCAGACCACCGGCTTCGCTCCGCGACAACCCACAGCCGAGGCGGGACCACCGGTGCTCGCCGGCGAGGCCCTGGGGGAGCGTCTGCGCTCGCACGGACTGCTCTCCGATCAGGAGCCGACGAGCGGCACGCGTTACGAATTGCACGGGATGCTCGGGGTCGGCGCCACCGGCCAGGTCTTTGCCGTGCGCGACCGCAACCTCGGCCGCGAAGTCGCGGTGAAGGTGCTCACCACCACCGCGGTGGCCGATCGTTCCGGCGTAGCATCGTTCATCGACGAGGCGCGCATCACCGCGTCGCTGACCCATCCCAACGTGCTGCCGGTGTACGAGATCGACATCACCAGCCAGGGGCAGCCCTACTTCACCATGGGCAAGGTCTCGGGCCAGACCCTGGGCGAGGCGATCCAGCGATCCACGGACGGACACCGTGATGCGCGGATCGCATCCACCAACGCGCTGGTCAGCATCATCATCGGCGTCGGCAACGCGCTCTCGTACGCGCACGACCACGGCCTCGTCCACCAGGACATCAAGCCCGACAATATCCTGCTCGGCGATTTCGGCGAAGTCCTGGTCCTGGATTGGGGCAGCGCCACGCAGTGGCCCACCACGGGAACCTCCAAGCTCTACGGCACGCCCATCTACATGAGCCCCGAGCAGGCTCGACGCGAACAATCGACTCCACTGAGCGACGTGTACTGCCTTGGCGCCACGCTGTTCCATGCGCTTCTGCTGCGCTTCCCGACCTGGGCAGATGATCCGGAGACGTTCTGGGAGCGGAAGCAGCGCGGCGAGATCGATCCACCGACCAGTGATGAGCTGCGCGCGGCTCCGCGTGCGCTGGTCGAGATCAGCCTCAAGGCGATGGCGCCGCAGTCGGCCCACCGCTATCCCACCATGAAGGAACTGGTGCGGGATCTCGAACGCTACCAGGCGGGGTTCGCGGTGACCGCGCTGCGCGAGGGCTGGCGCCTGAGCCTGCTGCGCTGGTACCGCAGGAATCGCCGTGTGTTCTGGATCTCCACGGCTGCCGTGGCAATGGTATCAGCGATCGGGACGGCGCTCGTGGGCGAGAAGCTGAAGGAGCGCCAGGATTGGTCGGGCCCATGCAACCTGGATCTGGTCCACGCCACGCCAGAGAACCTGTCGGCGGAGTGGGACCTGATGACCAAGCCTGCATGGGGCCCAGGCACCTGGGAGTCGGTGCCCTTCACCGACGCGCAGAAATTCAGTTATGGCGGCGGATCACTCGATCTCATCTGCGGCAACTATGCGCTCGACCTGGAATGGAAGCGCACCATCAGCGGCGATTTCAAGGTCGAATGGGACTACACCGCGATTCGCACCCAACAGAACCTCAACTGCTTCATCGGCGACAATCGCGAGTCCGGCTACACCTTCCATATCTCGTCTTGGGGTGACACCACCTTCATGGTGATGACCACCGGGGCGGAATTCCGCATGGTGGACATGCGGGTCGCTGAGCGTCCATTCGTCATGAACCACGCCTACCATTTCGTCATGGAAAGGAAGGACCGGCACGCGCAGCTCAGCATCGACGGAAATAAAGTCCTCGATTTCATGGATGTCGAGCACGAATTGCCGCAACGCTTCGGCTTGGACTGCTTTACCAACCAGGATCTGCGCATCGCCAACCTGCACGTCTATCAGCGCCCCCTGCCGCAGCGCGTCTCACCGCTGGCGGTGGCCGCGAAACTCTACCAACTGGGGAACTTCGTCGAGGCCGAGCGCCAATATCAGGAGATCGCCAGCGCGTACCCGGGAAGCGATCTGGCGGTGAACGCATCGTTTTGGCTGGGCATGTGCGCTCTTCGCCTAGCGCACGTGGATCGCGGGATCGCGCTGCTCGAGTCGTTCGAGAAAGGCAATCCACGCCACGAACTGGTCCCATTCTCGCTCCATGCCCGCCTGGTGAATGCTGTCGAGTCGCATGATGATGAGGTCGAACGCACGTTGCGCACAGCCCTTGCCGCATTCCCTGGGCACCCGATATCATGTACGGTGCTGCGCGAATTGGGCGAGGAGCGTCTCGAGCTGCTCAAACCCAAGCCGGTCGAGGATCCCTCGGACGACCCCTATCCGCCTGATATCGCGGAGCGCATCGTCGCAGCCATCGCCGAGATCCGGCAGTGGTCGGATCGCTACCGCACGCCGTGGCAGAACAACGCCTTCATCAGCGCCGCCGGCTTGCGCCTGATCCAGCTGGGACGGCTCGATGACGCCTTCGCCTCAATTCCGCGAGGAACCCACGAATACGCCCAAGCACTCTACCAGGCGGGCCAGTTCGACCGTGAGCTGGCCGAATATCCGACCAACAGCTGGTTGCATTCGGCGATCTCGAATTGCAGCCGTTCCGCGGAAGAGCTCTTCGCCGGCAAGGGCGACGAATGGAATGTCACCTTCAAGCAGTACGTGCGGGGTGAGTTCGAACCGTTGCTCGCCAATCCCGACGATGCGTTGTGCGTCGAGATCCTTCTCGGCCAGAGGCGATGGGAGGACATCCTGCGCCTCTATCCCGAGACACCCCGTGACGACAGCGCCGATCGCAGCCCCCGTTTCCTCGCCATGATCGCGCTCGGCCGTTACGACGACGTGCTCGCGCAGGCCAAACATCCGCGCATGCGAGCGATGGCCGAGATCGCCGCTGGCCACATCGAGCAGGGCCTGGCGGAAGGCCGTGATCACGAGGAGATCCGCTCTCTCGTCGGCTTACGCTGGCGAGAGGCCAACGATCCACGCGGCGTGGCCCTGCTCGAACGCGTCGCCGCCGGTCCCACCGACTTCACGCAGCAGTCGACCATGTTCTCGCACCATCTCCTGGCCCCGATGGTGCAAGCCATTGGGGGCGATCGCGGCGCGGCTCGAGACCGCATAGCGTTGGTCTCGAAGCGGTACCCGATCCAATACATGCAGCAGCTCCACAAGCTGGCGGATCTCGTGCTGGGTACCATCGACGACGCGGCATACCTCGCGCAGCCGGTGCACTACGGCACCGAGGCGCGTCTCGTTCTCGGCCATGCGCTGCGTGCGGAACTGGAAGGCGATCCCCGCGCCGCGCTCGCCGCGTACCAGGCGTTCATGGCGGTGCCGTTCAACCACCTGACGCGCGAGATCCTCGAGGATGCATTCGTCGCATGGCGGATCAGGGCCCTGTCTTTGTGAACGCGTGCGCCGCTAGGCCGTGGTAGCGATGGACACGGATCTGCGTAGTGCACCGTTAGAAGCCATGCGCGCTCCGCCGCCCATGTCGGCGGGTTGACGAATCAGGGAGACATACTCGAAAAGACCGCGATGACCGGCGTCTGTCCGGATACGCTGATCTCGATCGTCCGTTCGCGGGCCATGCCCGGAAACGCCAGCAGCTCGGGCGCGTGCGTGAGCGTCACGATCACTCCTCCTGGCGCGAGCACCCGCAGGGATTCCGCGCTGATCCGCGTGTAGAGATCGCCGATATCGGCGCCGGCGTTCACCTGCACGCCCCAGGGGAGATTGCACACCAGGCGATCCACCGATGCGTCCGCGAGCGGAAGCGCGCGGGCGTCCCAGCGCGCGGGTGGCGCGAGCCCGGCGACGGCGGAGGCGGAGGCGGAGGCGGTATTGTCGCGCGCCACTGCCACCGCCGCGGGATCGATATCCCCGCCGATCGCGCATGCCCCGGCTGCGCCGGCCTCGATGACGATGGTCCCGGCTCCGCAGCACGGATCGACGGCCAGGTGCCCGCGTCCGATGCGCGCGAGCGCGACCATGGCGGCGGCGATCGAGGGCCGCAGCGAGCCGGGGACATGGGCCCGCTTGTAGCCGCGCTCGTGCAGCGGACGCGCGGCCAGGCGTACCCCGAGGTGGGCGCGCTCGTGCTCGATGAATACGCGCAGGTTGAGATCCGACTCGTCGTCGCGTTCGCGATGCTCCCAACCGTGGCGGGCGGCGACCGCCCCGGCGATCGCCGCCTTGATCTCCTCGTTGCCGTAGTTGCGCTTCCCGACGAAGCTCGGCGTGACCGAGAACGTCGGCCGCGCCGCGATCGATCGCACCGCGGCGCATGCGCGTTGCGCAGGTCGTAGATCGAGCCTGGAAGCGAGCGCGGTCAGCTCGGCGAGCACGCTGCGCGGTCGGCCGATGCCGCTCCAGGACGCGACCTCGAGGAAGACGTCATCCACGCAGCGCAGCGCCAGCAGCGCTCCCGCGTCCGCACAGCGGGCCGATACGCGCCGATACGCGGTCTCGAGCACCACCGCGCCGGGGATGCGGCCGATCTCCTCTGCCGCCACCGGCTCGAGACCGCGCGTGGCCAGGGCGAAGACGCCAGTCGCAGCCGGCGTGCGGGTCTCGATGGCCCGCGTGGATGTTCCAACGTCCTCGGCCATCGGCAGCATGCTCGTCCGCTCACACTCGCCCGCAATGCCCTCCGCCATCATGGACGCGGGCGCCCATGGGACCAACGCTTCTCAAACCTCTCTTGTACACGGCTGAGCGTATGGGGGCGTAGGGCTCGTGGCGCCCCTGTACGGGATGCGAGGATAGTTCCTATCTGCCCAGCAGATGTGGTTATAATGAGGTCCTCGGGCATGCCGCTGCCCGTCATCGACTGCCGATCAGGGCAGTACTTCCATAGCGGCAGGATGGCTATTTATGATCACCGATTCCCTCGAACCCCTCGACCCGAATCACCACGAGGTGCATGTGGCTCATGTCGATCCGGCCAACAAGCCGGTCGAGCAGGTCGGACCACTGCAACTCCGCGTCATGCACTTCATCTGGAAGCATGGTCCTTCGACTGTGCAGACGGTGATGACGGCTCTCAACGGCGACCATGGCTCCCGGCCGTTGGCCTACACCACCTTCCTGACCGTGATGCGCAACCTGGCGCGGCGCAATCTGCTCGAACAGAAGAAGACCGCGCAGCGGTCGCACATGTTCTCGGCTTCCATCGGCGAAGACGAGTACAAGACCGCGTTCATCAAGCAGGTGTTCCGCGACTACTTCGCCAACGACCTCGACGCGTTGCTGCGTTACGTGGGACATCCGGAACTCAGCCACCACTGATCCGGGCATCTGTCTCGTCGTTCGACGCCTCCCCGTCCGTGCCACATTGCCGGACGGTGGAGGCGTTGTCGTTTCCTGGTTCCAGGATGGAACGCACTGACGGAAACGGAAACGCTCAGATCGGCGGACACATGTGGTCGGGCAGCTGGTCCCCCGTCGTCAGCCCGAGTCCTTGGGTCACGCAATGCTCGGCACCGTTGAAGCGCGCGCCGCGCTCGACGAAGATGACGCTGAACGCCACGCGCGGCACGTCGGTATGATTGGCCCCCGCGCGATGTGCGCAGAATCCCTGGTGGAACGTGGAGCCGCCAGCCTGCAGGGGCACGATCGTCCGTTCGGCGAACTCCAGGTCCGGCCACATGCCAATGAGGCTGCCGGCGTTGTTCAGGTCCTGTGCCGATAGATCCCGGCGTACGTGGGTCTTCGGGATGAAGCCCATGCAACCGCTCTCGACCGAGGCATCGCCGAGGGCGATCCATGCCGAGATGGTGAAGGTTCCGCGCTCGATCGACCAGTACGGCTGGTCCTGATGGAACTCGGTGGGCGTCTCGTTGCGCGGTCGCTTGATCAGGATGTGGTCGTGCCACAGGCGCATTGGGCGGCCCGCGAGCCTATTCACCGCCGCCAGCAACGCCGGGTGGAAGGTCAGCGCACGCATGGCTTCGCTGGTTCGCCAGACATTCACCAATTGCTGGAAGACCGCGCGGTTGGAATACGCCACCGTCTCCGGGCCGTCCGCGATCGCGAGCGCCGCCGCGCGGAAGGCCAGCGCCTCATCGCGGGGAATCACATTCGCCACGCCGACGAAGCCCTCGTCTTGGAAGCGCGCGATGTGGTCGACGGAAACCGTCGAACTGTCGGTTGATGCGATGGCTGGGGCTGGGGAGGCGAGGGCTAGCATGGGTGCTCCGGCTGGTGGTGGGCGGGGCGATGGTGCCACCACCCTACCCGCCGCCTGACCTGCGCTTCCAGCAGTCGTCGCAGGGCATACCGGATTTTCCTCCGACAAGCCCCTGGTTAGGCCCGCCTCATCCCCCTGGAGGCCGGGAGTGGAGCCGGAACTGGCGCGGGGTCAGGCCGGCCTGCACCTTGAACACCCGCGCGAAATAGCTGCTGTCGCCGAAGCCGACGGTCAGGGCGATGTCGGTGACGCTGCGGTCGCTCGCGCGCAGCAGCTCCTTGGCGCGGTCGATGCGCAAGCGCACCAGGAACTCCCACGGCGGCAGGCCGCAGTGGCGCTTGAACTGCTCCGAGAAATGGTGCGGGCTGAGATAGGCGCGGTCGGCGATCGACTTCAGCGAAATGTCCTCGCCGTAATTCTCCTCGATGAAGGCTATGGCGGCGTCGAGCGCCTGGCGCTGCCCCACCGAGGCTGGAGCCACGCTCGGCTTGCCGCGTTGCCGATGCCAGGCGCGCGCCAACTGCACCAGCAGGGTCAGGAACCGGGCGCGCGCCATGACATCGAAACCGTCGGCGCCCTGGGCGAGCTCCTCGACGATCGCATCGAGTGACGACAGCACCCGCGCACGTTCGTCGACATCGAGGTGCATCTTCGGCACGCCCTCGGCCTCGTGGCGGAACATCGGCTCGACGAACAGGAAGTCGGACAATCCTGCGATCGTCTCGAGGCGCGTGCGCTCGCTCGCGATCAGCTCGGGCAGGAACAGGATGTTGTAGACCACCAGGCCCTTGGCCTCGCGGAAGGCGTGGCGCTCGTCCGGCGCGACCAGGAAGCAGTCGCCCGGCAGCAGGGCGTAGCGCTGGGCGCGCAGCGGCCGCGTGCCCGCGCCCATCAGCTCGACGACGTGGGTCGCGCGGCCGCGCGCCACGGAGACGATCTCCTGGAACTCGTGCTGATGCGGAACCACGTCGGCGTCCACCCGCACCCGCGCGACGTTCAGCGGCAGACCAGGATGCGTGAAGCAGCGCTCGGATCGCAGCAGGTCGTCCACGCCGCCATCCTAGCGCGCGCCCTGGCGCCCGGAACCGCGGGTCGCCAGTGGCCGCCATCCGGGCCACGGCTACGCTGGGCACCATGGACGACGGCCCGTGGACGATGTACCTGTGCCTGGTGCTGGGCTGCGTCGGCAGCGCCTATTTCGTCTATGGTAAGAAGCAGCAGCACTGGGTCGCGCTGGCCTGCGGCATCGGCATCATCGTCGCGCCGCTGGTCATCTCGGTGACCTGGGCGGCCATCGCGGTGTCGCTGGTCCTGATGGCGATCCCGTTCGCCGTCCGCCGGTGATCCCGCCACCGTTGATGGGCCGGAGAGTCCGGGGTTGAACCGAGGCGCCGGGCGGCAAAACTCCCAGCCGGACGCCACCGTCCCACGGCACGCGGGTCACGCGGGTCACGCGGGTGTAGCTCAATGGTAGAGTAGCGGCTTCCCAAGCCGAACACGGGGGTTCGATTCCCCTCACCCGTTCCACCTTCCTCCTGTGAAGAGCGCTGCGGCCATTCTCGTCCACGATGCCTGCGTTGGCTTCTCCTAGCGTGGCGCTGCCACGCGGCGTCGTCGCCGCCTTGGCCTCGTGGACGATAATGGTCCTCGCGCTGGAAAAGTGGGATGGGATCCTGGGGGCTGGAGAGGACTCGCCATGGCGGGGCCATGGCATGCGGATGCATGCATGAGGCGAGTAGAGTAGACAAGGGCGCGACGGGTGGGTGGTGGCGCGCTTGCAGGGCGGAAGGGCGACGCACCATGTGCGGCCCACGCAGGAGACTCAGCCATGCCTTATGCCATCGGTTATGATTTCGGTAGCGAGAGCGGGCGGGCGGTGCTGGTCGACGTGCGCAATGGCAAGGAGGTTGCCAGCCATGTGGTGGCGTATCCGCATGCGGTGATCGACAAGAAGCTGCCGACCGGCGAGAAGCTCGGGCTGGATTGGGCGCTGCAGCATCCTGAGGATTACCTGGTGGTGCTCGAGAAGGCCACCAAGGCGATCCTGCGCAAGGCCAAGGCCAAGCCCGAGCAGGTGATCGGCATCGGCACCGACTTCACCGCCTGCACGGTGCTGCCGGTGAAGGCCGACGGCACGCCGCTGTGCCTGACCAAGCAGTGGAAGCGCAACCCGCACGCATGGATCAAACTGTGGAAGCACCACGCTGCGCAGCCGTGGGCAGACAAGCTCAACGAGCTCGCCGCCAAGCGCGAGGAGGAGTGGCTCGCCACCTACGGCGGCAAGATCTCGAGCGAGTGGTTGTTCCCCAAGGTCGCGCAGGTCGCCGACGAGGCGCCCGAGGTCTACGACGCCGCCGACCGGTTCATCGAGGCCGCCGACTGGATCGTCTGGCAGCTCACCGGAGTCGAGACGCGCAACGCCTGCACCGCCGGCTACAAGGCGATCTGGGACGACCAGTCCGGCTATCCCAGCCGCGAGTTCTGCGCGTCGCTGCACCCCAAGCTCGCCAACCTGGTCGACAAGCTCGGCCAGCCGGTGCCGCTCGGCCGCAAGGCCGGCGAACTGACCGCGGCGATGGCCAAGCGCATGGGCCTCAAGCCCGGCATCGCGGTCGCCGTCGGCAATGTCGATGCTCATGTCAGCGTGCCGGCGTGCGGCGTGGGCGGATCCGAGGGCTACGGCGGCGATAGCGCCAACGGCGTGCTGGTCGCGATTATGGGCACCAGCTGCTGCGACATCCTCTGCGGCCCCGAGAAGAAGATCGTTCCCGGGATGTGCGGCGTGGTGAAGGACGGCGTGGTGCCCGGCAGTTACGGCTTCGAGGCCGGGCAGTCCGGCTTCGGCGATCACTTCGCCTGGCTGTCGCGCTTCCTCGCCAAGGGCGATCCGGGCCACGAGCGGCTCGAGAAGGACGCTACGGCGCTCGGGCCCGGCGGATCGGGCCTGCTCGCGCTCGACTGGTGGAACGGCAACCGCTCGGTGCTGGTCGACGCCAACCTCAGCGGCCTGCTGGTGGGCATGAACCTGCACACCACCCCGGCCGAGGTCTATCGCGCGCTGATCGAGGGCCTGGCCTTCGGCCTGCGCATGATCATCGACACCTTCGCCACCAACGGCGTGCGCATCGACCGCATCATCGCCTGCGGCGGCCTGGCCGAGAAGAACCAGCTGTTCATGCAGGTAGTGGCCGACGTCTGCCAGCGCCCGATCCAGCTCGCGCGCTCGGCGCAGGCACCGGCGGTGGGCTCGGCGATCTTCGGCGCCCTCGCCGCCGGCAAGGCGCGCGGCGGCTACGATTCGCTCGCCGCCGCCGCCAAGGCCATGGGCGGCGTCAAGAAGCTGGTGTTCACGCCAAACCGCGGCGTCGAGGAGACCTACGACACGCTGTTCGCCGAGTACCGCGAGCTGCACGACTACTTCGGCCGCAAGAATGCCGTGATGAAGCGCCTGCGTTCGATGCGCCTCTGCGAAGACGCCGAGTAATCCGACATGTCCCGCGCCGACCAGAAGACCTACCTCCTGCCCATCGTCGAGGAGCTGCGCAAGCACTGGCCGCAGAATCGCGCCATCAACGTCGTCTGCCACGGGCACAGCGTGCCCGCCGGCTACTTCGCCACGCCGATGGTCGATAGCCTGAACGCCTATCCCCACCTGCTGCACGTCGGCCTGAAGCAGCGCTTCCCGTTCGCGGTGGTCAATGTCATCGTCACCGCCATCGGTGGCGAGACCTCCGAGAGCGGCGCGCGTCGTTTCGAGAGCCAGGTGCTCTGCCACCGGCCCGACGTGCTGTGCATCGACTACAGCCTCAACGATCGCGGCGCGCTCGCGGCGGCACGCACGGCGTGGACGACGATGGCGGCACGCGCGCTCGATCATGGCGCGCGGGTCCTGCTCCTGACGCCGACACCCGATCGCACCCAGGCCCCCGGCGGTGATGGCGACGACCTGCGTCGGCATGCCGACCAGGTACGAGCGCTGGCGGACGAACTCGGCACCGGCCTCGTCGACAGCCTCGATGCGTTCGCGCGCACCGTCGCCGCGGGTGCCGACCTCGACGATCTGCTCAGCTGGTACAACCATCCGAACCGTGCCGGCCACGAGCTGGTCGCCCGCGAACTGCTGCGTTTCTTTCCTGCGTGAGTGGCGGCTGCTTCCTGCCGACGGCAGATGCCCCAGGGCATCTCGGATCACTTCGTCATCGCCGCGCTGCCCTCGAAGAAAACCGGGTGCGTGCACGTCCTGGTCCAGCACTTCTGCCGTAGCATCGACGCAGCTCCTGAACGTTCCAAGGCTTAGAGCGTAGCTGCTGATCTCGTGCGGGAATCGTTGAGGTTTCGGTCTTGCTCGAGTCGGATGGCGGTTATGGATATGGGTCCTTACTGACCTATATCGCACGGACGACGCCATGGCCCTGCCCCCCCTGCCCACCAAGCCCAACCAGCAGCTGATCAACCACACGCTCGATCACGAGCTCCACGAGGAGCACGACCGGCGCCTGTCCCAGGCGCGCGACCTCGGGCGGCGGATCCGCGCGCGGCTCGCGGGCTGGCGGCTGCCGCTGCTGGCGGTCCGCACCACCTACAGCCTGCTGCGCGGCACCGCCTCGCCGGAGCAGTGGGCTCAAGCGCTGGTCGGGCTGCGTGGCGACGACGCCGACTCGTCGCTCCAGGCGGCGAAGGACCGGCGCGGCGCGAATCATCCGTCCGACCAGGCCGCCGGTGGCGCGGTGCTGGCGGCGGTGCGCGCCCTCGAGCGCGCGCGCACCTCAGGAGCGGCCGTCGCCGGACCCGCGCGCGTCCAGGACGCGCCTACGCTCGCCGTTCGGTCCGATCACGA
Source organism: Planctomycetota bacterium (assembly GCA_038231435.1). Taxonomy (GTDB): domain Bacteria; phylum Planctomycetota; class UBA11346; order UBA11346; family UBA11346; genus JACCZE01. Next base: position 165,889 of record JBBRLJ010000001.1, read on the forward strand.
TCGCGATGCCGATAGCGATGGCGATGCCGATGCCGATGCCGAGCCGTGGGCGATCCTCGCCGACCGCGACGACGTGCTCGGGCTGCCGGCCTGCATCGATCACTGGGGGCGCGGCAAGGTCGGCATCGGCGCCACCGTCGAGCTCGCCCGGGGCGAGGGCGAGGACGAGGACGAGGACACCCTGCTGCTCGCCCCGACCGAGACCGCCTACGCACGCCTGTGCCTGCTGCTGTCGTGGCGGCACGAGGAGCCCGAGGCATGGGCGCGGTGGCGGCGCGGTGGCGCGGCCCGCGACGGCCTCGACTGCACCGGCCTCGTCGCGCTGGTCCGCGACGAGGCGTGGGGCCGCCGCCTGCGCGATCTCGGCGCCGAGATCTGGTGGCGCGCGGACGTCCGTCCCCAGCAGACGCCGGTGGCGTTCCCCGTCGCGTCGGCGCCGATCCTCACACACCACGACGACCGCGGCCGCGCCGCCGCCGGCATCCTCGCCGCGATCCGGCAGCGGCGCACGGTGCGCCGCGAGGACGCCCGCCATGCCGGGAACGCGCTCACCGACCTGTGCGCGATGCCCGCGGCGTACGCGGGATACGAGGAGCAGCTCGACGCCGGCGCCGCGCTCGCCGCGCGCTGCCGCTGGCTGCCGGGCGGGCAGGACGAGCAGGGGCGACCGCAGCTGCATCTGCCGCCGCGCGGGGCCGGGCTGTTCGGACGCGACATCGATCCCGATGCCCTGCTGCGCGAACGCGCCGAGACGGGACTGGTCGACCGCTACCAGGCGCAGTGCGACGTGGCCCGCGCCGCGGCGCGGGCACGGCTCGAGAAGGAGCTGCGCATCATCGCCGACAAGCGCTTCGCCGGCTACATCCTGATGGTGTGGGAATTGGCCGACGGCCACCACACCTGCGGTCGCGGATCGGGCGCCTCATCGATCGTCTGCTACTGCCTGGGCATCACCAACGTGGACCCGGTGAAGTACCATCTGGTCTTCGAGCGCTTCCTGTCGCCCGAGCGCATCGATCCGCCGGACATCGATGTCGATTTCGCCTGGGACGAGCGCGACGAGGTCATCGGCCGCACCATCGCGCGCTACGGGCGCGAGCACGTGGCGATGGTCGCGACCCACCAGGGCATGCACCGCTGGGCGGCGCTTCGCGAGGCAGCGCGCGCGCATGGCATCCCCGATGGCGCCATCGCCACGATGAGCCAGCGCCTGCGCGAATCCGATCTCTATGGACAGGGCGTCGAACCGCCCGAACCGTGGCCAGCCATCATCGCCGCCGCCGACGCCATCGCCGGCGCGCCGCGCCACCTTGGCCTGCACTGCGGCGGGGTGGTCATCACCGCGCGTCCAGTGCGCGAGCTGGTGCCGGTGCATCCGGCGGCGAAGTCGCTCGAGGTGCCCGGACATGGCCGGCTGCGCGTGCCGACCATCGCCTGGGAGAAGGACGGCGCCGAGGATCTCGGATTCATCAAGGTCGACGTGCTCGGCAACCGCAGCCTGGCGGTGCTGCGGGACTGCCTCGAAGACCTCGAGGTGGATGGCAATCCGCTCGAGCTGCTCTCGTGGAACCCGATGGAGGACGAGCGGACGAAGGACATCGTCGCGCGCGGAGCGACCATGGGCGTGTTCTACGTCGAGAGCCCATCGATGCGCCAGCTGCAGGCCAAGGTCGGCAGTCCGGATTTCGACCGGCTGGTGGTGCACAGCAGCATCATCCGCCCAGCGGGCACCAACTTCATCGACACCTACATCCGACGCTACCACCGCTCGAAGGAGACCGGCGGCGACGTGCCGGAAGCGGAGCTCCGGGAATGGTATCCGCACCCGGCGCTGCGCGGCCTGCTCAGCGACAGCTTCGGCGTGCTCTCATACCAGGAGGACGTGATGCTGGTCTCGCAAGCGCTCGCCGGCTTCGGCAGCAAGGAGGCCAACGAGCTGCGCAAGGCGCTGGGGCGCAGCGACACCGGGACCCGCCTGCAGGCGCTGGCGAATCGTTTCCGCGAGGGCTGCCTGGCCAACGGCGTCGCCGAGGATGTCCTCGACTGGGTGTGGCGGATGATCTCGTCGTTCGCGGGCTACAGTTTCTGCAAGGCGCACTCCGCCAGCTACGCGGTGGTGAGCTTCCAGTGCGCCTACCTCAAGGCCCACCATCCGGCGCACTTCATGGCGCGGGTCATCGCCAACCAGGGCGGCTACTACCACACCGCCGCCTACGTCGAGGAGGCGCGCCGCCTCGGCGTCGAGATCCGCGGCCCGTGCGTGCTGCGCAGCGCCTGGAAGACCCAGCGCGAGGGCGCGGGCGCCATCCGCATCGGTTTCCAGCTGGTCACGGGCCTGTCGATGGCGACGGCGGAGGCGATCATCAGGGAACGGTCCGTGGTCCGTCGTCCGTCGTCCGTCCTCGGACATCAGGACGGCTGTCCCTTCCGGAGCCTGCGCGAGCTGAAGTCCCGCTGCCGCATCCAGGCCGACGAGATGAAGGCGCTCGATGACGGCGGCGCCTTCGACGCGCTGCTCCCGCACCTGAACACGGCACAGCGCACCTGGCTGGTGACGGTGGTGTCGCGCGAGGCCGAGGCGTTCATCCATCCGCCGAGCGTGGCCGGGCAGGCGATCCTCGATCTGCTCGCCGAGGACCTCTCCGATCCGGTGCCGCCGCCGCTGCGCGACCTGCCGCTCGAGGTGGTGCGCCAGCGACGCTACGCCTGCCTGGGCCTGTTGCCCGAGCGCCATCCGCTGTGCCTGTGGCACCTGCCGAAGCGCGCGGTGTTCTGCCGCGACATCACCGCGCGCGCCGATCGCCGGCGCCTCTCGGTGATCGCCTGGCCGATCGCGCGCAAGCGCGTCAGCGCCACCTACAGCAAGGACGAGGACGGCGTGGAGCTCGACACCCCGCGCTTCGAGGCGATGTGCTTCGTCACCGTCGAGGACGAGACCGGCCTGACCGAGACCGTATGGTTCCCGGACGCGTACCGCGCCTATGGCGCACTGCTCGAGCGCGGCGAACCGCTGCGTCTCACCGGTACCGTCGCAGTCGCCTTCGGCTACCCCACGCTCACCATCGAACACGCTGACTGTCGGTGGGGGGCTACGGCCCCCCAACATCGGCCTGCCCCTACCGACCGGGGCCTTACGCCGGCCTGCCCCCCATGAAGAAACGGCAAGTGCAGGTAGGTCAGGCTGACTGCGTCGCCTGAAACGGATCCTCAGTCCTTCGGATGTCCCATCTCTCCCTCCCGCTCTCCCCCTTCCACGCCTTCCGTCTTCGCCATCGTAGCGGTCCGATGTTCGAGCCCGCCGTCACCCTGAGCGACTACGTCATCGCAGCCGAATGCGCGTGGTGCGCGTGGTGCTGCGAGCGCTGGCCCGGACGGTCGCGGCCGTGGACGACGCTGTTCTATGTATCGCTGATCGTCGCTGGCGTGGTCGGCGGCACCTCGCACGGCTTCTATCCCACGGACGGCGAGCGCGTGCACGAAGCGTTGTGGACGGCGACCCTGCTGTCGATCGGCGTGACCGCGCTGGCGATGTGGGGGATCTGTGCGAGCGGCCTGAAGCGCCAGAGCTTCCGCTGGGTGGTCGGCACCGCGACCGCGCTGCTGGTGGCGTACGCCATGGCGGTGCTGATCGGTGCGCGCGAGTTCAGGGTGGCGATCGCCTTCTACCTGCCGCCGGCAGCGGCGATGCTCGGGCGCTTCGCGTGGCTGTGGTGGCGCAGGCGCGACCGCCGCTTCGGCGCCGGCACCGCCGGCGTGGCCCTGACCTTCGTGGCGGCGGCGATCCAGGCCCTGCGCCTGGACCCGCATCCGTTGTTCGATCACAACGCGCTCTACCACGCGGTCCAGGCGCTGGCGCTGCTGGCGATCCTGCCGGCGGCGAAGGCGTTGGCGGTGGGCACAGAGAGGCCCGCAGCAAGAGTCTAGGAGATCGAGACGACAGGATGGAAGCGGGGCAGCAGCGATCAGAACCGATTGCAACCGTTGCACATCACCGCGTCCTTCCTGATGCCTGTTCCAACCGAATGTCCCGGCGAACCTCCCAGCGAACCTCCCGACGTCTGCTCCGTCTATCAGGTATCCTCCCCTGGAGCCTGCCATGAAGATCCCCGACCACGTCCTCGACCTGATGCTGATCGGCGCCATCGGCGCCGTCTGCTTCATCCCGCATGGGACCAAGGCCGCGGTCGCCGCGATGCCGACCACGAAGGCTCCCATCGCCAGCGTGGTTCCAGACGTCCCGCTCCACACGGATCCGGTGAACGCTCCGGGTTGCGCCATGCCCCGCGCCGATGCGCCCACGGTGGGCCGGCCGATCGTCGCCCACGATCCCTGTCCCGGCTGCGGACGGGGCTGACCATGAAGATCCCCGACCACGTCATCGACCTGATGCTGATAGGCGCCATCGGCGCCATCTGCTTCATCCCGCATGGCGGGAAGCCGGCCCCCTCCGCGCTCTCGGCACGCTCAGCGGTGGAGACGGCTGGCGCGCCTGCTGGATGCGTGACACCGGTGCAGCCGCCGTCCGCAACTCCGATCGTCGGCCAACCTGCTCCGCCGGCGCGGCCGATCCGCTCCCGCGGCGACTATTGTCCGGCCTGCGGCATGGGCTGAGCGGATGCCCACGCGGCTGACGCCGGTGCGCGTGGGCCTGTCGTTGATGACGACGGAGGATTTCCGCGCCGCGTCGCTGCCGCTGTTCGCCGATGGCGTGGTCGATGCGCTGGAGTGGAGTCCAGACATGCTCTGGGCACCATGCGGGGAGCGCCATCCCGAGCCAGCGTGGTGCGCGGCGCTGCTCGATCACTACGAACACGCGGGCCGACTGAGCGGACACGGCGTGCATCTGTCCGCCTTCTCTGCCGAGGCTCCCACGCGTCACGAACGCTGGTTCGCCCGCCTGGCAGGCGATCCCCGCCGCTACCGCCGCTTCTCGGAGCACGTCGGCTTCATGTCCGCTCCCGGCTTCGCCGATGGTGCGCCCCTGCCGGTGCCGCGCTGTGCCGAGACCGTGGCGCTCGGCGCTGCGGCGCTGACCCGCATCGCGCGTGTGACCGGCGTCCCCGCGGGGCTGGAGAACCTGGCGCTCGCCTTCAGCGAATCCGAGGCCTGGGAGCAGGGTCCGATGCTCGCGGACATCCTATCTGCGGCGTCGACGGCCTCGACGGCGGAGGCGCCGGCATTCCTGGTGCTCGATCTGCACAACCTGTGGTGCCAGGCGGTGAACTTCGCCATCGACCCCGAGCGCCTCCTGGCGGCTTTTCCCCTGGAGCGGGTGCGCGAGCTCCACGTCTCGGGCGGCAGCTGGTCGCATCCGCGAGCCGATCCCCTCGGACGGCGATTCCGTCGCGACACCCATGATGGCGCCGTGCCCGACGAGGTCCTCGCGCTCATCGAGCCGGCGCTGGCGCGCTGCCCGCTGCTCGAGGACGTATTCCTGGAGCGGCTCGGCGGAACCATGCTGACCGAAGATGAGCGTGGCGGATTCCGCACCGATTTCATGCGCCTGCGCGCGCTGGTATATGAGGCCGCGCATGCCTGACCACGACCACCCCGCCATCAACCTTGCCACCTACCAGAGGCGCCTCTTGGAAGCGCTGCACCACGCCGATGTGGATTCGGACGGATATGCGATCGCGCGCGAGTTGCGCGCCGATCCGCTGCTCGCACCACTGGCGGAACGGATGGGGCGCTGGGAGCCGCGCAGCCTCGAGACCGCGGCGGAGCTGGCGCGGCGATGGGGGCGAGTCGATCCGGCGACGACGGCCGAGGCGCCTCATTCCGATGGCACTCGCGATCAGACCTGAGCGTCGCGCCCGGCGCCGTTCGCCAGCGTCAGCCAGCGCTCCGCCTCCGACTCCCATGCGTCCCCGTCTCCCACCGTACCCTCGGCACTGGCAAAGAAGCGCCGGTCGAGTTCCGCGATGCGCGCACGCAGCTCCTCGCGCTGACGTTCGGCGAGACCCAGGGACGCATCGCCGTCGATGCGCTTGAGCAGGGATAGCACGGTGAAGGGCGTGAGTTTGCCCGGGCGCGCATGGCGCGGTCCTGATGCCACCACCGGTCTACGGCTTTGGCGCAGCCACCACCACAGGCTCGCCAAACCAACCACCGCGACGGCCGCGGCCACGACCCGCGACCAACGCTCGCGAGGGATCGCTCCGAGATCGAGCGGCACGTTGGCGATGGCGTCGACGATATCCGCGTCCACATAGCGCTTGTAGACCGCTTCCGTCCCGGCGATGCGCGCGACTGGGAAGCGGAATTCCGCCGTCGCGTCGCCGGAGCGGCGCTGGTAGTGCGCCTGGAAGCGGCGCTGGCAGAGGGCCGCGGCGTCCGGCGAGGCCGGGTCGATGGCGGTGACCACCAGCCCCTGGTCGTCGATCTTCACCCGCGTGAAACCAGGCACCTCGAGATCGAGCAGGCGGTCGGGCTCGGGAAGGATGCCCTTGCCGTCGGCCTGGATCTCGATCGAGGCCTCGCCCTTCGCGAGTTCGCGCGTGTCCAGGGTCTGGGTGATCTTGAGGTCGCGACAGGGGCGCGTCGGCGCGTTATGTGCGCGGGCGTCGATGATCGCCACCGCCGATGACACCGGCAGCACCACCTGGCCCTGGCCGTCAGCGAAATCGAGATCGATCGGCACCGACGGCAGGCGATCGACCGAAGCGTCCTTGGCTTTCATCGCGATGTAGGCGAGTGGCGTCTCGCGCCAGCCCTCCTTGCCGAATCCGCGCGGGGCGATGTCCGGCTGGCTCCAGGCCAGCGAGATGATCTCGAAGCGCTCGCCGAGCGTGTCGCGCAGGCGCTTCTCGAAATCGTTGCGGTAATTCACCTCCTCGCCGTTCTGGGTGTAGACCTGATTCTGCAGATAACGGTTGAAGCCGCCGCTCTCGCGGCCGAGCGCATCGCTGTAGCGCAGCGCGACACGGATCCCGAAGGCATGCTCGCCGACCGTCGAATCGCCGTCGACGGCGAGTGACAGCCCGATCTCACCAAGCAGATCGTCGTACGACGACAGCAGCTGGCGCGCCTTCGCGCCGCTCTTGTGATCCCCGAGCACGCGCAGCGCGTTGCGCAGGTAGCGAGGCTTGAGCTCGGGAGCGATGGAACGCATGCGCATCTCGATCTCGGCGCCGAACAGCGCCAGGTGCTGGTCGGCGGCCTTCGCCGGCAGCGCCACGATGGCGGCGCGCACCTTCCCCACCTGGTCGACGTCGGCCTCCTGCTGCCGGGTGAGGTACCCCATGTCGCTCGCACCCAGGGCGGATTGGAACCACTGCACGTAGGCGTCGGCTGAGGGATCCTCGTCTGAAGTCGCCAGCCCCGCCGCGTACGATGCCGCCGCGCGGGCGAAGGCCGCGAAGGCGCGGTCGCGCAGGCCCGTGTACTCGGCGAGCGGCACCTTCTGCCCGTAGGCGAATTCGGCCTCGTCGAAGAGGATCGCCCCTTGACCGGATAACAGGCGCCAGTGGTCAGGAGCCTTCACCAGGGCGCTCTCGATCAACTGGTCGGCGAGCCGGTAGCCACGCCGCACCTCAGCGACGGTCTCGGCGTCGGTGCGCTTGGTGCCCGCCTGCTGCTGGACCTCGGGCTTGCGCCATCGGCCGGCTAGGCTCGAACGCATCGCCGAGACGATGTTCACCGATGCAACTGGCGGCAGATCTCGCACGTCGCCGAAGACGGCCGTGATGTCCTCGGCGCGGAATACCTCCGCGGGGCTGTGGCAGGCGGAGAAGGCCTGCACCTGCAGCTCGGGCGGCAACGGAGGCAGCGGCAGTTTGCGGAATTCGCCGAGCAGCTTGGCGAGCTCCGTGAGGTCGCGCGCCTGCCGCGCGCGCGTCAGCGGGATGGCGCTGCCGGCGTAAAAATAGCTGCGCCCCCCGCCATAGCTGCCATTGGTGCCCATGCCGTAGCGATTGCCGCCGCCTCGGCCCTGGGCCCACACCTGCAGCAGATCCTTGGCGAGCTCGAAGGCACGTTGCTGCTCGTCGGGCGCGAGTTTCGCGATCAGCGCGAGCGCCTGATCGTATTCGCCCGAGCGCCCGACCATGCCGCCGATGATGCTGCGCAACCGTTGCGCCAGGGCGACATCGAGGTTGGCGAGCCATCCCGCCGACGGTGCCAGGGTGAGGAGTTCAACCGCTGGGATGGGCGGGTGGTCGTCGTTGCCGTTGCCGCCTTGGTTCGCGTAGCTGTAGGAGTTGGAGCGCATGATGCGGCGGCCGCCCCGGCGCATGGTGGAGCGCACGGGAGTCGCGCGCGAGAAACCCTGACCCTGGTCGTATTCGTCGCCCATCTGATTTACGGTAGCCCCGATGCTGCCCTCGGCCTCGCGCAGCCAGCCGAGCGCCAGCAGATTGAGCGCCGGTCGCCAGCGCTCGGTATCGAGCGCAGCGGCCGCTAGCAGACCGTTCACGACGCGCGCCTGCGTCCCCAGTGCCTGGATGCGCGCCATCACGTCGGGCGATTCGGCGAGCGCCTCGACCTGCGCCGCCACCGCCGCCAGCAGCAGGCGGCCCTGGGATGGCTTGCCGCCGAAGACCTCCATCAGCCAGGCGTTGCCGACGCCCTCGGGAAGGTTGGCGAGCAGATCGAGGCAGCGCTTGATGCCGGACATGCGCAGCGCCGACTGCTCGGGATCGGCGTCGCTCAGGTGCGCGAGCATCGCCTGGGTGAGATCCCACGCGCTGCGCAGCTGCTCCGGATCCTTCTGCGCCAGGCCCACGGCCATGCGGAAGCGCGCGTGCAGGTCGATGGTCGCGAGATCCTGGTTCTTCAGCGCGGGCTCGAGCGGCGGCAGGAAATGGCCGGCCTCGATGACGTGGTCTGAGGCCAGCAGCAGCGCCGCTGCGCGACCGCGCTTCTCCGGGCTCTGCCCGCCGAAGTGCTCGGTGCCGACTTCGAGCTGGGCGACCAGGCTGCCGCTCGCGCTCACCAGCGTGAGCGCGTTGCGCAGCAGATTGCCAAGCACCTGCAGCCGCTGGTCGGTGATCTCGCCAGGAGCGCATTCGCCCAAGGCGATGACGTCGGCGGGAAGCAGGACGGCGTTCTGGCACAGCTCGCCGAGCATGTGGTCGTAGACCTTGCCCTGGTCGTCGGCCGGCAGCGACGCGATCACCTCGTGGACCCGGTCCCAGGCGCCCGCCTGCACAGTGATGACGAAGCGCTCGACGCGATCCTGGAGCGGATCCTTCGCGGGCTTGCGCGCGACACCGTCGGATGCCATCGCCACCAGCGCCATCGCCGGCATGCGCGGCAGCTTGACCTGCGTCAGCATCTGCAATAGCTGCTTCGCGGCGAGTTCGGCGGGCGTCGGCGGGGTCTGCGCCGGGGCGGTGTCGGCCTGCGGAGCATCATCTGATTCCTCCATCGCGGACAGGCTCGCGACCGGCGACGACAGGGCGATGGCGATCAGGCAGCCCACGCAGGCGTGGAGACGGATGACGCTGGGAATGCGCCCGGGCTTTTTGCCGGTGATGCGTCCGGTGATGCGTCCGGTGATGCTGAACGTGATGCTGCTCGCGGCGCGCTGGATCATGGTCTTCCTGAGGGAGTCGTGGTTGGCGGGGCGGCCGGGTCCGAGGCGGATAGTCACGAACCATCCCCGTTGCTGCGGGCCTGCTGGCCAGCGGCGTTGGTCTGCTGCTTGATCTGCTCGCGAGCATCCTCGTCCTTCTTCTGCTGCTGCTGCGGGTTCGGCTTGTGGCCGTGACTCTCGCGCTGTTGACGACGGCGCTGGCTGAGGTTCTTGCTGTTGCACTTGCAGTTCGACGGCAAAGGCAGGCCCTGGAGCTCGCTGAGGTCCATGCGCTCGAGGCGCACGGTCGCTTCCAGATTCCTGCTCGCCGGGTCGGCCAGCGCGCCACCATCCTCGGCCAGCATGCGGAACTGCTGGCGCGCCTGCTCGGCATCGGGCTTCCATTCGTCGGGGCTCGCCCCCTCGAGGCGCATCAGCCACGCTGCCGCGTAGGACGCCGAGGCGAGTTCATGTCGGGCCTCGCGCGCGATCGCTTGCCGTGCGGGATCCGCGCTCGTCCCTTGGGACGATGCAGGCGAACCGCCATCCGACGAACTGGAGGACAAGCCGTCGACCAAGCTGTCGAGCTGGACGATGCCTTCCAGCAGTTCGCCCTGGTGGATGCGCGCGCGCGCCTGGTCGAGGGTGAGCGCGGCCACGGCCGGGGACAGGGCCCGGGGGTTCGCTGGTGCCCCCACGGATCCAGCCGTGCTGCCGTCATGATCGGGGGCAGCGTCCGGAGCCTCGGCCTGAGCGAGCGTCGCCAGCGCCTCGCCGGCGGCCGTGGCGGCGGTTGCCCAATCGCCCTCCGCCGCCGCCGCGTGCGAGCGCTCGCGCTGCGCCGCCGCGCGGTCCATCAACAATTGGCGCTGGCCACCGCCGAGATGCCACGCGAGCAGCAGGGCGGGAGCGATCAGCCAGAGGAGCAGCAAGCATCTACGCATGGGTGGTCCTCGTGCCCTGGATGAAGCGCGCCGGCGCATCGGCGGCGGAATGGGGGCGGCTACGCGAGGGCCACGTGCTTCCCCACATGATCAGCGCCAGCGGCAGCACGGCTTCCACCGTAGCGCCCACGCCCAACGCCCACAGCGACCACCAGGCGAGTCCGGTGCGCAGCGGCTGGGCGGGCGCCACGGCGAATCCCGCGAGCTCGCTGCTGGGCAGATGGCGTGCATTGCCGTCGTGATACCGGCCGTGCAGCCGCGACGCGAGCTGGCGCAGCGACGCCGCGTCCTGGTGCGAGGCGTGGTCGGCGATCATGGTGCCGCGCGCGCAATCGCCGACGCCGATCACCATGGTGCTGGTGAACGCCGGCGGCAGGACCGGGGCGGCGGTCGCGGGCAAGGTGTCGCCGTCGCTCACCAGCATGAACGCGGCGGATCCCGGCCGCCAGGTCTTGGCGATCTCGGCGGCGCAGGCGACGCCATCGTACATGCGCGTCTTGCCGACCTCGAATGCGTATTCGAGCGGCAGATCGGCGAGCACGTTGCCCACCACCTCGGGATCGATGGTATCGACGACCACCGGCTTGGCGCCGCTATAGAAGGCGATGACGCTCACCAGCAGGTGACCACGATCGAGGCGCTCGAGAGCGGAGCGCACCAGGTCGCGGGCGCGTTCTCCACGCGTCTGGGCGCCGTCAGCGCCCGCGTCCGTGATGGTCATGCTCGGCGAGACGTCGAGCGCGATCACCAGATGCCGGGGCTCACCGCCGCGCGCCGCGCTCTCGCGCGGGTCCTCGTTCAGCAGGATCGCCAGGGCCCAGGCGATGGCGGTCGCGGCCACGACGCGGGCCGGCGCGGCCAGCGCCACCCAGGCGCGCGGACGCGCCGACGCGCCGAACGCCAAGCCGGCGATCCGCCGCACGCGCGCAGCGTGCATCCGCTCGGCGACCAGCGCGAGCAGGAACGCCGCCACGGCGACCAGGGTCGCGAACGTGAGCGGGCTCACCATGGAGTGAACCTCAACCCGAGCATGGTCAGCGAGCGCAGGCCGATGAGCGCCAGGCCGGCCGCGGCCCACGGCCAGCGATCGTCCACCGGCCGTGGCGACTTCGGCTTGAGCTTGGCTGGGCGCATCGCGTCGATGTGGCGGAAGCACTGCTCGAGCCCGATCGGATCGCCCGCAGGGAAGACCTTGCCGCCGGTGGCGTTGGCGATGGTGTAGACCTCGGGCTGCGGCCCGCCGTCGCCGATGTAGACCATGAACACGATCACCCCCGCGGCTTTGAGGTCGTGCGAGAGATCCTGGGCGGCGGTGCCACCCAGGTCCGAGCTCTGGCCATCCGAGAGCAGGATGATCATGCGGTCGCAGCCGTCGTCGCCCTGGGATTTCAAGGTCCGCAGGCAGGCCCTCAGGCCCTTGGCGATCTCGGTGCCGCCGAATTGCTGGGGCAGGTGGTCCGGGCGCAGCCACGGCGTGGCCTGGCGGATCGCCGCGCCGTCCTGCGTCAACGGCGTCCAGCGCAGCACCTCGTCGCCGAAGATGGTCAGGCCGAAGGCGTCGCCGGCGCGACGCGCGGTGAAACCGGCGATCGCCGCCATCGCGGCGTCGTAGCGGGATCCCTCGCCGCCGAACGGCGAGGTCATGCTCCCCGAGACATCGAGGCAGAGCTCGATGTTGGTCAGGGCGCGTTCCTGCTCTGGCACGCCGAGGCGCTGGGGCTTGGCCAGCAACACGATCGCGAGCGCGAGCAGCAGCGCCGGCAAGAGATTGGCCGCGCGCACCATGCGTCCCAGCCAGGCGCCGGCCCCGCGCTCGGCTCCGAGTACGTGATCCATCGGCAGCACCACCGGATGCCCGCGGCGCCGCCACTCCCACGAGGCGAGCAGGATCGGCAGCGCCAGCAGCGACAGCACCCATGCGTGCGCGAACATCATGGCTCCGCCGCCACGACCGGAGCCTCGGCAATGGCCGGCGAGGCGCGATATGGAGCGAGCAGCGCATCGACGTCGACCGGTTCCGCCGATCCCGGACGCGCGTGCAGCCAGCGTTCCACCTGGCGCAGGAGCGCTCCGGCCTCGCGATCGCAGCGCAGCGCGGCCAGGGCTTCCGCGGGCGGCAATGCGTCGAGCGCCAGCCGGCCGCGCCAATGGCCGATCAGCAGACGTTCGAGGCGCGCCTGCTCGCGCGGTGGCATGGCGCCAGAGTGAGCGCGCGCGGCGAGTTCGGACAACTGCTCGGCGAGCGTGGGCTCCACCAACGCGCGCGTCGGGGCCACCGGGGCCGCGCGCCGCCGGGCCAGCACCAGCAGCGGCAGGGCCGCCACCCAGGCGATGCCCGCGACCGCGAGCCAGCGGCGGTAGCCGCCGAGCGGCGGCTCGGCCGCCGCCGGCGCGTCGACCAGATCGTGGCTTTCGCCGGTGATCAGCGAACGCACGCGCACCGGCAGCGCGGGCAACGCTGGATGCGCGCCATCGGCGCCTATCAGGTAGTCGCGCAGGTCGTAAGTGCCCGGGACCGCGCCGAGGAAGCGCAGATCGTAGCGGGTCGCGCTCTCGGTGGCGGGCTCGGCGGCGGCGATGCGCACGATCAGCGGCGCGCGGTCGCTCACCGGGACGGCAGACAGGGGCGCGCCGGCGATGATCGCGGTGATGCGGCCCTCGATTCCCACGCTCGGAGCTGCCGCGCTATCAGCGGACGACGGAGCTGCGTCCGGCTGGGCGGCGTGGGCGCTCGACAGGCCGATGACGCATGCCGCGACGAGGGCGATGGCTCTCATCGTGTCCCCCGTGTCCGATCGCGTTCGCGCAGGAAACCACGCACCCTGGCCATGAACGGCTGGTCGGTGGCGAGCTCGAGATGATCGATACCCGCACCGGCGAGCGCGCGCCCGGCGGCATCGCCGTCGTGCCAACGGCTGCGGCCGTGGGCGACGCGCGCCGAGCCGGTCTCGGCCTCGCGCGCGTCGATGATTCCGGCGCGCAACGCGCCGCGCTCGGCAGGATCGAGCAGACGCAACACCACCAGATCGTGGGCGAGCGCGATGCGCTTGAGCGCGGGCACGGCGCCTGGGTCGTGCAGGTCGCTGAGCACGATCACCAGAGTCCGGCACGGCAGCATCTCGCCCAGTTCGCGCAGCCGCTCGGCGAGGCGAGTGCCTTCGCCAGGCCCGATGTCCCCCGTGCGCAGCCGATGCAGCCACATGAATACCGTGGCCTGCGACATGCTGGGCGCGAAGCGCAGATCGCGCTCGCCGCCGCCCATCAGGCCTACGGGGCTGGCGCGGCCCAGGCCAGCGAGGGCGAGTCCGCCGGCGAGCTGCGTCATGAGCTCGTACTTGCTGAGCACGCCCGAGCCGACACGCATCGACGCCGAGGTGTCGGCGACCAGCTGAATGGGCATGCGCTTGAGCGTCTCGTATTCCTTGACGTGGAAACGGCGCGTGCGCGCGGTCACCTTCCAATCGATGGCGCGCACGTCGTCGCCGTCGCAGAACGGCCGGCTCTGCGCGTAGTCGATGCCCGCGCCCAGGTACGAGGAGATGTCCGAACCGTGATTGAGGCTGTCGGCGAGCCTCCTCACAGCGATCTCGAACGCCCGGGCGTCGAGCGGGCGACGCTCAGACGCGGCCGTGCTGGTCATCAGCCTGCCCGCTCGACCAGCTGCCGGAGCACCTGCTGTCCGGTGCGACCGTCGGCCAACGCCTCGTAGTTCAGCCGCAGGCGGTGCAGCAGGGTATCCTCGGCCAGCGCGAACAGGTCATCCGGCACCACGTGGTCGCGGCCGTGGATGAAGGCGCGTGCGCGCGAGGCCTGCACCAGGCTGAGGCCGGCGCGCGGGCTGGCCCCGAGCTCGATCGACGGATCCTCGCGCGTGCGCCGCACCAATTCGACGCAATGCGCGACGAAGGCCTCGCTGACGTAGACTTGCTGCACCGCGCCCATCGCCGCCACCAGATCGTCCATGCCGCAGCTGGCCGCTCCGTCGAGCAGGTCGAAGGCGGTGCGCGGCACCGCACCGCCGTCCTGGCGCTTGAGACCGAGCGCCAGGCTGCGGCGCAGGATCTCGGCCTCCTCGTCCACCGTCGGATATGCGAGCCGGTGGCAGAGCATGAAGCGATCGAGCTGCGCTTCGGGAAGCTCGAAAGTCCCGGCGTGCTCGATCGGATTCTGGGTGGCGATCACCAGGAAGGGCGCCGGCAGGGCGTAGGTGGTATTGCCGATCGTGACCTTGCGCTCCTGCATCGCCTCGAGCAGCGCGCTTTGCACCTTGGGCGCGGCGCGGTTGATCTCGTCGGCGAGCAGCAGGTTGGTGAAGGCCGGACCCTTGCGTACGTGGAAACTCCCGGTCGCCTGGTCGAGGATCTCGGCACCGACGATGTCGGCTGGCAGCAGATCGATGGTGAACTGCACGCGGTGGAACGACAGGTCGATGGCGCGCGCCACGCAGTTGACCAGCAGGGTCTTGGCGAGACCCGGCATGCCCTGCAGCAGCAGGTGGCCGCCAGTGAACAGCGCGATGAGGATGCGTTCGACGACCACGTCCTGGCCGACCACCACCTTCGCCACCTGGGCGCGGACGCTGGCGATCAGCCGCTGTCCGCGCTCGGCCTCGGCGCTCCTCGGCACGGATCCGACTGGGCCGGCGGCGGTGGCGTGAGCGGCTGCGGAAATGCTCATGTGGACTCCGATGACGGCTAACGCCACCTGGGGTGATTCGTTCAGGCCCCGACGACACCGGGCTACGGGTGTCTACCATGCCCCGACGCGCCCATCCGCACCCAGCCGAGCCAGGCGGACGAGACGGGTGTATAACAGGCCATTGCGTCTCCCGTGTAACAGGAAACGCAATTCAGGACATGTCCTCTGGTGCCGGTGCCTCGGATGCCGGTGAAAAAGATGCCGGTTCCCCGGAAGGCCGAAAGGCCAGCCCACGGGCGCCGGCGATCAGTGCTTCGGCTCTCCGTCCTGCTGGCGCAGGCGTTCGGAACGCTGGGTCTTCAAGCGATCGGAGCGATGCGGATCGGAGGGAGAATTCGCCACCAGCCAGCCGCGACGCCAGTTGATCCATTCATCGCTGTCCTGGGCGAAGGGATTGGCGTCCAATCCCGCCCCGTCCTGACGATCCTTCATTCCGTGGGCGAATGGTTCCATAGTGGTGAGTGTATCCCACGATCCTATGCCGCGCGCGGACGAATTCCCGCTAAGCATATAGAAGGGCAGGGCCTGGGTGGCACGCGGACAGGTATTACCTCTTCGCCCACTCAGGCATCCGCTTCGAGTTCCACCTTCAGCACGTCGCTGGCCCCGTCCGCCGATCCACGCGGGATCAAGGTGCCATCGCCGAGCACCTGGAACACCGCCGGGCGAAAATTCGCGACCCACACCGGGCCGAGCTCCGGGGACAGGCTATGCGGCTGGCCGCCCTTGCGCCAGCGCAGGCGCCGGCCGTCGACGGTGGTGATCATGACCCGCCAGCGCCGCGGCGCCGTGCCTGGTCCGCTCGTGAGGTCGCCGGTCATGCCGATGCCGCCTCGAGCGGCAGCGACTGCGCCCCCTGCCCGGGCGCCGCGAGCGCGACGATGTCGTGGATCACGCGCGGCAACTGCAGGTCACCGCGCGAGAACAGGTAACGCGGCTCCCACACCGGATGGAAGGTCTCCATGAACGAGCGCAGGGCGGCGAGGCTCGCGAAGTGCTCGCCATGGGCGAACACCCGCCGTCCCAGCCTGGCGCCGGTCATGGCGAGCGCGCCGGTCGCGGTCGGAGCCGAGACGCCACGCAGCGGCGCCATGCCCAGGCTGAACCAGGTGAAGCCCTCGGCGTGACCCCAGGCCATCACCGCATCGAACAGCGGAGCGAGCAGGCCCTGGGGCGCATCCGGGGCGATGCGCACCAGGTCGAGGCTGAGCTCGGTGCGCGCGCTCGCCGTCCATACGCTGGCGAAGGCGACGATGACGCCGGCCTGCCGCACCACCGCGGTCGGGAAGCGCGCGAGCCACGACGGATCGAAATGGCCATGCGCGAAGCCGTCGTCGGCCTGGCGCGGATGTGCCGCGATCCAGGCGTCGGCGACGCGCTTGAGTTCGGGCAGGAGCGCGAGCGTGAGCTCGGGCGGAACCACCTCGAGCGCGCAGCCGATCTCCTCGAGCCGGCCTGGCTTCGCGACGCTGGCAAGGCTGCCGCCGATGCGGTGGAACGCCAGCGGCACGCGTGCCTCGTCGCCGATCGCCACCGGGGACAAGCCGAGATCGGCATACAGCGAGCATTCACGGACCTGGTAGAACACTGGCCGGCCATCGTGATGGTCGCAGAGCTCGCGGAAGCGCCAAGCCAGCTCGAGCCGCTGTTCCGGCGGCCCCACCGGATCGCCGAGCGCGACGTAGCTGCGGCCTTCGACGCGGTACATCACGAAGGCCTCGCCGTCTTCGCTGAAGAGCAGCTGCTTGTCGCCGAGCAGCGCGAGGTTCGCGAGCGTGTCGGGCGAGGCGTGCGCGATGCGCGCCGCGCGCTCGAGCTCGGCGGCGCTCGGTGGCGGGATCGGCTGTTCGTCAGGCTTGAATGCGCGGGCGCAGGCGACCGCGGCGGTGGCGGCCAGCGCGGCGGCGAAAGCGCGCAGCGCGCGCGCCGCATCGTCACCGGGCGCGAAGGTCGTCCACAGCTGGGCTGACCACTCGACATGCTTGTAGGCGAACGCGCCACACCCGGCAGCCGCGAGCAGCACCAGGGCGAAACAGGCGATCCAGCCGGGGATGAATTCCACGCTGCCGAGTCCGATGCCACGGTGGAAATCGCGGCGGCACGGCAGCAGCGCGGTGAGCAGCAGCAGCAGCGCAGCCGCCTCCTCCCAGGCGAACCCGCGCAAAAGCGAGAGCGCCGCGCCGGCGACCAGCAGCAGTGCGGAGAGGCGCCAAGCGGCGAGCAGCTTGCGCTGCAGCCCGCGCGCGGCGAACAGCAGCGCCATGCCGAGCGCGCCGCACAGCGCATGCGCCGACTCCGAGATCATCGGCGGCACCCATAGCGCCAGCTGCTGGGCGCGGGCGGGGTCGCTCGGCAGCACCGATCCCAAGACCAGGGTGGCGCCGGCAAGCACCGCGCAGGCGGCCATGATGTGCCGCACCGCCAGGCCGAAGCGCGAGCCGATGCCGGCGACGGCGCCGCGCACATTCTCGGCGCGCGTCGACAGCTCGAAGCAGCCGAGCATCAGCGCCGCCGCCATCAGCGGCACCAGGTAGTACACGCCACGGTAGACCGCCAGGGCGCCGAGCGTCGCGGGCGACGACGCCGCGGCCGGCACCAGCACCAGGAACACGCCCTCGAGGACGCCGAGGCCTCCGGGCACCTGGCTGATCTTGCCGGCGACCATCGCCAGCAGGTAGGCGCCGAGGAAGGCCGGGTAGCTCAGGCCGATATCCGCTGGCAGCAGGATGTAGAGCACCAGACCGCGCAGCGACATCTCGATGGCCCCCAGGGCGATCTGCGCGGCGCTCATCGCCGGAGTCGGCATGCGCAAGCTCCAACCCTTGATGGTCAGCGGCCGGCGCAGCGCGATGGAGGCGATGAGCCAGGCGCCGGGCACAATCAGGAACAATCCCCCGAGCACACGCGCCGACGCGAACGGCAGGTGCAGCGACGCCACCAGGGGCGGCGGCTCGATCACGAACACCATTCCAGCCAGCGCCAGGAACCCGACCCAGAAACCGACGAAGCAGAAGGCGATGACCAGCGCGATCTCGACCGCCGACAATCCGCTGGCCGAATAGAGCCGGTAGCGCACCGAGCCGCCCACCAGCAGGGCATTGCCGAGCGTGTGTGTGAAGGCGTGGCCGATGAACGATCCCATCGCCACCCGTCGCCAGGGCAGCGGATGGCCGGCGTGACGGCACGCCAGCTGATCGTACAGGGTCAGGACGAGGTAGCCGGCGCCGGTGAGAGCCACTGCCGCGCCGATGGTCAGCCACGAGATCGCGCGGATGGATTCGCGCAGCGACGGAAAATCGGTGCCGCGCGCGACGTGATGCAGGACACCGATCGCGAACGCGAACAGCACCACCCCCAGCAGGGGCCCGAGCCGGCGCTTCCACGCGCTGGTCCACGCACGACTCACGGGCGACGGCTCATAGAGAACGACTCATGGCGGGGACCTGTCGGAAGTATGCCCCTGGGAACCCTCGGCGCAGCAGCATTGTCGCGAAGTTGCCGCAGTCAGCCCCGATCGAATGCCGTGTGCATGTGGAAGCACCGAGGAAGCAGTTCCGATGCGTCCAGGAGCCTCTGTCGTAGCGCTCTACGCTGAGGGCATAGCCGCGACCACCTCCGCTATGGCCCCCTTCCACACGGTCATCGCGGATTGGTTCCGCGCCTGCCTCGGCGAGCCGACGTCGATGCAGGCGCTAGCCTGGGAGCGCCGCGCCAATCGCTGACCGACGATGCCGGAGCGTTGCGGACGCGAATTCACCCGCGTGGTGCTGGGCCAGGCGACGCCGAGAGCTCGCCTTGTGCAGCTGACGTGGGCTAGCAGCGGAGAGCAGCCGAAGGGGTGCTGCCGGCCACCTCGGCGAGCCACGTGGCAATCTCCCTCGCATGGGTCAGCGCAAGCACATGCGGAGCGGAAGGGATGATGCGCTGCGCGCAGGTCCGACCCGCCGGCATCAGGCGATCCGACGAGCCGTGGATCTGCGCGATGGGCACGGCCAGATCGCCGGCCCCCTCCCAGCGGACGGACGCCCACGCGGCCCAACGCATGAAGCCGGCGCCGACCGAACGCACCATCTCCACGTGCAGCGCGCGCACCGCCGGATCGTGGATCCCGAGCGCGTAGCGGCAGAATACCGACACCGGCAGGCGCGCGGTCAGGAATCTCGAGGGCATCACCAGGCGCAGCGGTTCGAGCGAGCGGAACCACCACGCCACCTGCGCGGGATGGCGGCAGCTGCCGATCAGCGCCACCCCGCGCACGCGGACGGTTTTCGCGATCTCGAGCGCCAGCATGCCGCCGAAGGACGATCCGCCGATAACCGCGTCGGGACCGAGCGCCAATGAACGCGCGCAACGCAGCGCGTACTCGCGTAGCGGCTCGCGAGGGCCGGGTTCGAGCCACGGCGGACGCTCGATGCCGGGGATGAACGCCGCGAGCTGGTCGTACATGCGCGCGTCCGAACCCATGCCCGGATACAAGACGATGCGAGGCGCGCCCGCGACGGTCAGGATCACGCCCGCGCGGCCACCACCGCGTCGATCGCCTCGGCGGTCCCGCGGTGGCGGCCGTGGTGGCTGAGCTCCGGAATAGTGACGCTGAAGCCGTGGTCGCGCACATCGACAACCTTGCCGCGCTCGGGAGACAGCGGCCACGGTTCGGAGGGCTTGCCGCGCAGCGATACCTCGATCACCCACGGACGGCCGAAGCGCGAGGCCTCGTAACCAGAGATCTTGCGCACCTGCAACGGCTGGCCGGCCCACTCGCCGCTCGCGCGCCAACCGCCGACATCCTCGCTGAAGGTGAAACCACGGCGTGCCAGCTCCTCGCGCACCTCGCGGTCGGACAGTTCGGCTCCCGAGCGGCGCGGAATCGCCAACAGCGCCAAGCCGACGACCAGCGCGGTCACCCCGATGGCGGTGAGCGGCAGCGCGGGCAGGGCGACATGGCTCGCAAGCTTGGCGATGGTGGGAAGCCAGGCCTGCGATTGCACGGCCAGATACGCGCCGGCGAGGATCAGCACCAGTCCGAGGAAGCGCATGTCGACGAGCATGCTCCACGCGCGGCGCCCACCAAGGGCTACTTGGTCGGCTCCCCGCAGCTGCAAGGGACGGTCGCCCTGAGGCGCGGAGATGCCTGATTCAGGGAGCGGAGTCCTGAGCATCGAGCGAATCCGCGAGCAGCCGCCAGACATGGCGGTATTCCACCCCCGCGGCCGCGCTCATCGCCCCCGCGCACAGCGAGCTGCTGCATGCGCCCACCCGCGCGCCGGTATCGCGCGCGGCATGGGCCTCGCGCGCGGTGGCGCTCGCGGTGAGGTCCGGGACCAGCCAGCCGCGGTCTCCGGCCATGCCGCAGCAGCCCGTCGTCGATGGCAGCGACGCCTTGTCGGTGGTGGCGCGCACCGCGCTGGCGAGATCAGTGTCCCAGCCGCGCTTGAGCTCGGAACAGGTCGGATGCATCACCACCTGCGCGAGCCGCTTGCGCAGCCGGCCATCCAGGCGCGGCAGCAGCTCGCGCGCGGCGAAGGTCGCCGGATCGATGACGCGCAGCCGCGACCACGCCAGCGCCTCGGCCCCATCGAGCGTGTCGGCCGCATGCGCGAGCTGCGCTGCGCAGGTGCTGGTGTCGCTCACCACCGCGAGCCCACCATCAGCGGTCTCTGCGCTCGCGAGCGCTGCGCGCGCCGTGCGTGCGGAGATGTCGCGATACGCGTTGGAGAAGCCCTTGCTGGCGAACGGCTGGCCGCAGCACAGCGACGCCGCCTGGTGCGGGACCACCAGCCCGATGCCCGCGGCGCGAGCCAGCGCCGCCAGCGCGTGGCCGACGTCGTCGGGCCCGGCGGCGCGCGCGATGCAGGTGGGCAGATAGACGAAGGTCGGCCGACCGGGCGCGGCCACGGGCCAGGAGCGCGGCAGCCGCCGCGCGGGCGGGGGCAGGGGCACCTCGGCGCCAGGCACCGCGCGGATGCCGAGGCCGCGCGCGATCGCCAGCGCGCCGCGCGCGGCGCCCGCGACCACGGCGAAATGTCGAGCCGCGAAACCGGCGGCTGCGAGCGCGGGCCAGGCGTGTGCGCGCGCGCGCTCGGCCTTGATCAGATCGCCGGTGTCGATGTCGACCGGGCACGCGGAGGCGCACATGCCGTCAGCGGCGCAGGTGTCCACCGCGCGGCGCGTCCATACGCGTTCGATCGCTGCGCGCTCCAGCGGCGTCCCTGACGACTTCACGCGCAGCATGGCGATGCGCTGGCGCGGGCTCATGGTCAAGTCGCGGCTCGGGCACACCGGTTCGCAGAATCCGCACTCGATGCAGCGGTCGACCAGCGGATCGACCGGCGCCAGGACCTTCAGATGCCGCACGTGCGCGTCGGGATCCGATCCGAGGAGCACGCCCGGATTGAGGATGCCCAGCGGATCGAGCAGCTGCTTCACCTCGCGCATGCGCGCCACCGCGTCGGCGCCCCACTGGCGCTCGACGAACGGCGCCATGTTTCGCCCGGTTCCGTGCTCGGCCTTGAGATGCCCGCCGTGCGCGAGCACCACGTCGACCAGCTCGCGCATGAATGCGTCGTAGCGCGCGACCTCGCTCGGCCGCGAGAAGTCCGGCGTGAGCGTGAAGTGGAGATTGCCGTCCTTGGCATGGCCGAAGAGCACGGCGTCGTCATAGGTGTGCGCGGCGAACAGCGCGCGCAGGGCGCGCATGCCCTTGGCCAGGACCGCCAAGGGGAAGGTCACGTCCTCGATCACCACCGCCGTGCCCGCAGCGCGCACCGCGCCGACCGATGGGAACAGCCCCTTGCGCACCGCCCAATATCGCGCTTGCAGCGCCGCATCGCGGGTGAACTCGGCGCACGAAATCAGCGGCAGCGCAGCGAGCAGGAGCGACGCGCGGGCGACCCGCTGGTCGAGCGCAGCCTCGCGGTCCTCCTGGAACTCCACCAGCAACGCCGCCGGCTGCCCGGCTGGGAGCGCGCCGGGCAGCTTGTGCGCCACGCGCCGCATGGACGGCGCATCGAGGATCTCGACCGCGGCCGCTCCGGCGGCGGCCAAGGCCGGCACCGCTTCGGCGGCGTCCTCGACCGACGCGAACAGCATCCAGGCGGTGGCGCGGAAGCGCGGCAGCGGAATGGTGGAGAAGACCGCATCGGCGATGAACGCGAGCGTGCCCTCGGATCCGACCACCAGGCGCTGCAGGATGCCGGCCGGCGTGTCGGCGTCGAGGAAGGCGTTGAGGCTGTAGCCGACGGTGTTCTTGGTGGCGAAGGCGGTGGCGATCCGCGCCGATAGCGCGGCGTCGCCGCGGATGGCGTCGCGCAGCGCCAACAGCCCGTGAGCCAGTTCGGGCCGATCCGCGGCCAGGCGCTGATCGGCGTCGCCCGCGCCGGTCGAGATGCGGTAGCCGTCGGCGAGCACCAGATCGAGGCTGGAGACGGTGTGATAGCTGTTGGCGGCGACGCCGCAGCACATGCCCGAGGCGTTGTTGGCGACGATGCCGCCGATCTCGGCGGCCTGGATGCTCGCGGGATCCGGTCCGATCTTGCGCCCGTACGGCGCGAGCGCGGCATTCACGTGCGCGCCGACAGCGCCTGGCTGGCAGGCAACGCGCGCGCCGCCGTCAAGGACGCGGATGCGGCGCAGATGTCGGCTGACCACCACCAGGATGCCGTCGGTGACCGCCTGCCCGGATAGGCTGGTGCCGCCGGCGCGGAAGCACACCGGTACCTTGGCGCGCGCGGCGCACGCCAGGATCGCATGCACGTCGGCGATGTGACGGGGGATCGCGACCACGCGCGGCACCATCCGGTAGATGCTCGCGTCCCCGGCCCACTGCAGCCGGTCGGCGAGATCGCCGAGCGCGACCTCGGGACCGGTAGCGGCGCGCAGCGCGGCGCACAGCGGATCGGAGTCCGCTTCCAGGCCCTGGATCGCCGAGATGGCGTGATGCTGGTCGGAAGCTGCGACCTGGATCACGGCACGTCGAGCAGCTTGTTGAGGCTGGCGAGCAGGCGCTCGTTGTAGGTCTGCAGGGCCTTGGCGTCGGCGAGACGTTCGTCGTCGTGCCCGGTGGCGCTCTCGTACTGCGGGATGACGCGCTCGAGCATGTCTTTCGCCGACAGGAAACGGCCGCGGGCCTGGCGCAGGTGGTCGCGCGTCTCGGGCACCAGCTCGTTCTCCTTCGGCTTGGCGAGCCGGTAATGATCCAGTCCCAATTGGAAATCGATCTCGGCATCGGCGAGCGAGCGCTCGAGCCGCTTGAGATCTACCGCCGGCACCTGCGCAGGCTTGGGCACGGCATCAGGCTGCGCCGCGGGCTTGGCTGGCGTGCCGGTGGCCTTGTCGCGCGCGCTGAGCTTGCTGCTCCACCAGCGCGAAGTCTGGTCGACCAGGCCGTTGTCGCCCCACAGCGCATCGTTCGCCTTGTTCGAGGCGTTGAGCGCGCCATCGAGCACCGGCTGGGCGCTCGCCATGCCCGGACGCCACCAGGCGGTATCGAAGATGCGGAAGGAGAAGTGGCCGTCCTTGCGCCAGTTCAGCACCGTCACCCAGGCGAGCGTCGCGGCGAAGGCGAGCAGGACGAGGATCACGAAGGCCTTCACCAGCGCATGCGAGTGGGCCGATTTCGGTGGGGCATCAGCCATGGTCAGCGAGTCCGTCCGTCGGGTGGAGATGAGTCGGGTGATGTGGCCGATGATGCTGCTGGAGATGCTGGCGGCTTCGCCTGCAGTCCGGTCCCTGGGGATGCATGTCCGGTGGGTGATAACGCTGCGAGCGCGCGCTCGATCCGATCACGGCTCTCCTCGACGCTGCTGCCGATCAGGTCTTCGGCGGCGATGGTGCCATCGGGCGCGACCAGGAACAGAGCGGGGATCGAGCGCACCCGCCACGGAGCGAGCGCCGGATCGTCGAAGCCGAGCGGCAGGATGGACACCGGCCAATCGATGTGGTGCCGAGCGAGGAACGGAGGCAGGTCGGCGCGGGTTTCGGGCCGCTCGAGCGCCACGCCGATGAGCGTCAGGCCGTCACCGGCATGTGCCTCGGCGACTGCGGCCACCGCCGGGGCGGCGATTCGCGCGCACGGCGGGCACCACGAGGCGAAGAACTCGACCAGCACCGGACGTCCGCGCAATGCCGCCAGGTCAACTCCGGCGACCGGGTCGCACAGCGCCGGTGCCGGTCGGCCGAGCGGCAGCGTCGGATGACGGCGTTGCACCGCCCACACCGACAATGCCGCGGCGAGCACGATGACCACGACTGCCGCCATCCCGGGGAGGCCCGAGCTGCGTGGGACAGGCGCGGATGCCGGCGCATCGACCATGGCCGGCGAGGTCAAGGGATCGCGTCGGGCTCGGGAGCGGCGGCATGCGTAGCGCGGCCCGCGGGCGCGGGCGCCGCCGGGCTGGCCTGCCCAGCGAGCAACGGGGCGAGCGCGTCCTCGAGATTCTTCTCGGTCTCCTGGTCGCTCGCGCCGATGAGATCGACGGCGGCGACGCGGCCATTCGCGCCGACCAGGATCAACGTGGGGATCTTGTCGACATGCCAGGCATCGTCGACCTCGCTGTCCCAACCGAGGGCGTCCCCGACCACCGGATAGCCGACACCGTTGGCGGCGATGTAGGCCGGGATCTGGTCGAAGGTGTCCTTGGTGTCGAGCGAGACGCCGATGGTCGCGAGCTCGCTCGCGTGCTTGGCGGCGAATGCGGCGATCGCGGGCGCGGCCGCCACGCAGGGCTTGCACCAGGTGGCGAAGAAATCGATCAGCACCGGCTTGCCTTTGAAGGCGCCGAGATCGACCTCGCCCGGCTGGCCATCGAGACGCTTGAGCTTGAGTGGCGGCGCCGCCTCGCCGACCAGTTTCTGACCGCTGGTGAGCGCGGATTCCGCAACCTCGGCCGCGGCTGGATCCCCCTGCCGTTCGAGCAGCCAGGCCTGGACCTCGTCGGGCTTCTTGCCGATCTCCTCCATGCCCAGCAGGCGCAGGTGGTAGACCGGCACCCGTTCCTCGGCGGGCAGATCCTTGAGCAGCGCCAGCGCGAGGTCGTACTGCGCGAGCGCATCGTCGGGCGCGACCACCTTGTGGTCCTTGTCCTTCACCGCGAGCAGCCGCTGCGCCTCGCCGCTGTGGGCGCGAGCCGCGACGCGGGCGCCGAGATCGCCGAACGGCTTGATGGTGGCGAGCACCGAGGGCATGGTGGCGGGATCGGCCGCCTGCGTGAAGCGCAGCTGCCACGACGCGACCCAAGCCAGGCCGGCGCGATCGCGTTGCGCGGCGGTGAGCCCGGCGGTGCCGAGCGATTCGGCGATGATCTTCTCGCACTCGTCGGGTTTCAGCGCGTCGAGCCAGGCCTCGGCGAGGGCGAGCTTGAGGTCGACGATCTCGGCGGGTGAGAGTCCGAGATCCTCGTGCATGACGCCGTCGATGGCCTTGGCGCGCGCCTGGCTGCCGGGCTCTTGGAGCTCGTCCGGCTTGAGGTTCTGGTCGACCATGTCCAGCACCTCGGCGACCGAGGCGGCCGGGACGGACGCGGCGAGAGAGACCAGCAGGGCGCAGGCGATCAGGCGCATGGCTTGATGATGCAGTGCCGGACGGGGCGAGGAAGCGGGGCTTGGGCCGGATTGATCCGTGGTCCGTGGACCGTCGTCCGTCATCGACGACTGACGGCACGCCGATACGAGGACGCCGGAGTCGCAATCTGGCTGTCCGACGACGGACGACGACCAGCACCCGACCGTCCCCGGCCGCTCGGCCCTTGCCCAGCTAGGTACGGTGCTCCTTGATCAAGGCGAGCACCTGATCGTGCAGGCGGCCATTGGTGATGACCGCGTTCTCGGCGCGAATGTCGTGCGTGCCGTCGAGCGACGAGAAGCGGCCACCCGCCTCCTCGACCACCAGGCTGGTGGCGGCGATGTCCCACAGGCTGAGGTGCGGCTCGACCACGATCTCGGCCCTGCCAGACGCTACCAGCATGTGGTAGAAGGCGTCTCCGCCGCCGCGCTGCAGGCCGCTGCGGTCGCACAGCTGGTCGAAGAGCTTCTCGAGCCCGTAGCGGCGGAACCACGAGGGCGTCTCGTAGCAGAACAGCGCGTCGACCAGCTTGTCCACGCTCGAGACCGCGATGGGCGCGCCATTGCAACGGGCACCGCCATCACGGACGGCGTCGTAGAGCTCGCCCAACGCGGGCAGCTTCACCGCGCTCGCCACCACCCGGCGCCCGTGCGCGTCCTCGATTTCGCACGCCACCAGCGTCGACCACAGCGGGATGCCGCGCACGAAGTTGCGGGTGCCATCGATCGGATCGACGATCCAGCGCCGGCCGGTGTCGCGACCAGGCGAACTGCCCGCGGCCTCGCCGCTCTCCTCGCCGTGCCAGGCATCGTCGGGGAACGCCGCCGAGATCACCGCGCGGCACGCCGCCTCGGCCTCGCGATCGGCGCGCGTGACCGGGCTCTCGTCGCTCTTCCACTCGACGCGCAGATCGGCCCTGCGGAAATGGGCGGCGGCGGCGCGGCCCCCGGCCTCGGCCGCGGCCATCGCCACCGCGCGCAACTGCCACCACAAGGTCGGGGTCTCGCTCATGCCCGCATGATCCGCGTGAGCGGGCCGCTACAAGGCGCCACAGCCAGGCACGGGTGCGTGGCATGCCCGCCCGTCGGACGACCCCGACCCAGGGGACATTCCGCCGCACGCCGCTAGGCTTGCGGCATGACCGACAACCTGCGCGCTGGCGCCGAGGTGCTCGGCTACGTCATCGAACGCCTGCTCGGACGCGGCGGCATGGGCACCGTCTACCTGGCGCGCCAGCAATCGCTCAACCGCCCGGTGGCGCTCAAGATCCTGCATCCGCACCAGCTGCGCAATCCGGCCGCGATCGATGACTTCCTGCGCGAAGCCCGCGCCACCGCGCGCCTGAACCATCAGCACCTCGTCGTCTGCCACGACGCCCAGGCCGATGCGGTGAACCGCATCTACTGCTACTCGATGGAGTACTGCCCGGGTCAGACCGTCACCCAGTTGATGAAGGCCGACGGGGTGCTCAAGCGCGCCATGGCGCTGCACATCACCTACCAGATCGCGTCCGCGCTCGGGTATGCCCATCAGCACGGCCTGGTGCACCGCGACGTGAAGCCCGACAACATCCTGGTGAACACCAACGGCGTGGCGAAGCTGCTGGATCTTGGGCTGGTCCGCGATCGGCTCGGAGGAGCCGCGGCGACCTCGAGCGGCCGCAAGCTCACGATCGTCGGCACGCCCGAGTTCAGCGCCCCCGAGCAGAGCCGGAATCCCGATCTCGCCTCGCCTGCTAGCGACGTCTACAGCCTCGGCGCCACCCTCTTCTACATGCTCACCGGCCGGCCTCCCTTCATGGGCGACACGGTCATCGACCAGATCGTGCGCGCAGCGACCGATCAGATCCAGTATCCCGAGATCATCCCGCCTGACTGCCGCGCGCTGCTGGGCCTGATGCTGGCGCGTACCGCCGATGATCGCCTGCCCCACGGAGCCGCGGTGGTGGCCGCGCTCGAAGCCCTCGCCCAGGGCCGCACCCCGGTCCTGCCCGACAAGCGCCTCGAGACTGAAACCGCCCAGGCCGACGAAGCCATCGAGGACGGCCCCGACGACGGTTCGCCGGTGAAGCGCAAGCGCATGCGCAGGCTTCGGCGCCGCTGACTTTTTGTTGGGGGGCTACGGCCCCCCAACATCGCGCTCCGCGCTGCCCCCCGGACGGCGGGGAGCGGGAGGGTTTGGGAGCTGGCGCCGGAGCGCTGCTCTTCCATGCAACACGAGTGAGGGCTACGGCCCCCCACCATCGCGCTCCGCGCTGCCTCCCGGACGGCGGGGAGCGGGAGGGTTTGGGAGCTGGCGCCGGGGGCGCTGCTCATCGATTATCTGTCATTCGCGGGATTTGGTATCGATCAGGATCGTCACCGGGCCGTCGTTGATCAGGGAGACGGCCATGTCGGCGCCGAATTCGCCGGTGGCTACGGGGCGGGCGCTGTCGGCGGCGAGACGGGCGACGAAGGCCTGGTACAGGGGCAGGGCGTGCTCGGGGCGGGCGGCGCGGGTGAAGGCGGGGCGGTTGCCCTTCGCGGTGCTGGCGAACAGGGTGAACTGGCTGACCACCAGCAGGGAGCCCTCGACGTCCGTCACCGAGCGGTTCATCAGGCCGTAGGCGTCGTCGAACACGCGCAGGCGGCTGATCTTGCCCGCAAGCCACTCGATGTCCTCTGGCCCGTCCGCGGCTTCGACCCCGAGCAGCACCAGCAGACCCGGTCCGATAGTGGAGCGGATCTGCCCACCGGTGGCGACCGAGGCCTGGGCAACCCGCTGCACGACCGCGCGCATCACCAGGCTCCGGAAACGAAGCACCCGCCGAGGTCGGCGGGTGGTGTGGTGGAGGTAAGGAGATTCGAACTCCTGACCTTTTGAATGCCATTCAAACGCTCTACCAACTGAGCTATACCCCCCTGCAACACTCCTTCATCGCTCCCGACGTGGCGGTGCCAGCCGTGAAAAACCACGGAAATCACCGTTCGGCGGGAGGTCGGAAAGTATGGGCGACGGATCAGTGGGCAAGCAGTTTCCGCGCGTGTCCCGATGACGCAAACGCGAGTTGCTTGTAGTCTTGTGTCCGAATCCCGCTGTGACTACCATGGTCGCGACACGGGGGATTCCGATGCTGCGTCATCTCTCCATCATGCCGGCTTTCCTGCCGCTGCTGCTCGTCTCCGGCGGCTGCTGGGCGGCGGACCAGCAGCGCACGGTCGACGGTCCATGGACCGAGACGTTCACCATGGAGATCAAGGACAGCGAACGCACCTTCGTCGTCCACAACGGCGCCAGCTACCTGGTGACCAAGCCCGAGGACTTCACCGATCGCGCGTTCCTCCTCGAGAAGGACGTGATGGTCGCCGCCAAGTTCGAGCGCGGCCAATCCGACCACGTCAGCCTCTACGGTCTCGAGGACATCGACGTCCGCGCCAGCGCGGAGTCGTGGAGCACCAAGCTCGACGGCGACAACCTCTACGTGTTCGGGCACATGTCCTCCGACCCCGAGACCGGCAAGCCGGCCTTGCGCGTCGCCGGCATCGAGCCCGCGCCATCCGACATGCAGGTCATCGCCGCCCGCATGAAGGACATCGCCAAAGATGACTGGGAAGACCGCCTCGCCGTCGCGGCGTGGGCGCGCGACCAGGGAGCGACCCAGGGCAACAAGGAGTTCTGGCTGCAGGCCGCCGATGATCTGCTGACCAAGATCATCACCGACGCCGCGACGCAGGCCGAGTCGAAGAAGGATTTCCCGCTGGTGCTCAAGGCGATCGATTGGGCGGTCGATCTGCAGCACGACGCGATCCGCGCTGGCCGCATCGGCAGCGCCGTCTGGATCCGCGCCCACGGCGGGAAGGAGGCCGAGGAGGTCTCGAAGCGCATGCACCGCCTGGGCTTCGAATTCTACCGCGAACAATGGCGCCCACGCGCGGAAGCCCTGGGCCTGGAATACGACGACCGTTTCGCCGCCATCCCCTGGAAGGACGCGGACGGCTTCTACAAGCTCGGCCGTTGGGCCGACTCGAACGCCGAGACCCTGCCGCAAGCCAAGGATCGGAGCTACCGCGCGTACCAGGCAGGAGCCAAGGCCAATCCCGACCATCCGGGCATCCGACGCGAACTCGGCCTGGACGTCGCCGGGGCGGACGATGCGAGCACGTCAGGCGCCGACGCGGGCCAACGCCGCTACGAGTACAAGGATTCCGAGACTGGCATCCTGGTGCGCTCACCCCCCGGCTGGCGCCGCGCCGAATCGAGCCGCGACGGCGTGCGCTGGGAGGATCCGAACAGCGACACCTCGTATATCACTGTGCGCTTCCTACCCGCGAGCACTGCCGCCATAGACGACCTTTGGTCGTCGCTCACCGCTCCTGTTCGCGCCTTGCCTGGCTTCGCAGCTGCTTCCGAGGACGCTCCCGAGCGCCAAGGCGGCAAGATCCGCGTTCTGCGCTACTCGTTCTCCGAAGGTCATCTGACCCGCTTCGGCCAGACCGTCCTGGTCACCGACGATCAGAGCCGGTTAGGCCTGGTCAGCGAAGCCAGCTTCATCGACGAAGAGAAGGACAAGGCGCTGAAGGCCCTCGCCGACAGCATCGAGCGCATCGACTTCCCGAAGAACACGGGTGACAAAGATGCGAAGTCGAAGGGCAAGGGCGATGTGAAGGGAAAAGGCGCGCACGGCAAGAAGAGCGATTCGTCCGAGCCAGAGACCGAAGCGGAACCGGCCGCGAAGTAGCGACCGCTCCCGGTCCGCCGCAGCGCTCGAGAAGTTGGACGAAGCATGGGAGGGCCTGACGGCAGGCCTGCGGATCGATGCGATGCCCGGGTGGCGAAATGGCAAACGCGCTCGACTTAAAATCGAGTCCTCGTAAGGGGTTGCGGGTTCGAGTCCCGCTCTGGGCAATTTTTGATGCGGCCGCCTAACTCCGCGCTCGAATCCCGTCATGCTCAGACGCAACCCACACGGCGATTTTCCCGTCGTGCCCGAATCCGCCTACGTCGATCAGACCGCGATCATCTGCGGGAAGGTGGTGGTCGGCGAAAATGTCTTCATCGGCCCATACGCGGTGATCCGCGCGGACGAGCTCGACGATCACGGCGGGCTCGAGCCGATCATCATCGGAGCCAACTCGAACATCCAGGATGGCGTCGTCGTCCACTCGCGCGCGGGCGGACTGGTGCGCATCGGCGAGTTCTCGTCCATCGCGCACCGCGCCATCATCCATGGGCCGTGCATCATCGGCAATCGCGTGTTCATCGGCTTCAATAGCGTGATCTTCGATTGCGAGATCGGCGATGGGGTGGTGGTCCGCCACAACAGCGTGGTCGAGAACTGCCATGTGCCGGCGGATTTCCACATCCCCTCGACCACCGCGGTGCACAACGACGAGGAGCTCGCGCGGATACCAAAGGTCACGCCCGACATCAACAGCTTCTCGGAGAGCGTCGTGTTCAAGAACCTCGAACTGGTCCGCGGATACAAGAAGCTCGGCAACGAGTTTTGAGCGACGCTGACGGCACCAATGCCAGGGTAAGCACGTCATCCGCCCGGGTGTTTGCCCACTCCATCCCCGGCATAGCCTAGAACGACTGGAGACGACCATGGCTGCGACCTTCGCATCGAGGCACATGGATGAACTGTTCACGCGCCATTCCAGCCTGGTCCCGTGCGGTGGCGACATCATCGCTGCGTTCAAGCTCCTCGAGCGCGCGTTCAAGGCTGGCGGTACCGCCTATTTCTGCGGCAATGGCGGCAGCGCGGCTGATGCCGAGCATTGGGCTGGCGAGCTGCTGAAGGGCTTCGAGAGCAAGCGACCGGTGGGGCCGCTGGCGGCGTCACTGCCTCCAGAGATCGCCCAGGCGTTGCAGGGAGCCCTGCCGGCGGTGCCGCTCACCGGATTCCTCAGCCTGCGCACCGCATTCGCGAACGATGTCGATCCGCGGCTCGATTTCGCTCAGCTGGTATGGGGTCTCGGCCGCAAGGGCGACGTTCTCGTGGGCTTGAGCACCTCGGGGAACGCCTACAACGTCGGCGCGGCGATGCGTGTCGCGCGCGCCAAGGGCATGGCGACGCTCGCCCTCACCGGCGAGACCGGCGGAGAACTCCGCGCCTTGTGCGACGTGACCATCCGCGTGCCGACGCGGCGCACTTGCCATGTGCAGGAAGGGCATCTGCCCATCTACCATGCGCTGTGCCTGATGCTCGAGGACGCGTTCTTTCAGTTGGGGGACTACGGCCCCCCAACATCGGCCTCCGGCCTGCCCCCCGGGAAGCAGGGAACAGGGCGCGATGCCGGGGGCACGTAAACCAAGCAGTCTATCCTTTGATCAGGCCTTGGCGGCTGCGCGCTTCGGCTTGGCGGGCTTGCCGGTCTTCGCCGATTCGTAGATCGCGTCCATCAGCTCGCTCTGGACGATGCCGTTCGCCGGCGAGGTGCGCGGCTCGGCGCGGCCAAGGATGGCGTCGATGAAGTTGTCGTTCGGCGACTGCGATTTACCGGGGATCACCGGATACTTGATCTTGTCGTTCTGGAAGACGTTGATCCAGCCACCGCCCCAGCCGTCGATGTCGACCCGGCCATTCTCGAAGATGAAATGCATCGAGCTGCTCGCCGCGACGCAATTGCCGCTGACCACGATGCTGGCGAAGGTGCCGCTCGCGAACCGCACGTTGATCGACGAGTTGATGTCGACCGGGGTGCCGTGGTTGTCCACGAAGGCGAAGACCTCGGCGATATCGGATTCGACCGACCAGCACAGGCTGTTGAGGATGTGCGCGCCGCTGTCGTACGCCTGGCCGCCGCCAGAGAGCTCGGGCTTCTGGCGCCAGCTGCCGGCAGTCGGCTTCATCCATGCCTGCGACAGGTAGCCACTGACCAGCTCGAGCTTGCCGAAGGTCTTGTTACGGATGCAGTCGCGCAGGTAGGCGAATTCCGGAGTGCACGGCGTGTTGTAGCCGATGGTCACGATCTTGCCGGTCTTCTTGGCCTTCGCCGCCAGCGCGTGGGCCTGATCGGCCGAGGTCACCATCGGCTTTTCCATCAGCACGTGGCAGCCAGCGTCGAGCGCCTCGATGCCATGGTCGTGGTGCAGGGTGTGCGGCGTGATGATCGCCACCGCTGCCGGCTTGGCCTTGGCGTACATCGCCGCGCGATCGGTGAACACCATCGGCTTGGTGGGATAGCCATCGAGGTGCTTCGCGATGAACGCGGTGCAGATGGCCTCGCTGACATCGCACAGGGCGACGATCTCGACATCGGGGTTGGCGCGGAAACGCTGGGCGTGGGCTCCGGCCATGCCGCCGCAACCGAGGATGGCGACGCGAACCTTGCTCATGTGGAATGCTCCGTGTGGGTGGTGCCGGCGGTGTGGCCGTCAGCGATGTGCTGCGCGGATTCTACCGTCGCGGACGAGCACCCAGCCATGTCTGGCGCGGAACCAGATGATGTCTGGTCCGGCACGAGATTGGCACGGCGGACGCGAATAACCGTGGAAAAACCGCCGCTACGCACGTCTGGCGCAAGAAACACGCGCCTGAGCGGAATGCCTCGCGAATCCCATGCAGACTCGCTCGGAGCCAAATGAGAATGGATCAGACCATTCCCTGGACCAGTTCGAGAGCCTCGTGGAGCGAGACGCAGACGCGCAGCGCTCCGGCCGCCACCTCGGGCGATGGCTGCTTGAGATCCGGGACGATGATGCAGGCCATGCCAGCGGCGCGCGCCGCGGTGGCGCCTGGCTCCGAATCCTCGAGCACCAGGCACCTGCTCGGATCGACCGCCAAAGACCGCGCGGCGGCGAGATAGATGTCCGGAGCCGGCTTGCCGTTGGCTACCTGGTCGCCGGTGACGATGGCGCCGAATCGGCTCGCCAGCTCGCCGAGCACCAGCCGCGCTTCAGGCCCAGCGCTGGAGGTGGCGATGGCGCGCGGCAGGCCACGACGCTCGACAAAGTCGAGGAACTCGCTCGCTCCCGGCTTCAGTTCGACGCCGCGCGAGGTCACGCGCTGGTGCCAGCGCGCCTTCCACAGCTCGCGGAACCTGGGCACCGAGAATCCAGCTCCGAAGCGTTCGCCGAGTTCGGCCTCGCACAGCGCGATGCGCCGTCCGATCAGGCCCAGGTACATCTGGTCGGTGAGCTCGTGGCCGAGCTCACGCGCGGATTCCTGCCAGGAATCGCGGTACACGGGCTCGGAATCGAACAGCAGCCCATCCATGTCGAAGATCACCGCCGAGAATCCGGACATGCGCCACCCTCGCTCGGGGCATGGTGGCGGCAGAGCATCGCCGGCAAGCCCGCGACGGACGCCTGTCCTGGACGGGCGCATGACGATCCCGGCCAACTGCATCAGGGTTGCTCGGCGGATTCCCCTACCGTCGTGACGGTTCCGGACTACCGTGCCCGCGCAGGAGCCCAGGGTGGAGGCGAGCCGTTCACTCCGCGATCCTCGCGACGATCACGCCCTGATGGCGGCGATCGCCAACGGCGACCAGTCGGCACTCGAGCAGCTCTACGAGCGCTTCAGCCCGATGGTGTACGCGCTGTGCCGGCGCGTGCTGCGCGATCCGAATGTGGCCGATGAACTGCTCGCCGACATCTTCATGGAGGTGTGGCGCAAGAGCGAGCGCTTCGACGCCAGCCGCGGCTCGGTCGTGACCTATCTCGCCACCCTCACGCGCAGCCGCGCCATCGATCGCCTGCGATCCCAGCGGCGCACCGCCGCGGCTCCGCTGTCCGAGATCGCCGAGCCCGAGGCGAGCCCCAGCGATCCGGCCAGCGCATTGGGCGACGCCGAGCAGCGGGCGCGCGTCGCATCCGCCCTGGCACTGCTCTCCCCCGACCAACGCGCGGCCATCGACCTCGCCTACTTCTCGGGCCTGACCCAATCGCAGATCGCGCAACGCTTGAACAAGCCGCTCGGTACGGTGAAAACCCATATCCGACAAGGACTCATCCAGTTGCGCGATGTGCTGCGTATCTCTTCCGGGGATGGCCCCGGAACTGATCCTGGACGTCGGAAAAGCGCTTCGACAAGCGATGAGGTCACGCCGTGAACTGCGCCGAATGCCGCGATCTGCTGCTGGAGTACGCGCTCGGGGCGCTCGATGCCGCCGAATCCGCGGAGCTCCGCGCCCATCTGGCGAACGGCTGTGCCGGCTGCGCCCAGGCCATGACCGAAGCCGAAGCCCTGGTCGGCCAGCTCGCCTTGGCGCTTCCGGCGGTCGCACCTCCGCCCGCCGTCAGACACGAGCTGCTGCGCCGCCTCGCTGTCGAGCCCGCGGCGAACGCCCCGATTCCCAAGCCCGCCTCATCGTCTCGTGAGCGCTCCTGGTGGCTGGTGCCGGTGGCGTGGGCTGCGAGCGTGGCCATCTCCGCCGGCCTGGCTGCCGCCATGGCCAATGCCGCCAACGACCAGCGCCTCGCCGCGATGCGTTCGCGCCTCGATACGCTCGACGCCACCAATCAGCGCTTGACCAAGGACGTTTCCGAGGCGGCCGACCGCAATGGCTCGCTGGCCATATCGCTGGCCAAGGCGCAAGAGACCATCGGCATGCTGCGCTCGTCCGATCTGAGCCTGGTGTCGATGACCTCATCGGGCCCGCAGCCGCGCCTCGCGCGCGCGCGCGCCCTGTGGGACAAGGACACCGAGCACTGGCAGCTGATCGCCACCGGGATGACGCCGCCAGGCAAGGGCAAGGTCTTCGAGTTGTGGTTCATCACCGCCGACCAGCGCAAGGTGGCGGCGGGGGTGTTCGATGTCGACGCCCAGGGCAACGGCATCCTCACCGTCACCGTGCCGCACGACATCGGCCAGATCTCGGTCGCGGCCGTCACCGACGAGCCGGGCCTGATGACCGCGCCGACTGGCGCGATCCACCTCGCTGGTAAGCTATAGCCAGCGCACCGATAAGCCCACGCGCCCATTGGCGGACATCCACCTCCGCCGAGACGGCGTACCCATGCAGGCGCGGAGGACCGAAGCGATGATCACCACGGCTGTGCCGCTCGCAGCCGCGATCGCCGTGGTCGCATACGCCCTCGCCACCCACGCCTCCCCCCTGTCCGCCACGCTCCTGGCTCTGCCATTGGCTGCGCTCGCGGCGGTACCACGCGGATGGTGGACCACGCGCTCCGGAGTGCTGGTGATCGCCCTCGCGATCATCAGTGGCACAACGCTGCCCTGGCTGCAAGGGCTCGGACTCGAGCGGAAATACCAGGCACACGCGGTGTGGTGGGGAGTGCTCCTGCACGGCTGGTGCGGCGCAGGCGTACTGCTGATGGTCGCGGCGCTGGCCGGCCGCTTGGGCAAGATGGTCTCGCGGCGGTGTGCCGCGGTCCACTTCCTGGGGGGCGTGGTGTCCGCCTTGGCGGGCGTCGCCGGCGTGCTGGCGTGCGCGCCACTGACCATGCTCTATGTGCCGCACATCACCGCCGAGGATGCTGCGATCGTGCGCGCGGTGTCGCGATCGGAGGATCTCGCCGTCGCTGGCGCGGATGGGATCCGCCTGGCCGCCCGTTGGTACGAGCCGCTCGGCGTCGCGGAGCCCGTGGGCGTGGTGGTGTTCACGCATGGTTTCGGCGGCTGGAAGGAAGGCTTCAAGAACCACCTCAAGCTGTTCACCGCGTCCGGATGGGCGGTGATGGCGTACGATCTGCGCGGCCACGGCCGCTCCTCGCCAGCGGCGGTGACCTTCGGCAAGCGCGAGCAGGAGGACCTGATCGCAGTGTGGCGCGCCGCGCGTGATCGAGCGCGCGGCAAGCCCATGGTCGCATACGGGGTCAGCCTCGGCACCAGCGTCGTCCTGCTCGCGGGAGACCGCCTCGAAGGCGCGCGCGGCGTGATCCTCGACAGCCCGTTCGCCGACCTCGCAGACATGGCGATGGTACAGCTGCCGAAGCCGCTGGCGATCATCGCTGGGGCCTGGGCCGCGGGCGGCGTGGGCTTGCACGCCAGCGATGTCCGTCCGGTAGCCTCGCCCGTGCTCGCGCACGGCCCACCGCTGCTGATCGGCTGGATCGCTGACGACCGCTCGATACCCGCCCAGCAGAGCGAGCAGGTGGCGCGGGCGTCCCCCCGGGCGATCACGCTGGTGATGCCCCACGGCGACCACCTCGACACGGCGACGTGGCTGCCCTGGCGGCGCGCGGTGATCTCGTTCCTGGGCGCGATCGCGCCAGGGCCGGAGTACGACGGCTCGCCCTGAACCAGCCCACGGGCTGGCATCCAGGATCGTTCGAATGGCTGTCGAATGGCTGTTAGGTGCCGCTCCGATGCGGCAGGCCGATTCCGCCTCGCATAATGATTCCCGCGTTCGCCTTGGCCGTCCAAGCTTCGTTCACCAGACTCGCGGATTGGAGCCGCACATGCTCGTCAAGGGTTCGGCCACCGTGCTGAAGGACATCTACAACGCCTACTTCGAGGACCGCGTGCCACGCATGGCCGCGGCGCTCTCTTACTACACGGTGTTCTCGGTGGCGCCGTTGCTGGTGATCGCCATCGCGATCGCCGGCTTGCTCTTCGGACACGAGGCCGCGAGCGGTCAGATCTCGTCACAGCTCCAAGGGCTGGTGGGCAAGCTCGGCGCCGAGGCCATCGAAGGCATGGTCCAGGGCGCGTCCAAACGCGGATCGAGCGTGCTCGCCACGGTGGTCGGCATCGCCACCCTGATGTTCGGCGCTACCGGGGTGTTCGGCGAGCTGCAGGATAGCCTCAACACCATCTGGCAGGTACGGCCCAAGCCCGGAAGGAGCATGCGCTCCTTCGTCAGGACGCGCTTCCTGTCCTTCGCGATGGTCTTCGGCGTGGGCTTCCTGCTGCTGGTGTCCTTGCTGCTGTCGGCGGGCCTTTCTGCCATCGGCGCATATCTGACGCAGCTGTGGCCGGCGATGAAGGCGGCCCTGGGGGTCACCAACGTGGTGGTGTCGTTCGGCCTGATCACCGTGCTCTTCGCCATGATCTACAAGCTGCTCCCCGATGTCAGGTTGAAATGGAGCGACGTGTGGATTGGGGCCGCCGCCACCTCGGCGCTGTTCTCGATCGGAAAGTTCGCCATCGGCCTCTATATCGGCAACGGCGCAGTCGCCTCGGGCTACGGCGCGGTGGGCTCCCTGGCGGTATTCCTGATCTGGATCTATTTCTCGTCCCAGGCGTTCCTGCTCGGAGCTGAATTCACCCGCGCCTACGCCCGCACCTTTGGCTCGCACGTCTCCCCGAAACCTGGCGCGCAATGGGTCGCTGGCACGAGCCCCAGCGCGCCGGCGGTCACCGGCGGTGACGCGGCCGCCTCGACGCCCCCGCCGAAGCCGACCGAGAACACGTCGCGCGACAGCCATGGTCGCTTCGCAGCGCACTGACCCGGAGAGCTACCGCGGCTGTCAATTTGACATGCCAGTGTCGACGGCCCGCGCCAATGACTGCCTGAAGGGGCTCAAGCATCTGATTATCAAGGCGTTAAGGGCTGGCGGAGGCGCTGCTCGTTTGGCATGCATCATGCTCTTTTGAGATGAGCCCAACCGCCATGCCACCCCGCGCCATCCTCATCGCTGATGATGATCGTCTCCTCCGGGAGTCGTTGTGCGACGCGCTGTCCTTTCTGGGCTGCGAGGCGCGGTCGGTCGGCAACGCCAGCGAAGCCATCGAGATGCTCGGCAACCAGGTCGCCTGCGACCTGCTGCTCTCGGACGTGGACATGCCCGATATGAGCGGGTTCGAGCTGCTGTCCTGGTGCACCCGCAACCGGCCCCTGCCCACCGTGCTGATGAGCGCGCGCGCCGATGGCCCGATGCGCCAGGCCGCCCGCACCGCCGGTGCCATCACGTTATTGCCGAAACCCGTCGAGATCACCTCGATCGCCACGCTCTTCCACTCCCTCTTCGATCGGCCCGTCGGCGACGACCGCGCCCCCCGTCTACCCTTCGCGTAACCCGCAGCACAGCTTCCGCAGCGCCTCCACCGCGGCATCTCGCGGACACCATTTCGCAGAACAAAGGAATCCATCATGGCCAAGATCATCGGTATCGACCTCGGCACGACCAACTCGTGCGTCTCCGTCATGGAAGGCGGCGAGCCCGTGGTCATCGCCAACCAGGAGGGCGGCCGCACCACGCCATCAGTCGTCGGGTTCGTCGAGAACGGCGACCGTCTCATCGGCCAGATGGCTCGCAATCAGGCCATCACCAATCCCGAGAACACCGTCTCGTCGATCAAGCGCTTCATGGGACGCCGGCACAGCGAAGTGGGCTCCGAGGAGAAGCTGGTCCCCTACAAGATCGTCGGTGGCGCCGAGGAGTTGGTGAAGGTCGACCTGCGCGGCAAGACCTACACCCCGCCCGAGATCTCGGCGATGATCCTGCAGTACCTGAAGAAGGCCGCCGAGGACTACCTCGGCGAGACCGTCAGCGAAGCGGTCATCACCGTTCCCGCCTACTTCAACGATGCCCAGCGCCAGGCCACCAAGGACGCGGGCAAGATCGCCGGGCTCAACGTCCGACGCATCATCAACGAGCCGACCGCCGCGGCGCTCGCCTACGGCATGGACAAGCAGAAGAACGAGAAGATCGCCATCTTCGACCTCGGCGGCGGCACGTTCGACATCTCGATCCTCGAGGTCGGCGACGGCGTGGTCGAGGTGCTCGCCACCAACGGCGATACCCATCTCGGCGGTGACGACTTCGACGACGTGGTCATCAACTGGCTCGCCGACACCTTCGCCAAGGAGAACGGCGGGCTCAACCTGCGGCAGGACAAGATGGCCCTGCAGCGCCTCAAGGAAGCCGCCGAGAAGGCCAAGAAGGAGCTCTCGCAGGTGACCACCGCGCAGATCGCGCTGCCGTTCATCACCATGGTCAACGGCCAGCCCAAGCACCTGAACACCACGCTGACGCGCGCGAATTTCGACAATCTCACCAAGGCACTGATCGAGCGCTGCCGCAAGCCATGCCTCGATTGCCTGAAGGATGCCAAGCTCAACGCCAGCGACGTCCAGGATGTCATCCTGGTCGGCGGCTCGACGCGCATGCCGTCTGCCCAGGCCATCGCCAAGGAGATCTTCGGCAAGGAAGCCAAGCGCAACGTCAACCCCGACGAAGTGGTCGCGGTCGGCGCTGCGGTGCAGGGCGGCGTGCTCACGGGCGAGGTCAAGGACGTGCTGCTGCTCGACGTCACCCCGCTGTCGCTGGGCATCGAGACCGAGGGTGGGATCATGACCGTGCTCATCGAGCGCAACACCACCATCCCGACTTCGAAATCGCAGACCTTCTCGACGGCGGCCAACAATCAGCCGGCGGTGGATCTGAAGATCTTCCAGGGCGAGCGGCGCATGGCACACGACAACCGGCTGCTCGGGCAGTTCACCCTCGATGGCATCCCGCCGGCTCCGCGCGGCGTGCCCCAGGTCGAAGTGACGTTCAACATCGACGCGAACGGCATCCTCGAGGTGAAGGCGAAGGACAAGGCGACCGGCAAGGAGCAGCACATCTCCATCCAGGGATCATCCGGCTTGTCCAAGGCGGAAGTCGAGCGCATGGTCGACGAGGCCAAGAAGAACGCCGACGACGACCGCAAGAAGGAGGAGCTGGCGAAGGTCCGCAACCAAGCCGAGCAGCTTGTGCACCAGACCCGGTCGATGCTCACCGAGCACAAGGACAAGCTCCAGGACGCCGAGGAGGCGACCATCACCGAGGCCGCCAACAAGCTCGAGAAACTCAAGGGCAGCGACAACCAGGCTGAGATCGAAGCCGGGGTCAAGGAGCTCGAAGCCGCGAGCATGGCCTTCGGCAAGCGCGTCCACGAAGCCGCGTTCGCGCAGCAGGGCGGACCGAATGCCGGCCAGGGGCCCGGCGGCCCAGGCGCCGGACCCCAACCCGGTCCCGGCCCCCAGGGCCAGGGCGGAGCCGGCCCGGCCGGCGGCGACAACATCAAGGACGCCGATTTCACCGTCCAGAGCTAATAGAGTCGCTCCTCACGCATTCGAAGAGCAGCCTGCGTTTCAACCCTGCTCATCGGCTCTTGGGGGGCAGCGCGGAGCGCGATGTTGGGGGGCCGTAGTCCCCCAACTGAAAGCCGCCAGTGGCGAGTCCGGAAATCGCGCTAGGCTTCACATCCCATCACGACGGGCGGACCGAGCCGGAAACGCCCAGAACCGGAAACACCAGAGGTGCCCCGCATGCCGAAAAATAACATCAAGCCGATCGGATCCCACGTCATCGTCGAGCGCTCGAGCGCTGCGGACGTCAGCAAGGGCGGCATCGTCCTGCCTGAGAAGGCCAAGGACAAGCCCAAGGAAGGCACCATCATCGCTGTCGGCAACGGCAAGATGCTGGAAGATGGCAAGCGCCAGGTCATGCAGGTGAAAGCCGGCGACCGCGTGCTGTTCTCGAGCTATGCTGGCACCGAAGTGAAAGTGCACGGCGAGGAATACGTGGTGATGGAGGAGAGCGACGTCCTGGCCGTCATCGAGTGATGATCGTCTAGACTCGCATCCTTCATCGGATCGACGGAAACCGGAGGCTTCGGCCTCCGGTTTTTTTTGTGCCGTGACGTCCACGCGATGCCGACCGGTCGGCCCGCTTGCGCGCGCGGGCGTGTCTGCACAACCTGCACATGGCCAACAAGATCCACGTCGTGCTCGCCGCTGTCGTCCCCGCGCTGGCGGTCGGCGCGCTGCTGATCGCCGTCATCGCCTGGCGCGAGCGCGCCGCGCTGACCGAGAACCGCGACCGTCTCGACGCGACGCAGCGCCAGCTCGACGACATGCACCGCCTCGGCGACGCGCTTGCCTCGGCCAAGGACCAAGCACGACAATGGCACGAGCGCTGGGAGAACGAGACCAAGGCGCTGACCGATGATCTGGGCAAGGCCAACCAGGCCCTGACCGAGAGCGTCCACCAGCAGGAGCGTGCCAAGGCCGCGATCGAGGACTTGAGCAAGCAGCTCGCCGACATCAACGCGCGGCTGCAGGCCCTCCAAGACGCCAAGACCGACGGCGCGAAACCGGAAGCTATCCCTCCGAAGAAGTAGCATCATCCACCTCCCTGGCGAGGCGCGATCCGCCTTGCATCAAGCCGACGGAGGAGCCGGCGCGGTCGCGGCGTGGATGGACGCGAGCCGGTCCCGCGTCGGGATCTGAGTGATCCCGTGGATGATCAGCAGCAGCGTCGGCGCCAAGGTCGCCAGCAGCACGCGGCCCTCGTGGCTGAAGACGTCGAGGCCGATCAATGTTCCCATCACCAGCACGATGTGCCCGGAAGCCGCGAGCAGCAGCAGCAGGTTCCCCCAGCGGTGCACGAAATCGACAACCTGCATGACCCGTTCGCGCACCGTCTCGGCGTGGCGGCGGAGATCGGAACGCAGCCGCCAGCCGTAGACCACCACCACCACCAGGCACAGCATCAGATGGATGATGATCAGCCATTCCGCGGCCTGCGAGCGCAGGTGCAGATCGCTGTCGGCATGCGGATGGAAGGCGTTGTAGGCGGTGACCACCAGGGACACGAACAGCCCGAGCCCGAGGCGCATGAAATGCCGCTTCACCAGGATCAGATCGATGTGGTAGCGGGCGATGAACGCGGCGAACTGCGCAGAGGCGATCCACACGGGCTGCGGTGGCGGATCCGTGTCCTGCCCAGGGTCATGCGGCGGCTGGCCAGGCGGCTCGGGCGGCTGTCCGGGCGGCGAAAGCTTGGCCTCGGGCCCGTCCATGGCCGGGATGATCGGCCCGACCCGTTGGCCAGGCAAGGGAGGCCTCGCCAACCTCGCCTCGCCCTCGTCACCCAGGCCGTGAGCGCCGGTTGGCCTCGCTCCACGCCGCGCCACACTGCACGCATGCGACCACTGGGGTACAGCTCCAATCTGCATGCCGCGGAGACCGTCGATGAGATCATCGCGGCGGTGCAGGGTTTCACGGCCCACGCGCGTGAACGACTCGGCTGGGAGCGCCTCGGACTGGATCTGCGCCTGGGGTCGAGGGCCATCGCCGAGTTGGCGGATCCGCGCGCCCTGACGCGGCTGCGCGAGGCGCTCGACCGCGGCGCCATCGACGCGTACACCATCAACGCCTTCCCCCTGCGCCCGTTCCAGGCAGCAGTCGTGAAGCAGGACGCCTACCGGCCGGACTGGACCACGGCCGAGCGGCTCGCCGACACCCTGCGGCTGATCGACATCGCGACTCGGCTGAGCGATTCCCCGACGGTGACCATTTCGACCGTCCCGGGGACCTACCGGCCGTTCGGCGCTGGTGGGCGCGTTCCCGATGACATCGCCGCCGCGCTCGGTACCTGGGCGGCAGCGGCGGCGCGAGCGGGGCGAGCTACTGGTCGCACCGTCGTGCTGTGCCTGGAGCCCGAACCCTGGTGCCTGCTCGAGACATCGTGGGATGTCGCCGCGTTCTGGACCGGCCCCCTCGCCCAGTCCGGTCTGGAAGCGTGCACGCGCGCGCTCGATGGCGATCGCGAGGCCGCGCTCGCCGCCATCTCCACGCATCTGGGGGTCTGCTTCGACACCTGCCACGTGAGCCTCGCCTTCGAGGATCAGCGCGCGGCCGCCGCGCGCATGATCGCCGCCGGCGCGCGCATCGCCAAGTGCCAGGTCTCGGCCGCGCCCGAGGTGCGCGATCCGCACGCCGATGCTGAAGGTGTCGCCGCGATGCGCGCACTCGCCGAGCCGCGTTTCCTGCACCAGACCGCCGCGATCAGCGCGACGGGCTCGTGCTCGAAGGTCCAGGATCTCACTGAGCTCGACAGCTGCCTCGCGCACCTGCCGAACGCGACCGCCGTGCGCAGCCACTTCCACATCCCGCTGTTCCGCGAACCATCCCCGCGCGGGCTGTCGACCACCATCGAGGACAGTCTGGCCGGCGTGAGCGCGTGCCTGGCCGCCGGCTGCGAGCATGTCGCCGTCGAGACCTACACCTGGAGCATCCTCGCCGCCAACGACCGCGACGCGCTGGCCGGCACCGTGCGCGAGCTGGAATGGCTCGACGGCAGGCTCCGTTCCAAGACCGCCTGAGACCGTCGCGACGGTTCGGGCATGGCTCAGATGTCGATGAGACATCGATGGCGATGCCGATTCGCTGTCGACATCGCCCTGAGTCGCGGACGACAGCCGCATCAGATGCCCCCCTGCACGGCCTCCTCGCAGGAAGCCGTCCCCCTTCCGGGATCGGCTGGATCGGCCGCGACCCGGGGCTTTGCCCCTCCGATCTGCTCCCTATGGTCGTGCCATGGTCCAGCCGACGCCATTCCAACGCATGCTCCAGGATGTGAGCAAAGAAGCCCGCAGCGCTCCCGAGCAGGCGTTCGCCAAGCTCGACGAGCTGTACGGCAAGACCATGGTCGATACCGATGTGCTCGCCCTCGGAGCCTTCGCCACCAATCTCGGCGGCGCCGCGCTCGGCCGCTTCGACGAGACCGCGGAGCTCATCCGCCGCTGCCTCGGCCACCAGGCGGTGCCGCCCGAGTCCTCGGTGCGCCGCAGCCTCAATCGCGCGCTGGCGGTGCTGATGGTGTGCGCCGACCGCATGGAAGACGCCGAGAAGGCCAGGCGCCTGGGCGTCACCACGCCCTCAGAGGAATGCCGCTTCGCCGGCGCCTGCGCGCAGACGCTGCTCGCCCGCAATCGCGGGTCCGATGCGATGACCTATTTCAAGCAGGCGACCAGGCTCTGCCGCGAACTTCCGGTGACCGACGAGGTCGTGGCCCAGACCGCGGCCATCGCCGCGAACCTGCTGCGCGTGGCCGAGCCGCAGTGCCTGCTCGCGCACGACCTGCTCACCGCCGCCGCCGAGGCGAACCTGGCCTCCGCGGGCCGCAGCGAGGATTGGAAGATCCGCCATCGCACGCTGTTCCACCACGGCAAGTCGTGGCTGCTCGCCGGCAATCCCATGCGCGCGCTCGCGAGCGTGCAGAAGATGATGGAGCTCGAAGCCACGAACGAGGCCGGAGCCGTCGAGTGCTTCTACTCGGCCAACCTGGCTTGCCGCGCGCAGGCGACGCGCGGGCAGTTCAAGGTCGCGGCCAGCGCCATGGCGGCTTGCGTGAAGCTGGCGCGTGACGCCGAACAGGCTGGCGAGCCGATGGGCCCCGCGCTCGAGGATCTCGAGCGCTTCGTGGCCTCGATGAAGGCTT
Source organism: Planctomycetota bacterium (assembly GCA_038231435.1). Classification (GTDB taxonomy): domain Bacteria; phylum Planctomycetota; class UBA11346; order UBA11346; family UBA11346; genus JACCZE01. The sequence continues at coordinate 210,707 of JBBRLJ010000001.1, forward strand.
AGACCGCCGCCGTCGATGCGCGACGAGGCGAATGGGCGAAGCGCGGCACCGACCTGTCCATGAGCCTCCCGGATATCAGCGCAGGCTGCGCGCGGCGAGCACGTAGCGCAGGATCTCGTCCTGCTGGACCTGGTCGAGCCTGGCCTTCTTGCCCATGCTCGCGACGAAACCGGGCCACTCGGAGGCGCTGTGCGAGGTCGGCGGCGGCAACGAGTGGCAGGTGTCGCAGCGGGTGGTGAAGAGGTCGCGGCCGCGCTCGAGCCCCTCGCCGCTGGCGTCGGGATCGCGCGCACGGGCGGCGGCGATCAGTTCGGGCGACACCCGCGGCACGGCGGTGGCGCAGGAAACGATGAGCAGGATGGGGAGGATCACCAAGCCGTGGCGCGCGCGCATCGGAGTTCCTCTGTGGTCTCTTGGCTGGAATACATTGCCCGTGCAGGGGAGGGCGAGAAAGCGCATCCCCGATCGTGAACTGCGCCCTGAAGGCCTCTTCGTACTGCGGCTCGACGTGGTTCCGAGCTTGGCGATCGTCGCTGACAGCCGCCCAGCTCCAATGAGGGGACCGAGCGCAGAATGCTACAAAACTCGCCCGCCGGTCAATGGTATTTGAGAATAATTCGCAATAACATGCCTGCTCCTCCGGCCCGGTAAGCCTCGTCCCTCATTGCCCTTGCCATGACCGACCGCGTGGGAGAGTGCCCCCATGGCCGACGATTCCTCGACTTCTCGGCATGAGCACACCTGGGTAGATTCGCCGCGTCGGCTCAAGGACCTCGCTGCGGCGATGGCCGCCGCGCCGTGGATCGCGATCGATACCGAGGCGAACTCCATGTTCGTCTACCGCGAGCAGATGTGCCTGCTGCAGATCAATGCGGCCGGCGCGATGTTCGTGGTCGATACCCTCGCCCTGATGGCCGCCTCGCCCCAGGCAGGCGTGCCGAATCCAGCCCTGGCCGAGATCGCGGGCGAGCTCTCACGCGCCGACCGCCCCTGCTACGTACATGGCGGCGAATACGACGTCGGCATCTTCAAACGTGATTTCGGCATCTCCCTCGGCGGGGTCTGGGACAGCCAGCAGGCGGCGAGCCTGCTGGGATGGGAGAAGACCGGATATGGCGCCGCCGTCGAGCGCGTCTGTTCGGTGCTCCTCGACAAGGCCTATACGCAATACGATTGGGGCACCAGGCCCTTGGACCCCAATGCGCTGCGCTACGCCGTCGACGACGTGGTGTACCTGCCGAAGGTCTGCGAGACCCTGCGCGCGGAGATCTCTGCCGCGGACCTCGACGAGGAACTCGCCATCGCCAACCAGGCGGTGGCGTCGACCACCTGGACCGGTGGCTTCGATCCGGGCGGCTTCTGGCGCATCAAGGGCGTCCGCGAGCTGAAGCCGCACGCACTGGGCATCCTGGCGGCATTGCACGCCTGGCGCGATGGCCTGGCCCGCATCCACAACAAGCCCCCGGGGCGGGTGGTGAACAACGAGAACATGCTGTCGATCGCTCGCAACGCACCGACGAACTTCCAACTGCTCAAGAAGGTCGGCGTGAAGGGTTGGCTGATGTCCGCGCACGGCGACGACCTGATCGCCACCATCAAACGCGCGCAATCGGATCCGCAGCCACTGCCATCGCGTCCACGCGCTCGCGACGTGCTTCCGGAAGAGGAGGAGCGCGAGACCCGGCTGAAGGATTGGCGGCGCTCAGAGGCCGAACGCCGACAGGTGCCCTTGCAGGTGGTGCTGCCGGCCAAGGCGCTCGAGCATCTCAAGCAACACGGCGCTGGCGATCTCGGGGTCGTGCCGCAGCTCGGGCCGAAACGCATCCGGCTGTACGGCGACGATCTCAGGCGGCTGTGCTCGCTGGAGCCGTGATCGGCTGAGCGGTCAGGGATCCTCAGCCGATCAGCGCAGCTTCCGCATCCCGTCCTGTATCGGGAGCTTTCCCTGGAATTGCAACGATGGTGCCATTACCATCCCTCGGTGCAGATCCGAGGAGCACGGCTTTTCCCGCCGCGAACGATCTCGGAGCCAAGCACCCCTACCGCCAGCACCCCGGCTACGGCAGGTCCAATCGCATTCAGGAGCCGCCCATGCGCGCTGGAATCCGGATAGCTCTCGTGGCCTGCATCGGCGTCCTCGCCACGCGCAGCGCCTCTGCCGCCCTGGTCGATGTCGAGTTCGTGGAGATCCGCGATACTCCGGTCGGGATCATGTTCAGCGATTGCCTGAAGGGAGAACCTCCGGCTGCTCCAGCGGACCCCGCCGCCGCGGCGACAGCCGATCCCGCCGTCACCATGGGCCCGCCGGCCCCGACCGACGACGACGGGGTCAAGGATCTCAAACGAGTGCTCGTCGGTTGGGACGGCGTGCGTTCCCCGCCGGTCATCCGTTTCATCGGCATGTCAGCCGACGATACCATCGCGCGCATCAGCAAGGGCCAACCGGGGATCCCCACCGCGCTCGGACCTTCGTGGCCGATGCCGAACCTCTCGGGCTTCGCCATCGTCAAGGTCGGCGAGAAGGAGCTGGTCGTCACCACTCCCGCCTCGTTCGAGCACCTCACGCTCGCCCCCTTGCCCGAGGCGGCCGGGCACGCGCTCGACTTCAAGGCGCCATCGACCGATCTCAAGCTCGGCGACCTGCAGGACAAGATCTCGGACTTCCACCTCACTTACGACAAGGAAGGCAGCACCCTGCTCCAGGTGAACACGCCCAACGAACGCGACGCGAAATCCGTCGACCGCTACATCTGGTGGCGCAAGCCGGTGGTGTTCGCGGGGGCCGACGTCGGCGTGAAGAAGCTGAAATTCCCCGCCAAGCTGTTCGACCAGACCGAGATCACGCGCAAGCGCAACGTGCTGACCGCGAAGACCACGCTCAAGGACGAGATGCGCGACCAGGCGTTCATCTATCTGGCCGACGCCATCAAGCGTGAACTACGGCGATATCAGGCCAAGTGAACGGGCGCGAGCGGCGATGGGTGATGGGTGATGGGTGATGGGCGCTGTCAAGTCGCGCCAGCGCGTTCAACGTGAACGCGTTCCCCGGCGCGTCTCGCGGGCGACCTGGCTCGATCCAGCGGTGTGCCGCCGGGTACGCCGCGTACGTGGCGTGATGAACTCTTCGACGTGAGCCATGACGCCAATCAGAGCTCTGGCATCCGTCGGTCGCGACATCGGACTCTTGGCCAGGCACGCATCTATGATCTGCGCCAACGCCACCGGCGCCTGGGGCATGCGCTCGCGTAACGCCGGCGGTTTCCGCTGGGCATGGGCAGCCAAGCGCTCCGTGCGGTGGCCCTCGAAGGGCAGCGACCCGGTCAGCACCACGAAGGCGCAGACCCCCAGGGCATAGACATCGCTCGCGAAGGATGGGTGGTGACCGGTGATCAGCTCAGGGGCCAGATAGGCGGCGGTGCCAAACAACGATTTCGGCTTAGAGAAGAAACGGATGAAGATGCTGGTCTTCACCGGTTCGCGCGCATTGCCAAAATCCACCAGCGAGATCTTGCCGTCGGGGCCGACGATGACGTTCTCGGGCTTGAGATCATTGTGCACGATGCCGTGCTCGTGCAGATGGGCCGCAATCCCGACCAGTCCGATGAGCGCGCGCGCCCCCACGCGGCTCGGGGCTTCTGCGAGGACCGAGGCCAGCGTCCGTCCGGGAATGAAATCCATCAGCAGAGCGGAGCGTCCCGACACTTCACCGAAGCGACGCGCTTTGGGAATGCCAGGATGCGACAGTGCCGAGAGCACCTCGAATTCCTTCGCCAGCGCCTGGACCTGGCGCTTCTCCAACTGCCGTTCGGGCAGCAGCACCTTGAGAGCGGCCTGGGAGCGGCTGTCGTCGACATGCTCGACGCGGTAGACCTCGGCGGCTCCGCCGGCGCCGACGAGCTCACGCACCACGTGACTGCCGAAATGCTGGTTGATGAGTCCACTCACGTCGCACGAGACTAGCGGCCCGGGCCCCCGCACGCAAACCCTCGCTGGGAACCAAGCCTCAGGGAAGCGTGATCGCGCGGAATACGCCAGTCTCGGTGAGCGACGCGGGTAGATCGCGGATCGCCGCATGGAGTTCGCGCGCGTCAGCGGGCCGCGATACCGCCTCCTTTGCCAGGCAGGCGTCGATCACCTTGCCCATCGCCTGGGGGATCTGCGGGAGGCGATCACGGATGCTCGGGGGCGCCTGGGTGGCGTTGGCGCGCAGGCGGCCCGACTGGCGGGACTCGTCGAAGGGCGGCTTGCCGGTGAGCAGCATGAAGGCGCAGACGCCGATCGCGTAGACGTCGGTGGACAGGGTCGGGCGCTTGCCGGCGATCAGTTCAGGAGCGAGATAGGTCGCGGTACCGAAGATCTGCGCTGGCTTGCGGGTGAAGAAGCGGGTGATGACGTTGTCAGCCTGGACTTCCTTCACGCTGCCGAAATCCACCAGCGATACCTTGGCATCGGGCCGGAGGATGGCGTTCTCGAGCTTGATGTCGTTGTGGATCAGATGGCGATCGTGCAGGTACGACATGATCGAGGTGAGTCCGAGCAGCGAGGCGACGCCGGGGATCGGCCTTTTCTTGGTCTGCAGCGCTGCGAGCGTCTCGCCGGGGACGAAATCCATGATGAAGCATGGACGTCCGGATATCTCGCCGGTGCGTCTCGCGATCGGAATTCCCGGATGTTTCAGCTTCTGCAGCACCAGGAATTCGTCCTGGAAGGCCTTCAGCTTGTCCTTCTCTGCCTGGCGCTCGGGGCGGATGACCTTCAGCGCGTAGGAGCGCTGGTCGTCGCGGTGCTCGACCCGGAAGACCTCGGCGATGCCGCCTGCGCCGATCGCCTCGCGAACCACGAAAGGACCGACGGTGGCGTTGATGAGCGATGGTCCATTCATCAGCGAGGTGGTCATGGTGCCAGGGTGTGAACGGGTATCAACGTAGCACCCGCGAGAAGGTTCAGTCCTTCTCCAAGCCCTGTGGAGGCAGCCTCCTGATCGCTGAGCGCGGAGAAGGCCGGGTACGGAGATCAAGACGCTCGCTCCCGACGCGACCGGACCCGGCTCTTCAGACCTGCGGGATCAGACCGGATTGGGGACGAACGACCCGCCACGGCAGCGCTTCAGATACTCAAGCGCGTGCACCTGGCCGGTCATTTCGAGTTCATCCCGGTAGATCGGATCGTGCCAGCCCTCGATGTCGATCGATCCCGAGAACCCTCCGCGGCGGAGGTCGCTGATGATGTCGGTCCAATTGCTGTCGCCGAATCCAGGAGTGCGGTGGAACACGTACGGCTTGCTGCCACGGATGCCGTAGGTGCGGACCACGTCCCAGTGCACCGTCGCGTCCTTGCCATGGACATGGAAGATGCGCTTAACGTACTTGCGCAGCTGCGGCATCGGATCGATCAGGCTCACCATCTGGTGGCATGGTTCCCATTCGAGTCCGATGTTGTCATACGGGATCGCGTCGAACATCATGTCCCAGGATTCCGGGGTGTGCGCCAGGTTCCAATCGCCCCCGCCCCAGGTGCCACCCATGTCGCAGTTCTCGAACGCCAGGCGGACGCCGTTGTCCTTCGCCTGCTTGGCCAATGGCGTGAACACCTTCTTGAATGCCGGGATGGACTTGTCGATCGGCTGGTCCAGGAGCCGTCCAGCGAAGCCGTCGACGATGTCGCAGCCGAACAGCGGCGCGGCCTCGATGCAGCGGCGCCAGCCCTCGACGGTCTCCTTGTCCTTGTCACGCGTTTCCAACGGATTGCCGAAGATCCCGAGCGTCGAGACCACGGCATTGGTGCCCTTGAGCACCGCCGCCACCTCCTTGGCGATCTGCTTCAGGTCGAGGCCCTCGGTGGTCTGCCAGAAGGTGATGCTGAAGCTCTCGAAGCCGTGGGCCAGGATCTGCTCGATGTAGCGCGCGGTCTTGGCGTTGCCCGGTACCAGCGTGCCGATGCGCACGTTCTCCTTGTACGCCTTCTTCTCGGGAGCGGCGGTCTTGGTGTCGGTGGTCAGCGTCGATTCGGCCATGGGAGGCTCCTGATCAGGGGTCGGAATTGGAGTGAGAGGCGGACGCGATGCGTCCTACCAGGTGATTTTCACGCGCTTGCCAGAGCGCGCCGAGCGCATCGCGGCGAACACCATGGCGAGGCTCTTGATGTTGTCGTGGACCTCGCACTGCGGCTTGGTTCCGGACTCGAGCGCATCGAGGAATTCGTTCAGCGAGCCGTTGATGCCGTCGCCATTGGGCGAGACCTTGGCGACCGTGATGTCCTCGAGCTCGCTGTGGAAGCCGGGCTTGCCGCCCGGCTTGACGCGCTGGCCGCGCGGGAACTGGTCCTGCTCGAGTAGCATGGTGCCCTGGTTGCCTACCACGCGCCAATTGCCGTTCCACGAGGTGTGCAGGCCTTCGGCGCACCACGACCCGCGGTAGGTGAACACGATGCCGTCGCTCATCTCGAAGACGCAGGTCGCGGCGACGTCGCCTTTGTACCATGAGCCTTTCGGATTGAATTCCTTCGCGTAGACGGCCACCGGATCGGCGTCGACGAACAGCCGGCACATGTCGAAATGGTGGATGGCCATGTCGAGGATCAGCGGCGACTCCATGTCGTCGCGGAATCCGCCAAAATGCGCGCCGATGTAGAAATCGCAATTCAACGTGGTGACATGCCCGATGGCTCCCGAGCGCAGGGCGCGCGCGAACGACAGGTGATTGGTGTCGTAGCGCCGCGACTGGCTGACCATGTACAGCTTGCGTGACTTCTCGGACGCCTTGAGCATCTTGGATGCGTGGGCCATGCTGTCGGCGAGCGGCTTCTCGCCGATGACCGGCACGCCCTTCTTCAGCGCCGCGACGGTGGTCGGGCAGTGCGCCTCGGGAATGGTGATGTCGGCGACGAAGTCGGGCTGGCAAACTTTGATCGCCTTCTTGATGTTGGTGAAGGCGCGGTCCTCGGGCAGGCCGAATTCCTTCGCCGCCGCCAAAGCTGCCTCTTTGCGGATGTCGACGACGCCGACGAGCTCGGTACGGGGATTGCCACGGATGTTGCCCATCCAGCCCTTGCCCATGCCTCCGCAGCCCACCACCAGCGCCTTCTTCTTCGTCGTCATGGATGTCATTGAATCCTCTATTTTACCGTGATGGAAGCGCTTTCATAACCATCTCGGCGGCCGTGGCAAGAGGATCGATCGAGCCTGGACGGAGCGGCCGCTGGATGCCCATCCACCCACTGGACTTCCATCCTCGCATGCCGTCCGCATGGCGTCCACATGGCGTCCACAGCGAATGGGCGGCCGGACGGGCGCGCAGAAGCAGCTCGGGGCTCACGCCTTTCCAGCGAGCCGCTCCCACGCGAGCTGCAGTGCGTAGGTGGCACCGCGGCGCTGCACGCGCTCACGGTTGCCGACGATCACATGCCGGCGCGCCACGCTACCCCGCGCATCGGCGACCGCGACCCACACCGTCCCCACCGGGTCCGTGGCGGTGCCCCCATCGGGACCAGCGATGCCAGTGGTGGCGACGGCGAGGTCGGCCTCGGTGCGATGGCGGGCTCCTTCCGCCATCGCTCGCGCGCACGCCTCGCTCACCGCTCCCTCGCGCGCGAGGAGCTCCGCTGAAACGCCAAGACGCGCGCGCTTGACGTCCTCGTGGTAGGCGACGATGGATTCGCGCAGCACGCGCGAGGCTCCAGGCACGGAGCCGATCAGCGCAGCCACATGGCCGCAGGTGCAGCTCTCGGCGGCGCTCACGGTGCGCTTCAGGCGCGCGAGTTCCGCGACCAGACTGGGGGCCAGGCCCGCGGCCGGCAGCGCATGCGCGGATAGCAGCCGCGCGAGCTGCCGGTGCCGCGCCTCGACTTGGCGCTCCAGGCCCACGATGCGCAGGGTGATGTGTCCGAGCTCGCTGACGGTGATGCCCACCTGCGGATCGCATTCGCTCAGCAGATCGCCGATCATCCCCTGGGCGGTCGATTCGCCGATGCCGGCGAACCAGATCTCGGCGATGGCCGGTGGCGCGAGCGCGGGGAATAGCTTCGGCACGCGTGGCGTGAACTCCTCGAGCATGCGCATCATCTCGTGCGGCACGCCGGGCAGGCAGGCGATGGCGCAGCCATGCGCGCGGGCGAGCATGCCCGGAGCGGTGCCGCGATGATTGACGATCGGGCGCGCGCCCGCCGGCAACAGGGCCTGCCGGCGGTTGCTCTCGGGGATCGGCCCGCGCCGTGAACGCTCGAACCATGCGCGGATGCGCTTCCACGACGGCTGGTGCTCGACCAGCTCGGATCCCAGGAACTCCGCCAGCGCATGGCGGGTGCGATCGTCGTCGGTGGGTCCCAGCCCGCCGGTGCAGACGATCAGCGACGCCCCGCCCTCTCCGGGGCCGCCGGCCACGGCGCGGCGCAAGGCGCCGACGATCTCGGCCTGGCCGTCGCCCACCGCCTGGCATAGATCCACGGCGAAGCCGCGGTCGGTCATCCATCTGGCGATCCAGGTGGCGTTGGTGTCTACCGTCCGCCCCAGGACCAGCTCATCGCCGATCGAGACGATCCGCGCCACCATCCTGGCCGGGATGCGCGTCGGCAGCTTGCGTGGGCGCGCGCTCCCCGCGCGCCTAGATCTCGACATGCATGCCCAGCTCGACGACGCGATTGGGAGGCAGCGAGAAGAACGCCGAGGCGTTCAGCGAGTTGCGCGACATCCACGCGAACAGTCGGCGGCGCCAGGCCGGCCAGCCGCTCGCGCGCGAGAGCAGGATGGTCTCGCGACCGAGGAAGTAGCTGGTGTCGAGCAGCTTGCAGGTGAACCCCGGCTGCACGTCCGCGAGCACCGCGGGGATGTTCGGATCCTCCTTGAAGCCGAAATGCACGGTCAGGCTGTAGAAGCCATGGCTGCGCTCGGTCAGCTCGCAGCGATCGTCCTCGGCCACGTACGGGATCGATTCGGTGCGCACCGTCAGGATGATGACGCGCTGGTGCAGCACCTTGTTGTGCTTGAGATTGTGCAAGAGCGATCCCGGCGTCGAAGCCGGGTTACCGGCCATGAACACCGCGGTTCCCGGCACGCGGATGGGCTTGTTGCGATCGAGTTCTCCCAGGAAGCGCTCCAGCGGCAGCGCGGTCTCCTTGAGGCGCTGGCCCAACCAGCTGCGGCCCGATTTCCAGGTGATCATCACCGTGAAGATGAGCGCGCTGGTGAGCAGCGGGAACCAGCCGCCATGGAGGATCTTGAGCAGGTTCGCGCCGATGAACGCCATGTCGATGATCACGAACATGCCCGCCACCGACGCGGCGATCGGGGCCGGCCATCCCCAGACGTTCCTGGCGGCGAAGAAGAACAGCAGGCTGGTGACCAGCATGGTCATCGAGATCGAGACGCCGTAGGCGGCGGCGAGATGCGTGGCCGATCCGAAAGCCAGCACCAGACCGACGCACGCCAGCATCAGGGTCCAATTGACCGCAGGCACGTAGATCTGGCCGATCGCTTTCGCCGAGGTGTGCTGGACGGCGAGCCGCGGGAAGTATCCGGCCTGCATCACCTGGGCGGTGACTGAGAAGGTCCCCGAGATCAGCGCTTGCGAGGCGATCACCGCCGCGACCGTCGACAGAGCCACCAATGGCAACTGCCCCCATGCCGGCGCGAGCTGGAAGTACGCGTGCTCGACGGTCGGCTCGCGTAGCAGCAAGCTGCCCTGGCCGTAATAGTTCAGGAGCAGGGCCGGCAGCACGACGATGAACCAGGCCAGACGGATGGGCCGCCGGCCCAGGTGGCCGAGGTCGGCGTACAGCGATTCGCAGCCGGTGACCACCAGGAACACCGCACCCAACACCAGGTAGCCGCGCCCGCCGTTGTCGGCGAAGAATCTCACCGCGTGGCGCGGATCGATGGCCAGGAGTACGCTGGGGTCCTGCATGATGCTGTGCAGGCCGAGCGCGGCGATGGTCGAGAAGTACAGCACCATGATCGGGCCGAACACGGCTCCGACGCTCGCCGTCCCATGACGCTGGAAGAAGAACAGCAGCACGATGATCCCGACGGTGATCGGCAGCACGAAGGGCGACATCGCGTGGGACACGACGGTGATACCTTCGATGGCGCTGAGCACCGAGATGGCCGGCGTGATGATGCCATCGCTGTAGAGGAACGCGGCTCCGATCAGCCCAATGATGGTGAGCGCATGCGCGGTGCGCGGTGCGCGGCCCTTGGTGACCAGCGCGCTGAGGGACATCACCCCCCCCTCACCACGGTTGTCGGCGCGCAGCACGAAACCCAGGTACTTCACCGACACCGCGACGATCAGCGACCAGGTGATCAACGACAACACGCCCAGCACGTTCGCCGCACTGGCCGCCGGAACCGCATTCTCGCCGTTGAAGCACTCGGCGATCGCATAAAGAGGGCTGGTGCCGATGTCGCCGTAGGCGATGCCCAGGGCCAGCAGCGACAGCATGCACAGGTTGCGTCCGGTGGGCTGGACGGTCGGCAGGCGATCGGAGCGGCGGCCCGACAGCGCACCGGGTAGGCGGCCGGATGACGGGGCGGACGGGGATGGAGCGGGAATGTGGCTGGGATCGTTCATCGAGCGAAGATCGCGAATATAGGCTGTCCTGTGCACACGCCACTAGCTGCGCTTCCGGGGCTTGACTGCGGCCTCTCGCGCGACATCAGGCCCGCAGTCGCGTGCCCGGGCCGCGAGCGAGTCCCCATCCGGGGTTGCGCCGATGCCTGGCGCTCCACACTCTGCCGCCATGCGCGTGCTGCTGTTCTTGCTCCTCGTGCTGCTGCCCACGGTCAGCGCGTGGTCCGCGGGCAGCGAGTTCGACCGCAACCAGCCCATCGACGACGAGGACATCGAGCGCCGCTCCTTCGACGATCTCCAGCGCAAGGCCGCCTCGTACCGGGTCGAACGCAGCCACGTGCAACCGAGCGCGTCCGACGATGCCGGCGCCCTCTACCACATCGAGCATGCGCGCCATCTGATCGAGGACCGCGACGCCTGGCTGCACCTGTGGCGCGCCACCCGCACCGCCGAACGTGGCTTTCGCAAATACCCGTACAGCTCCTACGCCGGCGAGCTCCTGCAGACCGCGCTCGACGGCTACCTGGCCCGCGGGAAACTCGATGAGGTCGACGACAAGCTGGTGATGCTGTGGTTCTATCTCCCCGACTATCCGCGCATGGGCGAGGCGATGGACAAGGCTCTCGCCGCCGCCGAGTCGCGCCAGAAGTTCACCGCCTCGGTGAACCTGGACGCGGACGATCCCCAAGAGGTGATCCACATACAGGGCAAGTCCTCGCTTTCGGACGCCAACAAGATCTTCCGCTTCCTCGCCTTGCACGGCGACCGCGAGAAGGTCGCCCCCCGGGCCGAACTCGGGCTCGCGCGCTCGCAACTGCTCAGCGGCGGCAAGGAGGACCTCTACGCGGCCCGACGCTCGTACGAGAAGTTCCTCGAGACCTATCCCGTCCACGAGCTGACCTTCACGGCGCTGGTCGAGCACGCGCTGAGCTACCTGGTGGGATACCGCGGCGACGATTACGACAATGGCGCGCTGGTGTTCGCGGCGGCGATCATCGACCAGGCCGAGCTCGAGACCCATGGCGACGAGGAGAAATCCCGCACCGTGCTGGCCTACCGCCGACGCATCCGCTCCTGGCAGCAGGACCGCGACCTGTCGATCGCGCGCTGGTACCGCGGACGTGGCACCTTCGGCCTCCGATGGTTCAAGGAACCGCCGGGCCTGACGTCGTGGCAAGACGGCGCTCGCTACTACTACCAGGCCGTCATCGCGCGCGACAGCGGCTCGCGGCAGGCACACGAGGCCGAGCGCGAGCTCAAGGCCATCCCCGTGACGCCCGTGCGCGTCGTTATCCCGCCGGTACCAGCGGACCAGCGGCGATGAGCCGCCGACACGCCCGGGGTCCGCGGGCGTTCCTGGTATCCAAGGCGATGACCGCCTTACTGGCGGCCAGCGCTCTCGCCGGCTGCTACCACGTGCGCCAGCCGCCGCAGATCGACGAACCGGTCAAGGTCGACGTGGTCGCGAACGAAGCGCGGCTGGTGCAGGCCCAGGGATATCTCCAGCGCGCGATCGGGGACTCGCTGGTCAACCGGCTCGGCTGGCGAGTCAGTCCCGAGGGATCGGCCCGCCTCGAGATCGCCATCGCGGATGAACACATCGACGCCGCGTCCAAGGACAGCCGCGACATCACCGTGCGCTGGAGCATCCGCGTGACCGGCACCGCGCTGCTGTGCTCGCAGAAAGGCAACGTCGTCGGCACCTTCAGCGGTGTCGGCTACTCGAGCGGGCTGGTCGATGAGAACGAGGCGCTCAAGGCCGCCGCCGAGAACGCCGCGTTCAATCTCTCGAGCTGGCTCGAGGTCGAGGTCGGCAAGCTGAAGTGACGTCGACGCGCGCCGGCTGGTCGTGGCCGCTACCGCGTCATCTCGCGAGCGCGCGCGCGGCCCTGACCGCGTCCTCGACCGCAAGCGGCCTGCCGGGCACTCCGGATGCCACCGCGAACCGGGTTCCGGGAGCGAGCGATTCGGCGACCAGGCGGGCGAAGCCGGCTGGACGGCCGTCATCGAGCGCCACCAACGGCGCGCGCGCGCCGGCGCGATGCAGATCGTACATCGGCAACGGCGACAGGCTGGTGCATTGGAAGACGCCGGCGGCGCGGCTCTCGCCGAGCAGGCCAGCGCGCGCGCGCAGGGCGATCCCGGCGGTGGACGCGGTGCATGCCAACGTCAGGTCCGCGCCATCGGCGAGCCAGCGTCCTGAGCCAGGGGACCAGGGCTGCTCGGCTGGATACGCAGCCGATCCCTCGACGGCGGCGCCAGGCAGCGCGATGATGAACGCGTCCTCGGTCTCGAGGGCGCGCGCCAGCACGGCGCCGGCCTCGGCGGTGTCACCGGGCATCGCCACCCACCAGCCGTCGAGCGCCGCCAGGTGATCGAGCGCGGGGAGATCCTCGGCGTGGCACAGCAGCTTCATCGCCAGGCCGCGCCTTCCGATGTCGCGCAGCTCGTCGAGCCAACGCATCACCGGCGCACGCGGGGGCAGGAGCCACGCAACGCGCAGGCCTTCCGCGCAGAGGTGCCCCAACGCCAGCAGCTTCGCTGGGGTATCGGGCAGCGTGCGCCATGCCGGATCGGCATGGGGAGCGAGCAGGCGCGGCTCGCGCTCGGCCATCCACGACAGCGCGCTCGCGACCGCGTCGACTGGTGAAGAAGCAGATGACGTCGGCCACGGCGCGGCGCCCCCTTTGGCCAAGGCCGCGAGATGGACGGGAGGCCACTCGCGTCGCACCGGCACGACGCCATCCAGGCGACGTGAGGTGGTCGAGCCCGATGATGGAGATGTGGCCGTGGAGGCGGATGCAACGCTCGACAGCGCCACCTGCTGCGTCGCGCCCTGGCCCCATGGCCGATCCGAGGCGACGCGACCGAAGCGCACCAGCAACCCAGGCTCGTCGACCGCCATCAGCACGTGGAGATTGTCCAGGCCGAGACGACCGGCGAGGGTCGCGGCCTCGGCGAATAGACCATCATCGACCGCGGAGGTCACCGCGAGTACCCGGCCACCGCGCCGGCGCTCGGCGACCGCGGCGCCACAAGCTACCGCGGCCAAGCCCCCTCCGCGCAGCCCGGGCCATTCGCCCTGGTGGCCATGGGGAAGCGCATGCGCCAACGCCGGCTCGCAGAACACCCGCAGCCGGCCCGGAAAGGGCACGTCCGCGGCGAGCTCGGCGATCACCTCGGCTAGGCTGCGGCTGTGCACGTACCCTCTACTCCTGGTGGCGGCGGTCAGACGGGGACGATGATGATCGTCGTCCATCGGAGTGAACGGGAAACGCCCCGGCCCGCCTGGCAGCGGTCACTCTGACCATTCCTGAGCCCCACCGGAGCCCTCATGCCCACCGTCGCCATCGTCGGAGCCTCGCCCAAACCCGAGCGCTACAGCCACACGGCGGTGCTCAAGTACCGCGAGCGCGGCTGGACGGTGTGGCCGATCAACCCGGCCAAGCAGACCGTGGATGGGATCCCGGCGTACGCCTCGCTAGCCGAGCTCCCGGGCAAGCCCGACATCGTCTGCATGTACGTGAATCCAAAGGCTGGCGCCGAGATGCTCGACCAGATCGTCGCGGCCGCGCCCAGGATCCTGTGGCTGAATCCGGGCGCCGATGGCGAGCCGCTGAGCTCGGCCGCGAAGGCCCGCGGTCTGCGGGTGGTGGAATCGTGCACGCTGGTGGCGCTTGGCTACGGCGATCCGCTCGAGGTCGCCGACCGCATGACGTGATGGGGCAGTGTAGGACCGTCGACAGTTTCCGCCGGACTGTCCCCGGCGGGCGATTCCCCCACAGCTATTCGCCTTGGGCGTAGCCTTCGACCAGCACGGTGTGCTCGTCATAACCGCCGAGGCTACCCTCGAGCTCGCCATCCTGCCCCTGCAGACTGATGATCTTGCCCTTGTCAGGCTTGGCGATCGTGCCCGAGGACGGGATGAGATGAAGGACGCAGTACGGGCCCGAGGCGGTGACGTCGGTGCGCTCGTTGTTGAAGTTCACCGTCGCATCGCCACCGGCGTCCTCCGCGCGCGCCTTCTTGCCCAGCAGCAGCACCACCGTCCAACCGCCGGGAGCAGGGGCGAAGGTGGCCGAACCCAGGCAGCGGCCGCACACCGACAGGCGCTTGTGCGCGGTGAAAGCGTGGCCGTCGACGTCTTTGGTTCCGGTGGCGGATCCACCGACGCGCACCTTGCCGTCGATCGCTCCGGCCTCGGGCGGCTTCATCGTCAGGTCAGTGCCGCCCAGCATCGCGATGACCACGATCAGCAGCACCACGCCGGCGACGATGCCGCCGATCGCCGCGGGCTTCTTGAACCACGGCGTCTCGACCTCGTCGTCCGGGCTCTTGTCGCACTTGCGGCAGGTCGGTCGGCCCGGCTTGTTGCCGGTGCCGCAATGCGGGCAGGTCCACAGATCCTTGCGCGATCCTGGCTTGAGGTCGGGATCGATGGGATCGTCAACCGGGGGCGGCGGAGCGGCGGGTCGCGGCGCCTTGGGCTTGGCTTGGCCGGGATCGTCGAGCACCGGGTGCATGGTCGCGGGAGTCTTCTCCGTCGCATTGCGCGCATCGGAGGGCGGCGCCGCCGTCGGGTCGGGCGCGTAGCTCTTCTTGGCCTTCGGCGCGGGCGCGGGACTGTCCTCGAATTCGTAGCTGGGCGCGGCAGCGGGCTTGAGCGGCGGCTGCGCGGCCGACTGTTTGGCGATGGCGCCGGTCGCCGGCTTCTTCGCCTTCGCCTGCTCGTCGTCGCCTTCGAAACCTGGGAACTGCTGATCGGTCATGGGGTCCTCCGTGCGTTCGCCGCTCGTCAGTGGCCGGCGATCAGCTGGGCGCCGATAGCCTGCCGCACCGCCACGGCAAGGTGACTGGCTTCGGCCGCTGTCGGCGCCTCGGCTATCACACGGCTGGCCGGCTCGGTGCCCGAGGCGCGCAGGTGCACCCAGCGGTCGCTCCAGGACAACTTGAGACCGTCAGCGGTGTCCATGGTGGAGCCCTTCGCCACCGCGTGCGCCCGCAGCACCTCGATGGCCTTCGCCACCCCGGGCCGATCGAGCGCCACCTTTTCTTTGTGCATGGCGTAGCGCGGGATCGCCGCCACCGCCTCGCTGGAACTCACGCGCGAGCGCGCGAGGTGCTCGAGCACCAGCGCCATGCCGATGTGGCTGTCGCGGCCCCATACGACGCGCGGATCGATGATGCCGCCGTTGCCTTCGCCGCCGATCAACGCGCGATGCTTCTGCATGGCATCGACCACGTGCGCCTCGCCCACCTTGGAACGCACCACGCGAGCGCCGTGGCGCGCTGCCACGTCCTCGAGCATGCGGCTGGTCGAGAGGTTGGTGCACGCGACCAGATCCTTCTGCCCGGCCGCCGCGGCCTGGCCCATGCGGCCGGCGGCGCACAGCACCAGGGTATATTCCTCGCCGACGTAGACGCCGTGGTCGTCGATGATCGCGAGCCGGTCGGCATCCGGATCCTGGACGAAGCCGATGTGCGCGCCGGCGCCGGCGACCATGCCGCCAGTGCGCTTGACGTTGGCTGCGGTCGGCTCGGGATCGCGCGGAAACACCAGCTCAGGCCGCGAGTACAGCGGCACCACGTCGCAGCCGAGCGCGGCCAGCAGGCGCGGACCCAACTCCGACCCGGCTCCGTTGACGCTGTCGAGCACGACGGTCAGCCGCGCCGCGCGGATGAGCTGGACGTCCACGGCCGCGAGCACGCGCGCCAGGTGCACATCGAGCGCCTCGGTGAACGCGCGCTGGCCGCCGCAGCCGTCCCAGCGCTTCCACGCCGGCGCGCCGGCGCGATAGGCGGCGAGCACGGTATCGAGCTGGGCCTGATCGACGTTGCGCCCGTCGCCCGAGAAGAATTTCAGCGCGTTCCATTCGACCGGATTGTGGCTGGCTGAGATCTGGATGCCGCCGGCGGCGCCGAGATGAGCGATGGTGATGGGCACCGTCGGCGTCGGAACCATGCCGATGTCGATCACCTGGCAGCCGACCGCGCGCAGTCCCGCGGCGCAGGCCTGGGCCAGCATCTGCCCGGTCGGCCGGCTGTCGCGGCCGAGCACCACCGCCCCCCCGTTGGCGACCGTCGCGCCGTACGCGCATGCCAGGCGCAACACCTCGGCGACATCGAGCGTGTCGCCGACGACGCCACGGATGCCCGAGACCGAGACCACACAGCGCAGGGACTCGTTGGACATCCCCCTAGCCCATCCGCGCGGCCCGGGAAATCAAGAAATCGCATCGCCAGCCTGCGCTGAACGCATGCCTCTCAGAGGCCGGGAATGATCCGATGTCCGCGATCGCGGGTTGCAGGCGGGACCGGTGCCAGAACATCCCGGCACGCTCGCTGCCGGCCTGCGAGCGGACATCGGGCGGACATCGGGCGGACATCGAGAGAAAGGAGTCTCCATGAAGGTCGGCATCATCGGCGGAGGTCCCGGCGGAGCGGTCACCGCCGCCACCCTGGCGCGCCTCGGACACCAGGCGCACATCTACGAGATGGAGGTGTTCCCCCGCTTCCACATCGGCGAGAGCCTGCTGCCGACGAACATGCCGATCTACGAGGAGCTGGGCATCTCGCGCGAGGTCATGCAGCGGCATTCCTACATGCCGAAGCATGCCGCCCATTTCGAGCACGTCGCCTCCGGCCGAACCGTGCGCTTCCGTTTCGCCGAGGCGCTGCCAGGTGATCCGCCCTCGATCTTCCAGGTCGAACGCTCGCGCTTCGACAAGCTGCTGCTCGACACCGCCGTCGCCAAGGGCGCAATCCTGCATTGCCCGGTCCAGGTCGCCAAGGTCGACCTGGAGACGCGATCCATCCATCATGCAGGAGGATCGGAGAGCTTCGATTTCATCGTCGATGCTTCGGGGCGCGAGACCCTGCTCGGGCGCCAGCTGGGCATCGTCGACCGCGAAGGCGACCTGATGCGCGCGGCAGTGTTCGGCCACGTCGCCGATCTGCCGCTCGCGCCCGGGGCAGAAAAGGGCGACATCTCGATCGCCAAGGCCGACGCAGGCTGGTGCTGGCAGATTCCCCTGGAAGAGCACAAGTGGTCGATCGGGCTCGTGCTCAAACGCGACAAGGTGATCAAGGGCGGCACGCCCGCCGACGTCTTCCGCAACAACCTCGCCTTCTTTCCGCAGGTCGCCGGGCGCCTCGCAGGCAAGATCCCCGACCCGGTGCGCTCGATCCCGAACATCAGCTACCGCGTGCGCGAGCGCATCGGCGCTCGCTACGCTTTGCTTGGCGATGCCGGTGGGTTCATCGATCCGATCTTCTCGTCGGGTGTGCTGCTCGCGACGCGCGCGGGCTCACGGCTCGGCAAGGTCTTGCACGCCGGCGGACCCGACGCCGACCTGAACGAGTGGAAGGCGCAGACCGATCACGACCTGGCGACGTTCTTCGGCTTCATCCGCCTGTGGTACGACGGCCATTTCGTCGACAACCTGTTCTTCGCCGAGAACAAGGATGACGCCATATCGCGCGGCATCGTCAGCCTGCTCGCTGGCGATACCACGCACCCCGACAACGTCTTCCTGAACATGCTCACCAACCGCATGCGCCGCCAGAACGCCAAGACCCTGCTGCCAGAACCGTAGACCTCCCGACAGCTGATCCGCCACCCGACAACCAAGCGCATGTGTGAGCACGCTCGCGGCCCGGACCGCATTCTGGCTCGCGGCGGGTGCGCACGGTCGTCCACTGCATGCGAGCACCGGCGACGGGCTCGCTGGAACCATGCCGGATCCCCTCCTCGTCTGCGTCGGCTCCTACGCTTCGGCCGACCAGCCAGGGATCCGACTCCTGCGGCTCGACCCTGACAGCGGGGCGCTCACGCCCGCGGGTTCGGCCTCGGGCGTCACGAATCCCTCCTTCCTGGCCGTGCATCCGGACGGCACCTCGCTGTACGCCGTCGAGGAGGTCGGCTCCAGGCCTGATGACGCCAGCGGACGGGTGCACGCCTTCGCGTTGGATGCGCAGGCGGCGACGCTGACCCATCTTGGCGATAGGTCTTCGCTGGGAGCGAGCCCATGCCATCTGGCCGTGGACCGCTCGGGAAGGCACGTACTGGTGGCCAACTACCACAGCGGCAGCGTCGCGATGCTACCGCTCGGTAGAGGCGGCGGGTTTGGACCAGGCGGCATCACGCTGCGCCATCGCGGGCTCGGCTTCATCGATGAAGACAGCGGCGAGCACGACGCGCGGCAGGACGGACCCCACGTCCACGCCGTGGCCATCGATCGCGGCGACCGTTTCGCGCTGGTCGCCGATCTCGGGCTCGACCGCATCTTCGTCTACCGCTTCGATGCCCAGGCCGGGACGCTGGCGGCGCATGACCCGGCCTCGGTGGAGATGCCCCATGGGTCAGGGCCACGCCAGCTGGCGTGGTCGCCAACGGGAACGCGCCTGTACGCCATCAACGAGCTGACCTCCACGCTCACCGCGTTCTCGTTCGATGCTGGGCTCGGGCGCTTGCATGCGTTCCAGACCATCTCCACCAGGCCGGCGGGAGCGGTCGGCGAGAACTGGGCCTCGCAGCTCGCGGTGTCAGCGGACGGCCGTTTCCTCTACGCCTCCAATCGCGGCGACGATGCGCTCGCCATCGTCGCGATCGATGCCGGCAGCGGTGGGCTCATCCCGCGCGGGCATCGCCCAAGCGCCGGGAAGTGCCCACGCCACTTCGCCCTCGACCCGAGCGGACGCTGGCTGCTGATCGCCAACCAACACTCCGACACCGTGGTGGTCCTACCCGTCGATCGGCACACAGGGGCGCTCGGCGATGTGGCTGCCACCGCGACCATTCCCAAGCCGACGTGCATTTGCCCGGTGCCCCAGGGGGACTGAGATCGGCGGGTTCTGCGGATCGTTCAGAGGTTCGTTCCACGGGTGCTCTGCGTATTCCCGTTGTACAGATCATCTGCCGTTTACGGCAGCTCTGCCCCGCGGGTACGGTGAACAGCGCACCGTCTTGTGCCGTAGCGCGCGCTCACATACTTTGGCCATGGCTCGACCCCCGAAGGCACGCACTCCGCTCAAGCAAGCGGCCTTGGAACTGTTCGTCGACCAGGGCGTGCACGCCACCGGCATCCGCGACATCGCCAAGCACGCGGGCTGCTCCGAAGCCGCGCTCTACCGCCATTGGAAGAACAAGGACGACCTGGTGGTGAGCCTGTTCACCGAGCACCTCGGCGAGGTGCGGGCCATCCTCGACGCCGCCATCCAGTCCGAGACCACTCTCGACGGCAAGGTCCACGCCGCGAGCAAGGCCTGCTACAAGCTCTATGACGAGCAGCCGCAGGTGTTCCGCTTCGTGCTGCTGGTCCAGCACGAGCTCTCGCGTACCTTGCCGACGGACCTGCGCATGCCGCAGGACGTGGTCGCGGACATGGCCAAGGAGGGCATCAAGCGCGGCGAGGCCAAGGGCGATCCGATGCTCATGGCCGCCGCGGTGATCGGCATCTTCCTCGAGACCGCGGTGTTCGTGCTCTACGGTCGCCTCGAAGGACCGCTATCGAAGTATGCAGGACCTGTGGCCGAATCCGCTCTGCGCGTATTGAGGAAGTGAGTGGAGTGTGGTGTGTAGTGGATGGAAAAACCACACGCCACACACCACCCACCAAACACTCGTTCAGCCCCGCGCGCTGACCGATCGAATGACCTGCTCCGCAGCCGCGGTACGTTCGTCCGCTGCCATCACCACCAGTCCGGCGAGGCGATCCTTCCAGGCGGCGAGGAAGCGCAGCACGCCCTTCACGTCCTCGCTGGTATCGGTACGCAGCCGCTGCTTGAGCCGCTCGGGCACCGACAGCGCGGGCAGTTCGTTGTCGAGCTCGTCAGCGGTGGCCGCGTCGGGAAGCAGCAGCACCTCGGCGAACAGCGGCGTCTTCGTCGCGGTGGCAGCCATGAAGGCGCGGAACCGCGCCGGCTCGTAGATGGGCTGGATGGTGAGGAAATCCGCTCCGGCGGCGACGTACTCGTCGATGCGGCCGGCATCGCCTTCGCGCACGCGCACGCCCACGGCGAAAGCGGTGGCCTCGTCGAGGCGGCTGCCGGCCAGGTCGCGGCCACCGTTGAGCCGCTTGAGCGCACGCACCAGGCTCGCCGGATCCGCCCCCGGCGACTGCGTGTCCGCGCGCGAAGTGCCGGAGAACACCCCAGAATCGATCAGCGCCAGGCGCAAGCCGAGCAGGTGCGAGGTGAGCGCCGCGTCTTGCGCCTGCGCGAGCGTGGTGTCGCCGGCGATGAACTCGAGCACGCCCGGCCGGCCGCTGGCGTCCTGCAGGTGGCGCAGCAGCGCTCCCAGACGCGCGCCGCGCGGCGAGCCGGGCCAGCCACCGAGCAGGCCCACCGCATCTGCCCCGGCCGCGGCGAGCCGCGAGGCCGCCGCGACGGCCTCGCCCGGGGCGAGCCTGCCGGGCAGCATGGCGATGACCGGAAAGCCGCCACGAGCCACCTTGGCCAGGAGCGGTTGGATCGCCAGCGGAGCCGGTACCACGGCCACGATGGCCGGAGCGGGCGCCGCTTTGGCCACCGGTTTTCCAGCGAAGGCCCCCGAGACCGCGCGGATGTGTTCCGGGCCCACGCCGCAGCAACCACCCACCACGGCGACTCCGGAGGCGAGGTATTCGCGCACGCGCTCGACCAGGTAGTCGGGTCGCAGGTGGTAGCGCAGCCGCCCGGCCTCGGTGGTCGGGAAGCCGGCGTTCGGACGGGCGACCACGGGTAGGCGCGTCAGGCGCGCGAGCTCGGCGACCACCGGTGCGAGCGCGCGCGGGCCGCCCGCGCAGTTCACCCCCACCGCCGCTGCACCGCCTGATTCCATCGCCCGCGCGAATTCGCCGAGCTCGATCGGATCGGCGCGTTCGATGCTGCGACAGGCGAACACCGGCAGGCGCGAGACGCGCCGCACCGCAGCGAGGGCCGCGGCGGCCTCGGTGGTCGAGGGCATGGTCTCGAGCGCGAAGCCGTCGGCGTTGGCGTCGGCCATCGCGAGCGCGACCTCGGCGAAGGCCTCTTCCGCCTCGGCGGCGGTGATGTCCGCCCCGACCACGCGGCCGAGAGGGCCGATCGAGCCGAGCACGAACACCGCGCGACCTCCGGCCGCGAGGGCGGCCTGGCGCGCGAGCTGGATGCCGGCTGAAGCGAGGCGCACGGCCTCCTCGCGACCGCCGGGTAGGCGCCAGCGATTGGCGCCGAAGGTGTTGGCGGTGATCGCCTCGGCGCCGGCGTCCACGTAGGCGCGGTGCACGGCGAGCACCAGATCCGGATGATCGACGTTCGCGCGCGCGATCGCGCTGGCGGGGATGCCGCGCGCGATCAGCTCGCTGCCGGTGGCGCCATCGAGCACCAGCACGCCCTGCGCCAGCCGGCGCTCGAGCGGCGAGCGCAACGGCTGCGATCCCGGCACCGCGACCAGGTGCCGCGACAGCAGCATGGCGATGCGTTCGGCCGCGCCGCGCGGCAGACCCTCGGCCGCCGGGCCGATGACGCGCGCGATCGAGGCGGCGTCGAAGGCGGGCATCGACGAGCTCAGGCGCTCGGCGGCGGCGACGGTGGATTCGAGCAGGATGGTGGTGGTGAGCGAACCCACGCCGCCGGGCACCGGGGTGATCGCGAGCGCCACCGCCGACACGTCCGCGGCGACGTCGCCTACGGTCTCGGACTTGCCATCCTTACCGGCGATGCGGTTGATGCCGACATCGATGACCACCGCTCCTGGCTTGATGTGCTCGGCGGTGATCAGGCCGGCCTTGCCGACCGCGACCACCACCAGATCGGCGGCGCGGGTGTGCGCCTTCAGATCGCGGGTGTGGATATGGCAGGTGGTGACCGTGGCACCGGCGCCCAGCAACAGCTGGGCGATCGGCTTGCCGACGATCACCGAGGCGCCGACGACGCAGGCCTCGATGCCCGCGAGATCGGCGCGGCCGAGCCCTTCCTGCGCCAGCGTGAACGCCGACAGAGCGGTACACGGCGCGAGCGCCTGACGCCCGGCGAGCAGCAATCCGAGGTTGGCGGGGTTGACCCCTTCGACGTCCTTGTCCGGGCTGAGCTGGGCCTGCGCCTGGAGGTCGCTCAGCTCCTTGGGCAACGGGCTCTGCAGGATGATGCCGTGCACCAATGGATCCAGATTCAGGGCCTCGATCGCCTCGCCGAGATCCTCCTGGGTCGCACCAGCGGGCAGCTCGACGATGCGGTGGCGGATGCCCACGGCTGCGCACGCGGTCGCCTGATTGCGCAGGTACACCGACCAGCCATGGTCGGCGCGCGCGGTGATCGCCACCAGGCACGGCGCGATCGAGCGCGCCGCCAGCGCCTGGACCTTCTCGGCCAGCCGCGCGCGCCGCGCGTCGGACACCGCCTTGCCGTCGATGATGCGAGCGTTCGCCACGGCACGAATCTACGATCCGGCGGCGTGGAACAACCTCGACCACCGGAGCCCGGGAGCGGAGCGGACCGCCACGAAGCCACGAGAACGTCCGACGGGCGTGGTGTTCCGATCCCTCCCACTCCGACGGATTCCCCTGGCCCGGCTGGCTGCCTTTTCCAGACTCGCGCGATGCTCGCGTGGCACCTCGGCATCCGCTATCTGCGCACGCGTCGCGCGGCTTGGCTCGCCCTGGCGGCGATCACTCTGACCGTGGCTGCTCCAGTGACGGTCATCGGGGTGATGCAGGGCTTCCTCGACGTGCTGCGCCGACAGGCGCGCGCCAGCGAGAGCGACGTCACGGTGTATCAATCGTGGGGTGGCCCAGGGATCGCCGATTCGCGCGAGCGACGCCAGCAGCTGCTCGACGTCGATGGCGTCGCCGCGGTCGGCCCGTTCGTGCAGCTGTACGCGCTGATGACCCCCACGTTCATCGGCGACCAGTCGTCGTACGGCCTGCCTTGCCAGATCGACGCCATCGACTGGCGCGCCGATGAGATCATCGGCCGCCTGCGGCCAGGGCTCCTGCATCCCCAGCCAGTCGAGGATCTCAGCGCCCCGCCGCTCAAGCCCAGCGAGCGCGGCAGCGGATTCCTGACTCCTGCCTGGCGTGATGAGCTCAGCCTGATCGGCTTGCGCCTGGCGCCCGCGCTCGGACTCGGGCCCCTGCCTCCGCCTCCGCGCCAGCTGCCCCCTCCGGGAGTGGTCGCGGGACGCGAGCTGCTCTACGGCAGCGGGCTCGGCGTGGGTGAACGGGTGGAGCTGGTCGGTTCGGCGCACATCGCCAAGACTGCCGAGATCAGCGACACCATCGGCACCGGCATCCTCGAGATCGACAAGCTGTCGTTGATCGTGCCGTTGGGGTTGGGGCAGGAGCTCGCCGACTTCACGCCCACCAAGGGCCGGCCATTGCGCGTCGATGGCTACCGACTGCAGGCCAGGCCCGATGTCGATCTCGACAAACTCGCGAGCCGGGTCCATGAAATCAGCGGCCGGCGCGCCGACACCTGGCTGCACCGGCGCGCGAACATGGTGAAGAGCCTGGAGTACCAGCGCAACATCATGGCCTTCGTCATGCTCGCCATCCAGGCGATCGCGGTGTTCGTGGTCTATGCGGTCTTCAGCACGCTGGTCGCCGAGAAGCGCCACGACATCGGCGTGCTGCTGGGTATCGGCGCGCGTCGCCGCGACATCGCCTACGCATTCCTCATCGCCGGCATCGCCGCCTGTGGATTCGGTGGCGCGCTCGGCTGGGGCATCGGCTGGGGCCTGCTCGCCTTCCTGAACTTCCTCAGCAAGCACTACGGCCTGCTGCTCTTCCCGCAGGACGTGTTCTACAGCCCAGACACGCCGATCAGCTGGGATGCTCGCATCCCCTTGTTCTTCATCGCCGCGATGGGCATCATCGGCCTGGCCGCCGCCGCGCTGCCGGCATGGCGGGCCTCGCGCATCGCGCCAGTGGACATCCTGCGGGAGGGCGGCTGATGCGCCTCGAGGTCGCTGGCGTGCGCAAGGCCTATCCGGGTCTCGAGGTCCTGCGCGGACTCGACCTGCGGGTCGATGCCGGCGAGGTGGTCGCGATCCGCGGCACCTCGGGCACCGGCAAGAGCACGCTGCTGCACTGCCTCGGCCTGCTCGACACCCCGGACAGCGGCACCATCTCGCTCGATGGCTCGGAGCTCAGCGCGCTATCGCCGTCGCGTCGCGCCGAGATGCGCGCGCGCCGCATCGGCTTCGTCTTCCAGGCCTTCAACCTGCTGCCCGAATTCACCGTGCTCGAGAACGTGCTGATGACCGCGCGCACTGCCGGCCTGCCGCTGATCGCGGCGCGCGGCCACGCGCTCGCGCTGCTCGACCGGGTCGGCCTCGGCGGACGCGGCTGGAGCGCCATCTCGACGCTCTCGGGTGGCGAGCGCCAGCGCGTGGCGTTGTGCCGCGCGCTGCTGCCGCGCCCTGCCCTGCTCCTCGCCGACGAACCCACTGGCAACCTCGACCCCGCCACCGCCGCGGTGGTGCTCCATCAGCTGCTCGAACTCGCCCACTCCGACGGCTCCTCGGTGGTGATCGTCACCCACGACCCGACCATCGCCGACCAGGCCGGGCGGCGTTTGGAGCTGCGCGACGGCAAGCTCCATCCCTCCGCCTGAATCCGCGACCTGCCCTCGTCCCGAATTGCGGCGCCGGGCGCGCACGGGCACCGGCCACGATACCGTCGACCGACGGAACGGGCAGGCTTGCGCCCCTAGGCAGCTCTCCTAGCATGCCCGCTCCGCCGTGCGGAGCACGGCCTCGTAGCTCAGTTGGTAGAGCAGCGGATTGAAAATCCGCGTGTCGCTGGTTCGATTCCGGCCGAGGCCACCATCATCGGTGTGGACGACGAAGAATAGGAAGACCTCGCCGCAGCAGTGGCGGGGTCTTCGCCTTGATGCGGGCGGCGGCGCAGCGCAGATCGATGGCTCAGTGCTCGTCCTTGAAGCACTGCAGGTACCACTGCAGGCAGCGCAGGTGGCCGCCCCAGTGCGTCTCGAAGCCGATGCGGAAATGCCACAGCGCGTCGTTGCGGCTGGTGTGGTCCCAGCACCACGCGACGTCGGTGAGGTCGCGGGCGATATCGGTGATGTCGTCGATCGCGTCCCCCTGCAGCAAGGGCGAGGTCATCAGCTGGCTGGTGACGAATTCGGGGACGTTGTAGGTGCCGAAGTGGGGAAAACGTCGGGTCGCGAGCTCGCGCAGGGGCGCGTAATCGATGCTCGGCGGATCCGGATGGTTGTCCTCGAACTGGTAGTGCGACTCGCGATAGGCGACCGCGAGGTGATCGAGGATCAACTCGAGCGATTCGATGTCGGTCTCCGCAGAGCCGGTGCCGCGATGGATCAGGTCGAGGTAGTCCGCGACCGTCTTCTTTATCTCGGCGTGGTTCATCGGCATCTGCGGCGAGCTCCTTGGCGATCCACGGACAGCTGCCGTCTGATGCGCGTACGAATGAGCGGCCGGCTCTGCGGGTCAGTCGTCATATCGCGGGATGATGAAGAGTTCGCAGGTGGGGCAATACCGGGCGTCGACGCTTCCCGATGACAGGAAGCCCTTGCGGATCACCGGGATGTTGCCGATCCAGAGGAACTTCTTGAGCGCGGATACGGTGGCGTCGAACCAATAGACCCCGGCCTGAGACTTCACGCAACCGCGCTTGAGCTGATCAAGGCCGCAGAAGGGGCAGGTCTCGCAGTCGGAGAACGGTATGGCGCGCGAGGTCAGGCTTGCGGCCGGATCGGTCATCATGGCGCGCGACTTTCGACCGTGTGCTCGACCGTGTGCTCGACCGTGTGCTCGACCGTGTGCTCGACCGTGTGCTCGACTGCGTGATCGGCCGCGTGATCAGCTGCATGAACGGCCCCGCCATGGCCGGCCGGTCGCGTGCTCATGCGGGACGAGCGGAGCGCTCCAGCAGGCGCAGCCGCTCCCCTTCGTTATGCGCGACCACGAACACGATCTTCCAGTCGGGACCGATCTTCTTCACCACGTAAGTGTTGTCGAAGCGGATGATCTCCGAACCATCGGCGCGCAGCATCGTCCACTCGATGTCGGTGATGGCGTGGTCGGACGCATAGAGGTTTGGTATGAGCTTGGTGATCCGCACCCGCGACATGCCGAGTTTCGAATATTTCTCGAGCAGCTGTTCGATGCCCGCCCGGGCGTCTTCCCGGCTTGAGACCGTGAGCAGGAACCCCGAGCCGGTGATGCCGCACGGCTCCGCGAACAGGCCGCAGATTTCGTCGAGGTTGCCGTGGCTGAACGCGGTTGCGTAGCTGCCGAAGAACTGGGCCATCTCGACGCTCGTGGTCATGCTTACCGAATGGTAGCGATGGCCTTGCAGCTAACAACCGCAGCCTAAATGTCACTTTAGGGACTGCCGGAGCGTGGCCGCTGCAGGCCGTCATGGGCGACTGTGGATCATGCTGGTGGGAAGCTCCGCCCATCTGTTCTTGCCCCACCCCGGTGGACGGCGAACGTGGGCGGATGCATCAGGCAGACGATGGACACACCTGACATCTTGAGGGCATACGACGTCGCCGTCGACGGTCCGCGCCTGGTGATCACCATCCGCAAAGAGTTCGACTTCGGCAACCTGCATCAGGACTGGGCGCACGCGATCACCATCCAGCACCCCGGGCCCTTCAGCGAAGTCGTCATCGACCTCTCGCGCTGCGGCATCGTCAGCTCGACCTTCTTCGCCGGGCTGATGCAGCTGCACAACCGCTATGTCCCGGCCGGCACCCAGCCCCTAGTGCTGGTGAAGCCCGACAACCGCGTGCTGCGCACGCTGACCATGATGCGCCTGGACAAGCTGTTCACCATCCAGCCGCGATGACCTCTGCCTCGTCGCTACCGGGCGTGGCGCCCGTGACGATAACCGGCAGCGATCCGGCGCGCGCGGTGACGTTCGATCCCCCCCTGCTGCTCGCGCCCATGGAAGGCGTCACCGATCCGGTGTTCCGCGACCGCGTGATCGCGGTGGGTGGAGTCGGCGGCTCGTGCACCGAGTTCATCCGCGTATCCAGTTCGGCCATCCCCGCGCGCGTGGTGCGCAAGTATCTCGGCCCGCTGCGCACGGACTGCCCGGTGGGCGTGCAGCTGATGGCAGCCGACGAGGGCTTCCTGGCCGAAACAGTGGCGTCTGCCGAGCGCGCCGGCGCCTCGTACATCGACCTGAACTTCGGCTGTCCGGCGCCGGTCGTGTTCAACAAGTGCGCCGGCTCGGCGATGTTGGCGAAGCCCGAGGCCATGGCGCGCATCATCCGCATCGCGATCGGCGCGACCAGTCTGCCGGTGAGCGCAAAGATGCGTGCCGGCATCGAGTCGAGCGAGCGCATGACCGAGGTCCTGCACGCTGTGGCCGAGGCGGGCGCGGCGATGATCGCCCTGCACGCGCGCCTGCGCCGCCACAGCTACGCCGAGCCCGCCACCTGGAGCTGGATCGCTGACGCCAGATCCTTCCTGCGGCGCGGGGGCTTCGCCGTTCCGCTGATCGGCAATGGCGGCGTGGATGTGGCGGAAGACGTCGGGCGCATGCGCGCGCAGACCGGCTGCGATGGCGTCATGGTCGGGCGAGCCGCCCTGGCAGATCCCTGGATCTTCCGCCAGGCTGGCGGCGGGGCAGCCCCGACAGTGGCCGAGGCCGCTGGATTCGCGCTCGGCTACGCCGACGCGGTGGTCGCCGAGCGCGGCGAGCGCGTGGCGCTGTCCAAGCTCAAGCAGCTGGTGCGGTACTACCGCTGCGGCGGCATCTTCGCCGGCCGCGAGAACGACCGCCAGCTGCTGCTGCGTAGCGATTCACTGACGAACGTGCGCGCCTGGTTCACGGCCATCGCCCAGGCGGCCGTTCCCGGCTGACCCGGATCAGCCCACGCTCGGCGGCACGTGCCCGTGCTCGCCGAGACGGCTCGAGGTCTGGTGCGCGATCTCCCGCGGTTCGCGCACCGCGAGCAGCGTCCACGCCAGCGAGGCGAGGCTGGCGGCCAATCCGATCGCCAGCATCGCGCCCACGCCCAGGCGCTCAGCGATGAATCCGCCGCACATCGGCACTACGAGCGCGAACACTCCGATCGCCAGATTGGACACCACCAGGTGCGCGAGCCGGCTGTCGTGCGGGCAGGTCTCGTGCACCAGGTAGAATCCGACGTTGGCGCAGCCGGTGGCGAGGCCCAGCAGGGCGTAGGTGACAGCGCAGCCGGCCACGCCCGGCCATGCCAGAGCCACGCCCAAGGCCGCGACCTGTAGTCCGGCTCCCCACGCCGCGGCCAGGCGGTTGCCGTGGCGGTCGGCGACGCGTCCGAAGACCAGCACCGCCACCGCGCGCCCCGCCGGAACACCGATGGCGCAGACCACCAGCGTCGCGGCGCCCAGCGCGCCGCCGGATACGGACGCGTAGACCAGCACCACGAATGGTAGCGCGCACAGGCCGGCGTTGCCGAGAATGCGGGCGACGATCACCGCACGCACGTTGCGATCGCGCAGGCTCAGCGCGAATCGCTCGACAAGCGCGCGACCGCGCGGCGGAGGCGCTTCCTCCTGGTCGGCTGCCGGGTCGACGATGAACCAGAACAAGGCGATCGACATCGTGCAGGAGACTCCGCAGATGGCGAACAGCGTGCCGTAGACGTGATCGGGCGGCAGCGACGCGAGCAGGCGTCCGGCGAGCGCGACGCCCGCGATCTCGGCGACCGCCATGGTGCCCCACACCACTCCCGAGACGGTGCCCCGCACCGACGCGTCGAAGAGATGGGCGAACCAATCCATCCACACGGCGACCACCATGCCCATCGACGCGTGGAAGCAGGCGAACGTCGCGAGCATTGCCATTACGAAGGCGCGGTCGGACAGCCCCCCGCCGCTGCCACCGCCGCTTCCCCCACAAAAAGCGGCGATCAGACCCATGATGTACAGGAACGGCAGCATGGTCGCGAAATGCCAGGCCAGGATGTGCTGCTTACGCCGCCGCCGCGATGGGAAGATGTATGGGCCAGCCACCTGCAGCATCATCGCGCCGCCTTCGATCGCACCGATCACGCCCGCAGCACGCTCACCAGCTCCATGCTGGTGCAGGAGCGACATCAGCACCGTCGCCGGCGCAATCACCGCGTACCCGAACCCCCAGGCGGCCTCACCGAAAACGTTCAGGGCGGCATTGCGTACGAGAGGCTGGTCGCCGGGCATCGGGCCGCGAGCGTAGGATCGCACGTGGTTCGGCAATGGGAGTACCCGTGGCCGGCGGCGAGCCGAGCCCCATCAGGCCCCAGGTTCTCCGCTATCCGCTCTCCGCTCTTCCCTCACCCCTCTACGGCCGTCGCCGTCGGCTTGCCGCCCACTCCCGCTCCACTGCGTTGGCACGCCGCGCAGACGCCATAGAGCTCCATGCGATGGTGGCTCATGTGGAAACCGTAGCTGTTGGCGACCTCGTCTTGCAGGGTTTCAATGCGATCGTGGTGGAATTCCTGGATGGCCCCGCACGCCAAGCACACCAGATGGTCGTGGTGGTCCTTGTTGACCGCCGACTCGAAGCTCGCCGAGCCGCCACCGAAGTGACGTTTGTGCGCGACGCCGATCTCGACCAGCATGTTCACGGTGCGATAGACCGTGGCCGCGCTCACCGAACGGTCGATGTCGCGCACCCGGCGATGCAGTTCCTCGACGGTGATGTGCTCGCCAGAGGCGAGGAAGGTCTCGAGCACCACCTGGCGCTGCGCCGTCCAGCGTACGCCGCGGCGACGCGCTTCCGCGCGCACGCTCCCCAGTACCGAGCGCAGGATGTCAGGCGGGGATTCCACAGTACCACCTTATAGCCGGGCAGTGATGCCCTCAAGCGCCAAAAGGCGCAAAAACGGCCCCGGAACGAGCGCGAGCGTCCACGTCGCCGCTGGCATCGCCCCACTTGGCGCGCCTGCTGGGCCATGTATGGTCCCGGCCGCCATCATCGTCGACCCGTCGCCAACCACGACCGACATCCACCTTCCGCCCATCCGAGGATCCCATGCCCAAGACCATGCGCGTAGCCGTCACCGGCGCCGCCGGCGCCATCTGCTACAGCCTGCTGCCGCGTATCGCCTCGGGCGAGATGTTCGGCAAGGACGTGCCGGTGATCCTGCAGCTGCTCGAAGTCCCGGTCGAGAAGCCACAGGCCGCGCTGCGCGGCGTGGCCATGGAACTCGAGGACTGCGCGTTCCCGCTGCTGCAGGACGTTATCCTCAGCGACAAGCCAGACGTCGCCTTCAAGGACGCCAACTGGTGCCTGCTGGTCGGATCGAAGCCGCGCGGGCCGGGCATGGAGCGCGCCGACCTGCTCAAGGACAACGGCAGGATCTTCATCGGCCAGGGCACCTCGATCGACTCCGTCGCTGCCGACGACTGTCGCGTCGCGGTCGTCGGCAATCCTTGCAACACCAACTGCATGATCGCCGCCAAGCAGGCGAAGCGCCTGAAGCCCGAACGCTTCACCGCCATGGTGCGTCTCGACCAGAACCGCGCCGTCACCCAACTCGCCAAGAAGGCCGGCGTGCCGGTCACCGCCATCACCGACCTGATCGTCTACGGCAACCACAGCCCGACCATGTTCCCCGATTTCCTCAACGCCAAGATCGGCGGCAGAAAGGTCTCCGAGGTCATCACGGACGAGGCTTGGCTGAAGGAGACCTTCATCCCGACTGTCGGCAAACGCGGCGCGGCGATCATCGAGGCGCGCGGCATGTCGAGCGCGTTTTCGGCCGCGAACGCCCTCATCGACCACGTGCGCGCCCTGTCCACGACCGGCAATACCCTGCACTCGATCGCCGTCTGCAGTGACGGCAGCTACGGCTTCGCCGCCGGCGTCTGGGCCGGAGTCCCCGTCCGCACCACCGCCCCCGGCACCTATGCCGTCGACAAGACCCTCGTGCACGGCGAGTTCGCCAAGGCGAAGCTCGCCGCGACCAACGCCGAACTCACCGGCGAACGCGATCTCGTAAAAGAACTCTTATAGTTGGGGGGCTACGGCCCCCCAACATCGCGCTCCGCGCTGCCCCCCACGCCGCAGGAGACAATCGGGTTTGGGAGCAGGCGCTTAGCGCTGCTCGAATCCAGGATATACATGTTAGCCGAGATCAGGTCGAGCAGCGCGCAGCGCCATGCTCCCAAACCCCACCGCTCCCTGCCTCCTTGGGGGCAGCGCGGAGCGCGATGATGGGGGGCCGTAGCCCCCCATCAAAAAGCTTCTGCGACCACGATGAGGATCCGCTCCGACTCGCTGCCGCTGCCCAGCGCCCCGATCAGGCGCGCCTCGCCCGCACGCAGCACCACCGCCGGGTTCACCGTCTGGGTGGAGTGGGTGAGCGGCCGGCCCAGGTCCCACTTCTCGACGCCGACCAGCGGCGCCCGCGAATTGATGGATTTCAGCGCGTAATTGCCGTCGATGTGGATGCGACCCTCGCGGTCAATGGTGGGCACGATGCGCACGCTGACGCCTTCGTCCCATTCGCTCTGGCGCTGCACCATGCCGCCGCCGGGGGCAGGCTCGAGATAGGTGGCCTTGTGGGTGTTGGTGGCCGAGGCCTCCTTGCCGATGACCGCCTCGACGCGCGAGAACGCGACCTGCTTCACCTGGTCCTGATCGAGCAGGGCCAGGGCCTTGGCGAGCGGCAGCTCCTCGGGCAGCTGTCCGGTGCGCGCATCCTTCCCCAGCCGCTCGAGCGCTCCGGGTTGCAGATCCAGGCAGTAGAACTTGAAGACATACTGCGCATCCGCCGCCGCCACGCGGCCAGGGACGATTCCGGACATGAGCCCGATCAAGACGAGCACGACGAGTGGCGACCAGTGCATGCGAAGCGCCATGGATCCTCCGAGGCGGGCATGGTCCAGGGCCCGATCCTGGATGCCAGTGGTGACGACGTCGGTGAGCACCCTTTGCACCACCCACTCCGGGCCCAGCGCGGCACGCCTCATCACCCTCGATCGCCCCTGGATCCCGCCCCGATCAGGCCAGGGGGCACCCATGGATGGCCAACACCTGCCAGCGTCGGTCCTGGCTCCACACCCGCCCCCGCACCCGTTCGGATACCGCCCACAGCAAGGCCGGCCATGCGGCGAGCGCCACCTCGCGGCCGCGCATCTGCCGCACCAGCATGGCGGCGCGTTGGTGGTCGACCGGCAGCACGCGCAAGTCTGGGAAGGCTGACAGCAGCCAGGAGAGGCGCGAAAACTGCCGTTCGTCGCGCACCCGCGCCAACAGGCTCTGCCGCACCCAGCCGAGCAGGAACAGGCGCCGGTCGCCGAGATGGCGGGCGAAGGCGTGCACGATCATCGGATCGGGTGCTTGGCGGCTGAAGGCCTTCACCCAGATGTCGTGATCGGGCAGGATCGGATCCGCGTCCTTGCCCACCCTCAGGACTCCGTGGGCGGCGATGAGATCACCGGCTGGAAATCGATGGTGCCCAGGAAGTCGATGGTCTTGAGCTGTTTTCGATAGGCGATCGCCTCCTTCACGGCTGCGTCCACGGCCTCCCGCTTGCTACGGAAGTCACCGACACGCATGAGCTCTTCGATCGCCTGAATATCGATATCGAGATTGGTGGCCATGTTCGCACAATACATTGTGCGAACATGGCCGCAAGCGCCTGGTTTCCATTGTCGCAGGCAGCCGACATGGCAAGAATTCGGTCGCCCTTGAGCTGGCGAAGTTCGTCGCCGGCGTTTTCGCACAATGATTCGCACAATGATCGCACCCCCAGACGGAAGCCCATGATCGTCCCCACCTCCATCGGCAGCGCAGCCAATCTCCCCCAGCTCGAGGAGATGTACGAACGTTGGAAGCAGGATCCCCAGCAGGTGGATCGCGACTGGCAGATGTTCTTCGCCGGATTCGACCTGGGCCTCGACCGGCCGCCGGAGTCCTCTGCCGGAGACGGCACGCCCAAGGCGGCGCCCTCCACCGATCTCGCCCGGCAACCTGGCCGCAACGAGCAGGAACGCGTCGACAGCCTGATCGACGCCTACCGCGACATCGGCCACACCATCTGCGAGCTCGATCCACTGGGCTTCAACAATCTCGCGTACAATCCTGCGCTCGAGCTGAAGGCCTTCGGCCTGCACGACGAGGATCTCGACCACGAGTTCGCCTGCGATCGCATCACCGGTCTCGGCCGGCGCGCGCGCCTGCGCGACATCATCGACTACCTGAAAGCCACCTACTGCGGGCACATCGGCGTCGAGTACCAGCACATCCAGGATCGCATCATCCGCTCGTGGGTGCGCGACGAGGTCGAGCGCGACCGCAACCAGCCCAGCCTGTCTCGCGACGAGAAGCAGCGCGTACTGATGAAGCTGCATCAGGCTGAGATGCTCGAGACCTTCATCCACACCAAGTTCCTCGGCCAGAAGCGCTTTTCCATCGAAGGCGGAGAAGCGCTGCTGCCAGCGCTGGACACCATCATCGAGATGGCCCCCGAGCTGGGCGTGAAGGAGATCGTGATGGGCATGGCCCATCGCGGGCGGCTCAATGTGCTCTGCAACACGCTCAACAAATCCTATGAAGAGGTGTTCACCGAATTCGAAGGCTCGTACGACATCAATGAGCTGCAAGGCGACGGCGACGTCAAATACCACCTCGGCTTCAGCTCCGACCACATCAGTGCGACCGGCGCCAAGATCCACCTGACGCTGTCGGCGAATCCGA
Organism: Planctomycetota bacterium; assembly: GCA_038231435.1. Taxonomy (GTDB): domain Bacteria; phylum Planctomycetota; class UBA11346; order UBA11346; family UBA11346; genus JACCZE01. The sequence goes on from JBBRLJ010000001.1 coordinate 244,893, forward strand.
GCCACCTCGAGGCCGTCGATCCGGTGGTGCTCGGCCGCGTGCGCGGCAAGCAGCGTCAGCACCAGGACACCGACAGCCGTTCGGCGGTCATCCCCATCCTCATCCATGGCGACGCCGCCTTCGCAGGCCAGGGACTGGTTATGGAGGTCTTCCAGCTCAGCCAGCTCGAAGGCTACACCACCGGCGGCACCATCCACATCATCGGCAACAACCAGATCGGCTTCACCACCCTGCCCGCCGATGGCCGCTCCACGCGATACTGCACCGACATCGCCAAGATGGTCGACGCGCCGGTATTCCATGTGAATGGCGACGATCCCGAAGCGGTAGTTCACGTCGCCAAGATGGCGATGCGCTACCGCATGAAGTTCAAGCGCGACGTGGTCATCGACATCGTCTGCTACAGGCGCTGGGGCCACAACGAGAGCGACGAGCCGAACTACACCCAACCGACGATGTACGCGCGCATCGCCGAACACACGCGCATCGCCAAGCTCTACACCCAGAAGCTGCTCGATGTCGGCGAGATCCAGCAGGCCGAGGCCGAGGCAGTCGCGACCATCATGCAGAATCAGCTGCAGGACGCACTGAACACCGTGAAGGTGAAGCCGGCCAAGCTCACCCGCAACCGTTTCGGCGGCGTGTGGGAAGGCATGACCAACGCCTACACCCACGACGCGGTGGAGACCGGGGTGCCGGTGGCAACCCTCGAGAGCATCGGCAAGGCGCTCGCCACTTGGCCGCATGACTTCAACATCCATCCGAAGATCAAACGGCTCGCCGAGGACCGCGGCAAGGTCGTCGCATCGCACGGGCGCATCGACTGGGCCCTGGGCGAGCTGTTGTCGATCGGCTCGCTGCTGATCGACGGCATCCCGGCGCGCCTGAGCGGCCAGGATTCCCGCCGCGGTACCTTCAGCCAGCGCCACTCGTACTGGTACGACATCAAGAGCCGACTGCGCTACAAGCCACTCTCGCACATCGCGCCCGGCCAGGCCAACTTCTGCGTGTACAACAGCCCGCTGTCTGAAGCCGCGGTGATGGGCTTCGACTACGGCTATTCGCTGTCGGAACCCAACATGCTGATCATGTGGGAAGCCCAGTTCGGCGACTTCGTCAATGGCGCGCAGGTCATCATCGACCAGTTCCTGACCTCGAGCGAATCCAAGTGGGGCCGCGTGTCGGGCATCGTCCTGCTGCTGCCGCACGGCCAGGAGGGCGCCGGTCCCGAACACAGCTCGGCGCGCCTCGAGCGCTTCCTGCAGCAAGCCGCCGAGGACAACATCCAAGTCGCCTACTGCACCACCGCCGCCCAGCACTTCCACATCCTGCGCCGTCAGATGCACCGCAAGGTGCGCAAGCCGCTCATCTTGATGACCCCGAAGGGCCACCTGCGTTCGAAGCAGGCGTCGAGCGACTTCGACGAGCTGGTCTCGGGGCGCTTCCACGAGATCCTGCAGGATCCGCTGTTCTCGATCCCGGGCGCGGCCAACGCCGCGGTGAAACCCGGCAAGGCCGATGCGAAGGCTGACAAGGTCAAGCGCGTGGTGCTGGCGACCGGCAAGGTCGCCCACGAACTCATCGATCGCCGCAACGAGGAGAAGCTCGACGGCGTCGCGGTGGTGCGCATCGAACAACTGTATCCGCTGCACGAGCAGCTGTTGCTCGACACGCTCAAGCCGTTCGCGAAGGCCGAGATCGTGTGGTGCCAGGAGGAGCCACAGAACATGGGCGCATGGACGTTCATCCGTCCGTATCTGCGCCGCCTCTTCGGCAAGGAAGTCGTCTACGCCGGACGCGAGCCCGCCGCGAGCCCGGCGACCGGCAGCGCGGGCCTCTTCCAGCTCGAGCAGGAAGCCCTGCTCTCGGCCGCGCTCGGCATTCCCGCGCGCACCCTGGTCAAGGGGCACCACTGATGGCACCGCTCACGCATTCTCGCCGCTCTCAGCCAACCGCACGCTCCCGCGCCTCCAACCTCCGTGAAAGCACGCCAAGCCATGCATAACGTCGTCATCCCCGCGGTCGGTGAGAGCATCACCGAGGGCACCGTCGCCCGCTGGCTCGTCCAGGACGGCGCCATCGTCGCAGACACCACGCCCCTGTACGAGCTCGAGACCGACAAGATCTCGACCGAGGTCCAGGCGGGCGCGGCCGGGCAGGTCCGGCTCAAAGCCAAGGAAGGCGAGACCGTGCCGGTCGGCGGCATCGTCGCCGAGATCGATACCACCAAGGCCGGATCGCCGGCTTCGCCGGCGCGTCCGGCCGAAGGCGCCTCGGTGCGTGCTCCGGCGGAAGCGGCCAGGCCCGGCGCCGATCGCGTTCAAACAGCGGCGCCTGCATCTGCGGCAAAGAATGCCACGCTGAGCCCCGCGGTGAAGAAGCTGGTCGCGGACAACCGCCTCGATCCCGCCGCCCTTCCCGGCAGCGGTAAAGACGGACTCGTCACCAAAGGTGATGTGATCGCGGCCCTGGACGCGCCCGCGAATCCAGGAGCGAATCCAGGAGGAAAGAAACCCGGCGACAAGGAGCGGCCGAGCACGCGCTCGTACACCCCCTCGACCGAACCCAAGGAAGCCGCGGCTCCGGTCGAACGCCCGGGTGGCGGTGTGAGCCGCAAGCGCATGAGCGCGCTGAGGAACCGCATCGCCCAGCGCTTGGTCCAGGCCCAGCACACCGCGGCGATCCTGACCACCTTCAACGAGATCGACATGACGGCGTGCATGGAGATGCGCAAGCGCTTCAAAGAGGAATTCGAGAAGAAGCTCGGCGTCGGCCTCGGCTTCATGTCGTTCTTCACCGCCGCCGCGGTCAAGGCGCTGCAGAAGTATCCGCTGGTGAACAGCCAGATCGACGGCGGTGACATCGTCTCGTTCGACCACATCAATGTCGGCGTCGCCGTCGGCACCGAGAAGGGCCTGGTCGTCCCGGTCCTGCGCCACGCCGAGCGCATGTCCTTCGCCGATATCGAACGCTCGATCCGCGAAGCGGCGGCCAAGGCGCGCGAAGGCAAGCTAGGGATCGACGACATGCAGGGTGGCACCTTCACCATCACCAATGGAGGCGTCTACGGATCCTTGATGTCGACCCCGATCATCAATCCTCCGCAGAGCGGCATCCTGGGCATGCACTCGATCAAAGAGCGCCCGATGGCGGTGAACGGCCAGGTGGTCATCCGTCCGATGATGTACGTGGCCCTCAGCTACGACCACCGCATCGTCGACGGCGCCGAGGCGGTCGGATTCCTGGTGCGCATCAAGGAGCTGATCGAGGCTCCCGAGCGCATGGTGCTCGGGCTGTAGAGCGTATCCGCATGGCGATGCTGCGCGCGTTCGGTCCGGGATTCCTCGCGGAGCGGTTCATGGCGGAGAGCCCGCTGCAGCACTGCGCCACGATCTCGTCATCCCAGCCCGATCCGGCGACGGATGCGTGGCCGGGCGTGAACATCGCGGTGAGCCTCGCGCCGTGGGGCGACTGGCATGCGCGCATCGCCGACGCGCTCGGCTTCGTGTCATCGGCCCACGTCGAGATCGAACGCCTGCGTTCGCGCTACGGCGCGCTCGAATCGTGGTTGGACTTCCCCGTGACCCGACGCCTCGGCGCCGAGACCCAGGACCACGAATTCCCACCTCGCCTGCTCGCCTTGTTGTCGGCGCTCGGGCTCGGTCTGCGCATGTCCTACCACTCCGCAGATTTCTCGGGCGCCGCCGAGCGTCACCCGCGCATCTTCGCGCATCCCGAGGTGTGCAACGGCAAGCCGGTGATCCGCGGCACCCGCGTGCTGGTGCGCAACCTGGTCGACGCCCTCGCCGAGGGCCGCACCCATTCCTCCATCATCGAGGACTTCCCGGACATCGCCGCCGAGGACATCGCCGCCGCCGTCGCCTTCATCCGCGAACAAGCCGAACGCGCCTGACCCGCTCCCTTTCTCCAGAAACCTCCCTCTGCTCTCACTGCTCTCCGCTTCCCCCCTTCTCCCTTCCCCGCCCTCTAGGACCTCCCCATGCCAGACTTCGATCTCATCGTCATCGGCGCCGGTCCCGGCGGCTACGTGTGTGCCATCCGCGCGGCGCAATTGGGGATGAAGGTCGCCATCGTCGAGAAACGCGCCGTCGGCGGCAAGCCGCGCCTGGGCGGGACCTGCCTGAACGTCGGCTGCATCCCCTCGAAAGCTCTCCTGGATTCGTCGGAGCACTTCACCAACGCCACCAAGCACTTCGCCGCGCACGGCATCGAGGTGGGGAAGCCGTCGATCGATGTCGCGCGCATGATGAAGCGCAAGGATCAGGTCGTCGGCTCGCTGGTGGACGGCGTGTCCTTCCTGATGAAGAAGAACGGCATCACGGTGCTGGTCGGCACCGGCAGCACCCAGGGTCGCGGCGCCGTCACCGTGACCGGCGCCGACGGTGTCGCCACCGGACACGCGGCCAAGCACATCGTCCTGGCCATGGGCTCGGTGCCGATCGAGCTCCCCTTCCTGCGCTACGATGGCAAGGCGGTAGTCAGCAGCGACCAGGCCATCGCCTTCGAGCGCGTACCCGGGAAGTTGCTGGTGGTGGGCGGTGGCGTGATCGGCCTCGAGCTCGGTTCGGTATGGTCGCGCCTGGGCGCCCAGGTCACGGTGATCGAGTTCCTGCCGCAGATCTGCCCGTTCCTCGATGCCGACGTGGCCAAGGAGCTCACCAAGGTGCTGACCAAGCAGGGCCTGGCTTTCCACCTCGAGACCAAGGTCACCGGCGTGCAGCTCACCGACGGCAAGCCGACGCTGACGGCGACCGACAAGGCAGGCAAGGCGCTGACCTTCGCCGGAGACGCGGTGCTGGTCTCAGTCGGCCGGCGCCCGCTTTCCGACGGCCTCGAAGCCGCGGGTTTCGCCCTGGACGAGAAGAAGCGCGTGAAGATCGACCTCGATTTCCGCACCAACATCCCCGGCGTGTACGCGATCGGCGACCTGGTGCCGGGCCCGATGCTCGCGCACAAGGCCGAGGAGGAAGGCGTCGCACTCGCCGAGGTGCTCGCCGGGCAGTCCAACACCCTCGACCACCACCTCATACCGAACGTCGTCTACACCTGGCCCGAGGTCGCGACGGTGGGGATGACCGAGTCCGACGCGCAGGCCAAGGGCATTGCCGTCCGCATCGGCCGTTATCCATTCGGACCGAACGGTCGCGCCAAGGCCGCCGGCGAGCCCGACGGATTCGTCAAGATCCTCGCCGACGCGAAGACTGACAAGGTGCTGGGCGCGGCGATCATCGGTCCACGCGCGTCGGATCTGCTCGCCGAGATCACCGCGGTGATGGCCTTCGGCGGAGCCAGCGAAGACATCGCCCGCACCTGCCACGCACACCCGACCTTCTCGGAAGCGGTGAAGGAGGCCGCGCTCGATTGCCTGGGACGCGTGCTGCACGGTTGAGCCGGCCCCCGCGCGGCCAAGCCCGACGTATGACCTCTAGCCATCGTCTGATGTCATCGATGCCATCGTTGCCATGGTCCGGCGGGTCGCGGAGCTTGTCGCGCGTGGATGCCCGCTACGGTCTGACGCGATGCAGGACCGGGGCTCGGGCGCGGCCAATCGCGCGGACGGACTGCCAGCGGACGTTCCGCGGCGCCCTCCGTACGCGTACGTGGCCGCCGAATATGGATTGATCGGACCCCCACGCGCCGAGCACGAGATCGTCCGCGCCACCTGGCGCGCACGCATAGTCGAAGTCGATCCCGAGGGGCAGGTGCGATGGCAGGTGCCGGCGAGCGGCGCCGCCGATGTCTGGCGCCTCCCTGATGGACACGTGCTCTATTCCCACGAGACAGGCGTGCGTGAAGCGTGCGCCCCAGGGCTGGTCACGTGGGATTTCAGCGCGCCCGACGAGACCTACGGATGCCAGCGGCTACCCGATGGCGCCACCCTCGTCGGAGTCTGCGGCGACGCGACCCTGCTCGAAGTCGAGCGCGACGGTCGCATCCGCCGCGCCATCGCCGTGCCGACACAGCGCCGTGGCCATCACACCTTCCGCTATGTGCGTAAGCTGCCCACGGGCACCTTCCTGCTCGCGCTGCCAGATGATGATCGGGTGATAGAATTCGACGAGCGCGGCCGCGAGCTGTGGCGGGCGGAGCTGCCAGCCGGGTCGCTGCCGTACTCCGCCACGCGGCTCGCGAACGGCAACACCCTGGTGGGCGGCGGCTCCTCGCACGCGGTGTTCGAGTTCGACCGCGATGGCCGCATCGCGTGGTCGGTGACCGAGCACGAGCTGCCGGGCGTGACGCTGCGCTACGTCGCCGGTGTCCAGCGTCTCGGCGACGGCGTCACCGTCATCGTGAACTGGCTCGGCCACGGCCATGTGGGCGAAGGGCTCCATGTGGTCGCCGTCCACCATGACAAGAGCATCGCATGGGTGCTGCACGACCCGGACCTGCACGACACGCTGTTCGGGATCGCTCTTATCGACGCCCCGGGGCCGATCTCGCGGTGATGCCGTGTCGGCCGCGCGCGCGACCTCGGATCAGGTACCATCGCCGACCACCGCCTGCGCGAGCAGCAGCAGGCCGCGGTAGGCGCCTTCCTCGGTGCCGACCAGGCGCGTGATGACGCCGCTCTCGCGCTGATGCTCGGGGTCGTCGTCCTGGCTCTGCACCGCGCCGGTGGCGAAGATCGCGAAACTGTCCGGGCTCCACTGGTTGGCCTTCGGCCCGATGATCAGCGCCGAACGGCTGTCGACGTGCAAGACGCCCTTGTGGTCGCGGAAGGCCACAGCGCGGTACGCGACCTCCATGTCCTGGGTCCCGCCTGCGTAGGTGACGACCCAGGCCGGCCGGCAGGTCCCGGTGCCAGGGCCGATCACCAGCAGCGAGTGGTAATGCTCCCAGGTGAACACGTACGCGGCTTCCAGCGCCGGGGTGGCGGGGGATTCGCGTCCGGGCGATATCTGGCCATCAGCGGGCTGGGGCGCGGAATATCCCGCCGGCAGCGGCACGGCGACCGGCTGCGGATCGTTGAGCTCGTCCTCGGCTTCGGCCTGCGCGATAGCGGGGACGAGCCCGACGGTCGCCCCGAGGACCGTCAGCAGGAGCGGTAAGATGGAGGCCGCGAGGGCGCGCATCCTAGAACGAACGGCGCTGCCGGGTCGAGGGGATGCCGTCGGCGATGCGGTACTTGGTCACCGTGCGCCGGCTGATGTCGAGGCCTTCCTTCTCGAGGATGTCCGCGATCTCCTGGTCGGAGAGCGGGTTCTTGTTGTCCTCGTTCTGGATGAGCTTCTGGATCTTGAGCTTCACCGATTTCGAGCTCTCGGCTTCGCTGCCGTCCTGGTTGGCGATGCCGCCCGAGAAGAAGCTCGCCAGCGGCAGCACGCCACCGGGCGTCTGGATGTACTTGTCCTTCACCGCGCGGCTGACCGTGGCGACGTGCATGCCGATCTTGTCGGCGATGTCCTGGCGCATCAGTGGTCGCAGCTGCTCGGTGCCTTGCTCGAGGAAGGCGGTCTGGTGCTTGATGATCTCGCTGACGATCTTCAGCAGCGTGCGCCGACGCTGGGCGACCGCGTCGACGATGAACTTGGCGCCGGCGAGCTTGTCCTTGAGGTAGGCCTTCTCCTTGGGATCCACCGCCGGGCTGTCGTAAAGCTGGTAGTACGCCTGATTGACCTGGACCTTCGGCAGATGGCCGTCGGGAACGCTAACCACCCAGTCGCCTTTCTCGTCGCGCTCGACGGTGACATCCGGCACCACGTACTGGTTGCCTCCCTGCGCGAACGGGAGGCCGGGCTTGGGATCGAGCTTGGCGATGACCTCGACGCCTTCCTGCACGCGCTGGACGTCCGCGCCCATCGCCGAGGCGATGACCGGCAGGCGGTTCTTGAGCACATCGTCGAGATGGTTGCGGATCAGCTCCATCTCGAATGAGTTGTCGCCCGGCTCGCGCGCCAGCTGCAGCAGCAGGCAGTCCTTCAGATCGCGGGCGCCGACGCCGGCGGGATCGCAGCTGCGCACCCATTCCCAGGCCTGCTCGGCGAGTTCCAGCTTCTCCTCGGGAAACAGCTCGTTGAGCGGCTCCATGAGGTAGCCGCGCCGATCCAGCTGCCAGCAGAGGTCGGCGATGAGTTCGCGGATCTCGGCTGGGATATCCTGGAAGCGCAGCTGCTCCAGGAGGTGGTCGGCGAGCGCCGGCGGCTTATCCGGGGTGGAGGCCAGGGCCTCCATCTTGTCCGGAGCATCGTCGCTGCGGTTGGCGCGACGCTTGAGCATCCAGTCCTGGTCTGGATCGGGGAACGGGTCCTTGATCTGCTCGCGGCCGCCATCGATGGCCATGGGCGGGGAACCAGGGGCCTCGGGCTCGGGACCGCCGTCGAGCATCTCCAGGGCGGGATTGCTCTCCACCTCGTTCATGATGCGCTCCTCGAGCGCCATCTGCGGCAAGAGCAGGATCTCGATCGACTGGATCATCTGCGGAGTGAGCTTGAGCTTCTGCTCCATCCGCAGATTGAAGTTCTGTCTCAGTTGAAGCGACATCGCATCTCCTGTTCTGCCATCGTCTTAAACTTCAGGCAGAGGCCTTGCCCGAGTCTCTAGCAAATCCTACGCCAATCCTCCGTCGAGGGCAAGAGGGATCGGTGAAGCCATCCGCTCCTGAGGCTCGGAAGGCGTGTGCGGCTCTCACCCACCCTCCCTGGGATTGGCTGCACACTGGTCGGGGTTTGGGAGTATCTAGTATGGGAGTCGAGAAACGCCCTCAGCCATGCCTGACAACGACGTCACGTCGAATATGACCAGCCAGCTGGTCGCCGCCACCCAGGTCATCCTGGCCAACGGCTGGGCCACCGAGGCGAAGATCGCCAGTGCCCGGGCCCAGCTCGCCATTTCGCCAGCGCCCCTGCCCACGGCCGGGCGTTCACGCTTGTCGCAGTTCCTCGTCGACCAGAAGGTCGTTTCGCGGGAACAGGCCCAAGACCTCGACTCGCTGATGCGCAACCAGGCGCACATGAGCGGCTTCCAGCTGCTCAAGAAGATCGGCTCCGGAGGCATGGGCGTGGTGTTCCTCGCCAAGCATCTTGCGAGCGGCAAGATCTGCGCCCTGAAGACGCTGAACACCCGCCTCGCCGACGAAGGTGATTTCGTCAGCCGCTTCCACCGCGAGGCGCAGGCCCTGACCGGCATCACCCATCCCAACATCGCCTGCGTGCTCGAGAGCGGCGAGAGCGAGGGCCACTGCTACCTGGCGATGGAGTACATCGAAGGCCCGAGCGTGATGACCATGCTGCGCGACTACAAGGCGCTGCCCGAGCTCTACGCGCTGCGGCTCGTCAAGCAGGTGTCCGAAGGGCTCGCGCACGTGTACACCAGCTCGGGCCTGATCCATCGCGACATCAAGCCCGAGAACATCCTGGTGGTACGCAGTCGCGCCGGCGCGGACCTCTTCCCCGAGGAGGACGTCGCCAAGCTGATCGATTTCGGCCTGGTCAAGTCCATGGATGAGAAGGACGAACGGCTGACCCAGACCGGCATGACCATCGGCACTCCGCTCTACATGTCGCCCGAGCAGGTGCGGGGCGAACCGCTCGATTGCCGGTCGGACATCTACGGCCTCGGAGCCACGCTCTACCATCTGCTCACCGGTTCGACCCCCTTCACCGGGACCAGCCCGGGCGCGATCATGAGCGCCCATCTCACCGAGCCGATCCCCGATCCCTCGCTCAAGGTCCCCAGCCTCAGCGCCGACACCAAGCGCATCGTCGCGACCGCGATGGCGAAGGACATCAACAGCCGGTTCCTCACCCACGAGGCGCTGATCAACGCCTGCAATACGGTCATCCAGTCGCTCTCGGGCAAGGCGGACGGCGCACCGCGCCTGCTGCGCAAGCCGATGGTGCTGAAGAACACCGTGGCGATCAAGAAGACCGAGTTGGCCAACAAGAAGAGCGAGGAAGCCCAGCCGACCCCCGAGACCTCCGCTTCCCCTTCGGTATCCAACGGCGCGCACCACGATCGGGTCAGCTCGCGGATCATCGCCAAGCACCGCCGGCTGCAGGGCGAAGCGGCACCGGATGTGGATGCCAAGCACGAGACCTCGGTGACGCGTTCAGTGCCACGCACCGTCCAGACCCGGTCCATCACCGCGATGCCCACATCCGCGGGCACGGCAGATCGCGGAACCTCGGGCCAGCCGCTGGTCCGCAACGACTCTCTCCCAACTGCGGTTCCGGCGGCCCCGGTGGCGCAGGCCCAGGCCGACCAACTACGCTCGGCTGCCATCGACGCGCAGGGGCGCCATGGCATGGGCATCGTGCCGTGGATCGTGCTCGGCGTCGCCCTGTTGGCGCTGGCGGGGTACATGGTGTTCATCAAGTGAGCAGCGAGAAGCCACGTGAAGCAGATCCGGTAGCTGGATGAATCAGCAAGACCGCCAAACCACCCTCGCGGTGCTGTTCAGCGCCAGCTAGACCAGGGGCGGTCGCTCGGCGGCCAGTCTGTCCGGGGCCAAGCGCTTGATCGGCAGCGCCGAGGCTCCTCTGGCGCCACCTGCACTGCCTGTGCCGGCGATGCTGCCGATGCCAGAACGCGAACGCGTCGCGATCAGCTCCGCGTAGCGTTCGAGCTGGGTCGCGGCGGCGTTTTTCCACGAGAAGAAGCGGCGCAGCCCAGGCGCGCTGGCACGGGCTTCGTCACTCGCCTCTCCGAGGCGACGCACCATCGCGGCGATCGCCAGCGCGGCCGGCTCGACTGCCGGCGGGACCAGGGCGACGTGCGTCAGCGAACCGACCTCCGGATAGCTGACCACGCCGATCTCGTCGCTGAGCACGGCGGGCAGGCCAGAGAACAGCGCCTCGACGATGCTCAGGCCGAAGCCCTCGTGGCGAGACAGCTGCACGTAGAGATCCGACTGCGCGATGATCTCGGCCACGCGATCGCCGGCACACTGGCCGTGGAAGACCACTCGCTCGGCGATCCCCAGTTCGCGCGCGCGCAGCTGGAGCGCGGCCTGGCTCCCTCCTTGATCGCCCCCCATCAGATGCAGGGACAGCCCGTGGCCTTCGCGGCCGCGCGCGACCTGGGCCACGGCATCGAGCAGCAGGTCGAGTCCCTTGGTGTAGATGTCCAGCCGCCCGATGAACAGCAGCCGCACGCCGTCGCCAGGCATCCTACGGTGCGACGGCGCCATCTCCGCCTGCACGCCAGGTCCGAGCGGCGAGCAGTAGACCTGCTGATCGGGCAACAGGCGCCGGATGTGCTCGGCTTCGAGCGGACTGGTGGCGTGGAACGCCGCATGGCGGTAGAGCAAGTGGCGGGCGAGACGGAAATACATGCGCTTCTGCGCCGAGCGGCGCTTGTCGAAGACGCCTGGCAGGAAGCAGCCGTGGGGAGTGACTACGAGCGGGCACGGGAACCGCGACGCGACACAGAGGTTGTCGGGATTGAATTCGCCATGCACGTGCACGATGTCGGGCGCGAATTCACGCATCCTCGAGAACTCGAGCGGCGCGGGCCCGGGCCGGGCCACGCGGCCGAGGAAGGTCGAACCGCGCTGGCGCCACATCACGATCGGGATGCTCGGATCGGATGCTCCCGGCAAGGCGAACCCAGGAGCCTGCTTGCAGGCGAGCATGACCTCGGCCCCGGCGGCGACCTCCGCGTTGGCCAGGCCAAGCACCGCGCTGGCGACCCCTCCTCCACCGAGCAGATGCGGATACCAGTGGATTACGCGCGTACCGCCTCCGACCGGAAATCCGCGGGCGAGATCAGCCGCGCCGCCCAATGGGGTGATTTCTCCTGCCACCAGCCGATCGCGTCCCAATCTCCGCGCACCTTCGCGGCGAGCGTGGCCAGCGAGTCTGCGCCATTGATGAAGAAGCGTGGCACAGCGTGGCGCTCCTCGCCCTGTTTCACCGCGCGGAACAGCACGGCCGCCGAACTCTGGTAACCCGCCTCCGCGGCCATGGCCATGGTCTCGTCGGTGAAATGGCGCCCGCGCTTGCCATAGGGATAGGCCATGGTGAGGACCTCGGCGCCGATCGCGTCCTCGATCGCGCGCTTGGAGCGGCCGAGCTCCTCTGCCACGCGGGCGCGAGGGATCCGCGCGAGGTTGGCGTGGCTCCAGGTGTGGGCGCCGATCTCCATGCCGCGCTCACGCAGCTCGCGCGCCTGCGCCCAGCTCAGCGCCTCGACCTCGGTGGTACGGCGATCGGCGCGGAAATGCGCGAGCACCTCGGGATCGCCGGCGACGAACCCGGCGGTCAGGAAGAACGTCGCGCAGACGCCGTGGCTCAAGAGGATGGGCAGTGCGTGCTGGTGGTTGTCGGCGTAGCCGTCATCGAAGGTGATCGCCACCGCCGGTCGCGATCCCGCCGGCCGTGGCTCCAGGATCGCGGAGAACGGCACCACATCGCAATGCTGCTTCGCCCAAGCCACCTGAGCCGCGAACGCTGCCGGCGACGCCGATGCGTATGGCTTGTCTGGATGCACCGAATGGTAACAGAGGACCACGCGCCGCGCATCGCGGCGCCCTGAGAAGAGCAGCGCCGACGCGCGCGATAGCACGCTCTTCGCCAGGCTCTTAAGCATGGGCGGCGGCCTCGACGACGGGGGTTGGAGCCGGTGCAGGGGCCGGCGCCGAGGGCTTCGGCTCCGCGGCAGCTCGCGCCGCTGCTCTGACCGCGGCGCGGTTGCGGCGGGTCGACACCAGACGCAGCACGCCGCGCAGCAGCGGATTGCGCGCCAGGTGCACTACCTGATGGGTCACCTGCCGCCCGCCGAACATGGCCTTGAATTGCGCGATAGAATGTTCAGGCAGCGATTCATCGAGGACCACGCCGCCGAGATCATAGCAGCGCACCCCTTCGGCCTTGTAGTGCAGGAACTCGTGCCAGTGGAGATGGCGGTTCAGCGCTCCGGCGATGCCGCGTTCCGCCGCGTCGGCACGATCCGCGGTGGCGCTCATCAGCGCGCGGGCGCACGCTGGCGCATCGCTGATGATGACATGCGCGGCCATCGGCTTGCCCTCGTGGCTGGTCACGAACACGTCACAGCAGGCGGTGATGCGCTCCCATTCCGCACGCAGCATCGGCGGACGGAAGCTGGTACGGGCGACGAAGGCATTGATCAGGTCGAAGGCCGCCTCGAGCCGTTCGTTGACCGTGATCTCGGGGGCCAGCTTACGTGCCTTGTTGATCTGGTAGCGGCAGGTCTTCTTCTCGAGCTTGCCCCACAGCTCTTCCTCGGACAGGGTCAGATCGATGAGCGAAGTATGGAACGGCCGGCGACGGAAGGTGAAGCGTTCGAGCGCATCCGCCACCTGATCGCTGCATTGCATCGCGGTCACCACCTGGGTCCGTGACAACAGGGCCTCGACCTCGTGCGGATCCTCGGGGAACCACGCCTGCAGGGCGTTGAACACCGCGAAACGATTCTCGACGACGATCATGGCCGGGCTCCTTCTCCGTCACTCCCCATCTTCTGGGAAATGGCCTGCTTGAGTAGAAATATCATCACAGGATCGCACAATCGTGAGACAGCCATCGCGGTCATCCCGCCGCCGCGGCAGCCAGCGGCCGCTCGCGGGTTCGGCCATGGGCGGCCTTGAGAAAGAGCATCAGGATCACCGGCAGGAAGACCAGCCGGGTGCCGACGTTGCTCCAGACGATGCCCAGCAAGCCCTGTGGGCACATCGTCAGGTAGGCCGTGGTGAGCGCCGCGGCGAACAACAGGTGGTACAGGAATACCAGGTCCGTACGCACTTTGGCGCGGCAGCCCATCATCATGGCCATCGAGATGGTGTACGGGAACACCACCAGGGCGAAGACCCGCAGGGGATGAGCCAAACCGACGAAGGACGGGCCGAACAGCAAGCGCAGGAGGTCCTCGCCGAACCACCACAGCCCCGCGTAGGCCACCACGGCGAATGAGAACCATACCGCGGCGACGCCGAAGGTGCGATGAATGAGATTCCGCGCCACCCCGGAGCGGGCGCTGACCATCGGCATCAACAGCTGTCCGAGCGCAGAGATGCATTGGTAGAACGGCGTGAGGAGGTTGTCGAGGACCTTCATGGAGCCGACCACCGCAAGGCCGCCGGCCGAGGACAGGATGAAGTAATGGACGTTGGCGCACAGCCAGGCGATCACCGATACGCCGGATGCCCACTTCGCGTAGTGCAGGTGGTCGGCCAGCACCTCGGAGCGGAACCCCCGATCATCGACGACTGGTTTGGCCCCCGCATCACCGGCTATTGCCGAGGATGACGGGGATGGCGGCGGAGCCTGCGCCAGGCGACCCAGCATCGCCCGCATCGCGAACCCCGACACGCAGCTGGCGACCCCCGAAACCAGGAAGGCGAGCAGCGGATTGAGCCATCCGCAGGCGTGGAGCAAGCAGACGCCGCCGACCTGGCAGACGAAGAAGATCGCGCTACCGATCGCCGCGCAGTGCGGCTGTGTCCGCGAGTAGAATACCGTGCGCATCATCCACATCTGCAGCACGAACGGCAACGCGAGGCCAAAGCCGAGGATGGCCTGGGCCTGGCCTCGATGGCCCAAGGCGTCGATCGCGAGCGCGCCCACCGCCACGATCACGGCCGTTCCGGCGGTGACGCGCCAATGGCAAGCGATGATGAGCCGGTAATAGCGTGCGAACGATTCGCGATGCTTGCCAGAGGCGAAGATCAGGAACGGTTCCATGAAGAACGCGAGATAGAACGCGCCGAGGAACAGGAACAGCGAGTAGCCGAGCGTGAACGCGCCGAAGTCGGCTGGCGCCAGCCACCGGGCGAGCAGGATATTGAGCACGAAGTTCGCGCCCGCGAACATCCCCTGGTCCATGATCGACAGGCCGCCCTTGCGCGCCCACCCGAGGTAGCGCGAGCGCCTTCCCGCCCGTCCGGAGCCGTCGAAGGGCGGCACCGCCAACGGTCTCGCGCCTCCGTCCATCGCGCCTTCTGCCATGTGCTCCACCGCCTGTATCGGCAGTGGCGATCTTGGCGGACCGACGCGAACAGGCCGGCCCATTCAGGCCACCATTCCACAGGCCCGGACCGCATCACCCGTGGTGGTAGGGTGCTCCGGCCAGGATCGAGGCCGCCCGGTAGACCTGTTCGACGAGCAACAGGTGCGCCAACTGGTGCGGCAGGGTCATGGGCCCCAATGACAGCCGGGAATCAGCCAAGGCGGTGGTGGCCGGATCGTGGCCATAGGCCGAACCGACCACGAACGCCACCTCGCCGTGCGCCATAGTCCAGCGCCGGAGCGCCTTTGCGAAGGCCTCGCTGCCCATGGCGTCTCCGCGCTCGTCGAGCAGCACTTTCCAGCGCGCCGATGCCGGCCATAGCGCCGCCCCCTTCGCTTCCTTCTCCACCACCGTGAGCGAACCGTAGCGCGCGAAGCGCTTAACGTATTCCGCGCGCAGGCCCACGATGTGCGGATCGCGCAATTTACCGCTCTGGACGATGACGATGCGCATGTTCAGCGGACCTTGTTCGCCCGCCCCCCGGCGTCAATGGCGCGGCGGCGCGGCTGGTAGATCGCCTGCAACCTCCAGGGAACCGTATGAATGAAGGTGATTTGGCGATTGAGGCCTTCTCGGGAATCAGCTACATCGGTACCCGATGCTTGCCCCCTCGCAGCCGCGATCCCGACCGCCGACCCGGCGCCCCACGCGCTGGACGCACGTCTACGTGCTGCTGGTGACGATCGACCTCGCGACCGCGTGCCTCGGCCTGCTGCTCAACCAGCGCCTCACCGACCTCTACCACCTCTCGGTGGCCCGCGACACCGAGTGGTCACTCCGCGCCAATCACGTCGCGGACGCAGTGGCGGACACGACCAGGCTCGAGGCATATGGCATGGCGCGAGCGCTGGACAGGACCCCGGCCGAGACCCAACCCGGCCAGTTGGCCGGGATCGTCGACGACGATCTCGGGCGATTGGCCGCCGAATTCGATGGCTTCGGCGCCGCCTCCGTCGCCTCACATCTGCGCTCGGCGCGGACGGACATGCAGGCCTTAGCCACAGACCGCGGAGCTCCGCCCCAGGAGCGCGCGGACTTGGCGCGGCTGCTGGGCGACATGAGCGACCTGCATGCACGCGCCATGTCGACGTTGCTCGAGGCCGCCCGCGAGATCCGCGAGCGGCGGCTCGGCGCCTTCGCCGCAGACGCAGAGCGGGCTTCGGTGCTGCATGGCGATTTCCTCGCGATCGTCTCGCTGGTCGTGCTCCTGGTGATCGCCGTGACCCTCCACGGCCTGAGGCTCGTGCGCCGCTTCAAGGCCAACGAACTCGAGGTCGAAGGCCACCTCGCCGCGCTCGAATCGAGCGAGGCGCGCAGCACCGCGGTGCTCGAGAGCGCGCTCGACGCGATCATCATCATGGATGGCGAAGGCCTGATCAGCGAATTCAATCCCGCGGCCCAGCGCATCTTCGGCATGACCAGGGACGCGGCGGTGGGGCGGAAGCTATCCGACGCCATCATCCCGCCGGATCTGCGCGAAGCCCATCAGCGTGGGCTCGCGAATTACCTGGCCACCGGCGAGGGGCCGGTCCTCGGCAAGCGCATCGAGATCCGCGCCGCCCACGCCAACGGTAACGAATTCCCGGTCGAGTTGGCGATCATCGCGGTGGGACGCGGGCCCGGCGCGTTCTTCATCGGCCACCTGCGCGACATCACCGAGCGCAAGCGCTCCGAAGAGAACTTGCGTGCGTCGAATCAGGAGCTCGAGCAGTTCGCCTACATCGCATCGCACGATCTCCAGGAACCGCTGCGCACGGTGACCAGCTATCTCGGGCTCCTGAAGAAGCGTTACGGCGGCTCGCTGGATGCCAAGGCGGACGACTTCATGCAGGTGGCGATGGACGGCGCGGACCGCATGCACCACCTGATCCAGGACCTGCTCGCGCTCTCGCGGGTGGAGCGCTCGGATCAGCCCGTCGAGCCGATCTCGAGCGAGGACGCTTTGGCTGCCGCGCTGGTCCTCATCCAGCCAGCCATCGCCGAATCCTTGGCGCGGATCAGCCACGCTCCGTTACCGATGGTGCGCATCGACCGCACGCACCTGACCCAGCTGCTCCAGAACCTCATCGGCAACGCGCTCAAATTCCGCGGAACGGCCGCACCGGAGATCGTGATCTCGGCCAGCCGGTCCGGCGCCTGGTGGAACTTCGCGGTCAAAGACAACGGCATCGGCATCGATCCCGGGCAATCGGCGCGGATCTTCGAGGTCTTCCAGCGGCTGCACAGCCGCGAGGAGTATCCGGGAACCGGCATTGGTCTGGCCATCTGCAAGAAGATCGTCGAGCGCAATGGCGGCCGGATCTGGGTGGAATCCACGCCCGGAGATGGCGCAACCTTCCTCTTCACGCTGCCAGCATAAGCCTGGGGCAGCACCGGACATCATCCGTGGTTCGAGGTTCGTCGTCCGTCGGAGTCGATCAGTCGTTCTTCTTGGCCATGTAGCGGCCGAGGAACTCGTCTCGCCACACGGCAAAGCGGTCGGCCTCGATCGCCGCGCGCATCGCGCGCATCAGATCCTGGTAGAAATGCAAGTTGTGGATGGTCATCAGCGTCTCGACCAGGGGTTCGTGCGCATACGAGAGATGGCGCAGGTAGGCGCGACTGAAGCCCTGCTGACAGGTATAGCAGCGGCAGGCGGTGTCGATCGGATAGCGGTCCTTGCGATACTTCTTGTCCTGTATGCGCATCTTGCCATCGAAGCTGAACGCCGTTCCCTCGCGGGCGTAGCGGGTAGGGATCACGCAGTCGTGGATGTCCATGCCGTGCTCGACCGAGGCGACGAGATCCTCGGGCAGGCCGACCCCCATCAGGTAACGCACCTTCGCCGCCGGCAACAGGGGCGCCGCATGGGCGACCACGCGAACCATCGCCTGATGCCCTTCGCCGACCGACACGCCGCCGATGGCGTAGCCGGGAAGATCGAGGGCCGTGAGCTGCGCCACCGCGTGAGCGCGCAACTCGAGATCCATGCCACCCTGGACAATACCGAACAGGTGTTGATGAGGAGCCAGCGGCACCTGCATGCAGCGCTTCAGCCAACGGTGGGTGCGCTCGACGCTGTCGGCCACGTATTCGCGCGGCGCGGTATGCTCGACGCACTCGTCGAAGGCCATGACGATATCGGCGCCGAGGCGGCGCTGGATGTCCATCGCGCTCTCGGGCGACAGCGTCGCCGCCTCGCCGTCCTGCTCGAAGCGGAAACGCACGCCTTCCTCGGTGATCTGCCGGTCAGGAAGGCTGAACACCTGGAAACCGCCAGAATCAGTGAGGATCGCGCCATTCCAACGCATGGTGGCGTGCAGGCCGCCGAGTCGCTCAACCAGCTGGGTGCGCTCGGATAGGCTCATGTGGTAGGTGTTCGCCAACACCACTTGCGCTCCGGTGGCGGCGACCTGATCCGGTGTCACGCATTTCACCGCCGCCTGGGTGCCCACGGGCATGAATGCGGGAGTCTCGACGGGCCCGTGGCTGGTCCAAAAACGCCCGCGACGCGCCTTGCCGCTGATCGCGAGCACCTCGAAGCGCAGGCCGCCGCCCGGAGTCCAGGGATTCGCGTCGATGGACATCGGCGGCTATGCTGCGCACACGCCCGTGGCGCAAAGCGGAATCAGGATGCGGCGGCACCGGCGCGGACAGCCACGAGGGATGTCCCGGACTGCTCGGAACGGTCGCGATCAGGCCGGGATCGGCGAGGCGTAGAGCCCACCGAGAACGCGTTCGAGCTCACTCTCGACCGCGACCGCATTGATGATGCGGTTGCGGCTCTGCAGCCCGATCCATTTCTCGAACACGTGCGACTTGCCATGGGTGATGGCGTGCTGGAACTCTTCTTCCATCACTGGCACGAGATTGATCAGTCCGGGCTTGGCCGGAGCCGACTTCGAGGTGAAGCGGCTGGTGGCGGGCTTGCCGGCCGCGGTGGAGCGGCCCTGGGTTTGCGTCGAGGGACGCGCGGGCGCCGGCTTGGGCGGCGGTGGCGTCGGCCGGTAAATGCCGGTGTCCTTGGCAGCGCTTGAATCCTCGAGATCGAATTCAGGCGACAGCGGCTTGGGCGGTGCTTTGGCGACCGGGGCGATTGCGGCGGTGTCCTCGAACTCGAAATCGCCGAGCGCAGGCTCGCCGGAATTCCTGGTCAATCCGGAACCAGCGACCTCGAGCTCCGTGGCGTCGGGTACCAACTCGATGTCCTCAGCCTTGAGCGAGATCGGCTCGAGGATCGATGGCGCGATCGCATCGTCGGCCGACAGCAGATCGTCGATGTCCTGGATCTCGGGATTGATCGCGGCCGGAGCCGGAGTCGGCATCGGCATCGGCGCCGACGGCCTGGCCGGAGGCAGCTTGTCCGAAGGCGCGTTAACGCCGGCGAGCATCTGCGTGACGCTCTTCGGCTCGATGTCCTGGGTGATCGAGAGCGACCCCTCCTTGGCCTGGACCGCTCCGCTGTAGTACTTCTCGATGACCTGGTTGATCTCGCTGCGCGTCGCGACCACCTTCTTGATGTCGAGGCTGGTCTTCGATTCGAGCACGCGGATGGTCTCGGCGTCGAGCGGGTTGACCATCGCGAGGGTGAGCAGGCTGCCGAGCTTGTCGACCGGGAACACGCCGTAGTGGGTGGCGTCGTCGCGGGCGATGGTGTCGAGCGCCTTCTTGCGGATCTCGTAGCGATCGACCTTGAGGTGCGGCACCCAGCATTCCTGGGTGAGCGCATTGACCATCTGCTCCTCGGTGATGAAGCCGAGCTGAACTGCGGCCATGTCGATCGGCAGGTTCTCCTGCTGCGCCTTGGCCTTGACCTGGGCGACCTGCGCATCGTCGAGCAGGTTCACCTTGCCCTTCAGGAACTCGATGAGCGCGGCGTCGCCGGTGCGGCTGGGGCCCGAGGTCTTGCGCGTCGACGCGAGGTCGCCGGCGAATTCCGGCGGCTTGCTGCTCTGGATCGGAGCTTTCGATTGCGGGCGGGCGGGCGTCGTCGAGGACGGGCCGGGCGCTGGATTCGACGGGCGGACCTGGACGCGGCCGCTCGGAGCCGGCGCGACTGGCGTCGACTTCGAGGTAGGGCCGGTCTTGGGCTGGGCGGGCGCGGCCGATTCGGTGGTGGCGGTCTTGGCGCCGCCCGGAGCGATGATGCGCTTGCTCTTGCGGACGGTCGAGGAACCCCCGCTGCGTTCGTCCTTGTCCTTGTCCTTTTTCTTGCCGCCGAAAAAGCCCATTGTGCCTCCCTTGCCGATGCCTTGCCGATGCCGTCTCGATGCCGTCTTGACGCGATGCCGAGCGGAATTCCCGCCTCCGCGAGTCTGTGGAAGTTTGTCCGGAGAAAACTGTAAAATGAGGATCCCTCAGAGGCTACGTGCGGTTTCCGTATCACACTCGGGAGCGTCCGCTCGGTTCTGGGATTGAGTTTCAGGCTCTGGGATCGATGCTCGACCCCCGAGCGCGACGGACCTTTCCGTCGCTCGGTCCTGGCCTAGCAACCAGGTGGCAGCGACCGGCGAACGACGCCGAAACAGATCCGAGGAACGACCCGTGGCCGTATTGAACTTCGATATCAAGACCGTCAGCCTCCCGAGCGGCGAGGAGGCCAAGGCTGTATTCCTAACCGGGTCGATCGACGCCAGCACGAACCAGACCTTCGAAGGACGTCTCACCGACATCCTCTCGGCCGGCACGCGCAACTGCATGCTGGTGCTGACCAACGTCAAATACATCAACTCAACCGGCCTCGGCACCATCGTGAAGTGCGTCGACACCTTTCGCGAGAAGGGCGGCGACATCAAGCTGGTCGGCGTCCCCACCAAGGTCATCGCGCTGTTCGAGATGCTCGGCCTGCTCGCCCTGTTCGAGACCCACGACACCATCGAGGCGGCGGTCACCAGCTTCG
Organism: Planctomycetota bacterium; assembly: GCA_038231435.1. Taxonomy (GTDB): domain Bacteria; phylum Planctomycetota; class UBA11346; order UBA11346; family UBA11346; genus JACCZE01. Next base: position 265,756 of record JBBRLJ010000001.1, read on the forward strand.
GCAAGGCGAAGAAGGACAAAGCCAACGCCGCGCCCAGCGTCAAGTTCCCCCTGCAGTTCAAGCACCCGGTCACCGGCATGGGCCTGAACGTCAGCCAGCCCGGCCGCTTCAAGGACCCGCGCAGCGGCGACTACTTCAGCGTCGACCAGAACGGCACGATCGAGTTCTACGAGATGAGCAAGGTGAAGATGGTCGAGGTCAAACTGCCGTGCGATCTCGAGTTCGCCTCGAGCCTGAGCGCGCTCGCGACCTCGCTCGCCACCCACGTGAAGCTGCCCGCGAACGTCACCTCGTCGATCCAGCGTTCGATCGATGAAGCGTCGTCGCTCTTGCACAAGTACGCCACCGGCGCAAACGAGACCTGCAACATCCTGCTCGTCGCCGATACCGAGAAGCTGCAGATCGGCATCGTCAACTACGGCAACGCCCTCAACATCAAGGCCGACGACCCCTCGCTGAAGGCCCTCGAGAGCAGCATGGACGAAGTGAAGCACCAGATGCTGCCGACGCGTGGCTTCCTGCTCACTATGACGAAACGGGCGCGATAGCGCTCGACCGAGCCGAGCGCCTCGGTGTTGGTGGATGAGGAAAACGGCTGGCGCCACCGCCAGCCGTTCGCCATTCCGGGACGACGTCACCACCCTATCCCTCACGTCCCGCATCTCTGAACCAGGACACCACCAGCCACCAGCGCTGAAGACGCCCCATGCTGACGCCGCCCTCCGATGAGCAGTTCATGCGCCTCGCGCTCGCCGAGGCGGCGGCGGCGGCGCGCGAAGACGAGGTGCCGATCGGCGCGGTGATCGTGCGCCAGGGCAGGGTCATCGGGCGCGGGCGCAACGCCTGCGAACGCCTGCACGACGCCACCGCGCACGCCGAGATCCTCGCCATCAGCGCCGCCGGCCAGGCCCTGGACTCGTGGCGACTCGAGGGCTGCACGCTCTACGCCACGCTCGAGCCGTGCCCGATGTGCATGGGCGCCTGCCTCAACGCTCGCGTCCAACGCGTGGTCTTCGGCGCTCCGGAACCCAAGGCCGGCGCCTGCGGTTCGATCGTCGACCTGCGCGCGCCGGCCGGCTACAATCACGCGCTGCAGGTCACCGGCGGGGTGCTCGCAGCCGAGAGCGGCCAGGCGATGAAGGACTTCTTCCGCGCCCTGCGCCTGAGAAAACTTCCCGAAAACTGAACGTTCACGCACCCGATCCCGGATGCCCCAGCACTCCTCTTCCTGCTTCTGTCTTCGCCCTCTCTGCTCTCTACTTCCCCTCCCCTCCCTCCCGCTTCCCGCATCTCCCGCTCCTCTATGCTTGGCGCCGCCATGCTCACCGTCCTCACCCCCGACGATCCGCGCGTCGCCAGCCTGGTGTCCTCGACGCACCAACGCTTCGAGCGGCTGGTCGCCGAGGCCGAGGCCAAAGCCCGCCCGTATTACCGCGCGGTGCTCGGTCGCGAGGCCTCGGTCGCCGAGGTCATCGACGAGGTCTTCGCCGCGGTGGAGCGTGAGGGCGACGCCGCGGTGGCGCGCTACGCCGCGATCTTCGACAAGGCCACGCTGCCGCCGGATCGGCTGCGCATCCCCCACCAGGAGCTCGCCGCCGCCTGGGATCGCTGCGCGCCAGCCCTGCGCGAGGCGATGGGCGTCGCCATCGCCCAGGTCACCGCCTACCAGCGCCGCCTGCTGCCGCGCGGCTTCGGCGAGCGGCTCGACGAGCCCCTGGGCGTGCGCTGGACTCCGCTCGCGCGCGTTGGCGCCTATGTGCCCGGTGGCACCGCAGGCGCGTCGCCGCTGTTCTCGTCGGTGATCATGAACCTGGTCCCGGCCAAGGTCGCGGGCGTGCCGCGCACCGTGCTGGCCACTCCGCCACGCGCCGACGGCAGCGTCGCGCACGAGCTGTTGGCGGCGGCGCATGCCGTCGGCGTCGACGAGGTCTGGCGCGTCGGCGGCATCCCCGCGATCGCCGCGCTCGCCTGTGGCACCGCCACGCTCGGAGCGGTCGACAAGATCGTCGGCCCGGGAAACATCTACGTGACGCTCGCCAAGCGCCGTGCCTATGGGCGCGTCGATCTCGACATGCTCGCGGGGCCGAGCGAGGTCCTGGTCATCGCCGATGCGTCGGCCGATCCGGCGTTCGTCGCCGCCGATCTGCTCAGCCAGGCCGAACACGACGCGCTGGCGATGGCGGTGTGCCTGGCCCTGGATGGCGCCGGGCCGCGCATCGCCGAAGAGGTCGAGCGCCAGCTGGCGGCGCTTCCCGCGGGCCGCCGCGAGACCGCCGCCGAGAGCATCCGCCGCTTCGGCACCCTGGTCGCCTGCGCGTCGCTCGACCAGGCGGTGGCGCTCTCGAATCGCATCGCCCCCGAACACCTCGAGCTGCTGGTGCGCGATCCCGCGCCGCTGGTGCCCAGACTGCTGAACGCCGGCGCGATCTTCGTTGGCCCGTGGAGCCCAGAGCCGATCGGCGATTACGTCGCCGGTCCCAGCCACACCCTACCCACCGGCGGCACCGCGCGCATGTGGTCGGGCATCGGCGCCGATACCTTCCTGCGCCGCACCTCGCTGATCAACCTCGGCGAGGCCGAGTTCCGCCGCCTGGCCCCGGCCGGACTTGCGCTCGCGCGCGGCGAGGGCCTGGAAGCGCACGCGCGCTCGATCGAGATCCGGCTCGCGCGCGGCGTCGTCCGCTGATGTACAGCTGCTGATGTACAGCTGCTGATGTACAGCTGATGTGCGATCTCTGCGACCGCTACGCCGACTGCATTCCCACGGCGACGCCCGAACAGCTCGACGCGGTGCTTGCGACCGCCACGACCGCGGTCGCCGCCGGGGATCTCGAAGCGATGGATGGCGACCGCGCCCTCGACGCGCGCATCCCCGGTTCCCCTCTGCCACGCTCGCGACCGATCACCGCGCGCTGGGTGTGCAGCGCCTGCTCGCGCGTCTTCATGCTCGAGCTCAACGCCTGCCACGTGGCAGGCGACGGCTGGAGACCGTTGTTCGGCAATTGAGTCGGCGACCCTCACCGCCGGCGCTTGCGAAGCGGATCAGACGCGCAGATTCCAGCCATGGCCAGCTCGAAGCGCCTCGTCACTCCGACCGTCAAGACCACCAAGCCCGCGAGCGCCTCGCCATTCTTCGGCCCCATGAAGGACGCGGCCGTGCGCTCGGTCTACGACACCTTGGCCAAGCGCATTGTTCCGAAGTCAGACCTGGTGTTCACCAATGCCTTCGAGTTGTTGGTGTCGGTCGCGCTCTCGGCGCACACCACCGACAGGTCGGTGAACGCGGCAACGGCGCGGCTGTTCCCGGTCGCCAACACCCCGGCGGAGATCCTCGCGCTCGGAGTCGAGGGCGTCATCCCCTTCATCAAGGCGGTCGGGCTCTACAACAACAAGTCGCGGAATCTGATCGAGCTCTGCCGCATCCTCATCGAGCTCCACGGCGGCCAGGTCCCGGACGACCGCGACAGCCTCGAGGCGCTGCCAGGCGTCGGGCGCAAGACCGCGAACGTGGTGCTCAACATCGCCTTCGGCCACCCGACCATCGCCGTGGACACGCACATCCACCGCGTCGCCAACCGCCTCGGCATCGCCAAGACCAAGACCCCTGAGCAGACCGAGCAGGTGCTGCTCGCTCGCACCCCGCCCAAGCACGCGCTGCACGCCCACCACTACCTGATCCTGCACGGCCGCTACTGCTGCATCGCCAGGCGCCCCGAGTGCTGGCGCTGCCCAGTGCGCAAGCCGTGCCTGTTCGAGCCGAAGACCCCCACGCCCGCGGGGACGGATCCCGAATCGAGGTGATGCGACTGAGGTATGAGATGCCTCAGCGCCGCGCACACGGATCAGCGCGAGATCGCCCCGGTCACCCAATGGGTCAGGTTCTTCCCGCCCAGCGACAGGTCGGGCGGAGGCGGCTCATCGCGCTTCGATACGAAGTACAGCGCTCCGCCATGCGCGCCGACCTCCGACACCAGGGCTGACTGCTTGCCGATCGGTTTCGCGCGTCCCGGCTCCCACTGGTAGACGAAGGCCTCGTCGAGGCCGATGGCGTCCTTCATGCGGAACTGCTCGGTGACGGTGTCCTCGCCCTGGTTGAGCGCGAGCACGGCCCAGGAATCTGCGCCCTCGAAGTCACGCACCGCGACCTTGAGCTTGCGCGGCTTGTTCCAGAACGGCAGCGTCGCGGTCCAGCGCTTGTCGTTCGGCTCGATGAAGCGCCAGAGCTTGAGCCGGGCGGGCGGGATCTCGTGGAAGGCATCCGAGGAATTGATGCTGGTGCCGAGGATGCCGTGGAAATACGCCAGCGCCTTGATCTCGCCATCGGAGAGCTTGATGTACTGGTCGCGCAGGAACACCACGTCCGGATCGTTCTGCCACCAGACGTTATTGAAATACTGGTCGGCCCAGCACTCGTCGATCATGTTGCCTGTCGAGCCCTTCGACCATTCGACCACCACGTCGTTGGCGACGCGCATGCCGTCGGCCATGCCGATGAACGGACCGAACGGAGCGATGCAGCCGAGCCAATAGGTGTCCTCGCCCATCTCCTCGCGGATCATGGCCAGGGCCTCGCGGAAATACTCGACCGAAGTCTTGCCGGGAGCGTGGCGCTTGACCGTGAGCGAATCCTTGAATCCCCAATCCATGAAGTCGGTCTTGATGAATCGGCAGCCCCAGGTGCGGAGGGACTTGAACACCGATCGCAGATAGGCGAACGCCTCCGGATGGCTGGTGTCGATCGCGTAGGTCTCCTCGTCGTTGTGCGAGGCGATCGCCGAGCCGCCGTAGTTGTTCCACTCGATGACCGGTTTGCCGTCGACACCGCGGATCACCCAGTCCGGATGTTGGCGATACAGGTTCGAGCGGCTGCCGATCATGAATGGCGCGATCCACACGCCGGGCTTGTAGGCCTGGGCCCGGATCGCCTTGAAAGCCGACTCGAGGCCGCCTGGCCACTGCGGCGTCGGATCCAGCCAATCCCCTGGCGAGGCGCAATACCCGTCGTCGATCTGGATGGTCTGCAGCGGCATCGCCGGCTTGATGGTGGCGAGCCCGCGCAGCATCTCGTCGAGATCCTGGCGACTGAAATGGCAGGCGCGCCGGTACCACGAGCACCAGTGGAAGCTGGGGGGAGCGGAGGTGCGCGCCTTCATCACGCGACCGGTCTTGATCGCCAAACGGCGGAAGGCATCCCACGGGCGCGACGACGCGATGAAGTGGATGTCGGGCAGGGCCAGTTCGCCGCCGAGCGCGACGCGCTCGGTCGAGAAACCGCACTCGAGCTGGATCTCGGCGCGATCGATGTGGCGATCGACGAGCCCGCGCCGGTGCACGCGGTTGAGCGCCACCGCCTTGAACAGGAAGCGCGCATGATCATAGGCACCGATCGCCAGGGTCGCGTCGCTGGCATCGACCAGGCCGGCACTGAAGTAGCTCTCCAACGTCCACGGATCCTTCTTGGCATCGAGCGGGAAGAACCCGCTCGGACCGCCGAAGCCCAGGCCCTGCTTGAAGAACTGCGCCGCGCCCTCGACCCGGCCGCCAGAGAGCGGCAGCACCCAATGCGGAGCCTTGGCCATGCCGCGCAGCGTCGCCTTGAGCACCAGAGAGTCCTCGTCCTTGGCGAAGGCGAGCACCAGCGAGCCGGCTGGGAGGCGGTACTCGACCGTCGGAGCGCCCTTGGAACGGTCCACGACGATCGCCTGCGGGTGCAGGGCCGCGCCATCGATGGCGGGATAGCAGCCGACGAGACGTAGGCCCTCGACGGCGACGTCGAATGAGCCGTCCTCATGCACGGTCCAGCTGCCCATGAGCCCTCCTCGATAGAGGGAATATGACCCCGAGACCACGCTTTGGCAATCCCGGCCGCGATTCCAGCCACCAACTCGCCTCGAGGGTGAGGCCGGCAGCGCTGGATTTCGCTCCGCGGCATACCAAGCGGCGGCCAGGGCGGCGTTGTCGACCACCGCGGATGGATACGCTTGTGGCATGTCCACCGCTCCAGCTCCCGCCACGGACCACGCCGCCGCGGCGCGCTTCCACGAGTAAACCGCCGCCGCCGATCCGAAACTGCCCGCGATCCCGTATACCGTGCTGGGCGCTGATCAGCATCGCGATGGCCCCACCCGCGTCATTCCGTGGGACCTGTCCAAGCATCTCGAATGCGCCTGGCCCGCGACCAGCCCGAACCTGCTGGCCGGATTCCTGCGCATCCGCGCGGGCGAGCATCTCGAAACGCGCTTCGTCGCCACCTCGCAGCTATTCTACGTCATCGCGGGCTCGGGCCTGACGCGCATCGGCGCCGACCCGATCGCGTGGTCGGCTGGAGACATCGTGGTGCTGCCGCGAGCCGAAGCGCTCCTCCATGAAGCCAGCAGCGATGCCGCGCTCTACTGGGTCACCGACGAGCCCCTGCTCGCGTACCTCGGCGCGGCGCCGACCCGCGCGCGCTTTCAACCGACCATCTACCGTCGCGAACGTCTGATGCAGGAACTCGCGCGCGTGCGCGCCGAGCCCGGCGCCGAGCGCCGCAACCGCATGGGCATCATCATGGGCAACGCGCACACCGCGCAGACCATGACCATCACCCACATCCTGTGGTCGCTCCTGAACGTGCTGCCCGCGCGCGCGGTGCAGAAACCGCACCGCCACAACTCGGTCGCCCTCGACCTGTGCATCAGCGCGGCGCCAGGTACCTACACCCTGATCGCCAGGACCATGGATGGCGATCGCCTCGTCGATCCCATCCGCGCCGACTGGTCAGCCGGCTCGGCCTTCGTCACGCCACCGGGATGGTGGCACTCGCACCACAACGAATCCGGCGAGGACGCCTTCGTGCTGCCCATCCAGGACGCCGGTCTCCACACCTGGATGCGCACCCTCGACATCCAGTTCGCGAGGTGAGCCGTCGGAGCAGGCTCAGATAGCGGGACGGTCGCCGACCGCCGAGCCCTGAGGGGCGAGAAACACGTCGAGGCCACCCGGCGGACCCGTCGCAGGGCGACATAGGTCGTAGGGCCACCTGGAGCGAAGCCCCCGTGTAATACGGCTGGAATTCGTTTTCTGGCGGACTACAACGACCAACCGTTCGGGGATATAGCTCAGTTGGTAGAGCGGTTCGTTCGCAATGAACAGGTCAGGAGTTCGAATCTCCTTATCTCCACCACGTAGGAGGTCGATCGCGAGATCGGCCTCCTTTTTTGTGGTACCCGAAGGGCGCTAGACCGTCTCCGCGAGACGAGGCCGCCGCGCTCCTCGTCCCACACCCGCAGGGCTTCGCGCGCGGCGATCGATCACTTGCGCATCGCCCGGATCCGCCCACATTCCCCGCCCTGCGAGGAATCATGCCCGTCCAACGTACCCTGGTCCTGCTCAAGCCCGACGCCGTCCAACGCGGCCTGATCGGCGACATCCTCCAGCGCTTCGAACGTAAGGGCCTGCGCGTGGTCGGCATGCGCTTCATGAAGGCCACCCAGGAGCACGCGGCCAAGCACTATGCCGAGCACAAGGAGCGCCCCTTCTTCCCATCGCTCCTGCAGTTCATCACCAGCAGCCCGCTGGTCGCGCTGTCGCTCGAGGGCGATGACGCCATCGCCGTGGTCCGCGGCCTGATCGGCCCGACCGACGGACGCAAGGCGCCTCCTGGCACCATCCGCGGCGATTTCGCCATTTCGAAGTCGAACAACCTGGTGCACGGCAGCGACAGCCCCGAGAGCGCCGAGCGCGAACTGGCCATCTGGTTCGCCGACGGTCTGGTGTCGTGGAAGCGCTGCGATACCGTATGGGCCGAGACCGAATGACCCGCGAGGGTCAGGTCACGCGCGACGATCCACGCTACCCCGTGGTGTAACGGTAACACTAGAGATTTTGGCTCTCTCATTCATGGTTCGAATCCATGCGGGGTAACCATCGCTGTCGTTCCGAGCGGTCTTCCTCTACTGAGACGGGGCGGAGCCGCGCATCCCGTGCCGATCAGGGATTCGTGCTCGGTGTCCTGATCAGTGGCGATCACTGGCATGGAGCCAGGGGCGGTGGACACTGTCCGCTGCGTGAAGATCGTCATCCGCTCCGTGAAGGCCATCGACAAGGAATGGCTCGAGACCCTGGCCAACAGCCAGGCTGGGCACGAAATTCTGACCATGGGCAACCATCGCCCGAGCGAATCGCCGGGATTCATCGCGCAGATCGGCGATGATCGGGTCGGGCTCATCTCCTACGCCGTCTCGGTGGGCAGCTACGAGATCATCATGATCAGCAGCTCGCGCCATGGACTGGGCATCGGCAGGGCGCTGGTGAATTCGGTGATCATGGAGGCGAAGGACACCAAGCGCACGCGGGTCACGACCACCGCCAAGCTGTCCGACGCCTCGACCCTGACCTTCTTCAAGGGCTGCGGCTTCACGCTCTCGTCGGTCATGCCCGGGGGCAATACCGCGCGCATGGCGAAGACCTCGAGCGCGGTGCATGCCGCCTCAGCCGCCGCCGACGAGATCGAACTCGAGTTCAGGCTCTAGCAGGCTGCTCAAAGCAGCCTGCGCGGGTCGAGCACCCTGCGGACATTGAAGCGGGCCGGTCTATTCGGCCTCGGCCGATTCCGAGGCTCCGTCGCGATCGAACAACGTGAGATGCTCGACCGCTTCGTGCGAGGTGCCACCGCCGGCGAGCGAAGTGAAGAAGTCCTCGGTCAGGGCGTGGAAGGCGGCAGGATCGGCGATGCGGTGAAACCGGTCGCGGAAAGCGCGCACGCCGGGCAGGCCGTTGCAGTAGAAGAAGGTGTACTTGCGCATGACGCGCACCCCGCGCTGTTCGCCGAACAGGTCGAGGATCAGCCGGAAATGGCGCTCGAGCAGTCGCCGTCGCTCTTCGAGCGACGGCGTGTAGCGCTCGCCACCGGTGAGCTCGGCAAGCAGGTTGCGGAACAGCCAGGGATCGCCGCACGCCGCGCGCCCGATCTGGTAGCCGTCCGCGCCCGCCTCGTCCTTGGCCGCGCGGATGGCGGCGGCGGTATCCATGCTGCCGTTGGCGATCACCGGCACGGCGTCGCCGAGCGCGCGCTTGACCTCGGCGACGCCGCTGAGATCCACCGCCACACCATGCTTGCTCTCACCCGTCCGCGCGTGGACGAACACCGCGACCGCGCCGTTGTCCACCGCTTGGCGCGCGACCGCCACCATGTTGCGGTTCTCTGCGTCGTAGCCGAGGCGGATCTTCACCGTCACCGGCTTCGCGGTCGCCCCGACCATCGCCTTGACGATGCGACCTACCTGCTCGGGCTCGCGCATCAGCGCCACCCCGCAGCCCGACTGCTTGGCCTTCTTCACCGGGCATCCGCAGTTGAGATCGATGATGTCCGCGCCGGCTTCATCGAGCGCGCGCGTCGTCATCGCGCACAACTCGGGATCCCGCCCGTACACCTGCATCGCCAGGGGTTTCTCCGCCGCCACGTTGCGCGTCAGCACCTGGAAGCGCTGGTCGTTGCCATGGGTCTGCCCGAGCGCCGCCACCATCTCGGTCGCGACCAGCCCGCAGCCGCCGACCTCCTTGGCGATCAGGCGGAACGCGACGTTGGTGAACCCCGCCATCGGCGCGAGGCACAGGTTGTTCTCGAGCCGCACCGAGCCGATCGACAACGGGTGGATGTAGCGCGACCCGTCGGCTCGCCCCTGCTCGGCGAGCCGGTGCGCCACATCCATGGCGCACGGCGACGACGCTACCTCGATTGGCTCACCTTCGGGCATCTCTGCATGCTACCTCCGCTTCCCACCGGGAAACCGCTACCTGCGCGTTTTCTCGCCATCGACGCGCAGCGTCGTGGGCGGCACAGCCGCCGGGCGCGCAGCGCCCATCGCCCGCCCATCTTCCAGCGGCTACCGCTGGAAGATGGGAAGATAGTTATTGGGGATCTGCAGGATGATCAGGGCCATGGAGGTCGCATAGACCGGTCCTGGCCCCTCCCCCTGCGTCCACATCCCGTCCTTGCCCTGGCGGCGCGCGATCACCGGCCACGCCTCCTTCCAGTACGTCTCCCAATCCTTCGGGTCCGGACTGTGGAAGAGCGCCTGCGAGGTGTAGTACTGGCCGTACCAGAAATAGCCGTCGCCCGACTTCAGGTGCGCGGCGAAGTTCTTGCGCAGAAAGAGCAGTGCCGGCCCGAGCTGCCGATCCTTGAGATCGGTGACGCCGGAGCCGATCAGGCACATGCTACCCGCGGCGGTGCGCGGAACGCCCTCGGGCCCGGTGGTGCCCCAGCCCTCGCCGCCGTTCGAAGCCTGGTAGCCGAAGCTGCCGTTGCCATTCGCGCAGCGCCTGACGTAGGTCAGCGCCTTCTCCATGGTCTCCTTGGTCTGCGTTCCGCCGACGCCGGCGTTGAAGGCCGCGCGTAGCGCCATGATCTGGCAGATGGTCACGCTGATGTCGGCGTCGGTGGGCGACGGGCTGTAGCGCCAGCCGCCCTCCTTGTTCTGCGCGTAGTAGATGAGGTCGAGGGCCGCCTCGAGCGAACGGCGCACCGGCTGGTCGGGGGCCATGCCATAGCACTCGGCGAGATAGAGCGTGGCGAAGCCGTGGGCGTACATGTTGCCCTGATCGCTCGACAGGTAGCCGGTGACCTTGTCCTGGCGCGAGATCACCGCACGCAGCGCCTTGGCGCTCGCCTCCTGGTATTGGCCGCGCGTCGGGGTGTGGCCGCCGGCGAGCAGGGCCATGCCCGCGAGCGCGGTGATGCCCGAGCCCTCGCTGAAGCTGCCGTCGCTCTGCTGCGCCTTGACCAGCGCCGCGAGCCCGCGGTCGACCACCTGGTCGGGGGTGATGGCGATCGGCGCTTCGTCCGCGCCGAACATCCCGGGGACGCGGAACGAGGTCATCGCCGACATGATGAGCGCGACCATCATGATCTTCATGGGCGCTCTCACTTGCGCTCCTCGAGCAGTTCGAGATAGCGCTCGTACAGCTGCAGCGCGCGCGGCGCCATGTTCTGCTCGCGCGCCTGCTTCAGCTGTTCGCGCCGCTCCTCGGGCAGGTCGAGGCGCAGGCCGCCGGCCTTCTGGTCAGTGGCGACCTCGGTGACTTCGCCGGTCGGCTTCTTGCCGGTCTTGTTGCCGCCACCAGCGCTGGCGCCGCCCTTGCCTTCGCCCGACTTCGGATCGCTCTTCTGTGCATCCGGCTGCTGATCCTGCGGCTTCTGGTCGGAGCGTGGCGGCGGCGGATTCCCGCTCCCGCCGCCGCCACCGCCCTTGGCTTCGGCGAGCAGGCGACGCAGCTCGGCCTCGGCGGTGAGCTGCTCGTGACGCGTGGTCAGACCGCGATCCTTCTGGCCGAGCAGCGCCGCAGCCGAGGCCATCGCTCGGCGCGAGCGCGACAGCAGCACGTTCGGTCGGCTGCCCGGCCGCGTGTGCGTCTCCATCGCTTCGACCAGGTCGCGCAGATCGCCTTCGCCCTTGGCCAGATCGCCTGGGCGGTTCGCGTCGGTGAGCCGCGAGAGCTCCTCCTGCATGGCCGCGAGCAGGGCGATCTCGGCCTGGGCCGGGAATGGCGCCTGGTCGCCGCCGCCGCCGCCCTTGCCGCCGCCGCCGCCGCTGGGCGGTGACGGATGCTCGGCGATGTCGACCAGACGCGACAGTTCGGCGAGTGCAATCTTCTCAAGGCGCATGCCCTTGTCGCCGAGCGCCGGCGTGGCCAGGTGCTCGGCGGCCTTGTCCATGCACGCGGCGACGCGATTGAGCGCCATGGTGGCGATCGGATTCTGCTCGAGCGGCTTGATCCCTTCCTCGCGCATGCGCAGCACGATGTCGGATTGGCGCTCTGCCATCGCGGCGATGGCGCGGGTCGAGGTGAAATCGAGCTCGTGGTCGCCGAGCTTCAAGTGCAGGATCGTCGCGTCTGCCACCAGGCCGGTCTGCAGGCCCAGGAGTTCGCGCAGGAGCGCAACCACGTCGGGCACCTTCGGCTTGTCCTTGTCCTTCTCCTTGTCCTTGTCCTTCGAATCGCCGCCGAGCTTCTTCTGCGCCTCGCGCAGCAGGTTCGCGGCGGTGGCGGCGTCTCGGCCGGCGGCCGGGCGATCGCCCTCGGACATGCCCTTCTGGGCCGAAGCCGCCGCCGCTCCGGCCGCAGCCACCGCTTTGCCCGCGTCGGGATCGCGCTTCCCGGCTTCCTCCTCGACGCGCTTCATCTGCTCCTCGAGCTCCTTCTCACGCTTCTCGAGCTCTTGCGGCCGGGTGCCGGATTCGAGCTCCTTGACCACCGCCTCCTGCTTGGCCGCGAGATCGCCGATGCGATCGGCGAGATCACCGGCGGCGTCGCCGCCGCGCAGCGCCTCGAGCAGTTTCTTCAAGGTCTCGAGCGTCGCCTTCTGGGTCTCGACCGCGCGCGCGCGATCCTTGGTCGAGGCGATGTCGCCAGCGGCCTGCGTCAGGCGATCGCCCGAGGGCTCGGCGCGCACCAGCGCCTTGGCCGCGTCGAGCTGGGCCGAGGCGCCGGCGAGCACGTCGCGCTCGAGCTCCTTGACCTCGTCGGCGACACCGCGCTGGCGGTCGGCGATGTTCGCCTGGCGGGTCTTCGCAGGCGCGTCGATCGGCTTGGTCAGGTACTCGAGCACGAAGGCGCGGCTCTCGTCATTGAGGTTGTTCTGCTTGGCGATGAGGTCTGCGAGCCGGCGGGTGAGGTTGCCCTCTTGCAGGAGCGAACCGAGCAGCTTCTCCACCTGGGCGAGCGCGGTATCGGCCTCGCGCGCCGGGGCGTCACCACCGCCATTCGCGGCTTCACCGAGCTTCGGCGTCGCTGGCGAGCGCACCAGCTCGCCAGCCTTCACCGCCGGCGCGATCTGCTCGGCGGGAAGACGGTTCTCGCCCCAGCGGCGCACCACCTGGGCGACCAGCTCGCCACACTTGGCGGTGGCGATGCCAGCGCCACGCGCCGCGCCCGCAAGCTTGTCCGGCTTCGCCAAGCCGGATCCGAGCTCCTCGCGAGCCTGCGACGCGCGCTCGCGGGCCTCGGCCAGCAAACGGTCGAGTTCCTGCCGCAGGGCCTCGTCGGTGACTACCCGCAGGAGGACCGGCGCCGAGCTGGTCTCGCCGGGCCCGGTGACATCGTTGGTGTCGCGGGCCCAGCCGGTGAGCGACAGCTGCTCGCCGAGCGCAGCGAGCTTGCCGATCTCGACCTCGGAACGGCGGCTGGTGGTGGCGCTGCCGGCGGCATCGGCGAACGCGGCCAGCGTGCGCGGCGGCGATGCGGGTGAGGCCGGAGCCGCGACCTCGTCGTTACCAGCGGCCTCAGCAGGGCGCGCCGCCAGCACTTGGCCGCGCAGCTCCAGGGCGCCGAGCGCGTAGTCGTCGCTGGCGTCGATGGCGACGCCGACCACCGCGCGCGTGCTCACCGCCTCATTGCCGGCCGGCCCGTCGAGCGCCACCACCGGCGCGCGATCCTCGGCGCGCGCGATCGCGAACACCGCTGGCGGATCCAGGGCGATGCCGTCCTGGTCCTCGGCACCGACGATCAGCTGCGAGCCGCCGCTGGCGGCCACCACGATCGAACCGGAGATCCCGCGATCGGTGCGCTTGACCGCCACCGGCTTCGCGGCATCGGCTGCGTCCGCGCCATGCATGGACGCGCTCGCTCGCACGATGGCGCGGCCGGGTTCGGTGGCGAAGGCGATCGCGAAGTCGATGCGGCTCCCGGGCAGGGCGGTGCACGACAGCGTCTCGAGCTGCTGAGCGGGTTGTTTCGAATAAGCCGGCGGAGTCAGCGTCGCGGTCACGCGCTCGAGCGACGGCCTGGTCACCGAGCGCCCCTCGAGCACCAGCGGCACGCCGTCGCCGGATTCGACGGTGATGCGGTAGCGTCCCGGCGGGAGCGCCGGCAGCGGCGCCTGCCAGGCGTTGCCGCGCAGGCCGGCGAGCTGACGCGATTCGGCGTGGCCGCCGTCGAGCGGCTGCCAGGTGACGGTGACCGGCGCCTGGTAGTCGGAGTCGTCGCGGCCGCCGCGCCAGTGGTGGCGTTCGATCGCCAGCATCATCTTGCGGTCGCTGGCGACCACGGCGGGCTCGAGGTGCCCTGAGATGGTGGTGCCGCGCGCCCATTCGGCCGAGCCGAGCGGCAGGAAGAGCCGGGCGAAGGCGTCGTGCGCGAAGCGCGGGAAGATCACGCCGATGAGCGCGACCGCCAGCAGCGCCGAGCCGGCGAGCGCGAGCCAGCGCGGCAGGCCGGGGGCCGGGACCAGCGCGTCGGCCGCGCCCGCGGTCAGGGCCGCCGACAGGGCGCCGTCCTCGGCGCCGAGCGCGATGCCATCGACCACGGTGAGCAGGCGGCCGTCGAGGGCGGGCAGGCGGCGTTCGACGAATTGCGCGAGCGCACGATCGTCCATCGCGCGTCCGAGCGGACGCACCAGGCGCGCGCGCGCGAGCCAGACGATCGCTGCTAGCAGGGAGAGCAGGGCGACGAAGCGGAACCAGCCGGGCGTGGGCCAGGCGAAATCGGCGGCGACCACCACCGCGGCGATGCCGAGCGCCAGCGCTACCACGCGCGCCACGCCCTCGAGCACCACCGCACGGCGCAGGCGGCCGCGGACCTGATCGAGGAATCCACCTGCGTCCATATTGCCTCCGACTGTAGGCAACCACCCCTGGCCGACAAACGCGAAAGAGCGGTCCGCCCCGGGACATGTTCAGCGAGCTGCGTGCCGATGGCCTCGGCGGTCGAGCCCATGCCGATGTTCCGAGCTTTTCTTCCAACCGCCAGACAGCGGGGCTGCTCACCGCTTGCGCACGCCCCCTCGCGACTGCCCGGCAGCCCTGCACGCCGCACGCCGTGCGCCGCACGTCGAGGGCTGTCTTGCCATCCACCCCGACGCGACCATCCTGACCGGCCGCCCAGGAGCCGCCCATGACCATCGCCTCGCGTGAACAGGCCGCCCAGGCCGTGAAGTCCCTCACCACCGAGCTGGGCAAGATCATCGTCGGCCAGGAGCAGGTGGTCGAGGAGACCCTGGTCGCGTTCTCGGCGGGCGGCCATGCGCTGCTCGAAGGCGTGCCCGGCTTGGCCAAGACCCTGCTGATCAGCACCCTGGCCTCGGCCACCAGCCTCAGCTTCAGCCGCATCCAATTCACGCCCGACCTGATGCCGTCGGACATCACCGGCACCGAGGTCATCCGCGAGGACAAGACCACCGGCACCCGCGACCTCGCCTTCATTCCCGGGCCGGTGTTCGCCTCGGTGGTGCTCGCCGACGAGATCAACCGCACCCCGCCCAAGACCCAGGCCGCGCTGCTCGAGGCGATGCAGGAGCGCCAGGTATCCGCCGGTGGCCAGCGCCGCAAGCTGCCGTCGCCGTTCTTCGTGCTCGCGACCCAGAACCCGATCGAGCAGGAAGGCACCTATCCCTTGCCCGAGGCCCAGCTCGACCGCTTCCTGCTCAAGATCAGCGTCGGCTATCCCACCGAGGCCGATGAGCTTGAGATCATCCGCCGCACCACCGGCAACTCCGGAGCGTCGGTGTCGCCCATCCTCGCCGCCGAGGATCTGCTCGCGATCCAGCGCCTGGTGCGCGACACGCCGATCGCCGACGGCGTCGCGCGCTTCTGCCTGGCTCTTGTTCGCGCCACCCGACCGATCCCCGAGGGCGGGCACGCCGAGATCTCGCCACTCCTGCGCTGGGGCGCGGGTCCGCGAGCGGGACAGTCGCTGGTGCTCGCGGCCAAGGCGCGCGCGACCCTGCGCGGCCGCGCCTACGTCTCGCTCGAGGACGTGCGCGCGATCGCCAAGCCGGTCCTGCGCCATCGACTGCAGCCGGGCTACGAAGCCGAGGCCATGGGCATGGCCCCCGACGCCATCATCGACAAGCTCCTGTCGGTGGTGACCCTGCCGCAGGCCGAGCTGGAGAAGGATCCCGCCGTCGCCGCCGCGACCGGTTGATCCCTCTACCGGGACACGCAACCGGGATGATCCGCCCACGCTATCGCCAGTCCTCTGGCGAAACCGCTCAGCGACGCAACCGGTAGGGTAGGCCGGAAGGCCGTAGGGTCGAAGCCCCTGGACAGTACGTTTCCGGTACGCTTGAAATCCGAGCTTGCGCGCCAAGGTGGCCGCTCTCCACCCGCACCGGAGCACCGCGATGACCATCCGATCCAACAACGTGACCGAACGCATCCCCAGCGGCGGGCACAAATCCCTCGAGTCTGCTGGACCGGTGATCCTCGCGCTGTCGCGCATGGTCGCCGACACCTACGTCCTCGCGCTCAAGACCCAGGGCTTCCACTGGAACGTGCGCGGCATGCATTTCTTCGAGCTGCACAAGGCCTTCGAGGGTCAGTATGACGCGCTACACGAGGCCGTCGACGAGCTCGCCGAACGCATCCGCGCGCTCGGCGCGACGGCGCCGGCAACCTTTGCAGAATTCCTCCAGCTCACCGCGCTGCACGAAGCCCGCCAGCAGGATAAGCTCAGCGCCTCCGACATGGTCGGCACGCTCGCGCAAGACCACCGCGCGCTCGAACACCGCTCGCGCGAGGCGCTGCGCACCGCCCAGGCGGCCGGAGACGAGGCGACCGCCGATATGCTCATCGGACGCATGGAGTCTCACGACAAGACCGCGTGGATGCTGGACAGCTGGCTGCAGTAGAAGCGTGTGGTGGGTGGTTCTGAGTCCCTCTAAACACCACACACCAACCACTTCTAAAGCAATTCTCCCCGGCCGCTCGCCTTGAGCTGCTCGACCACCTGCTTGACCTGCTGGCTCTTGCCCTTGGGCACCACCAGGATGGCGTCGCGGGTGGCGACGATGCTCAGGTGTTCGAGCCCGATGCCGGCGAGCAGCTGGCCGGTCTCGGAGACCATGAGGCAGTCCGCGCAATCGATCGCGACCACGTCGCCGCGCGCGATCACGCCCTTGGCGTCGGGCGGCAGGTGGTCGTAGAGCGAATCCCAGCTGCCGACGTCATCCCAGGTGAACTCACCGGTGACCACGCAGATGTTGGCGGCCTTCTCCATCAGCGCGTAATCGATGCTGATCTTCTTCAGCGGCTGATAGATGGCGTTGAGCTCGGCGGCGAAGCGCGGCGTGCCCCACGAGTTCGCGAGCGGAGCCAGGGCCTCGGTCAGCCACGAGGTGTGCTTGGCCAGCTCGGCGAGCACGGTGTCGGATCGCCAGGTGAAGATGCCCGAGTTCCAGCGATAGCCGCCGGTCTCGATGTAGCGCCGCGCGGTGGCCTCGTCCGGCTTCTCGACGAAGCGCTCGACGCGGTTGACGACCACTCCATCCACGTCCGGCCGGCGCTCGGCGAGCTTCACGTAGCCGTATCCGGTCGACGGGAAGCGCGGCGGGATGCCGTAGGTGACGAGATTGCCGTCGCGCGCGACCGAGACGCCGGCGGCGAGCGCCTTCTGAAAGCTGTCGACCGGCGAGATGGTCTGGTCGGCGGGCAGCAGGATCATCGTCGAGCCCGGGGACATGCGCTCGATCACGATCTCGGCCAGGCACACGCACGCGGCGGTGTCTCGGCCGACCGGCTCGGCGATGACGTGGTCGGGCTTCAGCATCGGCAGCTGGCGCCGTGTCTCGTCGGCGAGCGCGGCGGTGGTGATCACCAGCACGCGCTCGGGCGGGATCAGCGGCTGGAGGCGGGCGACCGTCGCCTGGATCATCGTCGATTCGCCGACGATGCGCACCAGCTGCTTGGGAAAGGCGTTGCGGCTGACCGGCCAGAAGCGCGTGCCGGAGCCTCCGGCCATGATGACGGCATAGGTGGTCATGTGTCGTCGTCCCGAAGCGGCCGCGTGGATGGGATCATGAGGCGGATTGCTCGCTCATGGCGGGCACCTTCGACCATCAACCATGCACCATCAACCACAAACCATGAACGCATCAGCGCTTATCGGCGTGCAACGCCACCAGCAGGCGGTTCAGCGGCAGGTGCACGGCCTCGCTGGTCTGGCATTCGACGAAGGCGCACTTGCGGCTGCGGCAGGTCTTCTGCAATTCGAGACGGTGCTTGGCGACTTCCTCGACGTAGGCGGCGCGCAGCGCGCGGGGTTCGGCGGTGAGCGTGCCGTCGCCCTCGAGGCCGTCGAAGCGGCTGACCGTGGCGACGCCGAGATCGGCCTCGTCGGGGTCGAGCACCCACACCAGCGCGCAATCGTGGCCGCGATGGCGCAGACGGTCCACCGCGGCGCCGATCGCCTGGGGATCGGCGATGAAGTCCGAGATCAGCACCACCGAGCCCTTGCGCGTGGACGGCGCCATCAGGTGCTCGAGGCCCTTGAGCGCATCGGTGCCGCCGGTCGGGACGTGGCCTTCGAGCGCGCGGCAGATGCGTTCGAGCTGGGCCTGGTGGGCCGGCTTGTGCTCGACCGCGGCCTTCTCGTGGAAGAGGATCAGGCCAGCACGGTCCTGCTGCCCGAGCACCAGGTACGACAGCGAGGCGGCGAGGATGGACGCGTAGCGGTACTTGGTCATCGGCGCGCGCTCGCCCTGGTACGCCATGCTCGCGGAGCCGTCGACCGCGAGCGTGCAGCCGAGATCTGTCTCGGCCTCGTAGCGCTTGAGCACCAGGCGGTCGCTGCGGCCGAGCACCTTCCAGTCGAGGTGGCGGATGTCGTCGCCGGCGACGTACTGGCGGTGGTCGGCGAAATCCACCGAGTGGCCCTTGTGCGGGCTGCGGTGAGCGCCGGTCTGCACGCCCTCGACCACGATCCGAGCCGCCACTTCCAGGCTGTGCAGCTTGGCGAGCTCGGCCGGGCTGATCAGCGGCGAGGCGGTTGCGTGGAGCATGGGCGCAGGATCGCCGCGCGTGCGCAGGAGACAAGCCCAGAGACGCTCGCGGCTCCGCAAAATCCTCATACCAGCGGCGGACGCCCGGGGTCCACCCGAACGTCCCGATTGCCCCACCCTGCCCCCCTCCTACAACCTCCGCCTCAACCAACGACTTCCCTCAGGAACACGCATGTCCAGCTTCATCGTCGAGCGCCTCAACCCCAACTTCGGCTACTTCTACACTCGCGGGAAGTCCCTCCATCAGGGCAAGACCAAGTGGCAGAACATGGAGATCGTCGAGTCGAGCGAGTTCGGCAACGTGCTGCTGCTCGACGGCGTCACCCAGGTGACGAGCAAGAATGAATTCCTCTACCACGAGCCGATGGTGCACCCGGCCTTGACCAGCCACCCGGATCCCAAGGACGTGCTGATCATCGGCGCTGGCGACGGCGGCATCCTGCGCGAAGTCCTGAAGCACCCCGTCGACAAGGCGGTGATGGCCGAACTCGATGGCGGCGTGGTCGACTTCTGCGACCGCCTGATGCCCGAGATCAACGCCGGCGCGTTCAAGGACAAGCGCTACCGCCTCGAGGTTGGCGACGGCCGCAAGTTCGTCGAGTCGACGAAGGAGAAGTTCGACGCCGTGATCATGGACATGACCGATCCGTTCGGCCCGTCGGTGATGCTCTACACCAAGGAGTTCTTCCAGCACGTGAAGGCGACGTTCAAGGACGAGCGGGCGATGTTCGTCATGCACACCGAGAGCCCGATCTCGCGCCCGAACACCTTCAAGCAGTGCCACCACACCCTGTCGCAGGTGTTCAAGTTCCGCCGCACCTTCTACCTGTACATCCACATGTACGCGGTGCTGTGGTCGATCACGGTGTGCTCGGACACCACCGACGTCGCGACCATCAGCCCGGTCGAGCTGGGCAACCGCCTCGCGGCGCGCAAGATCGGCAACCTCAAGGCCTACACCCCGCAGACCCACCACTCGATGCTGGCCGAATTCCCATTCATCGGCGACCTGCTCAAGGACATGAAGTCCGTGCCGGTGATCACCGACAAGAATCCCAAGGTGCTCGACGACATCGACATCAACCGCGGCGCTCTCGAGATGAAGGAAGTGAAGGGCTGACGCCGGCCATCACCGCGTTAGGCTTAACCGACCATGACGCAGTTCCTCACCGATCCTGCACGCATGCGCGCCCTGGCGGCAGAGCACGGCACCCCGCTGCTGCTCTTGTCGACGCAGATGATCAGGCAGCAGTACCGGATCCTGCAGCAGGCGCTGCCGGGCGTGCAGCTGCATTATGCGCTCAAACCGCTGCCCCACCCCGAGGTGGTGCGCGCGCTGAAAGAGGAAGGCGCCTACTTCGATCTCGCTTCCAACGGCGAGGTCGACG
This sequence comes from Planctomycetota bacterium, assembly GCA_038231435.1. Taxonomy (GTDB): domain Bacteria; phylum Planctomycetota; class UBA11346; order UBA11346; family UBA11346; genus JACCZE01. Next base: position 285,901 of record JBBRLJ010000001.1, read on the forward strand.
TGGTGCGTTCGGTGGGCGTGGCTCCGGAACGCTGCATCCAGACCCATCCGATCAAGCGCGACAGCGACATCCGTCACACCCTCGAGTTCGGCTGCCGCACCTTCATCTTCGACAATCCCTACGAGCTGCCGAAATTCCTGCCCTACAAGGACCAGGTCGAGCTGCTTATGCGCCTGAGCTTCCGCAACAAGGAAGCTCAGTGCGACCTGTCGGCGAAGTTCGGCGTGCAACCCTCTGAAGCGCTCGAGCTCCTGCGCAAGGCCATCGGCATGGGGCTGAAGGTCCGCGGCCTGAGCTTCCACGTCGGCAGCCAGATGCTCAACGCCTTCAAGTTCATCGAAGCGATCGGCTTCTGCCGCCAGCTCTTCAACCTCGCCGCGCTCGACGGCGTGCGCCTGGATACGCTCGACATCGGCGGCGGATATCCCGTCCCGTACATCGAGCCGGTGATGCCGATCTCGTACTACTGCCACCCGATCGCCGGCGAGCTCGAGCGCCAGTTTCCAGGCGTGCGTCTGATCGCCGAACCGGGCCGCTTCGTCTCCGCACCGGCGATGACGCTGATCTCATCGGTGATGGGCAAGGCCGAGCGCCAAGGACTCGCCTGGTACTACCTCGACGACGGACTGTACGGCAGCTACTCCGGCAAGCTCTACGACCACTGCGACTACCAGTTCATGCCGCTGGCGAAACTCGAGGGCAAGTCGGGCCCCGAGCGCATGAGCGTGGTCGCCGGTCCCACCTGCGATTCGATCGACGTGGTCTACGACAACATCCTGTTGCCCGAGATGGAGTGCAACGACCTGGTGGTCAGCCCGATGATGGGCGCCTACACCTGGGCCTCTGCCACCGACTTCAATTTCTTCCCCAAGGCCAAGATCGTCGTCATCGACTGATAGCGCGAGAACCTACCATGGCCTCTGAAAACCTGAACCTCTGGCTCGAAGACCTGTACGGCGACCAGGCGGGCATCCGCCTGCGGCTGCGCGAGTGCCTGTACAGCGCCACCTCGCCGTTCCAGCGTATCGCGGTCTACGACAGCGTCGCGTTCGGCAAGGTCCTGACCCTCGGCGGAGCGATCGCGCTCACCGATTTCGACGAGGCGCTCTATTCGGAATGCCTGGTGCACCCCGCGCTGAGCGTGGCGCCCGAGGCCAAGCGCGTCCTCATCCTCGGCGGCGGCGACGGCGGCGTCGCGCGCGAGGTGCTGCGCTACCCCAAGGTCGAGCGCGTCACCGTGGTCGAGATCGACAGGCAGGTGGTCGAGGTCTGCAAGAGCCACTTCCCGCGCGCGGCCGCGTCGCTGTCCGACAAGCGCGTCGAGCTGGTGATCGACGACGCCCACCGCTATCTGCGCGACTGCCAGCACCAGTTCGACGTCGTCATCGTCGACGCCTGCGAGCTTTCTGATACCGCCAGCGACGCCTTCCACGCGGTCGGCTTCGCGGATCTGGTGTTCAAGCGCCTGAGAGACGGCGGCATCCTGGTCGCGCCGCTCGGTTGTCCGACCTTCGATTCAGACCATTGCCGCGGCACCCTGCGCAAGCTCGGCGAAAAGTTCCCCAGCCCACGCGTCTACCTGATGACCATCCCGAGCTTTCCGGGCGGACAGTGGGCGGTGGCGTGGTGCTCGATCGGCGCCAAGCCCGAGCTGGTGCCCGCGACCGCGGCAGTCAGCTCGGACCTGCGCTGCTGGCATCCCGGACTGCAGGCCGGCATGTTCGCGCTGCCGCGCAATGTGCAGAGCCAGCTCGGGCTGTCGCGCTGACTATCGGTTGTGGGGCTACGGCCCTGCGCGCGATGGTTGCCCAAAAAGGCATTCGAGAATCGCTACGCGATTCCACCCCAACATCTCGCTGCCTCTACCGACTGGGGCCTCATGCCGCCTCTGCCCCCTTGGAAGAATCGGTCAGTGTGAGTTGGGAGCAGGCGCCGTTGGCGCTGCTCGACTGTCAGAGCCATGACTCCGTGGCCTGCAGGATGAACTCCCTATCGCCTCAGATCATCTCGAGTCCATCACGATCCGGCAGCTTCGGAAACGGCGCCGCCGGCAGCGTCTGGTACCAGAACGCCACCGACGAGATGTCGTCCTGCAGCGGCAGGTAGCGGCCCTCGCTGCGCCAGCCGAGCGCCTGGATGGTGACGCGCAGATCCTTCTCGAAGCGGATCGGATCGGGGATGTGCCAGCGATACAGGCCGAAGCGCTGCTGCGAGCGGTACAGCCCATCGGGCCTGATCACCTGCGGCATGCCGACGTAGGGCGTGGCGAATTCCTGGTACTGGCGCTTGTCCTTCGGACCGGCCTCGAAGTTGTATGAGCCGCAGAAATAATCCTCGGTGCCGGTGCCGCAGTTGGTGGGGAATTCGCCGTCGCCATCGATGTAGAACTTGATCTCGCCCTCTCCCCACCATCCGGTGTTGTTGACGCCCCACACCATGTATGTGCCCACGTACTGGCCGTGGCCCTTCACGCCGTCGACAATGGTGTAGACCTGCTTGTACGGCAGCGGATTGGCGCGGCGGAACTGGGCGTGGAAATACGCCGAATCGGCGGGCACCTCGGTGAGCGCGTAGTCGATCTGGAAGTAGACGTTCGACGGCGTGACGTTCAGGTTCTCGAGGGTGATCGTGCAGTGCTTCCTGAACGGCATCTCCCAGTAGCAGTTGAGCGCGCTGCCTGGATTGAAGCAGACCGCCTGCGAAGCGAAGTAGCCGCCATCAGGGCCCAGGGTGCATGCGAAGAAATCGCCGACCGGGCATTCGACCGATGGCTGCTCCTGGCCGTCCCAGTGGATGCGCAGGATGAGATGGCGCCAATTGCCGACCGGCGTCATCCAGATGTGCTGGATCGCGCCGGGACCGGCGATGTCGGCCAGGACGTGCCGCTCGCCCGGCTTAATGGTCACGAAGGGGTTGATCTTCCAGCCTCGGCCGAGGTCCCTGGCGCACGACGAGGCCACGCCCTCGCTGGCCATGCCGCCGGCGCCCTTGGCCCCGGTCGGGTTCTCGGCGCTGATCGAGCGCGACTTGGCGCGCGAGAGGCGCGCCAGATTACCGAGGTTGGTGCCCAAACCGTTGAAGTCAGCCATGGTCGCTCCGGAGTCGAGTGGGTGAGGAAGCACAGAGAGTGTGGTGGATGCTGATGACACTTGCAGACTACGCACGTATTACGGTGATTTAAATGGCATGGATTCGGAAATAGGGGTGGTATCTTATGCCCAGAGGCCCAATGGAACCCCTGCGCATCTTCTATTCCGAGCCGCCGCTCGACAACGACGAGATCGCGCTGCACGCGCTCGGCATCCGCGAATGGATGCCGGCACAGATGATCAACCGGCCCTCGGGAACCGGCGACTACCTGTTCATGCACTTCCACCAGGAGACGGTCATCGGCGTGCCGAGCGGAGCGCAGCCGTTTCCCGCGCACACCCTGATGGTGTGGGGTCCGTTGGACGGGCATCTCTACGGGCAGACGGCGGCCAAGTGGTGCCATTCGTGGATGCACGTCGAAGGTCGCGCGGTCGCGCGCGCGCTCGATGCCGCCGGTGTACCGCTCGCCACGCCGATCACCGGCGTCGACCCGCGCATACTCGAGGGCTGCGTGTCGCTGATCCACGGAGAGGTGCGACGCAACGCCCGCGCCGACGAGGTGATCGTCGCCAACCTGCTCGACATCCTCGCGCGGGAGATCGGGCGGGTGGCGAACGCTCGCGGCGCGCCGAGCGTGCCCTCGCGCTGGCTCGACCTGCGTCGCCATCTCGAGGAATGCTTTGCCGAGCCGATGCGCCTGAAGGATCTCGCCAAGCGCGCTGGCTGCTCGGTGCCCCACTTCTGCGCAGAGTTCAAGCGCCACTTCCGCTGCTCGGCGATCGAATTCGTCATCCGCCAGCGCATGCACCGTGCGCGCATGCTGCTGCGCAACCGCAACACCACCGTCACCGACGTGGCCGAAGCGGTGGGCTACGACGATATCCACCACTTCTCCAAGCTCTTCCGCAAGCACCACGGCATGCCGCCGAGCGAGATGCGCGAGATGCTGGTCGCCGGCTGAACCGCGTCTCAGACCCGTGCCGGCTCAAATCCCCGCCAGACATGCCCCTGCATCATCCGCCACAGCCTGCTCGCGTCGATCCAGCGCGACGGACCAGCGCTATCATCGCCGCGTGGCTCGGGCACGCCCGCGGCGCGCGCCAAGGACGCATAATACTCGCGCGCGGTGATGCGCAGCGGAGATGCCGCGTTGAGGATGCCGGTGCCGAGCCCGCCGCCGCCGACGGCACTGTCTCCGATGCCTGAATTGCCTCCCTGGCCGACGAGCGCCTCGACGCACAGCTCGGCGCAATCCAGCTCGTGCAGGAAGCTGAAGGGCCTGGAGAGAACCCCGCGCACGCTGCCATCGCCCGAGCGCAGCCGCTCCAACGCGTGCTGCCGGGTCGGACCGATCAGCGCGGGCATGCGCAGGACCAGCGCTCCGCCATGCGCGAGCACCGCCGTCTCGATCGCGAGCAGCCCGGCGATCGCCGGATCGGCGGCATCGACCTGGCCGTCCTCATTCACATCCGCGCCGCCCGCGTCGGCGTACACCGCGGTGGTGCCGGTATAGACCAGGCGCGTGCCCGGCAGGAATCTGCCCACCAGGCGCGCCGCGCGCTCGAGGCCGTTGTCCCGGCCACGACGCAACCCGGGATTGGCCGCGAGCAGCACCGCATGGAATGGCGGACCCGGTTCGACTCCGGATCCGACATGGTCCTCCCAGGATTCGCCCATCAGCATGGCGATCTCGCTCCACCAGCCGGGATCGGCGATGTCGCCAGGGACGATGCGGAAGCCGGCTTCCAGGGGCAGGGGCTGGCGGCGTACCCCGAGCACGTGGTGGCCATCGGCCACCAGCAAGCCGCCCACCAACGTGCCGATGGTGCCGCAGCCGAGGATCAGGACATTCATGCGATACCCTGGAAATGCACCTGGGGCATCCTCGCTCCGCGCCGCCGGCGGCAAGCCATCGCGAGCCGATTCCGGACGCCCATGGAACCATCCGCCGCTCCGGCCGTCCAACCGTCTCCATCCCAGGAAGCGCCATGATCCCAGCTCGCCTCGCAATGGTCTCCCTCGCTCTCGGTTGTGTCCTCCCCGCCGCCAGCCCAGCCGCCGAGCACGCCCCCGACCTCGGGCCTCGCTGCGAACTGCCGATCACCTTGGCCGTGCCGCCTGGCAAGACCCGGGAGAAGCTCCCAGTCCTCACCATGTGTCGCCTCCCCGAGGGCTACCAGCGTCGGATCCAGCAGGTGCGCGGAGGCCGGATGGACAGCGAGCCCAAGTGGCTCGATCTGGTGCCCGAGCGTGCGCTCTACGAGCATCTGCTCGCGCGCGACGGTGATCCGGCCGCCGTGATGGTACCCGGCGACGACCGCAGCACGGTGGCGATGGTCACCATCCCCGCCGACGCCAGGCCGGTCGACCTGATACGCGACGGCTCGACATTCACCATCCGCTGCGATGCCCTGATGAAGCCGGTCGAGCACGACGCCGACGCCACGCCCATGCCGACGCGCCAGGTCTACGCAGTGGAACTGGGCCGCCTGCCCGCCGGAGCCTACCGCTGCGATCTGTCGATCACCTGGAGGGAAGGCCAGGATGCCGGCTCCCCATTTTTCAAGGTCGCGCGCGTCGCGAGCGGATCGCTACCATTCAGCGTGCTGGACACGGCTGCGCCGGACGGTCCGTCACAGCCGCCGGCGATGCCCAGCCTGGATGACGGTGCGCTCGTCGGCGATGGCTCATCCGCCGCGAAGCCCGGCCAGCCGATGTGGCAGATCCCACGCTGCGTGACACGTCCCCTGGCCGACTCCTTAGCCGACGAGGGCCTGATGGGCGTTGGCGGCGTCGATCTGACCACGCTGGGAGCCGATCCCATCGACCTGCCGGTCCTCGTTCCCGTGGATGCCACCGGCGCCACCACCGGCACGCTCGTCGCCGAGATCGTCGGCCCCACGCTCGACAGCGGCCAATGGCTGCGCGTGCGTTCGGTCGAGATGGCGTTGGGCACCTGGACCGTGACCGTCGAGACCTGGCGCGACAACGCCGGCCGCGACAAGAACGTCCGTCATCGCGAGGTGCTGCTGATCCCGCTCGAACTCCCACATGGCGGCCTCGCCCAGGCGCCACGCGTCGAGCTGCGCTGGCGATCCCTGCTGTCCGACCAGCCAGGCGGCAGCTACCGCGAGATCCTCGTCCGCAACCACCCCGCCGTACCCCACGCCATCTCCGCCTCCCCGCCATCCGTCACCGCCGACGCGCACGGCCAACGCCAGCTCCCCCCGCTGAGCAACAACCCCGTCCCCTCGACCGCCCATCCCACCGACCACGCCCCCATCCGCGCGACCGCCCCCACAGAATCCAAGCCGCCGACCAACGACTTCTAATTCGAGCAGCACGCAGCGCCTTGCTCGTATAGCAGCGCGCAGCGCTCTGCTCCCATCCCGCCAAGCTCCCCGCCTCCTGGGGGGCAGCGCGACGCGCGATGTTGGGGGGCCGTAGCCCCCCAACTATAAGAGCTTGTCCATCACCACCCGCGCCCGATCCGCATCCGAGCGCAACACGTAGGTGTGGCGCAGGTCGATCGGGCGATTGAAGCTCGCGAGCAGTTCCGAATGCGCGGTGACGTTCTCGATGATCGGGCGGCCGAGCACGCGGCGCTCGCACAACAGCCGCGTGCCCGACTCCGCCGTGGCCGCGTCGGCGGCGGGCGTACCTGCGCCGGCGAGATTGGTGAAGTGCTGGCGCGAATGGCGCACGAACACGTGGCAGCCCGCCTGCTTCAGCGCGCCCACCAGCTCGAGCGCCAGGAAGTTCTCCTGCGCCTCGGCGCCCACGCGTTCTCGCAATACCAGTTTGGCCGGCTCGCGATCGAGGATGCGGCGGCTCCAGGGTAGGCCGCGCGCGCGCGCCTCGTGCAGGCGCGTCAGCACGTTGTCGTCGCGCAGCTCGACCAGGTCCTCGACGCCGCGGCCGAGCGGGAACGCGATCTCGCCTTCGGCGATCGCGCGCTCGAGGTAGTACTCGAACGCCGGCGGCGTCTTGTGGAAATACACCTGCAGGAACATGTGGTACCGCGCGAGCAGCAGACCTTCGAGGGCGTGCACGCCGTGCGCGTCGAGGCCGAGCTCGGGGCCCTCGGGGCCGGCGAGCACGGTCTCGGTGGCGATCAGCCTCTGCAGATCGTAGATGCCGTAGGTGACGCCCGAGAAGTGGCTGTCGCGCAGCAGGTAGTCGCAGCGATCGGCGTCGAGCTCGCCACTGACCAGCGCGCGTAGGATGCCGACCAGGCTGCCCATGGCGATCAGGCGTGGACTGCGGCGGATGGTGCGAGACAGGACTGCCGCCACGTCGCGCGCCATGGGCTCATCGAGCACGCCGGCGGCCGCCAGACCGTGGATGAGCGCGAGCGAGCAATCCTCGTGGGTGGCTTGGCGGTCGGACGGCCTCAGGCCATCGCGGTACCAGTCGACGGGCAGCAGCACGTGCTCGACCATCGGCAGGTAGGCCTCGGCGGTATGGCTGAAGGGCGGATGACCGACGTCGTGGAGCAGGCCGGCGTAGCGCAGCACCTGGTAGGCGTATTCGAGATCGGCGGACGAGTAGCCATCGAAGCCCTTCGGCTTCGCGGCCATCAGGTGCCGGAAGCGCTCGCCCGCGAGGTGCATGACCCCGAGCGAATGCTGGAAGCGGTCGTGGACCGCGCCGGGGTAGACCATGCTCACGAAGCCAAGCTGCCGGATGTGGCGTAGGCGCTGGACCCAGGGATGGTCGACGACCGGACGCTCGGCCTCGGTGATGATGATCGTCCGATGGATGGGATCGCGGATCTCGTACATGGGTCAGTTACAACCTATGGGGGCGGACGTCGTGCGCCAGATGCGGGCCCCGCATTCTGCCCACGCATGCATTCTCGGCCATCGATGCGTTGAACCAGGGGCAAACCGGACTCCGCGTTTGACTTCCCCTGGTCGCGCCGGACACCGTGACCGGAGGGGCATCCGCATGGCAAAGATCCTCGTTACCGACGGCATGGCCGTCGAAGGCCTCGACATCCTCAAGCACGGCGGCCACAGCGTCGACAACCGCAAGGTCGCCGGCGACGAGCTGCTGCGCATCATCAAGGAGTACGACGGCCTGGTGGTGCGCTCCGCGACCCAGGTGACCGAGAAGGTGATCAAGGCTGGAGCCCCGACCCTGAAGGTGGTGGGTCGCGCGGGCGTGGGCGTAGACAACGTCGACCTCCCCTCGGCGACCGGCACCGGCGTGATCGTCATGAACGCTCCGCTCGGCAACATCGTCTCGGCCGCCGAGCACACCATCGGCATGATCTTCGCCGCCGCGCGCATGATCCCCCAGGCCTACGCCAAGCTCGCCAAGGGCGAGTGGGACAAGAAGAGCTTCACCGGCATCGAACTCGATGGCAAGACTCTCGGCATCGTCGGCCTGGGCAAGATCGGCAAGCACGTCGCCCAGGTCCTGCAGGCCGCGGGCATGAACGTGATCGCCTTCGATCCGTTCCTGAGCCCCGAGGTGGCCAAGGAGCTGCGCATCGAATCGGTGAGCCTCGAGCAGCTGCTGCCGCGCGCCGACATCATCACGCTCCATACGCCGTTGACCGAGCAGACCCGCAATCTGATCAACGCCGAGCGCCTGCGCTCGATGAAGAAGACCGCGCGCATCGTCAACGTCGCCCGCGGCGGCATCATCGACGAGAGCGCGCTCGCCGAGGCGCTCAGGGCGGGGGTCATCGCCGGCGCCGCCATCGACGTGTTCTCTGAGGAGCCGCTGCCGGCCTCGAGCCCGCTGCACGGCATCCCGACCTGCATCCTCACCCCGCACCTCGGCGCCAGCACCGAGGAGGCGCAGGTGAAGGTCTCGGTGGATATCGCCAACCAGTTCAACTCCTACTTCGCCAGCGGCAAGATCATCAACGCGGTGAACGTGCAGCTGCGCGTGGACCCGGCGATCGACGGCTACCTGGCCGCCGCCGAGGCGCTCGGCGCCGCGGTGGTGCAGACCATCGACGAGCCTCTCAAAGGCCTCGAGATCGTCGCCCGTGGCGATCTGGCGCGCTACGACACCAAGCCGCTGGCCACCGCCGCGCTCAAGGGCGCATTGGCCAAGATCAGCGACCAGGTGGTGAACTTCGTCACCGTCGCCCAGGTCGCCAAGGAGCGCGGCATCACCATCACCAGCTCGTCGAGCGAGCAGGCCGACGAGGACGCGGCCCAGCTCACGGTGAAGGCGATCACCGCCAACGGCGAGCACCTGATCGGCGGGGCGCTGGTGCACGGCCAGCTGCGCGTGCTGAACTACAACGAGTACCTGATCGACCTGCCGATGGGCGGACACCTGCTGGTGATGGAATACCCGGATCGTCCGGGCATGGTCGGCAAGTACGGCTCGATCCTGGGCGCCAACAACATCAACATCGCGCGCATGGAAGTGTCGCGCATCGATGGCCGCGGAGATGCGCTGGTGATCCTGACCCTCGACGATCCGGTGCCCGCGCCGGTGTTCGAGGAGATCAAGAGCACGGTCAAGCCGAACCGCGCCTACAAGGTGTCGATCTAGGAAACGTCCGTCGTCGCGTCGTCCGTCATCCGTCATCGACGAGCTGGGGAGGAACGTGAACGCTGATGCCCAGGTCGCGAAGGCGCGGAAGAAGCTGGTGCGGTTGCTGCGGCTCGCGCACGCGGGCGAGCGCGCGGCGGCGTTCGCGTATCGCGGGCACGCGCGCTCGGTGCGCGACGCAGGCGAGCGCGCCGCGATCACGCGCATCGAGGCCGAGGAATGGGAGCATCGCGCCTGCCTGGCGGGCATGCTCGCCGGGCTCGGCAGCGGTCCATCACCGCTGCGCGAGCCACTGATGGCGGCGATCGGCCGCGTCCTCGGCCTGGCCTGCCATGCCAGTGGCTGGTTCCTGCCCATGTACGGCGCCGGCTGGATCGAACGCCGCAACGTCCACGAGTACGTCGACGCCGCCGTCTTCGCGCGCGCCGCCGGCCTCGAGCACCTGGTGCGCCCCCTGATGGCCATGGCCGAGGTCGAATACGACCACGAACTGTACTTCCGTGGCCGTGTCGTCGGCCACCCCGGCCTATGCCTGCTCCCACTCTGGCACCAGCTGCCCACTCGCGCAGCGCTGTGGGCCGCCCTCGGCCCCCTCCTTGAGGAGGTCAATTCATTGGCCACCACCAGCTGATCGAATCTTCCAGTCCCCGAGCGACACCATCCCCCGGGGGCCCCATCGCCCCGCGATGGGGCGGGCGCCGAGGGGCGGTCGGCGGAAACAATGGGCGTAGCCCATCCGCCGACGATTTCGTAGCGAAGCGGAGAAATCGAGCTCCGACAAAGCCCGTGGGGTAGGCCCATCGGGCCGTAGGGGCGAAGCCCCTGAACAAAAAGCACGCAGTGAGATCCACGGTTGTCGCCCACCTGCGCAGCCGAGCGTGGTCAGGGCCCCCATTCCAGGCACGATCCACGCTCCACACCGCCATGACCATCCACCGCCAGTCGTTCGCAGTCACTTACGAGTTCGACGTGCACTTCACCCGCGACGCCTTCGCGGCGGACAACGACTGCCTGGCCCAGGTCATGGCCCCGACCACCTCGGAGGCTCCATCCACGGTGGCCAAGCCGGCCAAGGCCGGCCGCCCGGCCCGGGCACTGGTCTACCTGGACGAGGGCGTGGTGAAGGCCCAGCCCGATCTGCCACGACGCGTGCATGCCTGGTTCGCCAATCACGAGGCGCAGGGCGTCCAGCTCGCGGCCGCGCCCGAGATCGTCGGCGGTGGCGAGGTCGCCAAGGGCGACATGGCGATCATCGACCGTGTCGGCCGCGCGGCCTTCGATCTCGGCATCTGCCGCCACTCGTACGTGGTCATCGTCGGCGGCGGCGCGGTACTCGATGCGGTCGGATGCGCCGCGTCGCTGGTGCACCGCGGGCTGCGCCAGATCCGCCTGCCCACCACCACGCTCGGCCAGTGCGACGCCGGCCTGGGGGTCAAGAACGGCCTCAACCGCTTCGGCGCCAAGAATTTCTACGGCACCTTCACGCCGCCGCGCGCGATCATCAACGACGCGCGTTTCCTCGAGCATCTCGACGCGCGCTCGTGGCGTGCCGGCATCAGCGAAGCGGTGAAGGTGGCGATCATCAAGGATCGCGCCTTCCTCGACGAGCTGGTCGCGACCGCCCCCCTGCTGGCCAAGCGCGACCTGCCGGCGATGGAGCGCGCGATCGCGCGCTGCGCGGCCCTGCACCTCGAGCACATCACCGGCGCGGGCGATCCGTTCGAGCAGGGCAGTTCGCGGCCGCTCGACTTCGGCCACTGGTCGGCGCACCGCCTCGAGATCCTATCGAACCACCGACTGCTGCACGGCGAGGCCGTGGCCATCGGCGTCGCCATCGATCTGCTCTACGCGGTCGAGATCGGGCGGGTCGCGCGCGCGGACGTCGATCCCGTGCTGGGCTGCCTCGCCACCTGCGGTTTCCGCCTGTGGGACGAAGTGCTCGACCTCAAGGACGCCTCGGGCAAGCGCTCGGTGCTCGCCGGACTCGAGCAGTTCCGCGAGCATCTCGGCGGCGAGCTCACCCTGGCGATGCCGGACGGCCTCGGCCAGCGCCGCGACGTCAACGTCTTCGATCCCGCCTGCTTCGAGCGTGCGCTGCTGGCGCTGCGCCGCTGGCGCCCGCGCATCGCGGTGGAGAGCGCCCCGCGCTGATCCGACGTGACTCACCGCCGCCGGTCCCACGAATCGCTGGTTTTCCCGCGCCGTCCGCTGGCATCCTCCGCGCCATGTGCACGCATCCACACTTCGCCACCGCCAGGGTCGCCGCCGCCATCGTGAGCGCGATCGCGCTGATGTTGCCGCTCGGCGCGGCCGTCGCCGCCGACTCGCTGTCCGATCGCGTCAACGCGCGCGCCCAGGCCTATGAACAGGGGCTGGTCAAACCCTTCGAGGCGGTGCTGCCGCAACTCGAGAAGTGGCTCGACCAGCAGCGCCAAGGGGCGCTCGGCGGCATGCGCGCGCTGATGGGCTCAGCCAAGGACAGCGACAAGCTGTTCGTCGCCTACCACGTGTTGCGCGTCGACCCGAAGGACCAGGCCGCGCGCGCGGCATTCGCCGAGGCCAAGGCCGAGGTGCCCTTCGACGACAAGGGGACCGAGACCGGCTCGTTCACGGTCGCGAAGGCGGTCGACCCGGATCTGGTCGAGCACGTCGCCGGGCTCGAATACCCGGCCTTCGAGATCGTGCGCGACATCGTGGCGGTGAAATCGCCGCTGGTCGCGTCGTACTGGGACGCCCAGGGGGAGGCGCTGAAGGCGCTGAAGACCGACATGCTGACGCTCAAGGACGAAGGCCAGCCAGACCTGGTGTTCCAGCAGCTCGCCTACTACTACCCCGATGCCCGCGAAGTCGGCAAGTGGTACAAATCGAAGGCCAAGAGCGTGCCCCGGCAGCGCTGGTGGATCGACCACGTCGACCAGTATCTGCTCGATCACGAGCTGGCCGGCCTCGACGGCCTGACGGTGAAACCAAAATCAGGCGCGCTACCGACGAAGGCCGCCACTGGCGGCGGCAGCATCGTGGCGGCGGCGTCGTGGAGCTTCCCGACGGTGCGCAACTGCCGCTTCGAGACGGTGTTCTCGACCACCGGCCTGAACCTGCCCTCGTTCACCATCTCGGACGACGTGGGCGGCGGGGTCATGGTGATCGCCACCAGCAAGCAGGACGTCCAGGCGATGTCCCTGCCGCTGCACAAGGTGCTCGGGAAGGCCGCTCTCGCCGCCGATTTCACCGCCGCCTCGGTGCCGCTCGAGGTCGAAGTCCGCGACAAGCGCCTGATCATCTCAGTCGGCGGATTGCCCGCGATCGCCACCGACCTGCCGACCGGCTTCGCGTTCAGCAAGCTGTCGGTCGAGGGCCGCGGCATGCGCGCCCGCGCGCTGCGCGTGCGCTTCCTCGGTGCCGCCCGCGCGGACGCCGCTGCGGTTGCCGTGGCCAAGCCACCGGAATGGCCTGCCGAGCGCCGCAAGGAGCTCGAGAAGCCGGTGACGGTATCGTTCAACGACACCGCGGTCGACGAAGCCATAACCCTGCTCAGCCGGCTCAGCGGCGTGAAGATCACCCTCGACGAATCAGGCGCCCTGCTCAAGGACCTGCCGGTGACCCTCGTCGCCAAGGACATGAGCCTGGGCAGCACCCTGCAGTGCCTCGAACGCCAGAGCGACCTCCACGCCACGCCGACGGCGGACGGGATCGTCCTCTCCTGGAAGAAATAAGGGGCAGCGACGCGAGCGTCCAAGACGCGTTGTATTGACAATATCTCGAGCAGCGCGCAGCGCCGTGCTCCAACCTCACCCTGCTCCATGCCTCCTGGGGGCAGCGCAGAGCGCGATGTTGGGGGAGAATCGCGCAGCGATTCTTCGGATGCCCTTTGGGGCATCCGCCGCCCGGAGGGCGTAGCCCCCCAACTGAAAATCTAACGGCGGAAGCGACGCCGACGCCTGACGCGCTTCTTCGGCATCAGCGGTACCGTCGAACGTGCCTTCGACATCGCCAGCTGGTCCATGCGCGTGACCACTTCCTGGGCATTGGCGGGGCGCTTGTCAGGGCTCTTCTCGAGCAGCTTGACGATGATCTCGACCATCGGCGCGGTCAGCTTCGGCGCCAGCTTGCGCAGGTCCGGGATCGGCTCGTTGATGTGCGCGGCGACGATCTGCCGGCTGGTGCCGCTGAACACCGGCTCGCCGGTGGCGAGGTGCCAAGCGGAGGCACCGAGCGCGTAGAGATCGGCGCGCGCATCGATGGTGCCGCCCTTGGCCTGCTCGGGCGCGACGTAGTGCGGGCTGCCGAAGATGCGTTCCTGCCTGGCCTGGCCATCGGCGGCGATGGGCGTGGCGATGCCGAGGTCGGCGAGCTTGTAGACGCCTTCCTCGTTGATCAGGATGTTGTCCGGCTTGACGTCACGGTGCACCAGGCGCTGGCTCTCGGCATAGGCCAGGGCCTTGGCAATGTCGCGCATGACCTTCAGCAGCTCGTTCTCGTCGTACGGGCCCTCGTCGCGCAGGATGTCGCCAGCGCTCTGGGCCATCAACTCCATGATCAGCAGGTACTGGTCATCAACCTGGCAGACGTCGTGGACCTGCACCAGATTCGGATGGTTGAGTCGGCCGGCGCGGCGCGCCTCGACCAGGAAGGCCTGCACGCGCTCGGGATCCTTGCGACAGTCCTCGGACAGCACCTTCACGGCGACAGCGCGGCCGAGCGCGATCTGCAGCCCGCGGTAGACGGTGCCGTAGTGGCCCTTGCCCACCGCCTCCTGGAGCTCGAAGCCACCGAGGCGGGTGCCCTCGAGCGGATCCGGGTCGCCCTCGACGACCTCCTCGAGGGTGAACTGGGTGGTGCCCAGGCGCAGGGTGTCCCCGGGCTTGAACACGCCCTTGGAGATGCGCTGGCCGTTGAGCCAGGTGCCGTTGCGGCTGGCCAGATCCTCGACGGCGAGGCCGCCCTCGATCAGCGAGAGCTTGCTGTGCGCGCGGCTGATCTGGGTGTCCGGGATGACGATCTGCGAGAATTCGGAGTCGCGCCCGATGACGCTCGGCATCTTGGTGTTGCCGAGGTCGACCTCCTTGGGCTGGCCGTCGATGGTGCGGATGATGAGCGTGAAGGTCACGGCAGGGTGGGACGAGGGTATGGGCGGCCACGGGGGCGACAATGGCTCAGACTCGGACTGGACAGTTCCTGTCCCCTCTCTACCTCGTGAGCCCTGGCCCCTCGGGCACAGTCCCTTTTTCCGGGCTTCCGGGCCCATACCCTCTGCGCCCTACCCGTGATTCTTGACCCGGACCCGCCTCCCATGAATCCAACCATCGAGACCCCGAAGATGTGCGCCCCATGAAGTACGATGCGTGGTTCAGAGACGCCGACACCGGTACCGGGCGCTGGGAGCTCGATGAGGTGATCTACCGCAGCCCCTCGGGCGGCCTGCTCGAGGTCGCCCATGACATGACGGCGCTCAAGAACCGCACCGCTGCGGGCTGGATGAAGCTCTGGGACTCGCGCTACAAGCGCACCCAGTGGCCGTTCTCGAGCGGCGTCTGGGGCAAGAAGGAGATGGTGCTGCCGAACATCCCTGACGCGGACATCGTCTCGCTCGACGAAGGCGGCACGAACCTGTTCTGGGCCGAACGCTTCGGCCGCGAGCTCGGCGTCCCCGACCTGTGGGTGAAACAGTGCGGCGTCTCGCACACCGGCTCGTTCAAGGACCTGGGCATGACCGTGCTGGTCAGCCAGGTCAACCACATGATCAAGAGCGGCAAGCACCAGATCGTCGGCGTCGCCTGCGCCTCGACCGGCGACACCTCGGCCGCGCTCGCCGCCTACTGCGCCGCCGCCGGCATCACCAGCGTGGTGCTGCTGCCGCGCGGCAAGATCTCGCCGACCCAGCTGATCCAGCCGATCGCCAACAACGCGTTGACGCTCGCGCTCGACACCGATTTCGACGGCTGCATGGAGCTCGTCCAGCAGCTCACCGAGGACAAGAAGCTGTACCTCGCCAACTCGATGAACTCGCTGCGCGTCGAGGGCCAGAAGACCGTCGCCATCGAGATGGTGCAGCAGTTCGATTGGGAAGCCCCCGACTGGATCTTCATCCCAGGCGGCAATCTCGGTAACGTCAGCGCGCTCTACAAGGGCTTCGAGGAGATCAAGGAGCTCGGCATCATCTCGCGCATCCCGAACATCGTCTGCTGCCAGGCCGAGGCCGCCAATCCGCTCTATCTCGCCTACAAGACCGGCTGGAAGGAATTCCATTCGGTGGTCGCCGGCGAGACCCAGGCGAGCGCGATCCGCATCGGCAATCCGGTCAGCCGCAGCAAGGCGATCAAGGCGATCATGAAGCACGACGGCAAGGTCGAGCAGGCGAGCGAGCAGGAGCTCGCCGACGCCGTGGCCCGCGCCGACCGCACTGGCTTGTTCAACTGCCCGCACACCGGCGTGGCCCTGGCGGCGTTGATCAAGTTCATCAAGCGCGGCGAGATCAAACCCAACGAACGCGTGGTGGTGGTCTCCACCGCTCACGGCTTGAAGTTCGGCAACACCAAGGCCGACTACCACATGGGCACGCTGCCCGGCATCGTTCCCACCTACGCCAATCCCCCGGTCGAGCTCAAGTCGAACCGCCAGGCGGTGTACGACGCGGTCATGCGCCATATGGAAAAGAGCCTGCGGGAGAAGGCTCCGGCTTCTTCTCCGACTTCTTCACCTGAGACGGGCCGGCCATGAGCCGACGCGCGACGCTGGCCCTGGCGTCGTGCCTGCTCGCCTCATGTGTCGCTAACGGATCCCCGGCGTCCGCCACGGAAGCGAAGACCACCTCCGCCGCAGTCGCCTCGTCGAGTATCTCCTTGGCCGCCCCGGCCGCGGGCATGGAGGCCGGCCAGGCGCTCGGCACCTTGGTCGAGCTCTCCGGCGTCGCGCAGCGTTGCGACGTCGACTTGCTGATCGCGGGAGCTTCGGCTCGCAGCGTGGTGATCCAGCTGGTCGACGCCGGGCTCGCCACCCAGCGGCAGGCCTTCGCCCACGCGTTGGGCAGCTGGTGGGCGATCGCCCCTGGCTCTGGCGCGATCATCTACACCCGCGACGCGCACCTGCCGCATGGCGCTCAGACCCCGCGCTGGGCGACCAGCGGATTGCGCGAGCGCCCGGCGCTCGAGCCCGCCGTCGCCGCGCTGCTCGCGCCGTGGCTGGGCGGCGATGCTGGCCTGTCGTATGAACCGGCCCAGGGACTGTGGCCAGCCACCCTCGATGCCGCCGGGCACGCGCACCTCACCGAGATCCTCTCGCTGCTCGAACGCCCCGCCCCGCAGTGCCCGGATCTGGTACCCGACGCCGAACAGCCCGATCTCGAGCGCCGCATCGAGACCCCGCTACGCGCGGAAACCTGGGGCGAGATGGCGCGTCTGCTCAGCGCGGCCGGGGCGATCAGCGTGGCGCTCGGCCCCGGCCTGCCGGCCTCGGCCTCGGCGCGCGACATCGTCCTGGAGCCGGGTTCGATCGCCGAGGCGTGCGCGGCCATCACGCGCGGCGAGCGAGCCGCGCTGCACGCCGAGTTCAGTCACGGCGTGCTGTGCATCGACACCTCGGCGATCGAGGACCGCGAGCACCCCGGCACGCGCCGGCGCCTGGCGGTGCTGCCGATCGGGCACCTGCTGCGCAGCGACCTCGACGGTGAGCTGCTCGCGGTGGCGATCACCCACGGCATCGCTCCGGAGTGGTGGAAGCAGCCGGGCGCCGGCATCACCTACCTGCGCGAGACCGGCTCGCTGCTGGTGGCCGCAGAACCGCGGACCATCCACATGGTGCTCGATGCCATCGACCGGCTCGACCAGCTCGGCTTCGAGCAGGGCTTGCCGCTCATCGATTCCGGCGAACCGCCACGTGCGGGCCGCTGATGATCGCGCGCGCGATCGGCCATCCCGGAGCGGATCCCGTGCTGGATCGCGTGAGCCGCCGCTCAGCGGCCGCGTCGATCGTCATCCACGGAGCCTTGGCCCTGATCGCGCTCGCGCCCGGCATCACCGCGATCGTCCGTCACGATGCCGATCCGGAAACACCACCGCCGGTAGCGGCGCAGCCGCAGCGACTGGTGCTGGCGCCGGCCGCGGTGCCCCAGCCGCCACCCCTGCCGCCGCTCGCCGCGGCAGCACTGCCCGGCTTCACCGACACCGGCGCCGAGCCCTTCAAGGCCGAGGTGGCGGTGCCGCGCAATACCGACCGTCCGGGCGTCGACCGCAGCCGCGGGGACGACGGCAGCACCAGCGCGCCGGTGAACCTGCCCAAGGCCGCGTCCGACCCGCTGACCCAGGCCGCGCGGCTCGACGGCAAGCGCTGGACCGAAAAGGAGCTCACCGGCGAGCAGAAGCGCGTCGCCGACGCCGCCAACCTGCTTGAGATCCTCATGCACGCCGAGTACCGCGCCGATTGGTACCGGTCGCGGACAGCGATCACCAAGCCGACGCTCTACCTGCGCGTGCAGGTGGATGCCCGCGGTCGCCTCGTCGCCGGAACGCGTCTGACGTCCACAGGTTCCACAGCGCTCGACGAGTCCATCGATCGCTGGCTGCGCCAGGAGCAGGGACCGATAGGATTACCCAACATCGCCCCGGGGGTCATGCACGTGTTCCAGGTCTCGTTGTGGTGACGATCCATGATGACGAGCGCTCGCCCCGATTCCTGAATTGGGTGGGGTGGTCATTCACGATCGGGCGTATCGGAGGCGTCTCTTTCCGCATCAGCTGGACACTTCTGGTGATGATGGTGTTCGGAGCGGTCGGCTTCGTGCGCTCCTCGATGCCGCAGTTCATACCGCTCGCGATAATAATCCCTTTCGCAGTGGTCTTCGCGCACGCCTGGGGGCAGGTCATCATGTCCCGGCTGGTCGGTGGCAATACCGAGCACAGCGTGTTGTGGGCCCTCGGTTCGCAGAGCTCCCTACGCATCCCCGTGCGGCCCGGCCCGCAATTCGCCACCGCGATGTCAGGCATCGTCGTCTGCCTGGTGATCTGGCTGGTCTGCGAACTGAGCGTACGCGCGCTGATCCCACACTGGCAGTGGACTCCCGAATACCTCAACGGCTCAGTCCGCGGAGGCATCCTCGGCTCCGCTGCCGGCTTCATCGGCGCCGCTCTGGGCTATATGGCTATGATGAGCTTCGGAGTGATGCTGTGGAATCTCATACCGAGCATGTTCTTCGATGGTGGACGGCTATGGCGCGCTGCCTTGTGGCCGATGCTCGGCCTGCGGCGAGCAGTACGCGTGACCATCGCCGGAGGCTTCGTCTCGTCGGCCGGCATCATCGTGCTGGCCATCATGGGCGTGGACATGCTCTTCCTGGTCTTCGGCCTGATGATGCTGTTCGCGACCATCTTCGAGCACCGCTCGGTGCAGGGCGGATATGATCCGGTGCTCGAGACCGAGCCGGGCTATGTCTCGTCACGTCCGTCGCGGCCATCCTGGTTCGGCCGCTGGCGCGAACGCCGGCGAGAGGCTCGCGAGCAGCGCATCGAGCAGGAAGAGGCGCGTGAGCAGGAGATCCTCGATCGCCTGCTGGTGAAGGTCTCCGAGCACGGCCTGCCCTCGCTCACCGCCCAGGAGCGCGACACCCTGCAGGCGATTTCGAAGAAGCAGAAACAGCGCGTGGAGAGCCTGGATCGGGCCTGAGAACGTTCCTCGTCGCGGCCTCCAGCGTCGACGGCAGGACTATCATCACCGTACTCGCCAGCCGCGCTCCGCGGTCGCCATGGCTGTTCAGCGGCGGACCGCACACCACGGACCGCTGGCCTCAACTGTCTTGCTTCTTTCCCCCGATCATGCCCGACTACACTGGATCCATGCCCAGCCCCACGGCCTACGTCCCCAGCCGTTTCGGCTATGCGCGGCGCGCCTCGCGCGCGGTGATGGTGGGATCGATCCAGGTTGGCGGCGGCGCGCCGATCGCGCTGCAGAGCATGTGCACGACGCGCACCACCGATGTCGAGGCCACGATCAGGCAGAGTTGCGTGCTCGCCGAGGCCGGCTGCCAGATCGTGCGCATCACCGCTCCCGGCGTGAAGGACGCGCAGGCGCTCAAGGAGATCCGCGCTGGCTTCACCGCCGCCGGATTCCGCGACGTGCCGTTGGTCGCGGACATCCACTTCATGCCCGCCGCGGCCATGGAGGCGATCGAGCACGTAGAGAAGGTGCGCGTCAACCCGGGCAATTTCGCCGACAAGAAGCGCTTCGCGGTGAAGGAATACTCCGACCAGGAATACCGCGAAGAGCTCGAGCGCGTCGCCGAGCGCTTCCTACCACTGGTGCGCCGTGCCAAGCAGCTCGGCCGGGCGCTGCGCATCGGCACCAATCACGGTTCGCTGTCCGACCGCGTCATGAACCGCTGGGGCGACTCCCCGGCCGGCATGGTCGAATCGGCCATGGAGTTCGTGGTCATCGCCGAGTCCGAGGGCTACAAGGACCTGATCATCTCGATGAAGTCCTCGAACCCGAAGGTCATGGTCGCCGCCTACCGCATGCTGGTCGCGCGCCTCGATCGCCACGGCGAACGCTATCCGCTGCATCTCGGCGTAACCGAGGCCGGCGACGGCGAGGACGGCCGCATCAAGAGCGCCGCCGGCATCGGCGCGCTGCTCGAGGACGGCATCGGCGACACCATCCGGGTCAGCCTCACCGAGCCGCCCGAGGCTGAGATCCCGGTCGCGCGCGCGCTCGCCACGCGCTACGCCACGCAGCCCGCGATCGCTCCGCCCGCCGGCTGCCCGGCCGAAGCGGTGGATCCGTTCACCTTCCGCCGACGCATCGCCGAGATCGTGCGCGTAGGCGATGACGTGCCGGTCGGCGGCGGGCTGATCCCGCGCGTGCTCGCGCCAGCCGGAGCCAAGCCCGCGCCGGGCAAGGAGCCCCCGGCCGACCTGGTGGTCGCCGATCGCCAGCTGTGGTTCCTGCAGGCGCACAGCATTCCTGGCGCCGAGGGATGCCAGAAGAAGGACGACGCATCCGTCTTCCGTCGTCCGTCGTCCGTTGTCGAGATGCCGCTAGCGCATGTCCGCACCGGTGATTGCGCGGCGGAAGCGAGGATCGCGTCCGGATCGCTGGTGCTGCTGCGGCTCGGCGATGCGGATCCGGTCGGAGCGCTTGCGCGCACGCTGCCGCTGCTACCCGAGGGATGCGTCATCGGCCTGGCCGAGCCGGGGATCATCGGCGAGACGCGCGCCTACCGCCTGCTCGCCGCGGCGATCGAGGCGCGCTTCATCGCCGCCGAGCGGACGAAGCCCGGCACGGGAACCCGGCCGCCGATCTGCATCGCGCTGCCGTTCCAGAAGGATGAGCTCGCCATCGCCGCCATAGCCGGCGGACTGCTCGTCGATGGCATCGGCGACTGCCTCTACCTGCCCTCGTGCGCCGACCCGCGCCGCCTCGGCTTCACCCTGCTGCAGGCGGTGAAGGCGCGCGTCACCCGCGCCGACTACGTCGCCTGCCCGAGCTGCGGGCGCACCCAGTTCGACCTGATGGAGGTCACCGCGCACATCCGCGAGGTCACCGCCCACCTCGACGGCGTCACCATCGCGATCATGGGCTGCATCGTGAACGGCCCCGGCGAGATGGCCGACGCCGATTTCGGCTACGTCGGCTCGGGGCCCGGAAAGATCGATCTCTACCGCGGTAGGGACGTGGTGCGCAAGAACCTGCCCTCGGTCCAAGCGCGCGACGAATTGATCGGCCTGATCAAGGAATCGGGCAAGTGGAAAGAGCCGGGCTGAGGAGTGTTTGATGGGTGGTTGGGAAGACACTCTCTTCCTCACTCCAAACACCACGCACTCTCTTCACACCAGCATCGCGCCGATCATCACCGCGATCCACGAGGCCGCTGCGGCGAGCATCCACGGGTCGCGGGCCAGCAGCCGCTCCGGCTCCCCTCCCGCGCCGTCGGTGACCACCAGGCGCGTGTAGCGCCAGATGCCGAGGAACACCGGCAGCACCGACAGCATCAGCGCCGGGTGCGCCACCGCCGTGGGCGAGCGTGTGGCCGCGACCGCATAGCAGGCGATGGTGGCCGCGCCGACCGCGGTCAGCACCCGCCGCCAGCCCGGCGCGGCGTAGGCGCGCAGCACGATGCGGTGGACCTTCGCGGTCTCGGTGAGCAGGCGCGCCTCGCTCAGGCGCTTGCCCAAGGCGAGCAGCAGCGCGAGGCAGCCGACCGACGACAGGAACAACGGCGAGATCTCGGCGTCGATCGCCACCACGCCGGCGATGGCGCGCAGCACGAAGACGCCGGCAATCACCAGGATGTCCACGCCGACGGCATGCTTGAACGCCAGCGAATAGGCGAGCGTGATCACCAGGTAGGCCGCCAGCACCAGGCCCAGGCCGTGCGAGAGCCACGAGCCGCCCACCAACGCCACCGCTGCGAGTGCGAGTGCGACGCTGGCCGCCGCCGCGACGCCGATGCGGCCCGAGGCGATCGGCCTGAGGCGCTTGCGCGGATGCAGCCGGTCTCGCCGGGCATCGAGGCTGTCGTTGATGAGGTAGCCGGCCGACGCGGCGAGCTGGAACAGCGCCGCCGCCGCCAGCGCGAGGCCCACCTGCGCCGCATGCGCGAAGGCGCCGGTCGGCAGCAGGCCGACCAGCACCACCGCGCCCTTTGGCCAGTGGTGCAGGCGCAGCGCCGCCGCCCACGCGGAGACCGCGCCGCGCGAGGGCTCGATGGCGGCGATGGCGCTGGATGCCGACATCACGGCATGGTGGGTGGAGAGCGGGGAGCGGAAAGCGGAAAGCAGAGAAGAAAGAAGAAAGAAGAGGGAAGAGGGAAGAGGGAAGAGGGAAGACCAAAGGAAGAAGGTACCCGCTTCCGCTACTCTCTTCCATCTTTCCCTCCTCCGCGTCGTCGTCCGGCTTGCCCCCGCCAGACGGCCTCCACGATCACGTCCATGCCCGTCCCACCGCTCGTCGACGCGCTGGTGGTCGGAGCGGGCTTCGCGGGCGCGGTAATGGCCGAGCGGCTGGCCTCCGCCGGGCGCACGGTGCTGGTCATCGACCGGCGGGAGCACATCGGCGGCAACGCCTTCGATGAGCGTGACGCGCACGGGCTGACCGTGCACCGCTATGGTCCTCACATCTTCCACACCAATGCACCCGAGATCGTCGCGTACCTGTCGCGTTTCACCGCCTGGCGTCCATATGAGCACCGCGTCCGCGCCGAGCACCGTGGCATGCTGTTCCCGATCCCGGTGAATCTCGAGACGCTCGAACGCTTCTTCGGACTGACGCTCGACGCCGCCTCGGGCGCGCAGCTGCTTGCGCGCCTGCGCGTTCCAACCAGAACGCCGAGCGACGGAAAGCCCCGCACCAGCCGCGACGTGGTGCTCGAGGCCATCGGGCCCGAGCTCTACGAGGCGTTCTTCCGCGGCTACACCCGCAAGCAGTGGGGCCGCGATCCCGACCAGCTCGACGCCCAGGTCACCGCGCGCATCCCGGTGCGCACCGATCGCGACGACCGCTATTTCACCGATCGCCATCAAGCCATGCCGGCCGAGGGCTACGCCGCCATGTTCCGCCGGGTGCTCGACCATCCGCGCATCCGCGTCGAGACCGCGACCGCGTACGATCCGCACCGCCATCGCGCGATGGCGCGGCACCTGGTATGGTCGGGGCCGATCGATGAATTCTATGGCCACCGCTTCGGAAGGCTGCCCTACCGTTCGCTGCGCTTCGAGCACAGTCACATCGGTGGCACCGAGCGCTTCCAGCCGATCGGCACGGTCAATCATCCCGATGAGGCGGTGCCGTTCACCCGCGTCACCGAATTCAAGCACCTCACTGGCGAAACCGCGGCCGGCACCTCGATCGTGCGCGAATTCCCCCTCTCTGAGGGCGATCCCTACTACCCGATCCCGGCGCCAGACACGCGCGAGCTCTACCTGCGCTACCAGGCGCTCGCCGACGCCGAAACCGACACCACCTTCGTCGGCCGGCTCGCGCAGTACCGCTACTTCAACATGGACCAGGTGGTGGCTGCCGCGCTCACGCGCGCCGGACAACTGGTGGGCGCCGACGCATGACCTCGGCCACTCCACGCAACCAGTCACAAGAGAGTCCACAGGACCATCCACGAGCGGATGAACGCGTCATCGCCGTGGTCGTCACCCATGACCGCCGTGAGCTGCTGGCGCGCTGCCTGCGCGCGATCGCGCGCCAGACCACCCGTCCGCACCTGGTGCTGGTGATCGACAACGCCTCGACGGACGGCACCGCGGCATGGCTGGCCGAGGCCGCCGCGGGCGATCGCCGGCTGCGCCCGCTCCACTCGCGGCTGAACGCGGGTGGCGCCGGCGGTTTCCACCTGGGCATGCGCGCCGCCCTGGCCCTTGGCGCCGCCTGGTTGTGGCTGATGGACGACGATGGCCAGCCACTGCCGGAGACTCTGGCCCTGCAGCTGGCGCATGCCCGACGCGACCACCTGGACATGTGCGGTCCGCTGGTGCTCGATGAACTCGATCCGACGCGGCTCGCCTTCGCGCTGAGGAAGCGCTGGACCATCGAGGGCGTGGCGCCACTCGAGCGCGGCGGACTGGTGTGGGGCGAGACCGCGCCGTTCAACGGCACGCTGCTCAGGCGATCACTGGTCGAGCGCATCGGCACCGTCGAGCCACGCTTCTTCCTGTGGGGCGACGAAGTCGACTACCAGCTGCGTGCACTGCGCGCCGGCGCGCGCGTGGCGACAGTGGTGCCGGCGCGCTTCCTGCATCCGCGCCGCGACCGCGACCGTCAGCCGATCCTGGGCGGGAGACTCGGTGAGATCGCCACCCGCCCGCCCGCGCTCGCGCCGCGCTACTGGCGCAATCTCGGCGTGCTCGACCGCGCGCACCGCTGGGCGCGTTCGCCGGCGAAGACCTGGCTGCAGCACGCGGCCTGGCTGCTGGCGCGGCGGCGCCCGGCGTGGAGCGAGTGGTGGCGTTTCACCCGTGCGTACCGGGCCGGAGCGCGCTGCGGCTGGCCGCGTCCTGGCCCCGTGGCCCAGCGCGCTACGCTCTGACCGTGGCGCGCATCCTCTCGGTCACCGCCTGCTGGCTCCCGGAGCGCATCGACGGCACCATCGTCACCATCGGCCAGCTCGCGCGGCGCTGGCAGGGGCGCGGCCACGCGGCGCCGGTCTTCTGCCGCCGCCTGGGCTCGTCCGCGCCCATGCCGGTGATCGACGCAGCGCGGCCCACGATCGTTCGCGAGTCGCTCGCCGGGGTCAGCGTCATCCGCGCCGAAGTACCGTTGCAGCGGCGCTTCGGCGGCGGTCTCGACCATCCGGATGTCGTGAGCCTCTTCGAACAGGCGATGGACGAGGAGCGACCGGACCTCGTCCACTTCCATCACCTCGAGAACCTGTCCTCGCTGCTGCCCGGACGGGTGGCGGCGCGTGGCTTGCCGAGCGTGATCACCCTGCACGACTTCCACCTGGTCTGCCCGACCGTGCAGCTGATCGGCAACCATGGCCGTCTGTGCCCGGGTCCGGACGGCGGTCGCCGCTGCGCCAGCTGCTGGCCAGCGTCAGCGCGCGCGGTGCGCGCGCCAGGAAGTCTGCGCGGGCGGCTGCGCCGGCTCGCCGATGTCGCGCTGCGTAGCAACCGGGCAGCCTTCGTCGCCCGCCATGGCGCCGCCGCGGCGACGCTGCGTGGCGGATCGACCCTGGTATCGCCCACGCGATTCGTCGCCGAGACCGTCACGCGCATCGCCGAGCTGCCGGCATCAGCCATCGAGGTGATCGGCAACGGCGCCGACGAACGCGCCTCGCCGCGTCCCTGCGCCGCGGGCACGGCGCCGGTGGTCGGCTTCATGGGTCATCTGCAGCGAGCCAAGGGTCCGCACCTGCTCGCTGCGGCGCTGGCCGGGATCGCTGATCTGCCCTGGAGCCTGCGCGTGCATGGCGATGGCCCACCAACCTATCGCGACGAGCTGGCGCGCCTGCTGCCCGCCGGCCGGACGACCTGGTCGGGCGCGTATGCGCCCGGAGAAGCCGAGGATCTGCTCGCGGGCATCGACGTGCTGGTGGTGCCGAGCACCTGGCCCGAGACGTTCTCGCTGGTCACCGCGCAGGCGCTCGCCGCCGGCGTGCCCTGCGTGGTCGCCGGCTGGGGCGGCCCCGCCGAACTGGTGCGCGATGGCGTCGATGGGCTGCACGTCAAGCCGGGCGACGCAGACGATCTGCGCGAGACCCTGCGCCGCCTCCTCGGCCAGCCGCGCGCGATTCTCGACCTCGCAGCCGGCGCCGCGGCGCGCCCGCGCCGCACCTGGGACGTGGTCGCTGACGATTATGCGCGGCTGTTCGCGCGGCTCGGGGTGGCGCTCTAGCCGCTCCCCCGATCAAGGCGCCTGAGCGCGCGCGTGGCGCGGCTGAGCGCGGCGAAACCGCTCCACGCGTTCATCGCCTTGATGCGGGCGGTACCGTAGAACGGCGCCAGCGCGGCGGTGTAGAGGACCTGTAGCGGCCGCAGCATCCTAGCGAATAGCGGCTCATCCGCGTGGATGATGATCCAGTCGAGAGGCCAGCGCAGGAGCAGGTACCACAGCACCAGGGGTATAGGCTCACGGGCGTAGCGCACCTGCTGTTGGACGAGTTCGCGGATGATCGCCGTCCCTCCCCGGCTGGTCTTGTTGGTGCCGCTCGTGTACGCGATGCTGAGGACGTCATCGACGCATCGCCACCGCGCACCAGCCTCGCGCAATCGGTTCCACAGTTCAGAATCCATCGAATAGTGGAAACGCTCGCGCAACAGCCGATCCACCCGCATAGCCGGTCGGCGGAAGAAGCAGCTGGACTGGGGCACCGGATTGAGGTGCGGCATCAGCGCCAGTGTTTCCGCGCTGGCACCGACGATGCTCTCGTCGGCCGATCCCACATCGCGGCGGACGCAGCGTCCGACCACCACGTCGACATCGGCTTCAGTGAAGCATGCGCCAACGCGGTCCAGGGCACCGGGAGCGAGGACGTCGTCGCAACACAGCCAGCCGAACACCATCCCGGTCGCGCGCGCGAAGCCCTGGTTCAGCGCGTGGGATTGGCCGCGATCGGAACGGGAGGACCAGAAATCGATCCATGGAGCGTAGGTGCGCAGCACCTCGACGGTGCGATCGGTGCTGCCGCCATCGATCACCAGCAATTGGAGATCGGCGTATCCCTGCAGGATGATCGAGCGCAGGCAACGCTCGATGTCCTCGCCCTGGTTGAACGACGGCACCACCAGCGTGATGCGCGGCAGGCGCTGGTGGTTGGAGGCGCGGGGTCGATCGGCTTCGGTCGCGGCTGGCGTCCATGGCCATCCGCTGCCGCCTGGCGGTCTTGGCAGCTCCGACACGGTGGGTTTCCGGGATCCTCTCATGCGCGCCCGCTGAGCGCATCGGCGTACCAATCGATGTAGCTGCCGACCATGCGCTCGAGATCGTGCTCCGCCCGGTGGGCCACGGCCGCGGCGGCCATCCCAGATAGGCGCTCTGGAGCGTGCAGCAGGGCGAGCACGGCTTCCGCCAGCGACTTGGGATCGCGCGGTGGCACCAGCATCCCGGTCACGCCATCACGGATCTGTTCGGGGATCCCGCCTACGGCGGTGCCGACCACCGGTGTGCCACAGGCCAAGGCTTCGATCACGGTCGTCGGATAGGTATCCGCCAGGGCGGCGTGGACGTAGAGGTCCGCGGCGCGGTAGTACGCGGCGACGATGCGGCGATCGTGCTGATAGGGAACGAACAGGATGCCCGCCGGGTCTTCGCCGTGCGTGGCCGCGTCTGCTGTCGAGGACGTGCCCTCGCCCAGTCCGACAAGTAGCGGAGCCTGGCGCGGATCCGAAACCATCATCGTCAGCGCCGCGCGCAACGTGGCGAAATCCTTGAACTGGTTGGCGCGGATGCCATTCGCCACGAAGAGGATGATTTGGCGATCCAGCGGCAGACCCAATTCTCGTCGCGCGGAGTTGCGATCGCCATGGGCGAAGATCGCCAGATCGACGCCATTAGGGATCACCCGCGCCTCCACCATGGATTCGGCCAGCAGCGATGACCGCGCCATGTCCATGAGCCAGCGCGACGGCGCGGCGATGCGCAGGCGGCAGCGCGCGAGGATGTCGCGCTTGCGCTTCCAGTTGGCGGCGGTCGCATCGCGGCGGACGGCAGGGTACGTCGACAAGTATGGGCAGCTGCCGCAGCCGCTCGCCCAGCGCTGGCAATCGAAGGCGTACGCGCAGTGGCCCGACAACAGCCAACTGTCGTGGAGTGTGAGGAACGTCGGCACGCTGGCGCTCAACGTGGGCAATGCGCGCAGGTCGAAATAACCGCCATGGAGATTGTGGCAATGCAGGATCCGCGGCCGCCACGGCGGCAACGACAGGATATCGGCGGAGCGTGGCGACGAACGGAATTCCTCATGGCCCCGGAAAGCGTCCCAGCCGCGCAGCGGATGCGCGAGCGCGCGTAGGCCTGAACCCAGCGCGCGGCCAAGCGCGCCCAGGCCTTCGATCGCCGTTCTCGGCTGGAGCATCCTGGGTTTGGCTCCTGGGATCGCCGACACGAACGGGTCGTTCCCGGTCCTGGTACCGACTGCGGTCCAGCAGGCATGGCCCCGGTCGCGCAATGAACCGGCCAAGTCGGAGGCGATGCGCTCGGCCCCGCCGGCGCTGTCCCGGGCGCTGACCTGGAGCACGCGTAATGGTGCCGTGAGCGCGTCAGGCATCGCGGCCAGCCACGTCGAAGGGTCCCGGTGCCGGCGGCGATGAAGCCGGCGACGTGCCCGAGCTGGCGAGGACCGTGTAGGCGTCGTAGGTGAATTCGTCTGCGTACCTGCGACCTTTCCTCAAACGGACCAGATGTTTCCTCAGCATGTCCCAACGCAGACGCGTCTCGCTGAACACGTTCCGCCGAACCTGGTGGTTCTGGTACGCATCGTAGCGGCGCAGCTCGAGGTCGAGATCGCTGTGGCGATCGGCGACGATGGCGAAACCCTCTGACTTCAGCAGGAAGCGCAGGGTCGAGGGCGTGAACACGTTGATGTGCCCGTAGGATAGGTAGTGCTCGGCCTGCGTGTCCACTCCGATGCAGTAATCGCAGGGAACCTCGATGACCTGCTGCTTCGAGATGCGCCTGATCTCGCGCAGGGCGGGGCGCACATGTTCGACGTGCTCGAGCACGTGAGACAGCACGCAGAGGTCGAAGTGCCCATCGGCGAATGACGTGCGATAGCCGTCGAAGAGCTCGACCGACGCGAGGCCCGGGATGCGCCACTTGCGGATCGCGTCGACGCCGCTCGGCGATACCTCGAGCGCATGCAGTTCGGAGCCGATGCCGGCCTCGGCGAGACGCTGGAGGATGCTGCCTTCCCCTGCCCCCCATTCGAGGATCCGCGCGAAGGAGCGGCCGCCACAGAGCGCGAGGATGTTGCGCGTCTTGCCCGTCGCTCCCAGTTCACGCCAGGGTGTCAGGCCGTCGTGGTACCAGTCATCATAGGCGCGCGACAGGGACGCGTCGATCGACAAGGGTGTCTTCATCGCGTCAAGCCGATCCGCTGGCACAAGGCCGAGCCGACACGGCCCGCTTTTCCACAAGCGCGGCGCCAGAATCGATCGAGCGGCTCCGCGATCCTCATCGCGCTCTTGCCGAGGCGATACCATGGCGAATCGAGCAGGCGCCGGATGTCGTCAAGGGGACGCACCTCGATACGCATCGCGCCTGAGGCGACGTCCGCCATGAGGGCACGCGCCTGCGGCGGATGCTCCCCGGTGAAGCGTTCGAGCCAGCCGGGGAATTCATACACATTGTGCAGGCGGAACGGCCGCGCGAGGCGCAGGTATTCCTCTTCCGCCCAGCGCAACGCGCCCTCGCGATCGGCCCAGGAAGCCTTGCTGTAGTACTCGCACTTCTCCATCACCTGCTTGGGGAAGACCAGGGAATAGTGGTAGAGGAATATCCCCTCGCGAGCGAGCTCGCGGTCCGACAGCCAGCCGCGCCGGCGCAGGTCGATGCCGGAGCCGTCGACGACCGTGGGCGGGCGATGAGCCGCATAGCGGTAGCCAGGCTGCCAGCGGAACACGCGGTGGAAGGTGTTGCCGCCACGCATGAGGTACCAGCCGTCGACGTACTGTTCGAACCCGCCCCAGAACTGGATCTGATGGAGCGAGGCCGCCTGCAGCTCGGGGCGCGCGGCGAACAGCTCGAGGATCCGCGCCATGTCGCGCGGGTGGTAGAATTCGTCGATATCGATCTGCCAAAGGATATCCCCGGTGCAGCGCTCCGCGTACGCCTGGGACATCTCGTCCTTCTCGAGCCAGAAGCCATCCTTGGTGACGATCTGTATCTTGCCTTGGGGATCCTCGTCGCGAGCGAAGGCGCGCAGGATCTCCAGGGTGCCGTCTCGCGAGTGCCCGTCGGCGGTGGCGATGCCCGCGGCCGCCGAGCACGCGCCTTCGACGACGATGATCTGATGGGCGAAAGGATACAGCGCGCGCAAGCAATAGCGGGTGAACGGCTCGCCATCGAGGACTATGAGGCCGAACGTCACCCGCAATGGCGTGCGTGGCGCTTCACCGGCCAGCGGCGGCGAAGGGAACGGCTCAGCCATGGGCGCCTCCCGCCGGAGCCTGCCGCGCGGCGATCCAGGCCGGCTCGGCATAGAAGCACGACTTGAAGGTCTTGGCGAAGAGCACGTAGCCCAGGCTCGCGAGGTGGGAGCTGATCTGGTTTTCCGATACCATGGCGATGCTCGCGAGCGCGCATTCGGCGATCACGATGCGCGGCCGGAAGCGTGCCCAATCGTTCGAGCGCAGCACGTCGAGGTCGCGCCCCTCGGCGTCGACGCTCAGGAAGTCTATGGTCGCACCGGCGGGCAGATGGCGATCCAGCAAAACGGACAATGGCTGCTGCGGCACGACCACCGAGCTGGTTATGTGGTAGCGGTGGTTTTCCTGGCCCTTCGCCACCCGTTCGTCGAAGGTGTTGAGCGCCGGTTCGTTGAACAGGAAGAACCTGCACTCGCCGGCGTGCTCGGCGACGCCGCATTCGATGTTCACGTCGCGTGGTCTTGACTTCGAGAATGCGGCCATGCTGCCAGGGGTGGCATCGATGTTGATGCCGCGCCAACCACGCTGGTAGAAGAGCCAGGTGTTGGAGAACCGGTGGGGATGATGGGCACCGACATCCACATAGAATCCGCTTTGCTGTTCGCCGAAGATGCGGCCCAGCACGAGGTCCTCCCCCTCCTGCGCGTACGAAGGCGTGCTGAATCGCGCGGTGCGCCTGCGCTTCAGGAAGGCCCTGATATTGGGGATGCGCATCACCATCCTCCTTCGCGGTTGCGTGAGCCATCGTACATGGAGGAGAGACGAGGACGGATGGAGGATGCTCGCTCGTCGGCCTCCGCCCGCTCCATGCGCATCGTCTCGTGCAAGGCCAGCCCACGGCCGAGCAGCAGGATGTCGCGGGCCGCCGACGACACCTTCATGCGGGCTCCGTCTCGCTAGGCGTTGCTGGGGCGTGGGCATCCGGCTGCACACGGTTCAGCCCCGCGAGATCGATGACCTCGTCCACGCGGGCGCGGATCCAGGGGTCATGGGTGACGAAGATGACGATCCTGTTGTGATATGACCCGAGGATGCGCTCGACGAGCGCATCGCGGGTCTCGCGGTCGAGGGAGGCGGTGGCCTCGTCCAGGATCAGGACATCCGCTTCGCGCACCAGCGCCCTGGCGATGCCGATGCGTTGGCGCTGCCCGCCGGAGAGGTTGGCTCCCTGGTAATTGAGGCGGGTGTCGTAGCCCGCGGGAAGCGCGGCGATGAACGGAGCGATGCACGCCGCCTCGGCGGCGGCGCGCACGCGAGCGTCCGTGGTGGTGGCGCCGAAGGAGATGTTGGTCATCACCGTATCGTTGAAGATGGTCGTCTGCTGCCCGAGCAGGACCACGCGCTCGCGCAGCGAGCGCAGGCTCACGCGCTCGATCGGCATGCCATTGATCGAAATCGATCCAGCGTCCACGCGGCGCAGACCCAGGAGGAGATCCAACAGGGTCGATTTTCCGCATCCGGAAGGCCCGACGATGGCGTACGACCGGCCGGCGCGCAACGCGATGCTCACGCCATCCAGGACCGGTGCCCTTCCAGGGTACGAGAACCCCACGCCGGTGAGTGCGATCTCCGTGACTGGACGCCCGAGGACGGTGCTTCCGTCCCAGCCCCCAGCAGGCTCGTCGAGCAGCCCGGTCATGTCCCGTCCGGCCTTGGCATCGGCGACGATCCGCAGCGACACGTTCAGACATTGGCCGATGACCGGGAAGAAGCGCAGCAGCAGGAACAGGAGCGTCGCGGCGAAGGCCAGATCAACAGAGCCGTCGGCCGGAGCCCAGATCAGCATCACCACGGCGAACAGCGCCAACAGGCATGCCGCCGGGGCGGAGCGGGCCATGGTGTTGATGGCATCGATCGTGAACAGCACGCGTGTGTAGCTGTGAATGGCGGCTCGATGTGCGAGACTCACGTAGTGCTCACCGGAAAATGCGCGCACCGAGCGCACTCCATTCAGGGAATCCAGCAGAATCGATCCCGCTTCGCCCTGCAACTCGGTACGTCGCGCACCGAGCCGATCGGTGGCGCGAAACGCTCGCAGCAGGATCAGCAGCGACAGGCAGAGCAGGCACGACACCATCAGGCAGGCGGCTGGGGAATACCAAGCAATGGCGAGGAAGTACACGCCGGCGAGCGCCGCGGCCGACAGCCACTGGCCGAGGTTCTCAACCACCGATCCGGCCCGAGCCGATTCATCGCCGGTCAAGGTGATATAGTAACCGATGCTCTTGTCTTCGATCTCCTTGAGGCTGAAATCGCGGATGATGCGATCGAATGCGATCGCCGACAGCTGGGTCTGCACGCATTTCCCGATATGGTTGGAAAGCATGTGGCTGCCTAGTTGCGTGATCAGCCGGGCCAACAGCACCAGAGCGAAGAGCACCAGCAGGTTTTTCATGTCCGGCCGAATCCCGATCGCGAGCAGCACGGTCGGCAGACGGTCTCCGGCAGGGATCTTCTGCCCGGATACAATCAGGGATGCGTAATAGACTGATCCCATCGCCACCAGCTCGGCGACCAGCGACATCGCCACGATGATCGAGCCGGCGTACATCAGCGGATTGCGCGCGAAGGCGAAACGCAGCAGCCTCAGCAGGTAGTGCGCGCTCCTGGCGGTGGCGCTCGCCGGATGGGTCGGCTCGGTCATGCTACGTCCGTTCCATGGCCGCGGTCGGGTCGGCAAAGGCGGCGAGCTTGTGCAGCAGGGGGCCATCGGTTCCGCCCACGGACAAGGCTGAGACCAGGCGCGCGGCCTCCGATCTCAGCCCGGCAGTCTCCTCGGCCAGGTCCAAGCCACGGTCGGCCGCTTCGGCGGCATCCTTGCCATCGCGACCCGCAACGATGATCGCAGCGATGCGCTCGGCTTCGCGGAGGTGGCGAGGGCGCAGCCACGCATCGATCACCTGACCAGGAGCATCCATCCAT
Organism: Planctomycetota bacterium; assembly: GCA_038231435.1. Classification (GTDB taxonomy): domain Bacteria; phylum Planctomycetota; class UBA11346; order UBA11346; family UBA11346; genus JACCZE01. The sequence goes on from JBBRLJ010000001.1 coordinate 319,011, forward strand.
GGGCGCATGGCCTTCTCGACGGCGCGAAGTAGCGGAGGCCGGGGGCGATCGCGATCGGGGATCGCTTCGGCGATCGAAAACAGGCCGCCCCCATGTTCGAGCGCGAACCAGCGATAGGCAGCCCGCATGCGCTCCTCGCTCCATCCCTGGTCGAGCGCTTCATCGATGTGCGCGAGGTACGCCTCGATGCCACCGCCGCAGAGATTGAGGTCGGCGGGATAGTACAGCAACCCCGCCGAGTAGGACACGACCGGCAGACCGAGCAGGGCCATCTCGACGCCGGCGCTCGACCAGGCGTTGAGGAACACGTCGGCATGCTTCGCCAGGTCGTACAGGGAGACGCCATCCGACGGCCAGTTGACGTGGCAGTTGTCCGGCAGATCGCTCAGCGCGGCGTGGAGCTGGCGGGCGTGCTCGGAATGCACAGGGTCCCGCCGGTTCGGCAGCTCTCGGGGGTGGACGCGGATGATCAGCGCGAGATCGCGGCGCGTCGCGACGAGGGCGACCAATGCCCGCACCCACTCCAATTGGGTTGGGAAGAGCGGGTCCGCGGGCTGATCGATGGCCCCGATGACCTCGGCGGCGAAGCGCTCGTCATAGCTGCTCATCGTGGCCACCAGCAGGCGTTGGCCAGGCGCGACGCTGAAGCGGGAGCGGACGTCGGCATCCCCTCCCGCCATCGGTGTAGAATACACGAAGACGCTGCTGCCCTGGAACAACCTGAGGAGATGGTCGGTGACGCGCGACAGAGAGAGTGCGGAGCATGGCCAGTCGCGGACCTCGGGCCAGAGCTTCGAGATGTTGCGCGCCGAGTACGCGCTGGTCATGCCCTTGGTCAGCATCAGCGTCTGCAGACGGTTGGAGAGGTTGCCGCCGGCATGGATCGTGTAGTAGGCGATCCCGCGCAGCTGGGCGTAGCGGCAGCAGACGTGGTTCACGCCGTAGAGGGAATTGTAGCACAGCACGCGGTCGAATTGCGCGTCCGCGAAAACACGGCGGCACGCGAACAGCACGCTGAGCGCATTGCGGATGTAGATCAGGCAGCGTGGCCATTCCTCGTCGGTGAAGTCGCAGCTGGTCTTCTTCGCGTGCAGGAGCGGCTCGTACAGGGCGAGCCGCGCGACCTCGATGCCGTCGACCACCAGCTCCAGCGGCCGCGAGCGCTCGACCGTCGCCATCAACGCCGCGATGTCGCGGTCGTCGGCGGGCGTGAGGCGCTCGTCGATGTCGAACCCGTCGAAACCGAAACGATGGCGGATCAGCCGCTTTGCCGAGACGCAGGCTCGGCAGACCTCGGCCTTGTCGGCCGCGCTCGCTGCTGGCGAGATACCGCGCGCGCTCATCGCCGTGCAGTGGGCAGACAACCGGGTCCCGCAGGTGACATAGGTGATCTCGTGTCCTGAACGCTGTAGGGCCTCGGCGACCAGCGCCTCGGGAAACGAGTGCGCCCAGACAGCGGCATGAGGGGCGAAGACCAGGATCCTCATGCCGATTCCGGCCGAGCAGGCTTGACGGACGCGGCTTCCGCCGGAACGGACATCAGCGACGCCACGACGTACTTCTTCTCGAGATTACGCACGATCGCCCGCTCGGCGGGGATGATCTGCAGGACTCCTTCGCAGCCCGCGGCGGCGAGATCGGCGATGGCGATGCGCGGTGTCTCGAGTGCCGCGGCTTCCTCGACCGTCGCGTCGATGACGCCGATCAGCCGTTGTCCGTTCTCTCGCAGAGACAGCGCGGCGATCTCGGCCAGCGGGCCACCGCCGAGAAAGGCCACCCGGGCCACTCCCGAACGCGCCATCGAATGGAGCGCGTTCGAGGCGTTGCGATGCGCCTCGCGGTAGAGCCGGTAATTGCTGGTGACGAACTCGAGCACCAGCCGGCTCTTTTCGGTCATGCCTTTCGGCGTGAGCCAGTAGCGCATGCGCTTGGCTGGCGCGGTGGTGAGCTTGATCCATCCCTTAGCGGCGAGGAGCTTCAGATAGCGGTTCACCAGGCCCTGGGCCATGTCCAGCCGCAGGAAGATGTCGCGTTGCGAAAGTCCCCGCTCCTCGGACAGGAGCTGGGCGATCTGCAGCAGCTTCTGGTCAGGTGCTTTCATGGGTTTTCACCGGGGACACCGTACGTTAGCGATGTTCACCCAGTGAACGTTAGTCCGCCCGACGCCAGGTTCAAGCCGGGCCTGGGGCGCCGGCTTGTGGCAGGTTCCTCGGTAGTACGCTCGATCCATGCGACCCGAGGTACGTCCCTGGCCAGCCCGCGGAAACGCGCCGAAGCGTTCCGGAACCCGGTTCTGCTGAGCGCGCGTGCCCGCGATCGCCTTCCTCATCCCGAGCAAGAACCGCCACGAGAGCCTGGCCAGGACGCTCCGTCTGGTCGCTCGCTGCGTCGGGCCAGGCGACGAGATCCTGGTGTGCGACCAGTCGCCGACCCCGTTCCCAGCCCACGGATGCGCCGATGGACGCGCGCGCGTCCTGCACCGGCCGGATCTGTCCGGTCTGCCCGCCGCGCGCAACGCGCTGCTGGCAGCGGCCTCGGCGGACATTGCCTGCTTCCTCGACGACGACACCGATCTCGCCGCTGATTTCGCCGCGCGCCTGCGCGGTCTCGCGGTGGCCGAACCCGAGGTCTGCGGCTGGGGGCCGGTGGTCGAATGCCGGAGCCGCGATGTCCGCCGCCTGCATCGGCTCGCTCATCTCGGGGTATTCCATGATCCGCGACGGTTGCTGGCCAGACGCCGCGACCAGGACACCAGCGCATTGTACGGATGCTGCTTCGCCGTCCGGCGCGCCGAGGCGGCTCGCGTCAGATTCGATGCGCGCCGGCCCGGCTACGCGCTCGGCGAGGATCTGGATTTCTTCCTGCGCCTGCGCCGTCCGCTGCGCTTCACGCGCGCGCTGCGCGCGATTCATCGCAAGGATGGCGGGGATCGCGCGGATCCGGACGCGCGCGGCGTCGCCAAGGCACGCTTCCTGATCTGGCTGGCGCGTCGTCATGGTGGCCGGAATCCACTCACCCTGGCGCATCTGCTGCTCGCGCTGGCGGTGGCGGCGAGCCAGCGCGGCGACGAGCCGGGCTCGGCTCGCGGCGTTCTCCGCGGCGTCGCCGCGTGGCTGGGATGACGGCCCCCCGATTCCACGATCGGCCGCGCGCCAGTCACTCCACTGGATGGCTTTTCTCGCGGATCGCGGCGAATAGCTTAGCGAGCTTCGCCGCGAGTTCGCGGTCATCGAGCAGCACCGAGAGCTCGCGGTTGTGACCGAGCGCCGCGGCCGTCCAGTTGGTGGAGCCGATGACGCACCAACGACCGTCCACCACCAGCGCCTTGTCGTGGGTGGTGCGATCGTCCTCGTCCCACCTGACGTCGATGCCCTTGCTCGCGAGGTACGCGGCGGCGTTGGCGCTCGGCCGCTCGACGCCTTCCTCGGGGGTGCCTGCGTCGACCACCAAGCTCACCGCCACGCCAGCCTGGTGACGGGCCACCAGGCGGTCGAGCAGCACCCGCACCGGATGGGTTGGCCGGGCATCCACGGGCAGGTTCACCTGGTACATGACGACGTCGATCGACGTCTGGGCAGCGTCGATGAGCGCCGACACCCGTGGCCCATACGCCTTGTCGGTGAGCAACTGCGGTCCCGCTACCCCCTCCTCGGCCACTGCCGATCGGAATCCCAGAGTCGCCAGGACCAGCGCCAACACGATTGATCGGATGCTCATGCTCAGAGCTTGCCGACACCACCCGGCCGGCAATGCGCCTCCCAAGGCCTCCATACCACCGAGCATCAACAAGATCAGCTGAGCCGCACCCCCAACGCCCTACCCAGGGGCCCCATCTCCCGCCAAGGGGCGGGCGACCGAGTGGCTGGGCAGAATAATGGGCGTAGCCCATCCGCCCACGGTTTCCGAGGCCCAGCCGAGGAAACCGAGCACGACCAAGCCCGTGGGGTAGTCCCGCAGGGACGTAGGGGCATAGCCCCTGACTTAAAAGCATGCCCTAAATCCTTTGAGCGTAATTGGCTGAGCCCGTCCTCAAGCGAAAACCGGCTTGAAAAGGACGGTTTCGACTCCTATGCTCGCAGCCCACCAATTATCACCGGTGCGCACGGCCGCCTCGATGGACCGGTAGACGACGTTCGATGAGGTCCGGCTCGACCTCCTGCTCGCTCGCTCTGCTGACAAGTCACGGCCCCGCGAGCACTTGGAGCGCGCATGAGCCTCAATCTCGACTTCACCAACTGCCTCGCCGAAGCGATCGGCGCGACGCACGGCTTGACCAAGTCCGAAGTCGACACCCTGGTGGCCAAGTTCCCCAAGCATCACGAGAACATCGAGGAGCTGCGCACCAACGGCGAGAGCGCCTTCTTCGATCTCCCCTACCAGAACACCGCCGAGCTCAAGGCGCTGGTGAAGAAGCACCAGGGCATGTGGGACAACCTGGTGATCATCGGCACCGGCGGCAGCCTGATCGCCGCCAAGAGCCTGTTCACGGCCCTGGGCCATGGCGAGTTCAACCAGCAGGAGGCCAAGGAGCGCAAGGGCGCCCCGAAGGTGTTCTTCCTGGCGAATCCAGATCCGAAGGGCCTGAGCGATCTGTTCGAGATCGTGGACATCAAGAAGACCCTCTTCCAGGTGATCAGCAAGTCGGGCACCACGGTCGAGACCCTGGCGATCTTCATGTGGCTGCAGGAGGTCCTCAAGAAAAAGTGCGGCAAGGGCGCGCTCACCGCCCAGGTGGTGATCACCACCGATCGCGAGAAGAGCTCGCTCGCCGAGATCGCCAAGCAGGAGAAGATCGAGACGCTCAACATCCCCGGCAATCTCGGTGGGCGTTTCGGCGTGCTCGGCAACGCCGGTCTGTTCCTCGCCGGCATGTGCGGATTCAACGTGGACGCCTTGCTCAAGGGCGGCGCCGACATGGACAAGCGCTGCCGCCACGGCGACCCGCACAAGAATCCGGCCTACATGCACTCGCTGGTGCACTACCTGCTGACGCGCAAGCGCCGCAAGACCATCCACGTGATGTTCAGCTTCAACAACCGCCTCTATGGCGTCGCCGAATGGTACTCGCACCTGTGCGCGGTCTCGCTCGGCAAGATGCTCAACCGCAAGGGCAAGGCCGTGCACGTCGGCCCGTCGCCAGCGGCGGCGCTCGGCACCTTCGACCAGCACGGCCAGCAGCAGCTCTATGCCGAGGGCCCGTTCGACAAGGTGGTCACCTTCCTGACCGTCAAGGATCACGGCCCCAAGATCGCCACCCCGGCCGCGTATCCGAAGATCGAAACCGCAGCGTACCTCAATGGTGCCGATTTCGCCACCATCCTCGATCACGGCTATCTCGGCGCCGAGCAGCACATCACCGCCAGCGGTCGCCCGAACATGGCGATCCACCTCGACACCGTCGACGAGGCGCACGTGGGCGGCCTCTACTACATGCTCGAGCTCTCGACCACCATGAGCGCCGAGCTGTACGGCATCGACCCGTTCGACCAGCCAGGCGTCGAGCACGGCAAGCAGGCGACGTTCGCCCAGTTCGGACGCGCCGGCTTCGAGGATCTCGCGAAGAAGCTCAAGGACTACCGCACCAAACCGCGCAGGACCTGCTAACCCGGGACCTGTCAGGAGTACACCGTGTTCAACGCCCTCCAGGGGTTCTTGTCAGACCACCGCGGCCTGCTCGTCCTCGCGACGATCATCGCGTGGATGTGGTTCGTATGGGCGCTGAAGAAGCACCTGACGCCTCCGGCCACGGCCATCGCCGGTCCGGGCCAGGCACGCATGCCGACGCGCGGGCAGCTCGGGGCAAACCGCAAGCCGGGCGACATCGTGCCCCAGCAGCGCACCTCCACCGGCGGCCTGGCACCGGCCATCGAGGCCGGCATGGCCGAGCACCACGTGCGCAGTGCGGCGGCCACCGCCAAGCTGCTGGTGCCCCCGACCGAGCCGAAAGCCAAACCGACCGAATCGCTCAAGTCCATCAAGACCCCCCCTCCGCCGACCCCCGATCAGCTGAAATCCGCGGGCCGCGAACTCCCTGGCGCCCGTCCGACCAGCACCAGCGGCGATCGCACCGTGACCGAGGCCGACGCCATGGAGGGGCTGTTCTCCGGCCTCAAGGGCAAGCGCGAAGCCTCAGAGGCCGCTCCTGACGCTGATGAACGCAGCGGCGATACCGATACCCTCGACCCCAAGGCGCTGCGCCCGGGCACCAGCGTGATCAAGCGGGTGAACCGGCTCGAGGAGATCGGCTTCCACCACCAGATCCCGAGCGACAAGCTGCCCGCCCAGTCTCCGCCCGCCCCCGGTACGACCTTCACTCCGTCCACGCCGTCACCCTCGATCGATCCACCGAAGCCTCGCACCCAATCAGCCGAACTCGACGACATCCTCAAGCGCATCGACAAGGTGCTCGCCGACAGCCCGACCACCAAGCCCTCCGAGCGCCTGGCCGCCAAGCCCGCCGAGCCCCAGCCGCCAGCGAAGTCCGAATCCTCGGCCAAGCTCGACCCGAGCGACGTGCTCAAGCGCATCGACCAGGCGCTGGCCGAGAGCCAGGGCAGCAACGCCGCTGAAGTGACGATGATGGATCCCGACTGGGCCGACGAAGCCCAACGCGCCGCCACCGCCGACGTCCCCGCCAAGCCGGTGGCCGGTCCAGCGACAACGCCCGCCGCCGCCAAGCCCGCCGACCCGGCGAAACCCGCCGCCCCGAAGATCCCCGACTGGGCCCGCTCCGACATCCAGGACGAAGACCTGGACAAGAAGGACGACAGCGACGGCAAGGGCGGCCAGCAAAAATTGTTTTAACATGGGGGGCTACGGCCCCCCAGGAACGCGCTCCGCGCTGCCCCCCAGGAAGAAACGGGCAGTGAGGGCTGGGAGCATGGCGCTTCGCGCTGCTCTCATGCGAACGATCAGTCTCAAGTAATCACGTCCTCGCCATGACGTCGCGCAGCGCCAACGGCGCCCTGCTCCAAGCCCTCCCTGCTCCCTGGCTCCTGGGGGGCAGCGCGGAGCGCGATGTTGGGGGGCCGTAGTCCCCCAACAAAAAGCCCCCCATCAAAAAGAGAGGCCGTAGGCGACGTTCACGGCGAACTGGTCCTTCGACCAGCCGAAGTCGCAGCGGAACAGCGCCGTGCGCTCGAGAGTGGCGCGCAGGCCGATGCCGTAGCTGTGGTGGGCGCGGGCGTCGGCCAGGCCCGGAACGTCGGGGGCGACGGTGCCGATGTCGTAGAAGGGCGCGAGACCAAGGCGTTCGACGCGGATCGAGTCGGTGATCGAGAAGCCACGTGGGATCACCCAGAAGCGGTACTCCGCGCTGGCGTGCCAGGCGGCGCGGTCGGTGAAGCGGTCGGCGAGGTAGCCGCGCAACGTGTACGGACCGCCGAGGCTGGGCAGCGCGAAGAACGGCACGTCGCCCATCGTCCACTGCAGGAATCCGCCTACCGCGATGACATCGGTGGGCGGATTCTCCTCGTCGGGTGTGCCGCCGGAGTGGAACAGGCCCGGCACCGGGATCACCAACGACGTGCGCCATTCTCCCACCGCTCCCGCGCGGTGGTTGTCCTGCAGCGGCGCGACCTGCATGGTGACGCCGGTCGCCCAACCGCGGTAGGCATTGTGCTGACTGTCGCGCGTGTCGTAGCGCAGGCCCACCGTGGCCCATAGACTGTCGTTACCGTCCGCCGCCGAGATGACGCCGGGATACACCGTTTGCGCGTTCGGCCGGTTCGGCACGCGCCCGGCGGCAAGGTTGTGATGCTGCCCGAGCAGGCCGAGGGTGAGCACGGTGTCGTCGCCGGGCTTCGGCAGCGACGCCTGGTACAGAGCCTCTGCGTAGGCAGACTCGTCGGTGTAGCTGGTCTCGTCGGACTTGCGGCTGTCGGGGCCGAATCCGAAGAAGCGCCGGGTGAGGGTGCGATTGTAGCCCACCACGCCACGCAGCCAGGTGCGCTCCTCCTCGATCACCCCGCCGGTCGGCAATTCGCGGTGCGCGAGCCAGCGCTGCCAGACGAGCGAGTACTGTTCCTGACCGAGCGTGCTGTGAGCCGCGAACAGACCGAGGAACTCTCGCCTGCGCCGCTCGCGGAAGTCGATGTCGGTGAGCGACAGACCGCCGCCTGCGCCGACCGCCTCCTCGTAATAGACGATCGGCGAGGCGAACGAGGTGACCATGAATCGCTGCAGCACATTGCCGGGCTTGATCCGCCCCTCGGGTATGTAGCGCCAGCGTTCGGGTTCGTTCACATCGTCGGGCAGCTTCGCCTTCGGGATCAGGCCGTTGCGCTCCATGCCCTGGAAGGGATTGAACGCCGGCGGCTGGGCCGCGGCCTGTTGCGGAGCGCCGCCCTCGATCTGGCCCGATGGGGTGGCCGCGTCCGCGCCGATGGCGCAGCCCGCTGCGGCGGTCAGGAGCGATACGCGAACAATCATTAACGATTGTTTACTAATAAGCCGGGCCTGCGCAAGCGCGCACGCCTCAGCGTTGCTTGGACGGCTTGCGCGGCTTCTCAGCGGAAGGGCGGGCGTAGTACGATGTCCCCTCGTCCTCGTCGTCCTTCACCACCGGGTAGGCCGGACCGACGTAGAGATCCTCCTCGCCGCTGCCCGTCTGGGCGGGAAGCAGGGCGCTGTCCAGCAGCGGATCGCGATAGCTGGTGTCGGTCTCGCTGTCGCGCTTCTCGAGCGCGGCGGATCCTGGTTCTTTGCTGGTCTTCGACGCGCTCGCGGAAGCGCCCGAGGCAGGTACGGCGGCGGTGAACGAATCCGGCCTGCGCATGGTCAGTCGGTGGACGCTCAAGTTCACCTGCACCGCGGTCTGCTCGGGCATGAGCTCGGCGAAGCGGCGGCGCAGCAGGCGCTGGCAGAAGCGGTTGCGGTCGGTGACGTTGGGCACCTCCCACAGCGTCATCACCGCTTCGATCACCACCGCGCGCTTCACGCGATCCTCGAACACGCGCACGTGCGCCTTCTTGACCTCCGGCTCGCCCTCGATCGCGCGCGTCAACGCCTCTTCGACCGCGATCAGGCTCACAGAAATGCGGCCATTCTCGGTCTGATAGCTGATCTCACGTGCCCTGCGCATGACCTGCGCCCAGCGCAGCAGGATGGCCAGCGGGCTGAGCAGCAGGGTCACGGCGAGCCCGGACGCGACCAGGCGGCCGCTCTCGGTCTTGAGGTAGTCCGACATCACGTCGATCAGCGACGGCCAAAAATTGTTGGCCACCAGGAGACCGCCGACCGCCATGGCGGCGACGTACATGAACATGCGCAGAGCAGCCCGCATGCACGCAGTCTAGCACCGGATCGACGGCAGTTCCAGTCCACCGCCTCCGAGCGGTGGGGCGCGAGGCCCCGCGGGTCCGACGTGAAAAGGTGGGCAGCAGTGCTTGCACGGGTGTGGTCGGATCCAGCATGGCGGCCATGCCCTCGAGCGGTCCAGACCAGCGCTACCAGGCCCGCGGCGTGTCCGCGGCCAAGGCCGACGTCCACGCGGCGATCGCCGGCCAAGACCAGGGGCTGTATCCAGGGGCGTTCTGCAAGATCGTCCCGGACGACCTCTCCGGTGACCCGGCGCACTGCCTGGTGGTGCACGCCGACGGCGCCGGCACCAAATCGAGCCTCGGCTATCTCGCCTGGATGGAGGGCCTCGGCGACCAGGTCTGGGCGGGCATCGCCCAGGATAGCCTGGTCATGAACCTCGACGACTGCGGCTGCGTGGGCGCGCTCGGGCCGTACCTGGTGTCGAACACCATCGGTCGCAACGCCAAGCGCATCCCCGGCGCGGTCATCGCCGGCATCGTCGCCGGCTACCAACGCGTCTGCGACCTGCTCTCTCAGCACGGTATCGCCTGCCGCATGACCGGCGGCGAGACCGCCGACGTCGGCGACCTGGTGCGCACGGTGATCGTCGACAGCACGGTGGTCACGCGGCTCGCGCGCGCGCGCGTGGTGGATTGCACGCGCATGGCGCCGGGCGACGCGATCGTCGGCTTCAGCTCGACCGGCCAGGCGGCGTGGGAGGATCGCCCCAACTCGGGCATCGGCTCCAACGGCTTGACCAGCGCGCGGCACGAGCTGCTCGGCGCGGGTTACCGCGCGCGCTATCCCGAGACCTATGCGCCCGAGATCGCCAGCGAGCTGGTGTATTGTGGCGCGCACTCGCTGCACGATCCGCTGCCCGACGGCGCTGGGGAATCGGTCGGCGCCGCGCTGCTGTCGCCGACGCGCACCTATCTGCCACTGGTGAAGCGGCTGATCGAGGCGGTACCGCTCGCTGATCTGCACGGGCTGATCCACTGCTCCGGCGGCGGCCAGGCCAAGATCGTCAAGTTCGGCGCGCGCGGCGCCGCCTCGGGCAACCGCTACGTGAAGGACGCGCTCTTCCCAGTGCCGCCATTGTTCGCGGCCATCAAGCGGCAGACCGGCCTGGGCTGGCACGAGATGCACACCGTCTACAACATGGGGCACCGACTCGAGGCGATCGTGCCACCCAGCCGTGTCGAGGCTTGCCTGTCCGCGGCGCGCGCCTGCGCGATCGACGCGCGCATCGTCGGCCATGTCGAGGATCGCGGCCAGCCCGGCAACGAGGTCGTGGTGCGCACCGCCCACGGCGAGTTCCGCTACACCTGATGCATACCTGATGCCGCGCCCGGTCGTCGTCCTGTGCTGTGTCGGCCTGACTCCGGCGCATCTCGGCGCAGATACGCCCAACCTGTCGGCGCTCGCCGAATCCGGGTTCTCTGCCCCCCTCGCCGGCGTCGTGCCCGCGGTGACCACCAGCGCGCAGACCACGATGCTCACCGGCAAGCTGCCCAGCACGCACGGCATCGTCGCCAACGGCTGGTACTTTCGCGAACTCGGCGAGGTCTGGTTGTGGCGGCAGAGCGAACAGCTGGTTCAGGCGCCTCTCGTCTGGGACACCGTGCGCGCCGCCCGGCCAGGGCTGAAAGTGCTGAAGCATTTCTGGTGGTACGCGATGAACACCACCGCCACCGCCACCGTGACGCCACGTCCGGCCTACCACCAGGACGGCGCCAAGTCGCCGGACTTCTACGCCGCCCCCGGGGGCCTGAAGGACCACCTGCTGCGCGCGCATGGCGAATTCCCGCTGTTCTCGTTCTGGGGCCCGAAGACCTCGATCAGCGCCACGCGCTGGATCGCCGAGAGCTTCCGCACCGCCTACGACCACGTCGAGCCGGACCTGTCCCTGGTCTACCTGCCGCACTTGGACTACGACCTGCAGCGCTTCGGCCCGGCAGGGCCGCACCTGGCGGCGAACCTCAAGGCCCTCGACACCGAGGCCGGCAAGGTCATCGCCCACGCGCGCGCCAAGGGCGCGCAGCTGCTGGTGGTCAGCGAGTACGGCATCGAGCGCGCCGAGCGTGCGGTGTTCATCAACCGCGCGTTGCGCGAGGCCAAGCTGCTCGCGGTCACGCGCAACGCCACCGGCGAGCTGCTCGACCCCGGCACCAGCCGTGCGTTCGCGGTCTGCGACCACCAGCTCGCGCACATCTACTGCCGCGACGCCACCGCCGCCGCCGAGGCCCAGGCGGTGATCGCCAAGCTCGACGGCATCGAGCGCGTGTACGCCGGAGCCGAGCGCGCGCCGATCGGCCTCGAGCACGCGCGCTCGGGCGAGCTGGTCGCCCTGGCCGCGCCCGGCGCGTGGTTCGCGCACGACTACTGGCTCGACCCCGCCGCCGCGCCTGACTTCGCGCGCTGCGTCGAGATCCACAAGAAGCCCGGCTACGATCCCCGCGAACTGATCTTCGATACCCACGGCGGCAAGCTGCGCGCGGCGAAGGCCTTGCTGCGCAAGAAGCTCGGCCTGCGCTACGTGATGAACGCCATCACCCAAGATGCCTCGCTGGTCAAGGGCACCCACGGCCGCCCCGCCAGCAGCCCCGAGCACGGCCCGCTCATCATCGGATCGGAGAAGTCGTGGCAGTGCGCGGCGTTCTCGATGCTCGACATCGCGCCGTTGATCGCTCGCGCGCTCACCTGACCAATGTCAGGCCATCGCGACGCGAAGCATCGATAGCAGCGAAGCTGCGCAGCGGCGAAGCCGCCGATGGCTGCGTGCTCGCGATGGGGGTGTCGGGGGCAGAGCCCCTGACGCGGGGGCGGCCGGGGGTCGCGACCCCCGGATTTCAACGCGAGCGAAGCGAGCAGGCCATCGCGACGCGAAGCGTCGATAGCAGCGAAGCTGCGCAGCGGCGAAGCCGCCGATGGCCGTCAGAAGCAAGTCAACCGCGGGCGTTCGCCGTGAGCTTGCCCACCATCGCAACCTCGGCGCATTGGACGGCGTTCAGCGCCGCGCCCTTGAGCAGCTGGTCGCCCACCACCCAGATGTCGATGGTGTTGTCCTGGCTCTGGTCCTTGCGGATGCGGCCCACGTAGACGTCGTCCTTGCCGGCGACGTCGGTGGGCATCGGCCAGCGGTTCTTGGCGCGATCCTCGAGCACGGTGACGCCGGGCGCCTTGCGCAGGATCTCATAGGCGCGCTCGACGGACATCGGCGCCGAAAACTCGACATTCAGGGCCTCGGCGTGGGTGCGCAGCACCGGCACGCGCACGCAGGTGCCGGTGATGCGGATGGTCTGGTCGCCGAGGATCTTGCGCGACTCCTTGAGCAGCTTGATCTCCTCTTCGCAATAGCCGTTGTCGGTCATCGGCGAGTTGTGCGGGAAGAGGTTGAAGGCGTACGGGTGCGGCAGCACGCTGTGGGTGAACGGCTTGCCCTCGAGGTACGCCTGCGTCCCCTGCTTGAGCTCCTCCATCGCCGCATGCCCGGCTCCGGACGCAGCCTGGTAGGTGGCGGCGACCAGGCGCTTGATCGGCACCGCGCGATGCAGCGGCGCGAGCGCCATCAGCGCGATGATGGTGGTGCAGTTCGGATTCGCGATGACGCCCTTGCCGCCGTTCCTCTGCAGCGCCTTCTGCGCCTCCTGCGGGTTGATCTCGGGCACCACCAGCGGCACGCCATCCTCCATGCGGAAGGCCGAGCTGTTGTCGACCATCAGGCAGCCGGCCTTGACGCACGCCTCGCGGTACTGGCGCGACACCGAGGCGCCGGCGCTGAACAGCGCGAGATCGCAGCCCGTGAAGCTGTCGCCGTTCAGCTCGGTGACGGTGATGTCCTTGCCCTTGAAAGCGAGCTTGGTGCCGGCGCTGCGCTTGGATGCCAGCAGCACCAGCTTGTCGATCGGGAACCTGCGGTTCTCGAGCACCTTCATGAACTCGACGCCGACCGCACCCGTGGCGCCGACGATGGCTACGGTGAAACCCATGAAACCCCTCGTTTCCCGCGGGAAAAGCTGCCGCTGGGAAGGGCGCCATAGTGGTGCCCATCGCCGCCAGGCAAGGGGCGGCAGTCCCTTCGGACCGTGCTCAGGGCGCTGCGTCGCGAGGAAAGAAGCCCTCGATCATGCCCAGGTTGTGGCCGCAGAGGCCGGAACCCATCCACAGGCCGAGCGACAGGAACGCCAGGGCCAGCAGCAGCCGGCTGACCCCGACCGACTCGACGCGGGTGTCGCTCGCGGAACGGATCAGACCGAGCAAGTAGATCGCGATCACCAGCCCACAGGCCGACCACGCGGCGAGCGTCGTCGAGCGGCCGATGATGCCCCAACCCCACGAGGCGTCGCAGATGGCGAGGAACTTGAAGGCCGCCGCGATCTCCACCAGGCCGCCAACCACCTTGAACTCGTTCATCCACGCGCCGGCGCGCGGGATGCGCGTGAGCAGGGTCGGGCTCATGGCGAGGATGAAGAACGGGATGGCGATCGTCCCGCCGTACACCGCCATGCCCTCGACGGCGCGCGTCCAGGTGCCGCTCGCCACGGCTTCGGCCAACACCGAGCCAGCGAAGGGCGCGGTGCAGCTGAACGCGGTCACGGCGAAGGTCATGCCCATGACCAGCGCGCCGAGATAACCCGAGCGCCCGCCGCCGAGCTTCGACTCCAGGCCGAAGGGCAGGCGCAGCAGGAAGGCCCCGAGCAGGCTCAGCCCGAGCACGATGAACAGCAACGCGATCACCAGGTTGGTGATCGGATGGCCCGCGACGCTGACCAGCGACGACTGGAAGATGCCGGTGATGAGCACGCCGAGTCCGACGAAGCAGGCGACGATGCCCGAGGCGTAGAACGCCGCGAGCGGCAGCACGCTCTTCCCGCCGGCCGCCTGCTTGGCGAAGAAGTTGATGGTGAAGGGGATCATCGGATAGGTGCACGGCATCAGCAGCGTGATCAGGCCGCCGAACATCGCGAGCAGCCAGAAGCGGCTGCCCGAGCCCGTGCCCTCGTCGGCTCCCTGGCCGCCCGCGAGAAAAGCGAGGAAGCGGGACATCGTCGCCCGGTCGCGCGTATCGTCGAAGAACTCGCTCCAGCGCGTCTCGGTGCCGTCGGGGGCGATGCGCACATAGAGCGGACGGTTCTGGGTGCGGAATCGCGCCTGCTGCCAGTCGGCGAGCTGCTGGTGCGGTGGATCGGTGTCGATCTCGATCGGCACGCCGGTGTTCCACGCCTTGATCACCGCGGCATCGCGCAGGATGGATTTGGCCATCACCTGGCAGTTGTTGCACGACGGGCCGGTGAAATCGAGGAATGCCGCCACCCCGGCGGTCTTGGCCTCGGCCATCGCCGCCTCGGCATCCGCCACGGTGTGGGGATGGCGCCAGCGGATGCCGCTCGTCGCATCGGCATTCTGCCGCGACAGTTCCTCGCGGATGACGGCGCGCAGCGCCTCGATGTCCACCGCTGCTGCCGGAGCGATCGTCGGGACAGCCGTGATCGGACCTCCCTTCACGCTCGGGAGCTGGATGGTGACCGCCTGCTTGATCACCGGATTGCGGCAGGCCTGGTCGCACGCCATGTAGCTCACCAGCACCGTCGCCTCGACCGCCGCACCGTCGGCCGTGCCGGGCAGGGTGATCGGGAGACGCACGGTGACGGGCCCTTCGGGATAGACGCTCAGATCGTCGACGACGTGGGGCTTCTGATCGGCCGTCAACGCTCCCGCGGCGACCAGCGCGCCACCCTGCTTGGGTTCTAGCCTGGTGGGGACTCCGAGTTCGCCTTTCAGGTCGACCGAATACAGGTGCAGCGTGGGCAGGGTTGGCGTGAACACGCCGATCAGCGTGGCCGAACTGCCCGCGCCGCGCTCGAGCGAGATCTCGACCGAGACGAAGTTCTTGGTCAGGGTCGCGAGGTGCTCGGCTCCGAGCGAGCGGCCCGACAAGCACGCCAGGAAGCTCGCCCACACGAGGAGCAGGATCACGCAGCGGACGGCACGGATCATTCCCACCTCGCACCCCATCCTTCACCCCCTGCTACGATCACAAGACGCGAGCGGATGGGACTATTCCCAGGCATCTCCGGTTGCCGGCGACGGCACGGCATCTAGCATGCGCCTCCCCTCGGAAACGACATGAAACGCACCCATACCTGCGGAGAGCTCCGCGCCTCCCACATCGACACCACCGTGACCCTCAGCGGCTGGGTGCAGAATTTCCGCGATCATGGCGGCATCATCTTCATCGACCTGCGTGACCGCGATGGCCTCACCCAACTGACCTTCGACCCAGACATCTGCGGCAAGGAAGCCAGCGAGATCGCCGCCCGCGCGCGCTCGGAATGGGTCCTCCAGATCACCGGCGTGGTGAAGAGCCGCGGCGATCGCAAGAACCCCAACCTCGCCACCGGCGAGATCGAGGTGTTCGCGCGTTCGGTCGAGGTCCTGAACAAAGCCGAGACTCCGCCCTTCGAGATCGACGAACACGCCAAGGTCGGCGAGGAGGTGCGCCTCAAGTACCGTTTCCTCGACCTGCGCAGGCCGACCATGCAGAAGAACCTCATGCTGCGCCACCGCGCGGTGAAGACGGTGCGCGACTACTTCGACGCCAACCGCTTCCTCGAGATCGAGACCCCGATCCTCTGCAAGTCGACCCCCGGCGGCGCGCGCAACTACCTGGTACCCTCGCGCGTCCACCCCGGCTCGTTCTACGCGCTGGCCGAGAGCCCGCAGCTGTTCAAGCAGCTGCTGATGGTCGGCGGCTACGACCGCTACATGCAGATCGCGCGCTGCTTCCGCGACGAGGACCTGCGCGTCGACCGCCAGCCCGAGTTCACCCAGATCGACATCGAGATGAGCTTCATCGATCTCGAGGACATCATGGCCATCGGCGAAGGCATGGTCCAGAAGCTGTGGAAGGAGGTCCTCGGCATCGACCTGAAGATGCCGCTGCGGCGCATGACCTGGGCCGAGGCCATGACCAGCTACGGCTCCGACAAGCCCGACCTGCGCTTCGCCATGCCGATCGTCGAGCTTACCGATTGGGCTCCCACCAGCGGCTTCACCGTGTTCCAGAACGCCGTCGCCGCCGGCGGCGTGGTGCGCGCGCTGGCCGCCAAGAAGGCCACCGAGATCCTCTCGCGGCGCACGCTCGACCAGCTGACCGAATTCGTGAAGGGCTTCGGCGCCAAGGGTCTGGCCTGGATCAAAGTTCAGGGCGATCCGGCCAAGGCCGAGAGCTGGCAAGGGCCGGCGGCCAAGAACATCACCGAGGCCGCGCGCATCGACCTGGCCAAGCGGCTCGAGGTCTCCGACGGCGACGTGCTGTTCTTCGGCGCCGACACCGTGAAGACGGTGTGCTCGGCGCTCGGCGCACTACGCGTCGAGCTTGGCGTGAACAAGCTGAGCCTCGCGCGCAAGGACGACTGGCAGTTCCTGTGGGTGCACAGCGCGCCGCTGTTCGAGTATTCGGACGAGGCCCAGGCCTTCGTCGCCGTGCATCACCCGTTCACCGCCCCCTACGCCGAGGATGTCGGCAAGATCCAGAGCGATCGCGGCAACGTGCGCTCGAAGTCCTACGACATGGTGCTCAATGGCACCGAGATCGGCGGCGGCTCGATCCGAATCCACGATAGCGAAACGCAGGGCAAGGTCTTCACCGCGCTCGGCATCTCTCCCGAGGACGCGCAGCAGAAGTTCGGCTTCCTGTTGCATGCGCTGTCCTTCGGCGCGCCGCCGCACGGCGGCATGGCCTTCGGCCTCGATCGCCTGATCATGCTCATGACCGGCTCGGAATCGATCCGTGAGATCGTCGCCTTCCCGAAGACCCAGAAGGCGCGTGACGAGATGGTCGATGCGCCCAACCCGGTCACCGAGAAGCAGCTGCGCGAACTGCAATTGGTGGTCGCGGCTTCGGCGAAGGGCTGACCGCACTCGCTCCGCGCCGCCCTATGGCGCGGAGCTCAGGTACACGAAGGCGATGGCGCAGCCAGCCGCCCACGCGACCGCGCCCCACAACCCGTTCGCGAGTCGCGTGCTCCAGTGCGTCCCGCGTGCAGCGAGCACCGCGATCGGAATGCACGTCACCGAGCTTGCGCAGTAGGCGATCCAACCGAGTCCACGCAGAACCATAGCGCCCTGATCAGGAGCGCCGGTGAACGTCTGCCCGGAATGTCGGATGATGATGGCCGATGCCGCCAGCGATGCGGCCAATGGAGCAGAGCCGATGAGCACCGGGATCCGGGGACAGGGACGGGCTTCGGGTGTCTCCATGGTTATTTTATCTTCACTCGTTAACTTAAGCAATCTCCACAGACCTGACATTGCCCTCTGGTCCTGAGCGCCCATTTCTTTACCATCGGTGCCCGATAATTGCCCAGGCGCTCATGTCCAACCCGATTCTTGACCTCCTGGATGCCGCCACCGAAGCGCGCGTCGCGAATCCCCAGCTGCGACCCTCGGTCTTGGCGGCCCTACGGCTGGCCAACGGCAGCGGTCTGCTCAGGGCCGGCCGCCTCGTGACCCTGCGCCACGACGGCGACGTCCGTGAGATCATCGCCCACGGGGAGCCATCCCAGAACGAGGATGCCGACCGCGCCCTGGTCGTGCAGGCGCGCGACGGCAAGGAACCCGTCACCTCGGGCGAGGTGAACGCCTATCCGCTGGGAAAAGCCAAGCGCGTCCACGGCGTGCTGCTGCTCGAGGCTGCCGGCCCGGACGTCGGGCACCTGCTGTCGGACCTGTTCCTGCAGTGGTGCGCGATGGCCGAGTACGTGCACATCGAGAAAGCCGAGCTCATCGACGAGAACTTCCAACTGCGCGAGGAGATCAAGACCCAGTTCTCGGAGCGCAACATCATCGCCGTCTCAGGCAGCTTCCGCCGCGTGGTCGAGAACGCTCGCCGCGTCGCTGCGTCGAGCGCCACCGCGCTCATCCACGGCGAGACCGGCACCGGCAAGGAGCTGATCGCGCGCCTGATCCATGACCATTCCCCGCGCGCCAACGGACCCTTCATCCCGGTGAACTGCGGCGCGCTCTCAGAGAGCCTGCTCGAGTCCGAGCTCTTCGGACACGTCAAGGGCGCCTTCACCGGCGCGGTGGCCGACCGCAAGGGCCGCTTCGAGGCTGCCAACGGTGGCACCATCTTCCTCGACGAGATCGGCGAGGTCAGCCAGGCGATGCAAGTGCGACTGCTGCGCGTGCTGCAGGAGATGGAGATCGAGCGCGTCGGCGACAATCGCACGCGCAAGCTCGACGTACGCGTGGTCGCGGCGACCAATCGCGTGCTCGAGGACGAGGTGCGCAAGGGCACCTTCCGCGCGGACCTGTATTACCGCCTGAACGTGGTCTACCTGCATATCCCGCCGCTGCGCAGCCGCGTCGAGGACATCCCGCACCTGGTCGAGCACTTCCTCGGTGCATACTGCCAGCGCAACATCAAGTTCATCGAATCGATCTCGCGCGACGCCATCGAGATCATGTGCCGCTATCCCTGGCCCGGCAACGTGCGCGAGCTCGAGAATTGCATCGAGAAGATGGTGGTGATGGCGCCTGGCAAGGAGCTGACCACCGATCTGCTGCCGATCACGGTGATGGCCTTCGACCCGCACCAGGAGGGCGACAAAGCCCAGGGACTGGCCAGCTTCGAGGCGCGTCTGAAGAGCTTCATGCAGGCCGAGACTCACACTTGCCTCGAGCGCGGCTCCAACGACCTCTACGACACCGTGCGCGACAAGTGGGAGCGTTACCTGTTCGAGGCCGTGCTCAACGCCTGCAACAACAACAAGTCGAAGGCGGCATCGCTGCTCGGCATCACGCGCAATACCCTGTCCACCCGGCTCAAGGAGCTGTGCGACGTGAAGCGCGAATGGACTGTTGACTAAGCGGGGGCTGAGCCCCCCGCACCCCACACGACCTTTGTCGGCCTTCGATTTCGCCCTACGGGCGAAATCGTTTGCGTGGGGTCTTCGCCCATTTTCCACGCAAACCAGGCCTCGGCGGTCACTCGCGGCTGTCGCCGCTCGGGTTTTGACGGGGCTCTGCCCCGAACCCCGGGGATTCGAAAAAAACGGCTATTTTGTGAGTGGGGCGGCGGTGAGCATCTCGGACAGCAGTGGCTCCATCTGCGTGGCCCATATCTCGTAGCCGGCGGGGCCGGGGTGCAGGAAATCGGGCATGATCGCCGCGTCGATGGTGCCGTCGGCGGCGCAGAAGGCGGGGCCGATGTCGAGGAAACGGACGCGCGCGCCATCGTCGAGCGTGGCGATGCGGCGATTGACCTCGAGGACGCGCTCGCGCTGCGGATCGGTCGCGGACTTGCCGCGCGGGAACACGCCCAGGAGCAGCAGCCGGCTCATCGGCAGGCGCTCGCCGATGACCTTGGCCGCCTGGCCGATGCCGGCTGCGACGCGTTCCGGAGTCGCGGCGGGATCGGCGAGGTTGTTGGTGCCGATCATCAGCACCACCAGGCGTGGCGTCAGTCCGGCGACCTCGCCTCCAGCGGTGATGCGCCACAGCAGGTGCTGAATGCCGTCGCCGCCGATGGCGAACTCCGCCGCATGCCTGGGGGCGTACAGGCGCTCCCAGGTCGCGCGGCCGGCTCCATCGTGATCGGTCGCCGGGTCCGCCAGCATCAGGCGGCAATCCCAGCCCTGGGTGATCGAGTCGCCGAGGAAGAGCAGGTCCACACCGCCCTTGGCGGTTCGCGCCAGCAGGTCGCCGTGGCGTTGCACCCACCAGGCATCGGACTTGGGTTGAGGCTGGTAGGGCTCCGCTACCGGCGCCTGGTCGGCTGCGGCGGCGCACGCAGACAACGACACCACCAGCAGGACGGCGGCGAACGTCCTCATGCGTGCGGGGTCAGGCCCAGATCGGCCTCGACGAGCTTGAAGCGGTCGCGCAGCCGGGACACGTCCTCATAGTTGCCGAGCACGTCCTGCGGATGGTGCGCGTCGCTGTTGAGCACCACGCGCACCCCGTGTTCCGCCGCGACCTCCCAGAAGGGGGCCCACGGGTACGGCGGGCGCTTCCCGTCGGACCCCTCCACCAGGCCTTTGCGGAATCCGAGACCGTTGATCTCGAGGGGCACGTTGAGCGCGGCGGCCGAGGCGCAGATGTCGTGGGCGCACTTGCCGATGTCGACGGTCCACGATTCGTTGCAGCAGCCGAACAGGTCGGGGTGGGCGATGAAGGCGAACAGGCCCGATTCCATGGTGCGGATGCAGGTGGCGGCGTAGGCGGCGAGCGCCTGGGGCGTCGTGGTATGGTCGAAGCTGCCGACCCATTCACCAGCCGACAGCTCGGTGAGGTGACACGCACCGATCAGGTAATCGTAACCGCGCCGGCCGAGCAGCTCGTCCTCGTAGAAGGCTCGCAGCTCAGGCAGCCACTCGCACTCCATGCCCAGCAGCACGGTCAGCGCCGGCTGCTCGAGCGCGGCCTGGCGAACCGCCTGTTCGTAGTCCTCGAGTTCGGTGAAGCGCATCCGCCAGTCCTGCCACCGGCCATCGGGCATGGGCGTGTGGTCGGAGAAGCCGAGCACCTTGCAGCCGCCGGCGGCCGCGATCCTCGCGTATTCCGGCGCGTCGCCGGTGGCGTGGCCGCAGCGGTAGGTGTGCGTGTGGTAGTTCGCGGTGAAGCCCATCGTCCTGGAAGGATACCACGGATCCTGGCGGTTAAACCAGGCGATCGACCCGCCAACCGGCAACGCGCACCGCTCCCGCAACGGTTCAACTGACGCGCCCGCCGCAGCCTATTGACCACCACTCCGACAGGCCCACGGTGCTGGACGTTCCCGACAGCGGCACCCCGGAGGCGAGATGGCGAAGCAGAAGGTCGAGTATTCCGAGGCAGCGATCAAGACGCTCGACGCACTCAGCCACATCCGCCTGCGCACCGGCATGTATATCGGCCGCCTCGGCGACGGCTCCAATCCGGCGGATGGCATCTACGTGCTCATGAAGGAGGTCGTCGACAACTCGGTCGATGAGTTCATCATGGGCGAGGGCAAGAAGGTCGAGATCAAGCGCGACGATGTGACCGTCTCGATCAGGGACTTCGGCCGCGGCATCCCGCTCGGCAAGGTCATCGAATGCGTCAGCCAGATCAACACCGGCGGCAAGTACAACGACGACGTTTTCCAGTTCTCGGTCGGCCTGAACGGCGTCGGAACCAAGGCGGTCAATGCCCTGTCGAGCCGCTTCGAGGTCATCAGCTTCCGCGAAGGTCAGTTCAAGCGTGGCTTGTTCGAGCGCGGCAAGCTCAAGGCCGAGGAAGCGGGCAAGGCCAAGGACGAGCCGAACGGCACCTACGTCGAATTCACGCCCGACCCCGAGATCTTCAAGACCTACCAGTGGAAGGACGAGTTCATCGCCAAGCGGCTGCAGTACTACTGCTACCTCAACAGCGGCCTGACCATCGTCTACAACGGGCAGAGCTTCGTCTCGCGCAATGGTCTCGGCGATCTGCTCGCGACCGAGATCGGCGAGGAGCCGACGCACTACGACGTCTTCCACGAGAAATCTGACACCAAGCTCGAGTTCGCCTTCACCCACACCAATACCTACGGGGAGACCTACTTCAGCTTCGTCAACGGCCAGTACACCAACGACGGCGGCACCCATCAGGCCGCCTTCCGCGAGGGCCTGCTCAAGGGCGTGAACGAGTTCGCCGGCAAGAACTACTCCGGCGAGGACGTGCGCGAGGGCCTGATCGGCGCCATCGCGATCAAGGTCCAGGACCCGATGTTCGAGAGCCAGACCAAGAACAAGCTCGGCTCGGACGTGCGTGGCTGGATCGTCCCGGCGGTGAAGGAGGCGGTCGAGCGCTGGCTGCACACCAATCCCAAGGTGGCCGAGAAACTGCTCGACAAGATCAAGACCAACGAGCGGATCCGCACCGAGCTCGCGAAGATCAAGAAGGAGGCGCGCGAGCGTGCCCGTTCGGTCGCGCTGCGCATCCCCAAGCTGCGTGACTGCAAGGTGCACTTCTGCGACGGCGAGACCTCCAACAAGAAGGAAGACGCGCGGCGCGAGGAAACCAGCCTGTTCATCACCGAAGGCGATTCCGCGGGCGGCTCGCTGATCCAGAGCCGCGACGTCGAGACCCAGGCGATCTTCACCATCAAGGGCAAGCCCCTGAACTGCTACGGCCTGGGCAAAGAGACCGTCTACAAGAACGAGGAGCTCTACAACATCATGTCCGCCCTCGGCATCGAGAACGGGCTAGAGGGCCTGCGCTACAACAAGGTGATCATCGCCACCGACGCCGACGTCGACGGCATGCACATCCGCAACCTGCTCCTCACGTACTTCCTGCGCTTCTTCGAGGAACTGGTCACGCGTGGGCACGTGTACATCTTCGAGACTCCCCTGTTCCGCGTGCGCAACAAGCAGGTGACGACGTACTGCTACAGCGAGACCGAGCGCGACGCCGCGATGAAGGAGATCGCGAAGCCCGAGGTCACGCGCTTCAAGGGCCTCGGCGAGATCAGCCCCAAGGAGTTCGGCCAATTCATCCAGGGCAATGACATCCGCCTCAATCAGGTGTCCATCGAGAGCCTCAGCGAGGTGAAGAAGGCCTTGGAATTCTACATGGGCAAGAACACCCCCGAGCGGAAGAGCTTCATCATCCAGAACCTCATCTACGAGACGAACTGAGCGTGGACGAGATTCGCACGAATCCGCTTCCGCGCTTACAGGTACCTATGGACATTCGGAGCTCGCGATGACCTTCCTCGAGCCGCTGATGCGGCAGAACTTCCTCGAGTACGCTTCCTATGTTGTTGTGGATCGGGCGATACCGGAGGTGCGCGACGGGTGCAAGCCGGTGCAGAGGCGCATCCTGCACACGCTGTGGAACATGGACGACGGCAAGTTCATGAAGGTCGCTAACGTCATCGGCGAATGCATGAAGCTGCACCCGCATGGCGACGCGTCGATCGGCGACGCGCTGGTGGTGCTGGCCAACAAGGGCACCCTGCCGGGCAACGACGCGCTCAGCTACTTCATCGAGCGCCAAGGGAATTTCGGCAACATCCTCACTGGCGATGGCGCTGCTGCCGCCCGGTACATCGAATGCCGGCTCACGCAGATGGCGAAGGACACCCTCTTCAACCCGGCGCTGACGAAGTTCGTACCGAGCTACGACGGACGCAAGGAGGAGCCCGAGTCCCTGCCCGCGAAGCTGCCGGTGATCCTCATGCTCGGCACTGAAGGCATCGCCGTCGGCATGGCCACCACCATCCTGCCGCACAACCTCGGCGAGCTCCTCGCCGCCCAGATCAAGATCCTCAAGGACGAGCGCTTCAAGATCCTGCCCGACTTCCCCCAGGGCGGCATCATGGACGCGTCGGAATACGCCGACGGCAATGGGCGCATCAAGCTGCGCGCCAAGATCGAGCAGGATGGCGACAAGAAGATCGTCATCCGTGAAATCCCCTTCACCACCACCACTGAATCGGTGATGGCCTCGATCGAGGCGGCCGTAGAGAAGGGCAAGGTCAAGATCAGCGAGATCAACGACCGCACCGGCGCCGAGGTCGAGATCGAGCTGCACCTGTCGCGCGGCATCTACGCCGCCGAGGTCATCCCGCAGCTCTACGCCTACACCGAATGCGAGGTCGCGGTCAACTCCAACATCGTGGTCATCCGCGACAAGAAGCCTGCCGAGCTCACGGTCAGCGAGATCCTCAAGTTCCTCACCCAGCAGCTGACCGAGCAGATCAAGGCCGAGCTCGAGCACGAGCTCAAGGGCCTGATCGACAAGCAGCACTACCTGACCCTCGACCAGATCTTCATCGAGAACCGCGTCTACAAGCGCATCGAGAACGCCACCACCGAGGAAGCGGTGAAGAAGGCCGTCTACACCGGCATGGCCCCCTTCAAGGACCAGTTCATCCGCGACATGAACGACGACGATGTCGCGCGCCTGCTCGAGATCAGGATCAAGCGCATCTCGCAGTTCGACATCGACAAGAACCGCAAGGACATCGACGACATCGTCAAAGCGATCAAGCAGGTGCGCGCCAAGCTCAAGGACCTGATCGGCACTACCATCACCTGGCTGCACGGGGTTCTGGACAAGTACGGCAAATCCTGGCCCCGGCGCACCAAGGTGCGCGCGATGGAAGACATCGACAAGAAGGCGGTGGCCAACGCCAACATCCGCCTCGGCTACGACTCCTCGACCGGCTTCTTCGGGAGTTCCGTGCGCGGTGGCGATCGCGAGCTCAAGGTGAGCGAGTACGACAAGATCCTGATCATCACCGACGACGGCATGTACAAGATCATCGCGCCGCCCGACAAGACGGTGATCGAGGGCAAGATCCGCCATCTCGACGTCTTCGACCCCGAAAAGGGCTTCAGCTTCACCATGGTCTACCGCGACAAGGAGAAGATCCCCTGGGCGAAGATCACCACGATCCAGAGCTTCATCAAGGATCGCGAATACGAGCTGATCAAGGACCGCGCTGGCAAGATCATGTACTTCTCGACCGACAAGGGCGGCGTCGCCACCTGCGAGTACCTGCCCGCCAAGGGCCAGCGCATCCACGAGTCGGTGACCGACCTCTCGACGGTGGAGCCTTGCGGCGTGAACGCCCGCGGCTCGCGCATCGGCGACAAGCCCACGACCAAGGTAGTGGTGAAGCGAGGCTGATCAGCGGACCTCAACCGTGTTCGTATCCGGTCCACTCCATCGGCACCACCCGCCCGCGCGAATCCTCCATGAACACCCCGGGCTCCTCGAGGAGCCAACCCACGCGCGCCAGCGGCCGCGGGAACGGCCAGGCGAGTTGCAGATTGGGCCAGTGCTCGGCCGCGATCGCCGCCAGCAGCTCGAAATCCTCGCCATCGCAGCACGCCGCGCGCGCGCCGTCGGACATCTGAGGCACGTCCGGATGCACCGGCACGTCGCCCGGCAGCAGCAGGCATCCGCCGCCGCTCGCGGCCGCCAGCTTGGGCGCATCGGTCGCGAGCCCATCGCTGAGATCCATCATGGCGTGCACGTAGGGCTGGTCCGCGAGCCACTGGCCTTCGGCGAAACGAGGCTCGGGACGCAGGTGGCGCCCGCTCGCGAGGCTCCCGCCGAGCGGCCCCGTGACCACCAGCAGGTCGCCCGGCTTGCCGCCGGAACGGGTGACGAAGCGGCCGCTGGCACGCTCGCCCCACACCGTCACCGACACCACCAGCAGATCGGAGCCGGTGGTGTCTCCGCCCAGGAGCGGACAGCCGTGTCGCTCGAGCTCGGTGATCGCGCCGGTCATCAGCGCCGAGGCGTCCCAACGCGCCGGGCATGACAAGGCGACGGCGGCGCCCATCGGACGCGCGCCCATCGCCGCGAGGTCGGACAGCGCCGCGGCCGCGGCCTTGCGCCCCACCAAGGCGGGAGCGTCCTGGGCTCGGAAATGGCGGTTCTCGACGATGGTGTCGACGCTCAGGCAGGTCGGTCCGCCAGGGGTCCAGACGCAGCAATCGTCGCCGATGCCGAGCACGCCCGGCGGATCGGCCACGCGCTCGCGCACCATGCGGATGAGATCATGCTCCTTCATGCGCGGCTTCCAGGCGGCGCGAGGCGCTGCGACTCTCGCCGCCTGGACCTCAGGTCGGGACCTTCGCCGGCGACGCGGTCTGCGAGGCCTCCGCGCGCGGGTCGAGCGACGCGCGCTGGGGCGGCAGTTCAGGCCCACGGATCTCGCGCTTGCGCGCGTTGATGGCGTCATGGATGTCGGCGATGCGCCGTTCGAGCTCGGCCACGCGCTGCGGATTCGACGGATACACCGGGTGGTGGAGCTCGTTGAGCGCCCACATCTGCGAACGCAGATCCTCTTGCAGGGACTCGAGGCGGGAATCGTAGTCAGGAGGCGTGGTCATCAGCGTAGCTTCGATGGAGCCGGTGGGGGTCAAGGAGCGTCCGGGGGGAACGTCCGTGGTCGCGTCGTCCGTCGTCGATAGTCGGAATAGAGGAAAACACCGGCGTTGCCGTCTCTCCTTCCCGACGGCGGGCGATCGGAACGCCCGTCATGCGTCATCGACTGCCCGCAACATGCGGCAACCACGATCGTAGAGCTGTCCCCGGCTGTCCGACCACGGACGACGCGACGACGGACGTTACCTCAGTGCGCGAACGGCTGCGCCATGCCCGCGGGCAGCGTCAGGATCTCGACGCCCGCATCCGTGACGACGATGGTGTGCTCGAACTGTGCGCTGCGTTGGTGGTCGGCGGTGACGGCGGTCCAGTTGTCGTCCCAGGTGACGTGCTTCCACGTGCCCTGGTTGATCATCGGCTCGATGGTGAAGGTCATGCCAGGGCGCAGCTCGGTGCGCGCACCCGGATCGAAGTAGTGCGGCACCTGCGGATCCATGTGGAACTGCTCGCCGATGCCATGGCCCACGAACGCCTTCACCACGCTGTAACCGTTGCGCTCGGCATGTTCCTGGATGGCTTTGCCGATGTCCCTGATCAGCGCGCCGGGGCGCACCACGCCGATGCCGCGCATCATGCACTCGTAAGTGGTCGCCACGAGCTTCTTCGAGGCCTCGTCCACCTCCCCGACCATCACCGTCTCGGACAGGTCGCCATGCATGCCGTCGATGAAGATGGTGACGTCGAGATTGACGATGTCGCCATCCTCGAGCTTGCGCAGGTCGGGGATGCCGTGGCAGATGACCTCGTTCACCGAGGTGCACAGCGATTTCGGGTAGCCGTGGTAGTTCAGCGTGCTGGGATAGCCACCGAGATCGATGTACGCCTGATGCGTCACCGCGTCGATCTCATCGGTGGTGATTCCCGGCCGCACCGCGAGCTTGGCCTTTTCGAGTGCATGGCGGGCGGCCTTGCAGGCGAAGCGCAGGCGCTCGATCTGCTCGGGCGTCTTGATCAGGTCGCGGGCGCGCGGAGCCAGCGGCCGCCCGCTGAGCGCATAGTCGGGCCTGGGGATGTGTTCCGGCACCGTGCGCATCGGCGTCACCGTGTGCGGACGCACCGGCCTGAAACCGGGCTTGGGCGGCTCGACCTGATCGGCGCCCTGGAGCAGCCGCAAGAGGTCGCGCGCCTGGTGGCAGCGCTTGTACTTCTTGCCGCTGCCGCACCAGCATTCCTCGTTGGGGCCGAGCTTCGCCATGGGGTGCGGCACGATATGGCGGCGGGACGGGACGGGAAGCGCGCAGGGAGAGTGGAAAATCGAAGAAGACGGAAGCCCGAAGTGGATGGATGGAAACCGTGGGCGACGTGCCAGTCTTCCCTCTTCCGTCTTCCATCTTCCACGCCTCGAGCTCGGGCCCCCTCCAGCCACGGGGTGATTGGTGTTTGAGGTCCCGCCGGGCTGCGCGACAACTCCACCATGCGCACCACGGTCAATACCAGCGACGCTCCTGCTGCCATCGGCCCTTACAGCCAGGCCGTGCGCCATGGTGGGCTGCTGTGGTGCTCCGGCCAGCTGGGCCTGAACCCCAGCAAGGGCACCCTGGTCGCCGACACCACCAAGGAACAGGCTGAACAGGCGCTGAGGAATCTGGACGCCATCTGCCGCGAGGCCGGCACCAGCCTCTCGAAGGCGCTACGCCTCACCATCTACCTCATCGACCTGTCCGAGTTCCAGACCGTGAACGCCGTCTACGAGACTTTCTTCGAATCGCCATTCCCCGCTCGAGCCACGGTCCAGGTCTCCGCCCTCCCCCGGGGAGGCCGTGTCGAGATCGACGCGGTCGTGGCATTATGAGGGAAGCAGGCAGGCCGGGCCGTTGATGGCCTCGCAAGCGCCCGCGCCAGACCTTGGACGAGGCGGTGGCATCGGCCGCATGCTGCGCGGGTTGGTGGGAAGCCAAGCCTGCGTGATCGCGGCCGTCTACGCTCTAGCCCACGGCCTGATGCTCGTCGACGACGGTCTGTTCTGGGACGACTGGTGCATCATCGGGGTCGACCGCCACCAGCTCGGCGAACACCTGCGGCAGATGGGCGTTCCGCTGTTGAGCGAACTGCATCTGGCGATGACCGCGCTCCCCTGCACCGCGACGGCATACCGGTTGGCGGCATTCGCCAGCTATCTGGTGGCAGCGCTCGCGCTCCTGGGGGTGCTTCGCACCATCCCCTCGATCGACGCGCGCACGCGTCTGGGGATCTGCCTAGTGTTCGCGGTGCTACCGGTGAACGCCGCGCGTGAATCGGCTTGCTGTCTGCACTATGCGGTCTGCTATGCGCTGTGGTTCATCGGCGCCTGGCTCTTGGCGCGCAGTCTCGCCGGATCCCCTCGCTGGATGCGCGTGCTCTGCTGGGCATGCCTCGTCCTGTCGTGGTCCACCACTTCGCTGCTCGCCTTCCAGCCGCTGCTCCTGTTGTACGCGTGGCTGGCCCGACGCGCTCGCGATCCGTTGCGCCCGAGCCTCGTCCAGTCGGCGCAGATGAACCTCGACCTCATACTCCTGCCCGTGGCCTACCTGGCCGTCCGTGCGATCTGCTTCCAGCCGTTCGGGGAGTTTTCCGGCTACAACCGCATCACCGTCCATGGCCTGACCGACCCGACGGTGCTCTCGGTGTTCCTCGATGCGATCACCTGCGACGGAGATTTCCTGGTGCGGCGCGTCGCCTGCGTCTGCGCTCTGGCGGTCGGACTGGTGGCGCTCGCCGCGCTCGCACGCCGGCGTCCGCTAACTCGGCCGTCGTCGTGGCGCTGCGATCTCACCTGGTGCGGCCTCGGCGCACTGGCTCTGCTCCTGGCCATCTACCCCTACACGGTGGTGGGGAAGCCCCCTGGCCCCAGCGACTGGCACTCGCGATTCCAGCTGCTCTACCCGCTGGGGATCGCCTTCATGATCTGCCTGTCCCTCAAGCTGATCCTCGATGCCGCCCGAGCACCCGACGCGTGGCGCGTCTGGATGCATGCGATAGTGCTCACCCCCATGCTGGCGTTCTGTGTCGCCGACCACCTCGCCTTCCAACGCGATTGGCATAAGCAGCTAGCGATCGTCTCGTGCTTCGCGCGTAGCGAGGCGATGCGCGAACACACGACCTTCCAGTTCTCGGATCAGGCCAACGCCTTCAACGCCAATTGGCGCGAATACCGTTTCTACGAATACACAGGCATGATGAAGCGGGCGTTCGGGGACCAGAGCAGGTACGGCGATGCCGGTGGCACGCAAGAGGATCACCTGTCGCAGTTCACCTATCCGTCGGTCTTCAGCATCGCGGACTACCGCCCAGGCGCGATCGATTGCCAAGTGGCGATCCTGCCGGTCGGTAGTGTCCCTCCGTTGACGCGGACGCTGGCGATGGCGTGGTGGAAACTGGTCGATTCCGGTCGCTTCGCGCGCGAGGTAGACGGCATGATTATGCTGACGTGCAAGCCCGTCAGGCCTGCGTCACCCTGACACCAGCCTGGCTCAGTGGGCGGGCTGCGCGGCGAGGTTCGCCAGCACCGCGAACACCGCGCCGAGGGCGAACACCGCGATCATCCCGCGCAGCAGCAGGGCGCCGAAGAACGGGATATCCTCGGACTTCATGCGTCCCGAGCGCACGCGCATCCGGTAGAAGACGAGCTGAACGCCGCCGAGCAGCGCGCCGAGACATGGCACCGCCAGGAAGCATACGACCGTGGCGATGATGACTTTCAGCATGCTGGAGTGCGCGGTTCGCGGAATGCTCAGGCCTTCGCCACGGCGAGTGGCTTCCATTCACCACGGCCCGGCAGCAGCTCCTGGAGGCTGCGCACCTGGTAATCGGCGCGCTTGAGCTGGCGCAGCGCGCTGATCAGCGCCGCCACCGACGACAGCGTGGTGAAGTATGGCGTGCCCGAGACCGCGCAGGCCGAGCGGATCTTGCCTTCGTCGCTGCGTCCGCCGCGGTTGTTCGGAGTGTTGATGACGAAGGCCAGCTCCTTGAGGTGGGCGAGCACGGTGTCGCCGCCATCCTTGACCTTGTTGAGCGTCGAGACGTGGATGCCACCGCGCTCGAGGATCTTGCCGGTACCTCGCGTCGAATAGATCTCGTAGCCGAGATCCGAGATCTCCTGGGCCAGCGCGATCATCAGGCGCTTGTCGTTGTCGCGCACGCTGATGAAGACCTTGCCGCTGAGCGCGATCGGGCTGCCGGCGCCGAGCTGCGCCTTGTAGTACGCCTCGCCGAAGGTCGGCGCGATGCCCATGACCTCGCCGGTCGAGCGCATCTCGGGACCGAGGATGGTGTCGACACCCGGGAACTTGTTGAAGGGCAGGACCGATTCCTTGACGCAGAAATGCGCGGGTTCGCTACGTCGTAGGGCCTCGGCGGGATCGATGCCCAGCTCCTTCAGCGTGCGACCGGCCTGCACCAGCGCCGCGATCTTGGCCAGCGGCACGCCGGTGGCCTTGGCGACGAATGGCACGGTGCGCGAGGCGCGCGGATTGACCTCGATGAGGTAGACTTCCTCGTGGCGGATCGCGAACTGCACGTTCATCAGGCCGCGGACGTCGAGATTGAAGGCGAGCGCGGCGGTGATCTCGCGCATGCGGTTGATGATGCGGTCGGACAGCGAATAGCAGGGAATGACGCACGAGGCGTCGCCGGAGTGGACGCCGGCCTCCTCGATGTGCTCGAGAACCCCGCCGATCATCACTTGCTGGCCGTCGCAGATCGCGTCGACGTCGACCTCGACCGCGTGCTCGAGGTACTTGTCGATCAGCACGGGAGCGCCGGCCGCGACTTCCATGGCCAGGCCGACGAAGCGCTTGAGGTCGTTCTTGTTGGTGACGATCTCCATCGCCCGGCCGCCGAGCACGAAGCTCGGGCGCACCACCACCGGATAGCCGATGCGATCGGCCTCGCGGGCGGCTTCCTCGAGCGTGCGTGCGATGCCATTGTTGGGCTGGCGCAGCTGGATCTTCTCGAGGATGGCCTTGAACTGCTCGCGGTCGCCGGCGCGGTTGATGTTGGTCGGGCTGGTGCCGATGATCGGCAGGCCGGCCTTCTCGAGCGCCAGGCTGATGTTCAGCGGGGTCTGGCCGCCGAACTGCACGATGATTCCCTGGGGCTTCATCACGCGGTTGATCTCGAGCACGTCCTCGGTGGTCAGCGGCTCGAAGAACAGGTAGTCCGAGGTATCGTAATCGGTCGACACGGTCTCCGGATTCGAGTTGACCATGATCACCTGCCAGCCGGCGTCGCGCAGCGCGAAGGCGGCATGGCAGCAGCAGTAGTCGAACTCGATGCCCTGGCCGATGCGGTTCGGCCCGCCGCCGAGGATCATGATCTTCTTGTGGTCGTTGACGGGATGCTCGGACTCCTGCTCGTAGGACGAGTAGTAGTACGGCGTGAAGGCGGTGAACTCCGCCGCGCAGGTGTCGACCAGCTTGAAAGCGGGATGCAGGCCGAGCCGCCAGCGCATGTCGCGGACGGCTTCCTCTGAGGCGTTCCACAGCACCGCCAGCTGTTTGTCGCTGAAACCGTCGCGCTTGGCGCGGCGCAGCTCGTCGAGCCCGCATCGCGCCATCCCCAGCGCGCGCAGCGAGGCCTCGTGGTCGACGATGATGCGCAGATGCCGGATGAACCACGGATCGATGCGTGTCGCGCGCTGGATCTCAACATCGGTCGCGCCGGCCTGCATCGCCAGGCGAACCTGCAGCAACCGGCCAGAGGTCGGGCGCGAGATCGCCTGGAGCAGCTCCGCCTTCTGGTCGGGGGTGCCGCAATCATCGGCCTTCTTCGGCCCGAAGCCGTTTGCGCCGATCTCGAGGCCACGCAACGCCTTCTGCAGCGATTCGCGGAAGGTGCGGCCGATGGCCATGACCTCGCCGACCGACTTCATCTGGTAGCCGAGGGTGTCGTCGGCCTCGATGAACTTCTCGAAGGCGAAGCGCGGGATCTTGGTGACCACGTAGTCGATGGTCGGCTCGAAGCATGCAGGAGTCTCGCGGGTGATGTCGTTGGACAACTCGTCGAGCGTGTAGCCGATCGCCAGCTTGGCCGCGATCTTGGCGATCGGGAAGCCGGTCGCCTTGGACGCGAGCGCCGATGAGCGCGACACGCGCGGGTTCATCTCGATCACC
>JBBRLJ010000002.1:0-209895 GCA_038231435.1 Planctomycetota bacterium
CACTCGGGTGGGAACACATAAACCTAACTGGCGACTATGTTTGGCGTCAAAATCGCCATCATTCCGATGGTCAGTTCCGCCCACTCCACAAGGCAGGAAAACCTTAGCGTGCGTTTTTCTCCGAATTCTGCGTCCTCCCCTCGTTGGCCGCGGTCGCGCGTTCGGCCGGGGTGAGCCCGACCGCGGTGTCGCTGGTGCTCAGCGGCCGCGCCGGCGACTACCGGCTCAGCGACCGCACCAGCGCCCGCGTGTTGGCAGCGGTCGCTTCCCTCGGCTACGTGCGGCCCGCGCGCCGACGCGGACCACCCCGCCTGCATGTGCTCCATCTCGAGGACATCCTGCGCATGGATACGCGTGGCCTCGGCGGCGCGGTCCTCTATCCGCTGCTCGATGCGCTGAGTGCCCGCGGCTGGGCGACCTCGGTCGATCCGCGCATGCCCGACGATGCGGAAGCAGCCGGGCCGGCGCTGTTCAGCGCCACCGCGATGCTGCTACCGGTGAATCGGGGATTCGAGGCCCGCTCGCGCGCGCTTGCCGAGGCCGCGGCGGTGCGTGGCGTGCAGCCAGTGATCGTGGCGCGCCATCTCGACGACCTCGACGCCATCCAGATCGATGGCGATCAGCGCCGCGGCGGCGCGCTCGCCGCAGCGCATCTGCTCGGTCTCGGCCATCGCCGCATCGCCGTGCTGGGCGGCTCGCTCGGCGAGCAGCATACCGAGGAGCGCCTGGCCGGCTGGTACGGCGCCATGGCGGCGGCCGGCCTGCATCAGGACCCGAGCGACTTCTGGGGCTACGGCGACTACAATACCGGGCCGGCGCACCATGTAGTGAGCGAGCGGCTCGCCGCGGGGATGCGCCCCACCGCGATCTTCTGCTGCAACGATCCCATGGCCGTGGGCGCGCTGCTCGCCCTGCGCGAAGCCGGCCTGCGCGTGCCGCAAGACGTGTCGTTGGTGGGCTTCGACGACCAGCCAGATCTCACCGCGATCGCTCCAGGGATCACCTCGATCCGCATCGACACCGCCGGCATCGGTGAGCGCGTCGCGGACATGCTCGTCGCCGGCGCGCCGGTGCGATCCGAGCGCATCCTGTGCGCGGCGCGTCTCGTGGTGCGTGGCTCGTCAACCGTCGCGCCGCGCCCCCTCCCTGCTTCACGCGTCCCATGACACCGCCGCCGATCCTTCCGGAGATCCGATGACCCATCACGCCGCTTCCAGATCCTCCCTACGCGTCGCGCGCGCGTGCGGCGTCGCCTGGATCCTAGCAGCGATGACGGGGCTCGCGGCCGCGGCCGATGGCTCCGCCCCGGCCAAGAGCGCCAAGGCTCCCGATGCCTCGGGCAAGCTGCTCGACCTCGGAGCAGGCTTCGACCTGAAGACGGTCGAGACGCACGCGACTGGAGTCGAGCACGGCGGCACGCCGGACGCGCCAGCGCTCGTGATCAGGACCTCGGACAAGACCCGCTGGCCCGGAGTCACCATTCCAGCTCCTGGCGGCGCCTGGGATCTGTCGGCATACGAGTGCATCGCCCTCGACGTGCGCAACGTCGACAAGCACGACATCGACGTCTTCGTACGCGTCGACAATCCCGGAGCCGATGGCGGCAGCCACTGCATGACCGAGCGCATCGGCACTCAGCCCGACCAGCGCGTCACCTTGACCATGCCGATCAAACGCGGCTCGAAGAGCACGTTCAAGCTGGTCGGCATGAACGGATTCCCGCAAGGACTCTACGCCAGCGGCGGCATCGAACCCGGAAACATCGTCGCACTCACCATATTCGTCGACGTCCCCGGCGATCATCGCTTCGAGGTGTCCAACATCCGCGCCTTCGGAAAATATCAGGAGCCGACGTGGATGCACATGGGCGAGAAGGAGTTCTTCCCGTTCATCGACGCCTTCGGGCAGTTCAAGCACAAGGAGTGGCCCGGGAAGGTGCATGCGCCCGAGGACTTGAAGGCGCGTCGCGACGAGGAGGCCACGCAGCTCGCGACAGTCCCGGCCCCGAAGGAGTGGGATTCCTGGGGCGGCTGGGCGAACGGCCCGAAGCTGAAGGCGACCGGCCACTTCCGCACCCAGAAGCACCAGGGCAAGTGGTGGCTGGTCGATCCCGACGGAGCACTGTTCTTCAGCACCGGCATCACCTGCGTCGGCACTGCGTCGGCGGTCACCGCGATCGACGAACGCGAGTCGTACTTCGAGTCGCTGCCCACGGGCAAGGACGATCCGCTTGCACGCTTCCTCTTCGACGGCGGCAAGAGCTGGGGCGGGGGCTTCTACGCCGGCAAATCGCCGAAGATGTTCAACTTCACCGCCGCGAACCTCCAGCGCAAATACGGCGCCGATTGGGAGAAGACCTATCCGGAACTCGTGCACAAGCGTCTGCGCTCATGGGGGCTCAATACCATCGGCAACTGGTCCGATGGCGGCATCTGCGCGATGCACCGCACCCCCTACACCGCCACCTTCTGGTACGAGTGCCCGCGCATGAAGGACAACGCCGTCGGCTTTCCCGACGTCTTCGATCCGGCCTTCGGGCCATCGATCGACAAGGGGCTCGCGCAGTTCGTCGCCAGCACTTTCGAGGATCCCTGGTGTATCGGCTATTTCCTCGACAACGAGATGCCGTGGGGCGGCGAGGATTCGCTCGCCAGGTACGCGCTCGCCTCACCCGCCAAGCAGGCGGCGAAGCAGAAGCTCGGCACCTGGCTGCGCGAGCGACACGCTACGATCGCGGATCTGAACACCGCGTGGGGCTCGAGCTGGGATTCGTGGGAGGCGTTCGCCGCCGATGCCGCCGGGAATCCGACGACCACCACCGCCAAGCAGGATCTGATCGACTTCACCGGACTCGCCGCGGAGACCTATTTCCGCACCGCGCGGGAGGCGATGCGGAAGCGCGCTCCGCAGAAGCTCTATCTGGGCTGCCGCTGCGTCGGCGGATCAGCCAATGTGGTGGCCCCGGCGGTGACGTACTGCGATGTCATCAGCTACAACCGCTACTGCGCCTCCGTCCGCGACATCCGCCTACCGGATGGCCTCGATGCGCCGGTGATGATCGGCGAATTCCATTTCGGCGGCCTCGATCGCGGGCCGTTCTGGGCGGGGCTCTTTTCGGCCGAGAATCAGGAGGACCGCGGCCGCAAGCTCACCGCCTACCTCAAAAGCGCGCTCGACAATCCGCAGATCGTCGGGGCGCACTGGTTCCAATACGGCGATGAGGCCGCAACCGGACGCATCGACGGGGAGAACGCGCAGATCGGCTTCGTCGACATCTGCGACACGCCCTATGCCGAAACTATCACGGCAGCCCAGGCCAGCGCCGCCACCATGTACCGCTATCGCCTGGATGCCCACTGACGCGCTGGGACTCGCTGGGACGGAAGACACGGTCGACGACATCCAGGCACGCGCCACGCTGATCGCCACCTACGACGGCATGCGCCTGGATCCCTTCGCCAGCCTGATCAGTCGGCGACGGCGCTGGTCTCGTCCGGCCTAGACCTTTCGGCAATCGCGTGATCGTCGTAGAGAACGCGCAAGCATGCACGGAGGTCGCCGCGATGCCGCGCGAACAGCGCTTCGCAGCGCTCCGACGATCGCTCCGCCGTCTCCGCGTCGACCAGCTCCGCGACCAGTTCGCGCAGCAGGCCAGGGCTGGTGCGGTGCTCGAGCAGCAGCGGCAGGCGTCCGGGCGCATGACTGGTCGCCAGCACGCCACCAGCACTATCCGCCGCTCGCAGCACCCGCCGCCAGCTCCACCAGCCGAGGCGATCGATGCCGTCTATACTGAGCACATCGCGCGGCGACGCATCCGCGGTCAGCGCCACCAGCGCGCTCCGGTCGATCGCACGATCCGCCGCGAGCACCAGCGACCGCACCCGCCAGCCGCGCGCGACCAGCAGCCGCTCGAGCGCCTCGCGCAGCGTGGTCTTGCCGCTGCCGTGCGGACCGACGAGCAAACCGCGCCGCCCGAGCGCCTCGAAGCGCGCCAGCAGCGGCTCGGCCGCGGCATCGCCCAGGCGAACGCCATCGCGGAACGGCAGCGCCTCGATGCGCTCGCTGCGGAATGGATTGAGCCTGGCGAGCACGATCACCCGGCGGCGGGCTCGCCGAGCACGATCTCGCGCTGGCCTGGCCCGATCACCAGCTCGGATCGCGGGGCGACGACCGCGGGGTCCGACACCAGTTCGAGCGCCCACGAGATCGACACCAGCGTGCCCGAGCAGCTGTGCGGCTGGTTCGGGGCGACGAAACGGTAGCGCCGCGTCTCGACCGCTCCCGGCTCGTCGAATTGGAGACGCGCGGCGATGCCGACATCGCGCGTGCCCTTGCCACTGGTGTACCAGAACAGCCGCAGCTCGACACGACGCGGTGGCTGCTCGAACGACCACGAGACCGTGCCGGTGATCTCGTCGCCGGGAGCGTAGGCGTTGGCCTGGTGGTCTGTGCTGATCCCGTGCGTGTCGCTCATCCGGCCACCTCTTTCGCGCCAGTGGCGAGAGGCCCGCCTGCGGCGAGTGGCACGCCCGCGGTTATCGACGCGCCCGTGGTTATCGGTGAAGGCAGGACGGTGATGGCGTAATCATCGCTGATGTCCGGCCAGCGCGGGATCTCGCCGCGCACCGCCAACCGCCAGACGATCCGGTTGTTCGACGACGCGAAGGAGTGCATGACGGCCTCCGGGATGCGCACGTCGGCCTGGCCGAGCGCCATGTCGCCCGCATCGCCGAGCGTTGCGATCGGGATACGCGCGAAGACGTGGCGATCGGTGCTGCTCGAGGTGCCGCGCTTGGAGGTCGCCTCCTCGACGCCTTCGAGGATGATATCGAGCTTGCGGATGCGGTCGGACGCGCCCGCACACTTCCAGGCCAGGCGGAAGCTCTCGCCACGATGGAAGGCGCGGCGGTCTACGCGCAGGCGCACGCGCGGATTGGCGAAGGCGAGCGCCGCATGGATCACGGCGATGACTAGACCGATGCCCACCAGGCCGAACACTGACAGGAACAGACCGGCAACCCAATCGGATCCGCCCAGACTCATGGCGATCAGCGCCACGATCCAGTTCCAGAAGATTGCGAACACGGTGATGATGACCAGCTTCGCGCCACGGGTGCTGACTGGCCGTAGCTCCACCGGGCCATCCACCGAAGCCCCCGTTCCTGCATCAGCGGTCAGCCCGACGCCCGAGCGGCCCTCGTCCGAGATCGCGACCGTGCCGGCGCGCAGCGCCGCAGCGCGCCGGCCACTGGCGATGCCAATGACCATGAACATCACGCCGAAGGCGGGGAAGAGCAGGGTGATGGCTCCGAGCCACATCGCCGGGGTCATGCCCTTCTCGATCACCGCCTGGTCGGGATGGCGCGGGTCCACCCAGCACGAGACGGGCTTTCCCTCGGTCAGGCCCGCGACGATGCGCTGCTTCGACTCCATGCCCGAGGAGTACGTCCCCTCGGTCATGTCGTAGCGCGTGGACTCGTACGGCCTGCCCTGGGTGTCGACTTCGGCCCCGGCCGAGAAACGGTATTCGTAGCGCACCTCGACGCGATACGTGCTGCCATCGCTGTCGTGCGATTCGCCGACCTTCGCTTCACGGATGACGCACGGCACCTGCACCCAATCGCGCGCGTGCGCGACCCGCCACAGCGGAGCCACGAAGAAGATCACCACGAACAGGCAGCCGAAGAGCGCGAATACGCCGCCGAAGATGATGAACGCCCAGTAGCCGGACGCGTTCCCGCCGTCCGAAAGCGCCGTGGCGCCAGAACCGTGACGCCACGCCGCCATGTGCCCCCTCCGCGGGAACGGTAGCCTCACCCTGCCTGGATGTCTAATGGCGTCAGCCGGCGGAGCGCTTGGCGGCGGACCAGGCGCCGCTGGCGGGCGTGGGACGGCGGGTGAGGATCCCGCCATGGCCTGGCATGTGGAGTCCCGTCGCCTCTCCACGCTCGACCGCGTCGAGATGGAGCGTTTCGCAGCGTTGGCCGCATCGATCTGGTCCCCCGGCGAGCCTCCGGATGTCGACAAGCTCCTGGCCGAGGCGGCCACGCCGGACTCGGAGCTCAGGTCCGACGAGCAGGCGCACATGATCCGCGCTGGCGAGCGCGTCATCGCCGCGGCGCGCAGCTTCCGACGGATCGTCTCGGTGGCGGGCGACTCCTTTCCGATCCTGGCGCTCGCCGGAGTGTGCGCCGACGAGCGCTGGCGCGGCCAGGGCCTGGGCGCCGCAGTGGTGCGCGGCGCTTGGGCCCGGCTGGACGGACCGATGGCGGTGAGCCTGTTCCAGACCGCGGTCCCGGACTTCTACCGCAAGCTCGGAGCCCGCTGCCTCAGCGTCGCGATCGTGCGCTCGGGCCACGCCGCACGTCCATTCTGGGATCCGTTCGCGATGATCTTCCCCGCCGAGGCCGCGTGGCCGGAGGGCCCGGTCGATATCCGCGGCCCGGGCTGGTAGAGGCCGCGCCCACTACGGCGCATCGCCACCGTAGCGTTCGAGGTAGGCGTCCATGTCGAGCTTGCGACGCGCGCTATCAGACGACATGTAGCGCACCGTGCCGAAACCGGGTCGTGCCGGGGGCCACGGATGATCATAGCGGCCGAAGATCCAGGTGATGCCCGAGATGGAATTGGGATCGCGTCCATCCACCGCGAAGCGATCGTTCAGCTCGAGGATGCGCGCAAGGGCCGCGCGAGGCGATGGAGACCATGCGAGGATGTGCTTTCCCCAGAGCATGCGCAGGTAGCCATGGATGCGCCCGTCACGCGTCAATTCGCGCTGGGCGGCGTTCCAGATCGGGTCGTCGGTGCGTGCCTCGCTCAGCCGCCGCAGCGAATAGCCGCGGGCGGCGGGCGAGCGTGGATGGTTCGCGAGCGTCGCACGCGCCCAGGCCGGCAAGGTCGCGTAGCGCTGCGCGTCTGGCTGATGGAAGCAGCGGTTGAATCCCAGCTCGCGCCAGGTGACCAGTTGATCCATGAACGCCTCGGCCGCCGGAGGCATTCCCCACCAGCCCTGCTTGCGCCCGTTCGCGCTGGCGCCCAGCCGGTCGAGCGACCAGCCCTCGCGCGCAAACACCGCGCGCGCGACCTGATGTGGCGATAGGTGTCCGAAGTGCAGATACGGCGAGAGCCGGCTGAGCGCGGGATGATCGAGATCACGGCCCGCTTCTGCGTAGCGCGGCAGATCGTCGGCGATGAAATCGCGCAGCCTCGACGCCGCCGCCACTGCGCCGCCGGCATGGTCGACGGGGGCCACTGCGTGATCGATCGGCAGGCGCGCGAGGCCATCCGGCGCGAGCAGGGCTTCGAGATCGGCTTCCGGCCAGCGCCGCGTCAGCGCGAGCGGTGGCCGCCACTTGTCCGGCAGGCTGGCCCCCGCGAGCGGATCGGCAGCCGGAAACGCGAGGAGGTGTTCCGGCAGCGCGCGCTGCAGATGTCGGCGGAAATCCACGGCGCGCTCGAACATCCGCGGCGCCGCGCGCATTGGTAGCAGACCATTGCCGTCTACCGCCTCGCATCGCACCCTCATACGCGCGAGCAACGCGGCCGCTGCTCCAACCATGCGTGGCAGGAAGAAGCACGGCCACTCGTCGGTGACCACCAGGCATGCCTCGCGCGCAAGCGCTTCGAGGAGGCCCGAGCCATCGCCGGGTCGCGGCTCGACATACGGCAGATGACAGACCCGGGTTCGCGCGAATGCCACGCGGTTGTCGGCCATGCCCTCGATCACGAAGCGGTGCAGGCGGTCGCTCGCGTACGGATATGCGCAGCGCAGCGCCTCGAGGACCACCAGAGGTTTGCCGAGCCGGCGGCTCCAATCGACCGCGTGTTCGAGAGCGAAATTCGAACGCCTTCGTCGCTGCGCGATCATCCAGTAGAGGACCA
Organism: Planctomycetota bacterium; assembly: GCA_038231435.1. Classification (GTDB taxonomy): domain Bacteria; phylum Planctomycetota; class UBA11346; order UBA11346; family UBA11346; genus JACCZE01. Next base: position 7,882 of record JBBRLJ010000002.1, read on the forward strand.
TCCCGCCTGCGGTGCGCACCGGAACCTCGGCGAAGACATGGAGTCGCGATGGTGGGCACCCCGGCATGACCGCACCTTCGTCAGCCGGACCGCCGCGGAAGCGTGGGTCGCTGGATGAACTCTGTGTCGAAGGATCGCCCTCAAATCCACAGGCCCGCGTCAGCACCGGGCCGGGCTCAGCATCGGATCCATCGGCGACCGGGGAGTCTGCACGGCTATGCGCAACTTCCGGGTGGTCGGGACACTCGCCGAGATATGCTCACCGATATGCCCCGGCCCCTGCCGCTTCTTTCCTCGTCCAAATCGCGACCGCGACCATATGCGCGCGCCGAGCGCATCATCCGCAGGCTCACCACCGAGCCCGCGCTCGGCGATGATCTCGCGGCGCTCGCCGCCTCGGAAGGCTTGAGCGCGTACCATGCCCAGCGCTCGTTCCGTCGTTGGACGGGTCTGAGCCCCAAGCAGTTCGCATCGTTCCTGCGCGTATGCCGCGCGCAGGGCCTGCTGCGGGCGGCGCGCAGCGTGCTCGATGTCGCGCTCGACGTGGGCCTGAGCGGGCCCGGTCGTTTGCACGACCACTTCATCACCATCGCGGCGATGACGCCTGGCCAGTTCAAGAGCGGCGGCGAGGGGCTCGCCATCCGCCACGGCATCGGCGCCACGCCTCTCGGCGACGCGGCGATCGCGTGGACGAGCCATGGCATCTGCCGCCTGAGTTTCGTCGACCGGCTCGAAGCCGACGACACCCTCGCGTCACTGCGCGCGGAATGGCCGCGCGCCGAGCTCGCCTTGGACATCACGGGTGCGCGACGCCTATTGGCCACGATCTTCTCCCCTGCTCGCCGTGACCCGCGTGCAGCGCCCGAGCGCCAGGCTCCGCTCGCGCTGCTGGTGAACGGCTCCCGCTTCCAGCTGGCGGTGTGGCGGGCGCTGCTCGACATCCCCGAGGGGACGATCGCCAGCTACTCGCAACTTGCCGCGCGGGCCGGCGCGCCCGCGGCCTGCCGCGCGGTAGGCACCGCCGTCGGCCAGAACCGCATCGCCTACCTGATCCCCTGCCACCGGGTCATCCGCGCCACCGGCGCCCTCGGCGGATACCGCTGGGGCCTCGAGCGCAAGGCGGCGCTACTGGCGGCCGAGGCGAAGATCGGCGTCCCCATCACGGCCGCGACCGACACTGGCCGAGGCCTACTTGCCGACGCGGGAAGCGGCAAGCGGGCAGGCGGGCAGGCGGGCAGGCGGACAAATTATCGACAGATAGCGACAGATGCAGCGACCGATGAAGCGACTGATAAAGCGAGAGGACTCGACGAGCGAGGCGCGTCGCCGCGCACCACCGAGCTCGACAGTCGCGGCAGGAACCATGGATCGGCGTCGAAACGGTTGGTCGGCGTGCCGTGCGCCACATCCTCGTAAACGACCACGAACGACAGGTCGCCGCCCGCGGTGAGCGTCGGCTCACCCACGCCCGCGGCGTTTCCCGCCCCGACCACCAGCTCGGAGCTGTTCCAGGTCGCCCAGTCGCCGATCGTCGTCTGCCTGGCGCGGAATATCCCGAGCTTGGAGTCGACGGCATTGGTCGCGGTGTAGTACAGCCACCACAGACCGCCAGCATCCAGGTACAGGTGCGGCTGCTCCTCCTCGAGCGTCGTGCACAGCGACGCCACCAGGGCCGGAGCCGACCAGGACGTTCCATCGTCAGAGCTGGTCGCGTACCAGATGTCATGCAGGCCGATCCCGCCCGGACGATCGTCGCTGTCGAACATCAGCACCAGGTGCGTCGCATCCAGGCGCTCGATGTGCGGGTTGTCCTCCTTGTAGGCCGTGGTCACCGGAGCCGGCAGGATCGTTCCGGTATTCGTCGGATCATGGACCGCGTTGTGGAGCAGATGGACGTGGGGGTTGTAGTCCGGCGCCTGGTCGTTCGAGGTGTAGGCGAAGAGATCCCAGTCACCGGTATCGGGGACATGCGCCTGGGCGACCACGGCTCCTTCGGAGAACACCGGCGTCGCCATCGCCGAGAGTTGCCACGACGAAAACGGGACGTTGGTGGCCGGACGTGTGGCGTGCAGGATGTCCCCGTGCAGCCAGGCGCTGGAGCCGACCGGATTGGTAACCAGATCCATGCCGAAGGTGGGACCACGGAGATAGGTTCCGGCCAGGCTCTGGGGAGCGCCAGCGATGGTGAAGCTCAAGAGATCGGCGGGGACGTAGACCGCGAACAGGTGCAGCCCATCGCGGCTGATGAAGATGCCGTCCTCCCAGCCGTCGACCGCTAGCGCCTGCACGTGCGGCGTCCCGAATTCCGCCGGCAGCGCGACCTGGACCGCCACCTGTGAACGCAGCAGGGCCCATCCGGTGAGCAGAGCCGGAGCGCCGCCACTAGCGCCGCACGCGACGAGCGCCGCGCTGACCAGGGCCGATGAACACGCGAGGAGGCAGGAGCGCATACGCAAGGATACCTCGGAAATGCATTCCGCGGGCCCACCGTCAAGCGTCCCCCCTACGCGCCGTCTCGCTTCCCCCGCGGACGCCGTGGATCGATCCAGGCCCGTTCCCCGGTGATCGCCCAGTCCAGCGCCTGCACACCCAGAGCGTTCAGGATGACCTGCTCCACCGGGGTATAGGCCCCGTCGGGGCGCGAGAAACGCAGCGGCTCGCGCTGCGACGACACCGCGTTCGAGATCACCCGCAGCCGGCGCAACGGGTTCTGCGAGCCGCGGTGCATGACCAGGGGGTGCACCAGCACCACGTCGCCGGCCGCGCCGGTGACCTCGCGGAAATCCGTCGCCGTCTCGATCAGCCCTCCCCACCCGAACTGGTCGGGCTCCAGGCCCTCGGGATGCGCACGCAGATGCCGCGCCACCGCCGCGACCGAATCCGGCGCGATGAAGGTCGCTCCGCCGCGATGCACCACATCCGTCCACATCACCACCGCCAACAATCCCTGCTCTGGACTGTCGAGGAAGTGCCTGAACCAGTTGCCGTCGACATGCCAGTTGATGCCGGTGGGCGACGCCGCGCCCGGAGGCACCCAGGGCTGATCGGCGCCGACGGCGTAGTTGATCAGGAATCCATCGCCCCAGCGCATCTCGGGATCCTTGACGCACGCCAGACCGCCGAGCAAGTCGGCGATCGCGGCGTAGGCGCGCGGCGCGAATTCGCGCACCGCGACGCTGTCGACGGCGGGCAGGCCCACGGGCGATGTCGGCCAGCGCGCGGGATCGGATGGATCCACTCCTGCGCGGGCCCAGCTGGCATCGACCCAGCGGCGCGCGAGCGTACCCTCTCCGGCGGGGAAACAGCCGCGCAGGTGGACGAAGCCATGGGCGATGAAGTGGTCGCGTTCAGCCTGACTGAGACCGTGCAGGGTCATGCAGGCATGCTGGACGGCGATCCTGGGCGGGCAATGCCCGGACTCAGCCGCCTGGCCCGAAGAAGATGAAGATCGGGCTCTCGCCGAGCGGGACGCTGATCGCGTTCTTGCCCGATGGCGTCCACACCACAGCCGCCGGCTTGCCGTCGGCCACCGCGAGCGTTTCGATGCGCTGCGGCTTGCGCGGGATTCCGGAGAGTACGCGCGCCGCGTCCGGCTTGCCCGAGGTCGCCGACCAGGCCGCCCACGCCACCTCGCCCTTGTCCGAGACGTATTCGTACGCGTAGAGTCCCTCGCTCTCATGCGACACCAGCTTGCGGAAGCGGTAGTCGCCCAGCGCCGAGAACAGGTGCCGCACCGCGAAGAACGACGGCTTCGGCACGCCCTTGCGGGTGATGCCCGATGCGCCATGGAAGCTGTTGCCATCGGGGTCGTCGAAGAAATAGAGGTAGGCGCGCGTGACATCCATCTCGCTGAACACCAGGTATGAACGCACCAGCCACTGCGCCTGCTGCAGATCGGTGGATGGGATCCAGCGCTTCTCGGGCGCGTTCTTGAGCGCCTCGGGCGTGGCGGCGTCGTAGCCGAACTCGGTGATCCATATCTCCTTGCCCGCCATCTCGGCGCGCTGCTTGCGGTAGGCGATCATGGCGTCGACGGTCTTCAGGTAGCCGATGCCAGGAGCCTCGGGATTCGCGCGCTCGAACGACGGCCAGCCGGCCTTGAACGAATAGGTGTGCATGTTGATGACATCGTACGAGGCCTCCAGCCCCTCGAGCATCTGCACGGGCTTCTCCCAGGTCTTGTCGAAATCCGGCATGGCGGAAACGCAGCAGGTGGCGATCTTCATCTTCGGATCGCCCGCGCGCACGCCCGCGCTCAGGCTCTTGAACAGCTCCACGTAGTCCTTCACCGGCCATCCGCCCGGCTCGTTCTCGACCTCGACCGAGTCGACCAGCGGATGCGCTCCCGAGGGCCCGAAGAAGCTCGCGAACTGGTTGCCGTACCGCTCAATGTCCCTGGCCTGATCCTTGAAGCCCTCGTGATCGCGCACCCAGTCGAACGCGGTGATGCTGGCGTCGATGTGGGTGAAGCCGGCCTTGCGCCAGCCGCCGTAGATCTGCGTCCAGTCGACCTGCTTGCCATCGCGGATGCCCTGCCGGGTCAGGGGGAACGGCGGGTCGACGGAGGTATCGCCCTGAATGTCCCAGGCGTACGGATGGTAGTCGCGGGCGAGATGGCAGACCTGCGCATACGGCGTGGAGTCGGGCACTGTGAAGGTGTGGAAGTTGATGCCCATGAAATCGCGCATCAGCGGTTTCTTGTCGGAAGCGGCGAGCGGTGTCCCTTCCGCGGCGCCGAGCACGGCACCCGGAATGGCGACCATGACACACTGCGTGGCGAGCAGCGTGGCGAGCACGAGCCTCGGCCTATCGAGCCACCGGCGCTGGCGGGGATTCGACGATTCTCGAGGACTGGACGGATCGGTGTTCATCATCTGAGACCCTTTAGCCAGAGCTCTGGCGGACGCCAGGGTATGCCGCCACCTGCTGCTGACCAGGATGGCCGAGAAACCTGAACAGATGCGCTGCATCTGCAGATGGAGGGCAGAAAGACGGCAGATAGACGGCAGATCGGCGGTCCATCGCCCGACCCTCCGATCGCGGTCAGCGGCTCTGCGCCAGCGCCAGCGCCAGCGAGATGACGGCGCCGTTGTTCAGGGCGTGCGCGAACATCGAGGCGATCAGCGATCCCCGCCATTCGCGGATGCCCGCGAACACCAGCGCCATCCCGGTAAGCACGGGCAGGGCCACGATCCCTTGCGGGTGGATCGCGGCGAAGAGCAGAGCCGAGAGCAACGCCGATACGAATCGCCCGTGCCCACGGCGCAGGTAGTGGAAGAGCACGCCGCGGAACATGGTCTCCTCGACCAGTGGCGCGCCTACGCAGCCAAGCAGGTACAGAGTCAGCACATGCGAACGGACGCCCGTGTGCTCGAACAACGGATGGGTGGGCATGCCCCAGACCGAGGCCAACGCACCGGTGATCAGGAACATGGCTGCGAGCACCGGAAACCCCGCCAGGTACCCGAACAATCCCGCGCACATCTCCCTGACGATGCCGCGACCGCGATGCCAGCCGATGCCAGCGCGCACATCGCTCCACGACGCGCCAGGCCGGCAGATGATCGACAGCAACGCGACGGGCGCGATGGCGAAGCACCAGCCGAGGGCCTCGAGCGATCCATGCGACCATCTCGACACGAGTAGCGAGAGCAGGATGAATCCGAGGAGATAGAACGCGAACCCCTCGAGGTACGCTATCCGCGGCGCGTCGCCCGCGAGCGCCGGGACGTATGCCGGATGCAACCGGCCTTGCCGCGCGCGTGCGGCGAGATGGCTCAGGCACGGGCCACCCACCGCGGCGAGCAGGAACGCGAGGACGCAGATGGCGAGCATCGTTCCCGGCGGAGCCGCGCGGCGTGCCGATTCTCCCGCAGGATAGACGAGCGCGACGACGCAGGCGATGATCACGCCCCAGCACACGGCACGCCGCAACACATCGCCGCTCGCGACCGCGCGCGAGGCGGGCGGAGCGGCCTGCCGATCATCGTCGTCTGGTGCGGTCATGGCCCGAGCATAGCTCCGCGCGAGAGCGCAAGCGACGATCCGCGGACTACTGATCCCGCATCAGGGCTGAAGCTCAGCCCTTGCCGCCAGAACATTTCGGGCACTCGTTCCGGCCCATGGGCACGAGCGCTTCCTCGCCGCAGCGCGGGCAAGTGATCAGTCGCTGGCGGGTCTGGGCGACACTGCCGGTGTCGATCAGGTCGGCAAACGACCCGGGCTTCTCGGTATCCTTCTCCGTGTCCTTGCGCGCGCGGATCGCGGCGAGGCCGCTGAGCGGCGGCGTGGCGACAGGCGGTTTCCCCACCGGGCGCACACGCGTTGTCAGGGGCGCGGCGGGCGTGCCGGGAGTCGCCGCCGTCCATGCCGCGGTGCCGGCGGCGCGCTCAGGGCGCGCGGCGCGGCCGGTAGTGGCCGGCGGCAGTTCGCGTTGCGGCGGCTTCCAACCAGGCGTGCGGATCTGCTCGACCAGGGCCAGCAGCACGTCGACATTCAAGGGCTTGCGCACGATCGCCAGGCAGCCGTACTGGATCGGTAGCCTGGCGTCCTTGGTCTGCGATTCGGATTCGCTGTAGAGGATGATCTGACTCGCGTTCGCCGCCTCGTTGAGCCGGCGGCAGAGGCGCACCGAATCGGATGATAGCGGACCGACCACCAGGCCGGTGCTCAGGGCATGCAGCGCCAGATCGCCTGCTTCCTGCCACGACGGCAGCATCTTCACCATCAGGCCGGGACGGGCGAGCTCCTCGGAGAGAGCGCGGCAGCAGCCGGGCTGGTCCTCGATCAGGGCGATCCATAGGGAGCGGCGCTTGTCCGGCGGCACGTCGGCGCGCGCGTCCGCGAGCGAGACGACCGCGGGGGCCATGCGCACCGGAGCGTTGGCAGCGGCCGTCACCGGCGCTGAAGGCGGCGCGGCGGGCAGCTCGTCCGGCGGATCCGGCGGCAGCACGCGGGCGGACATCGCGGCCATGGCCGAGATCGCCGCGGTCGGAGCGGCGGTTCTTGTCTCAGCGGATGTCACAGCGGATATCGCGGAAGCGGCCGCACGCGTGGATGGATCCGCAGACAACCCGAGCGCCGAGGGCGATTCGCCGGCGAACGGCTGATGCAGGATCGCGACCAGGCCGTGGCTCGCCATCAGCGCGGCATCGTGGTCGCGCGCCGGGCTCTGGGTGTAGAAGCCGCGTTCCACTTCCGGGGAATTCGCGCGCAGGGACTTGAAATGCGCGAGGCTCGCGGGTGCGAGTGGCGCGAACATGAGCAACCTGCCGCTGCCCGCGAGTTGCTGGTAGACGATGGTGGCGTCGGCCTCGGCGGCGTCGGCGACCACCGTGGACGTGCATCCGCATCCGTTCAGCCACGCGGCGAGCGCGCGACCGTTGCCGTTGGCATCTTCCACTATGATCGCGGCATTCATGAGGTGATGGTACCCCAGGAAGCCGGGATGGGCTAGCGCAGGGCATCGTCACAGCATCCTCATGCCCGGATCAAAGAAACCCAAGCCTTTATGGATTAATATCTTATGTCGATCCCTGTGCGACTGCGGGGCCGTCGATCAACTCGCGCACGGTCCGTGACAGCGCTTCGTTCGAGAACGGCTTCTGCAGAAACGCGGCGCCGGGTCCGAAGGTGTCGCTACCCAGGCGGTCGTCGGTGTAGCCCGACACGTACAGCACCTTGGTCGCCTGGCGTTTCTCGAGCAGGCGGCGCGCCAGCTCGCGGCCGTTCATGCCAGGCATGATGACATCGGTGATCAACAGATGGATCGGGCCGGCGTGGCGATCGCTCAGCGCCAGCGCCTCGGTGCCGTGCGACGCCTCGACCACGCGGTAGCCCATGCAGCCGAGGGTGGCGCCGAGCATCGCCCGCACGTCCTCGTGATCCTCGACCAGCAGCACGGTCTCCGAGCCTACCGAGCGGCCCACCGGCGTCTCGCTCGCCGGCTGGGCTCGCGCGTCCTCGTTGGCGCGCGGCAGGTACGCCATGAACACCGAACCCTTTCCGCTCTCGCTGATCACCGATAGGCGGCCGCCGCTCTGGCTGACGATGCCAAACACCGTCGACAATCCCAGGCCAGTGCCCTTGCCGAGTCCCTTGGTGGTGAAGAACGGCTCGAAGATGCGCGAGCGGATCTTCGCATCGATGCCGTGGCCGGTGTCCTTGACCGCGAGCATGACGTAGCGGCCGGCGGGCAGCTCTGGGGTCGCGGTCTTCACCTCGGCATTGGCGGTCTGGATGGTGAGCGTCCCGCCGTCTGGCATGGCGTCGCGTGCGTTCACGCACAGGTTGAGGATGACCTGCTCGATCTGTCCCGGGTCGGCCTTTGCGCGCCCGAGGTGCGGCTCGAGCACGGTGCGTAGCTCGATGTGCTCGCCGATCAGGTTGCGCAGCAGCTCGCCCATGTGCACGACTACGGTGTTGAGATCGAGAACGCGGGGATCAGTCACCTGCTGGCGACTGAAGGTCAGCAGCTGCCGGGTGAGGCCGGCGCCTCGCAACGCGGTGGTGTGGAAGAGGCGGATGTCCTCGCGGATGGGATCCGCGTCGTCCAAGCGATCGAGCAGCAGCTCGCTGCGGCCGAGGATGACGGTCAGCAGGTTGTTGAAATCGTGGGCGACGCCACCGGCGAGCTTGCCGATGGCGTCCATCTTCTGCGACTGCCGCAGCTGGTCCTCGAGCCGCTTGCGCTCGGTGATGTCGAGGAAGGTCACCACCGCTCCGCCACCGCCTGAGCCGCCGAGCATGACATCTGGCATCGGCAGGGCGCTGAATACTCCCCAGCCGGTCTCGCCGTTGGAGCGGCGGATGCCGAGCGTCTTGGGGCCCTGCGCCAAGCCGGTGGCCAGGCAGTGGGTAACGGGATAGTCCTCGACCCGGCAGGGAGTACCATCCTCCCAGATGGTGCTCGTGCCGTAGTCAGCAACATAGGTGCGTGAGGTCGACGAGAAATCGAGCTCCAGGAAACGCATCGCCAGATCGTTGGCGTGCACGATCGCGCCATCGCGGGTGACGTGGACGATGCCGCCCGGCACCGATTCCAGCAGCCGCCGGTTGAGCTCCTCGCTGCGCCTGAGCGCCTGCTCGGCGCGGTGACGAACCAGCTCGGCCGCGGCACGCGCGGCGAAGATCCTGACGATGCTCAGCGCGTGCGGCGTCCCCGCCATGGGCTTCGCATCCATCACCACCAGCAGGCCCAGCACCTCCCCGTCGGGAGCGGTGAGCGGGATGCCGAGGTAGCTGTCGACACCCATCCGACGCAGCGAGAGATTCTCTGGGAATTTCGACTGCACATCGCACGGATGGTTCACTTCGCGGCGCTCGACGATCACCCCGCTGCATGGAGTGCCCGCGAGGTCGTACTCGAAGTCCGGGGCGAACCGTCCGTCCGCGCGCACCGCTACCGTGCGCACGCGCTCGGATGAGGTCAACTCGGCGATATGGGCCCACTTGATGGCGAGGGTGTCGGCGAGGTGGCGAGTCAACGATCGCAGGAACGGCTCGCCCGTGGCGGAACCGGTGGATTCAGCGAGCACGCGCAGCACATCCTCTGAACGGCGGCGCTCGCTGATTTCGCGATAGTTGATGACGATGGCGCGGACGGCGGGTTCGTTCAGCAGATTCGTGCCCGTGGCCTCGGTCCAGCGGTAGGTGCCGTCCTTGTGCATGGCGCGGAATACCGCCACTTCGCGCGCTCCCGGCGTCGCGGCGACCGATGCCAGCGACGCCGCCAGCGACGCCATGTCATCCGGGTGCACCAGCTCGAAGCCATTGCGGCCGACGAGCTCGCCAGGCTCGCGGCCCCAGAGGCGCTTCACCGAGGGAGCCTGGTAGATGCACATGCCCTTGGCGTCGATCAGCGCGATGCCATCGGCGACGTTCTCGACCATCGCCCGGAAGCGCTCCTCGCTCGTCCTCAGCGAGGCCTCGGCGGATTTCTGGGCGGTGATGTCCTGGGTCATGACCAGGCCGGCGGTGATCTCGCCAGAGGCGTCGCGCACCGGGCGCGCATGCATGCGGTACACGATGTCGCCGAACGGAACCTCGATGGTGCTGTCGCGACCGGCCAGCGCGGCGCGATAGGCGGGCTCGATGATGGCGACGGTTTCGGGCGGAAACACCTGGTCGACGGTGCGACCTTCGAGCATGGACGGAGAGAGGCCCGCGGCGGCCAGGCCATCACCGTCGGCGATCACGTAGCGGAGGTCGGTATCGAAGAGGATCAGCGCGCCGTTGGGGAAATTCCGAGCCAGCGCCCGGTACATTCCCAAGTCCTGGTGCAGGCGATCCATCGCGCCCACCCTCCGCGCCGGCGACTCCCGAGCAACGCCGGAGCCGAGGCTCGATGGCTATCCCAGGCAGCTTGGCGATTACCCATCCGGAGGCCGGCCAACGCGGGATGTTCGGCTGTAACTCCGGATGGGTCCCTCGTTTCCGGGGAGACAACGGGGATGCGAGGAAAATGTGGAACACCGGAGCCCAGAGCGACCTTTTCAACCAGCAAGGGCCGCCAGCGGGCCCGCATCAACGACATCCAACTGACAACCAGGAGTCTCCTCATGCGTTTCGCACTCATCGCCGCTTCCCTCGCCATGTTCAGCGGCACCGCTGCGTTCGCCGAGGACGCGGACAAGGATGTCAAGGCCGCCGAGCACAAGGCCATCGATGGCAAGGCCGTCAACACCATCGATCCGGTCACCGGCGACAAGGTCGACGCGAAGATCGCGCCGATCGAAGCCAAGACCAAGGATGGCAAGGTCATCCTCATCGGAGCCGCCACCGGCGATACCGCCGCGACGATCAAGAAGTCGCCCGAGAAGTACGTCGACGCCGCGCTCGCCAACAAGAAGAGCGAAGAGACGAAGAAGTAATCGGCGTTCTAGCCGATCACGGCCCTCTCCCGGCATCCGGGAGAGGGCTTTTTCGTTTCTAGCCGGGGACTGAAAACCACCCTGTCGGGATTGAAGGGGACGCTCCACCCCCTGGACAAGGAGTGGAGATCGCCCGAGGCCGCCGTGACGGTGTCAGGGCATCCGGCTCAGAACATCGCCGCGGAAACCTGGCGGCGGTAGTCCGACGGGCTCGAGCCGTGCGCCTGCTTAAAGGCGCGGCTGAAGTGGAACTGGTCGTCGAATCCCGACACCTCGGCGACCTCATGGATCGGCAAGTCGGTGGTCGCCAAGCATTCGCGCGCGCGCTGGAGGCGTCGGTACCGAACATACTGCATCGGTGAGCGGCCGAAGGCCTGGGTGAAGACCGCATGCAGACGTGAGCGCGACAGACCCGCGAGCCGCGCCATCGCGGCGAGGTCGACAGAGCGCAGATCGCGATCGACCGCCGCCAGCACCGGCGCGAGGCGCTGCGCGGAGCGCAGCGCCTCGATCGCGCGCGGCGTCACGGTCGCTTCGTCCACCAGGACGCGCAGGAGCGCCAACCCCAGCGCCTGGCGCGCGCAGACATCGCTGAGCAGCCCACGCTGGGATGTGGCCAGCGCCGACAGCTCACGGTTGATCTCGCCGATCCGCCTGGCTGCTCGCCCACGCAGGAAACCGGGAACCGTGATCAGCGACAGCACGTCGAGGGTGCCGAAGACGTGGAAGCCGACGTGCGAGGTCGCGGCGATCCCGGCGATCGGATGCGAGACTCGGTGATGCACGCCCGCCGGGATGCAGATGGCCGTTCCACCTTCGTAGCTGCGCGCGCGAGCGTCCTCGATCTCGACGATAGCCCGCCCTTCGACCAGCAAGGCGACCACCGCCGTCGGCATGATCCTCCACCCGGTGGTGTAGCCGGCCGGAACCACCGCGCTGCCGTCGGAATCATAGGTGAAGCGCAGCGAATCGGCGAGCACGCGCGCGAACTCGCCGCGCGCGTCTATCAACGGATCGCTCCTCCGATCGATCGGAGCGATCGGAGGAGAGCTGGGGGTGCTCCGGCCTGGTGTGAACGCTGACTTGGACGCCATCTTCGCTGCGGTCTTTCGATGGGATGGGATGGGATGGCGGTCCAACGCAGGCGCAACACAGGACGAAACGACATGGACGCCGGACGCGGCGGCATGTCCGCCAGTCGCCGCAGCGTATCCTAGCGGTCCAAGCCCAGGAGGAAGACACCATGAGCGTTTCCGCCCCCGCCGCCCCGCCCACCACCAAACCCGCACGCGTCGACCAGCCGACCATGCCCAGCGTCGCCGAGGCGGTCGACGCACTGATGACTCGCGGATTCGCCGTGCTGCCCGCGCTCATGCCCGAGGAGGATCGCCGCGTCGCCTCGGCGCTGCATGACGAGTTCATCGCCTCCGGCAAGGCTACCGATTCGGATGGCTGCTTCGGCTATGGCATACATCCGCTGTGCCCCCAGGACGGCAGGTTCGCGCGCTTCTTCGCGCACCCCGTGATCACCGCCGTCTGCGCCGCGATGTTCAGCGACGAGGTATCGTTGCTGCACACCGGAAGCCGCGTGGTCGACTCGCGTCACGCCCGCCGTGGCGGTCGCATCGGCTGGCACAACCACGCGTTCACGCCGCAAGGCCGCGCCATCCTGCCAGGGGATCCGAGCCGGGGCACCAAGCCCGAGCGCCTGCTCTATGGCTGGTACATCGACGGATCGACTCCAGAGTCCGGGTCCCTGGTCGCGATCCCGCGCCGCTTCGACGACCCGCTCGCTCCCCCGCTCGCCGATCGCACGGTGGCCTGGCCCGGCGAGGAGCGCATCCTCGCGCCCCCCGGGTCGGCGATCATCTTCACCATCGATGTCTGGCACGACGCCATCTCGGGCAGCGGCGACCAGCGGCGGAGGTTGATGGGGGCGCACGTCCAAGCCCGTCGCAACCGTAATCCGCATCCCGAGGACCATGTGTTCGCCGGAGCCGAGATCGAAGCGGCGAAGCGGGCGTGCCCGGCGTTCGCGGCGTTGCTGCCCGACGGTGGCCAGCCGCTGACTAGGTGACGACCTAGCCGATCATCTCCGACGCGTTGCGGATGATCGAGGTGGTCTTGCGATCGGTCGCCTGCTGGGGATTGCAGCGGTAGACGAACAGCTTCAGCGCCCTGCGCTCGATAGCCTCCATCAGGTGGGCAGTGCCCCGGCTGAAGCCGTCCCACAGCAGGATGCAGCCGTCGGCCATGTCGGCGATGCGGTCGTTGCGGATCTGCTCGGCGCGGCCGCCGTAGCGGTTCCATTCGACCGGGATCACCACGCACTTCACCTGCTTGCGCTCGGCCCATGCCGCAGCGAGCAGATCGGCGCCACGTGAATTCCCGGTGATAGCCTCGGTGATGGCGAAGCCCGCCTGGGCAACGGCCTCATCGAGCGCGTTCGGGTCGGAGATGGAACGGGATCCGCCGATGATCACTCGCATGGTCGCCCCCCGGTGACGAGGTCCGCAAACCGCTTGGCCCTGATGCCCCGCTATCCAAGGAACGGTGGCCTGTCACCAGGGTGACGGATCCGCGCACCGAGGGAAGAACCGAGGTGAATCCATAAGTGCTTGTCGCAGCCAGTGTGGGCCTCTCCGGCCCCCGGAAGAGAGCGCCACGCAGGCATGATGCCCGCCTCGAGCAGTCAGAAATCGGCAGCCTCGGGGACGATGGGCAGCCCGGGGATCTGCACCGAGGTGTCCGCGCGCTGATCCTCGACGACGATGCGGATATCCGGTTTCAATGCGCCGGCGTCCTCGGCGGTGAGCAGCCCTCCCTTCTGCAAGCCCTCCACCATCCGTTGCCAAGCCTCCTTCATCGAGGCGCGCGCATCGATCGCCGCAGTGGTGAACGCCGCGGGTCCCGACCAGGTTACCACCACCTCGTCGTGAGCCCTTTTCATCGTGTCCATGATCTGCGGCCTCAGCAGGTCACTCAGGAAATCGATGCTCGTCTGCTGGCGGTCCAGCGGGATCCGTTGGCCTCCGGTGCCATGGGCACCCTCGGCGGCATCCGTCCGGCGCGCGTACACCGCTTTCTCCCCGACAGCGACCACCACGTCGCCCGGGAGCGGATCCAGCGCCAAGCCATAAAGCACATCAGGAGGGAATCCTTGCGGCACGATGATGGAGCCATCGCCGAACACCCGCACCATCCGCCGGTGCCCACCGCCACGCCGTCCATCCCTGACGATGAGCGTGATGTCGAGCTTGAGCGGACGCAGGATCGGCGCCGCGAGCCGGGGGGAACGGATCGATGCCAGCAGATCGCAGACTGCAACCCAGGAAGCATCCTCCAAGGGCACGTCGAGCAGGCCGCGGAGGAACGTTTCGTGGACTTTCGCGTCGAACGAAGCGGCGATGATCGCCTGTTCGCGGTGCGCGCCGGCCTTGGTCAGCAGGCCCAACTCGTCATCGCTCAGTGGCGCCCTGGCGCGCAGCAGATCGTCCAGCAGCGCATCCACCACGCAGCGGCGCTCGACCGCGTCGGTGAACGCGTAAGCGGCGGCGAGCGCATGGCGCAATGATGCCTGGACCGCGACCGAAGCGCAGCGTTCGGCCTCGTGCGCCGCCCAGGCCAGCGTCTTGGCGTCACGCGTCGCGATCGCCTCGTCGATCCGCAGTGCCGCGGCGGCATCCAGCTTCTCCGCATCGGGTGCGACCGCGCTCGGGACGGCCACCGACTCTGCGGCCTCGGCGCCCTCGACACCCATCGTGACGGGCAGCAGCAGTCCACAGATGAGGAGCGCAGGAGCGTGCATCATGGGCGTATGCGAACGCCAGCCGCGCGAGCCGGTTCGCGGGGATTCCGGTTTACACCGTGACGGCGCATCACTCGGATGCCGACTTGCACTCCACCCCGCGGGCATCTCAGGCGCCGCCGCTGCGCACTCGCGCGATCACTGGCGCCATCAGGCCGCGCAATTCCGCATCGGGCATCGCGTCGCGCAGGCTCTCGAGCTGCTGGATCAGCTCGCGCTGCTTGGTCGGCGTCACCTGCTTGGCTTGCTTCTCGTAGCCGCTGGCGGCCTGGCGGGCCTGGAACAGCGAGGCAGCTCCGGTGAACCACGCCGCTGCGGCGGTGCCGCGGTATGCCTTGCCCTGCTCGGCGACAACCTGCTTGAAGGTCACGCCATCGCCGGCGAGCGCGTTGCGCACCGCCTGCTGGCAGGCAGACAGCTCCTCGCCGGCGTGCTTAGCGAGTTCGTCGATGCGCGCTTGGCGCGGGGGGTCCAAGGCGAGGCCGCGGGTACCCAGATGCAGCGCGATCAGGGCCTTGAATGCGGCTGGGGAATCAGGCTTGTCGAGTTGCTTGTCGACCTCGGCGATGAGCTTGTCGGCGAAGTCGAAATCGATCTTGCGCGGCATCGGCCAGGTGAAGGCGATGGTGTCGGAACTGGCGGGGAAATCGCGCGCGATCTGCGCTCCCGCGAATTCCGCTTTCAACCTGACCGCGCCGGTGCCCTTGAGCTCGATGACATAGGCGCCGCTCGCCCAGGTCGTGGCGTGGCTGCCGTCGCTCGCGGTGATGGCCACGCCGCCACGGCCTTCGCCGAGGCCATAGAAGCCGTCTTGGTCCAGGTCGACGAAGACCACGCCGCCGACGAAACGCGGCACGCCACGCACGCCCAGATCGTGCGTCACGGAAAGCCTGCCGTCATGCGCCACCGCGGCCGGACCGATCTCGCGTGCCTGGGGAAGTGCGAGATTCCGGCGATGCCCCCTGCCTTCCTGCATGCCGCCAGGGCCGCCGGGGCCGAAATCGACCAGGAAACCTATCTGGCTCTGCCAGGGATTGCGCGCGTCGCGATAGCAGTTCTCGGCCATCGCCATCGGGTAACCGGCCTTGGCGCAGCGATCGCCGAAGCTCGCGGCATAGAACCCCGGCTTCGCCGGATCCTCGACATGGCCGAGCTCGTTGAGGATCATGTACTGGCTGTGCTGGCGCGCGGCCTCGAGCAGCTGCAGATTGAAGACCAGCGGCATGGCCGGAGGCAGCGCCGCCATCTCCTTGCGGAACATCTCCAAGTCGACGGCGCCCGCGATCCCGTCCACCGCCTTGCCTGGAGGAGCGATGCGTTCGGCCTCGGCCTTGGGATCGGCGCGGAAGCGGTTGATGTATTCGAGGATCTGGGTTTCTTCGGGCGTCGGTTCAGGCGACGGGGCCACATAGGCCTCCGTCGCGCGCGCGCCGCACCCACATGCGACGGCCAGGATGGGGACGGCGAGGCGCAGAGAGGGTGAGGAGACGC
This sequence comes from Planctomycetota bacterium, assembly GCA_038231435.1. Classification (GTDB taxonomy): domain Bacteria; phylum Planctomycetota; class UBA11346; order UBA11346; family UBA11346; genus JACCZE01. The sequence continues at coordinate 24,052 of JBBRLJ010000002.1, forward strand.
GCATGGATGCCATGCACGATAAGCTCCGGACCCGAGCCACAAGCCGGGTGGCGTGGTCCGCGGCTAGGCGGCCGGTGCGGCCAGGGTCGCCAGCGCGTCCGCCACCCGCTCGACCTCCGCCACGGTGTTGTAGTGCGCGAAGCCGATCCGCAGCAGACCCCCTACTTCGGCAAGGCCGAGCTGATCGATGAGACCTTTCGCGTAGAAGTGGCCGTCCCAAACGAAGATCCCGCGCTCAGCCAGCCGTTCGGCCGCGACGCGAGGCGAGCAGCGCTCGAGCGTGAGCCCGAAGGTGGGCGTGCGCCGGTCGACGCGCGCCGGATCGCCGATCCCGTACAGCCGCAGCCCGGGGATGCCTGCGACGAGCTCGAGGAACCGCCGGCTGAGGATCGCCTCGTGCGCGGCGATGCGCCGCATCGCGCGCGCGTACGTCGCGGATCCCGCCGCATCGCGCGCCGTGCCGCCTGCGAGCCCCGCGATATAGCCCAGGCAGGCGCGCAGCCCGGCCAACGCCTCGAAATTCTGCGTGCCGGTCTCCCATTTTCCAGGCGGCATGGACGATGATGGCCGTACCTTGTACGCGGCGAGCGATTCCAGCAGAGGCTTTCGCCCATACATCAGCCCCAGGTGCGGGCCGCAGAACTTGTACGCCGAACAGGCGAGGAAATCGCAATCGAGCGCGCGCACGTCGATGGGGCCGTGCGGCGCGTAATGCACCGCGTCGACGTATACCAAGGCGCCATGCCGATGCGTCGCGGCGATCAGCGGCTGGAGATCGACGATCGAACCCACGGCGTTCGAGGCGTATCCGAGCGCCACCAGGCGGGTGCGCGGTCCGAGCACGCCAGCGAGCGCCTCCAACGTGATCGAGCAATCGCTGGGAGCGCACGCGATCGTGCGCACCACCGCGCCGCGATCCTCGGCGGCCAGCAGCCAGGGCGCGACATTGGCGTCGTGATCGAGGGTCGTGACCACGATCTCGTCTCCGGGCTTCCAGGTACGCGCGATCGCGCGACTCATCGCAAAGGTGAGACTGGTCATGTTCTGCCCGAAGACGATCTCGTCGGGAGCGCCAGCATTGAGGAACGCCGCCGCATCGGCGCGCGCGGAAGCAACCAGCGCGGCGGTCTCGCGGCTGGTCGCGAATACGCCGCCGATGTTGGCGTTGCTTTCCTGCAGATACGCGGTCATCGCGGCGGTCACGGCCAGTGGCGTCTGGGTCCCGCCGGGGCCGTCGGCGAATACCGCCGGCTGGCCGCCGATCATCCGGGCGAGCGACGGGAATCGGCCGCGCACCGACGCTGGATCGAAGGATTCGGCGAGGTCAGACGAGTTCGATACATTGGACACGAGATCGGGCATGGCGTGGCTCCCATGGTGCAGCCGAAGATGGAGATGGACGCAGGAGAATTGGCTGAGCGCTCAGGCGGTGATCACGAACACATCGCGATGACCGGGATGGTCGCTGCTCGGACGCACCGGATCGGTATAGTGGAAGACGGTCCGGTCATTGGTGAACACCACCTCGCCTGGCTGGAGCTCGCGTGAGAAGATCGGCGCTGCTTCCTTGTCGCGGTAGAGATGGGTGTTGGCGCCGACGATGCCATGGCGCTCGACGCAGAAGATGCCGACGTGATCGAAGCCATCCTTGTGGATGCCTTCGGGTGCGGGATCCCCCGAGAACCCAGGCGAGCAGAGGATGCGGATCTGATGCACGCCGAACTCGGTGACCGTCGGATCGATGCCGATGTAGTCCACGAAGGTCGCGACCACCGCATTGAAGGATTGGAGCGCGACCAGGCCGTCCTCGAGTTCCTGGAATTCGCGACGGACACCGCCGGCCAGCTGGTTCACCGAACGGCTCTGCAGGAAGTAGGTGTGGTCGAGCCGCCTCAGGGCACCGGGCTGGCCGAGAAAGTGCGAGAACCGCCGCCTGCGGAAGCGCCCCGCGATATACGGATCGAGCGGCAGCCGCTCGAAGTACGGGCGCAGCTCGGCCAGGCCGCTGGAGGGGAACGTCTGCAGGTGGTACTCGAAACCGGTGCGCGGCGGCATGGCTACCCCCAGAGCTTTTCCTGTGCATATGCCGAGAACCAGCATCCCACTCCGATAGCATAGCCGCTCGGGTCTGGCCGCGAAAGCCCGAAGCCACGCAGTCGTAAGCGCCCGGTCTTATGCCGCCGCTACGAGTACGCTGTCCACGCGCTCAGGCGTCGCGCCGCCCGGTGGATGCGATGCTGGCGCGGTACACCCACCACATCAGCACCGCCTGCAGGGGCAGACGCGCCCACAGCAGCCAGGGTCGCGTGTCGTGGCCGGGGATGCCGTGCAGCGCCGCCTGGATGTTGGCGGGGAACACCGCGACCAGCAGCGCGAGCAACCCCCAGCCAGCGAGCTTCCGCGTTCTGGGCACGAGCAGGCCGACGCCGCCGAGGATCTCCGCCACGCCGCTGATCTCGACCAGCAGAGCGTGCGCGGGCAGGTAGTCCGGCATCATGGCCAGGTAGAATGCCGGAGACAGGAAGTGGTTGGCCCCTGCCGCCACGAAGAACACCGCCAATATCCACCGTGAGATCGCGCTCATGGCTTTTTCCCTGGGATTTGCCCGGGGACTGGTTCAGGGACTGGCCCATCGACCGGGCAGCCGAAGCTGATGCGGTTGCCATCGGGATCATAGCTGGCGAAATCACGCATCCCATAGGGATAGGTCTTCGGCGGCGACTCGATGTTGGCGCCGCGCTCGGCGATGGCGGCGTGGTAGCGGTCCACCTCGTCGGTGAAGATGTAGATATCGCCGCTGCCCGGCGCGCACCTGCCCTTGGTATTCAGGTGGATCCGCACCGGGCCGTAGTCGACTCCCGCATAGAAGCCGCCGTATTCGAAGCGCTTCGAGAAGCCGAGCACTTCGGTGAAGTACGCCAGCGACCTCGTCAGATCGGAAACGGGAACGACGGTGGCCGAGGAGGTCGGAGTCATGGTGGTGCCTCTGGGACGATGCCGTGCGCATGATCTGGCCGCACGATGGCGGCGAGCACGGTGCATGTGGTCGAGAACATGGAGACTCCTGCCGATCGCGCACGCGACATGCTGGTCATTCGATGCGCTCGACCCGCACGCGCAACCGGCCTCCCACCAAAGCCATCAAGGCTCACCCGCTCTCGATGAGGTCCGACCAGAAATCGATGCGCCTCGGCGACCCGGGAACCGGAAAGGGATCGGGGACGCCGAATTCCTCGAACAGGTACGACGCGAGGTCGTTGCCGTAATGGATGATGTCGGTCTGGTGGACCGAGATCACCGCGTTGCCGCTTTCGCACGGCGCGCCAGGCAGGTAGCGGTGCATGTACACGGGGATCAGTCGTGGCGCACGCTCGTAGAGTCCGCGCGCGATGCGTAGCCGATCATCGAGATGAGCGGGGCGATCGCCCCACGCGCCGCACCAGTAGTCGCCGTTCTCGATGTCGAAGGCGATGCCATCCCATGGCTCGAGGAATACCGACGTATTGGCGTACTTCGTCGCGTAGGACCAATCGAAGAATCCCCGTCCATAGGGCATGCCTTCCGACAGCAGCAGTCTCAGGTCCGGGGGAAAGACGATTCCGTACGCCGATTCGCAGACGGCGAGCTGGGTCGCGGACACGCCCTTGCGGATCTCGATGCCGCGCATGGCGAGGATGCCAAAGGCGTGGCGGCAGTAATCCCTGGTGATCATGACGTTGCCGCGGCCCTGACTGCGTACCGATCCGCGCGCATCACGCGCTCTTGCGGTAGCGCTTGTCCTTGGCGGTGTCCGCTTCGACCTCCCGCCAGATCTTGTAGATCCAGAAGGCCATCACGCCGAGCATGGCGAACCACACGATCAGCCAGAGCTTCGACCTGCGGCTGGTCAGCGTCGAGGTCGTGGGCTCCGAGGGCAGGTAGGTGACGCCCACCGTGTTGTCGTCCGGGTGCGACCACGACGAGGCTGACACGTTGCATCCGCCGGTATGCGAGGCGTTGTCCTTACCCATGAAATGGTATCGCACATCGATCATTCGCGTCTGCTGACGGCGACCACCGCCGGTGAAGTCGCTTTCCGAATCGATCATCGCCTGGGTCGTGACCCCGCTCACGATGTAGTGCATCTCTGAGCAGGACTTGAACCACGAGAAGACGAAGAGCAGGAAGAAGCCGACCGCCCATTTGGCATAGGTGGCGAGCTGGTCGGATTCGTTCTGATCACTCATGGATGCCCGTAGCGATCCTTTATGTCGGGCCGCCGGTGCGGATTCCCCAGTGGCTCTTCACGATCTGTATCTGCCTGGCATCAGCTCTTGCAGCCAGTCCAGCTTCTTGAGGCCGATGACGATGGTCTCGAACTCCTTGAATTCCTCGTGCGTCATCTCGGAGAGCTGCAGCGCGATCGCCTCGAGCGCACGGACGTCGTCGTCCTGCGTCATCTCCTCGGTGCGGAAGTTGATGTAGTCCACGGCCTGGATGAGCGCTAGGATGGCTTTTCTCATGGGCTCTTCTCAGCAGGCGTTCGTGACAGGGACAGTCCCCGCTCGGTGAGCGCGACAAAGGTGAAGCCCGGCGCCGGCGCCGCAAGTGTCACCAACTGGGCAGAGCCCGGCGACGCCGTCACAACTTCTTGGTCGCTCCGAGCGAGGCCATCAGCTCCTGGCGCAGCGACATCAGCTGGCGATTGAGCGCGAGCCGCGCGGCTGTGCGTTCAGAGTCCTTGGGTGCCTCGGGCAGCTTGACGAGCTCGGCTTGGATCTTGGCGATCTCCTCGCGCACGCGCATCATGCGGAGGTCGCCCTCGTTCTTCTTGATGTGCCTGGTTGATGGAGGATTTACCATGCGAGCCTCGGGAATCAGTGACCGGGGAAGCATACCACAGAAAGCACATGGGGGCAGCCGGAACGGCCGCCTGGCTGCCTGCGCGCGGCTGGCTGTAAACGCAAGGCATGTCTCCATAGTTATTTACAGATCAATGTCTGCTCCCGAGCGTGCGCACGTCGGCACCAGACGACGGGGCCGCGGCATGTCCGCGAGAACCGGACCTGCCCGGCGGGGCACCTAGACCAGCCGGTAGGCGCTCAGGCGGAGTACAACACCGGGGTCAGCGGCGTATCGATCACCCCGCCGATCGGCACGTCCGGGCAGATCGAGCGCCGGTCGTTCTCCTGGCTCGGGGTCTGGGGCGCGGCGACGCGGGTGTCCATGTCCATGTAGATGATCGTCATCACCTTGCGGCAGCGGCCGGTGGTGTTGGGCCCGGCCCGGTGATAGGTCCAGCCAAGATGGAAGCTGACGTCGCCGCATGCGATCGGTTCCTCGCGGCAGCGGTAGCCACCCTCGCCGAGGCCGCGTGAGAGCACCTCCTCGCTCTCGTCGCTGATCGGCAGATGCCGCCCGCCGGTGTAGTCCTGGCTTCCCGATGCGAAGGCCACCGGACCCATCTCCACCGGCGTGTCCTGCAGCGGAATCCACGCGGTGACGCAACGAGGGTTGTCGAGCGGCCAGTACTGCTGGTCGCAATGCCACGGCGTGTGTCCGCCCGAGGCCTCTTTGTACAGGGCCTGGTCGTGGTACAGCCGCACGCCGCGGCATCCCATGAGCTCGGCGGCCAGGCGGGCGAGGCGCGTCGAGCGCACGAAGCGTTCGATCAGCTCGCTGTGCCGCCAGAGATTGCCGACCTGCAGGAAGGCGCGCTGGTAGGTATCGCGACTTTCCAGTGGCTGGTGCTGGTGGTTCAGCTCCATCACCTTGGCGGTGAATTCGAGCTCGAATACCGCCAGCTCACTCGGGGTGAACACCTGCGGAACCGTCAGATGGCCATCGGTGGCGAAGCGTGCGATCAGGTCGCGCGACAGCGTGTACGCAGCGGCGAGATGGGCGACGTCATCCGTTGGATGGCAGGATGGCTCGAACGCGGCTTGGCTCTTCATGGATGCTCCAGCCTTCATCATAACGCGGAGGCCTCGGCGACTACCGGGGTTGTTGCTTGGAACCGATACTTTTTTACCCCCGACCAGGCCCTAGCATCGGGCACGTGAAACCAAGCCTCGAGCGCCTCGAACCCCCAGCGAACACCTCGTTCCGCTTCTTCGCGCTCGACGCGCCGAGCATCCCCTTCCGTTGGCATTACCACCGCGATCACGAGTTGACGCTCATCCATGCCGGATCAGGTCGGCGCTTCGTCGGCGACCGCATCGCGCACTACCGCGCGCCCGATCTCATCCTGCTCGGTCCCGAGCTGCCGCACACCTGGCATGCCGAGGCCGCGCCCGGATCGCGACAGCGAGCGATCGTGGTGCAGTTCTCGGACGAACTGATCGCTCGCGTGACCTCGTTCCCAGAGATGCGCCGGGTACGCGCACTGCTGGCGCGCAGCCGACGCGGGCTCGCGTTCAGCGGTGGCACGCTCGACCGGGCGACGAGCTCACTGCTCGCCATGGAGGACAGATCGCCAGCGCGGCGCCTGCTGGCACTGCTGGCGCTGCTGCAGGATCTCGCCGAAGGAGCCGCCGCTGGCGAAGCTGACGAGATCGCCGGACCGCAGGCCTCGTCCCAGCTCGACGCCGATGCGGAGCGCCGCATCGACGCGGTACGTCGGCATATCGCCACGCACTACCGTTCGCCGCTCCCGCAGAGCGCGCTCGCCCGCCTCGCCGGAATGAGCGTCCCGGCTTTCAGCCGCTTCTTCCGCAGGGTCACCGGCCGCACCTTCGTCCGCTACCTGCGCGAACTGCGCATCGGCCATGCCCGCGACCTGCTCATCCGCACCGATTCACCGATCGGCGACATCTGCGCCGATGCAGGGTTCACCAACCTCTCGAACTTCAACCGCTGCTTCGTCGCGCTCACCGGCAAGACCCCGCGAGCGTTCAGGAAAGCCTTCTCGGGCGACGGATGATGAAGAGCGAGGGGCAGGACCGCGGCCGGCCATCTAGCTCAACATACCTTCCCTATTTCAACTTGTCGGTCGAACTCATCGCCGCGAACAGCTCGTGGCGCAGGGCGGCGAGCGTGGTGGACAAAGCCGCGGCGGCGGCCACGGCTTCCGGGTCCTGCGGGCGCGCGGCGAGCTTCTTCAGATCGGCGATGATCACCCCGATCTGCTCGCGCACCTGCATCAGCCGCAGATCGGCGGCGCTCTTCTCGAGGCGTTTCGTCGGAGCCGGATGATCGACCATGCGCGCCACCTGTGGTTGCGACCTCTTCGATGTGGACTGATGCGGCCGATGCGGCCGATGCGAAATGTACGCGGATCGGGCCGAGCCCGTGGCGACTGCTCGCTATGGGAAGCATACCACCGAATCATCCGCTCCGCGCGGGCCTGTAGCAGGAGTCCTAAGTCGTTGCCGGAGAGCGCCCTGCTTTCCAACCTGCTTGCCACCCTGTTTGCCACCGAAGATGGCGCTGAGGGAGCTGCGCCGTCCATCCCTCCCATCCCGAGAATTGCACCCATCGCTGCCGCGCACACACTCCGCCCCTCTCCCCGCCCCCCCTTCCAGGACATGCCATGAACGTCTTCGCAGACAACTCCCTCTCCATCGGCCGCACGCCGCTGGTGAAACTCAACCGCGTGGTGCCTGCCGGCGCGACGGTGTACGCCAAGATCGAAGGCCGCAATCCGGGGTACTCGGTGAAATGCCGCATCGGCGCGGCGATGATCTGGGACGCGGAGCAGAAGGGCCTGCTGAAGAAGGGCATCGAGATCGTAGAGCCTACCTCGGGCAACACCGGCATCGCGCTCGCCTTCGTCGCCGCCAGCCGCGGCTACAAGATCACCCTGACGATGCCCGAGAGCATGAGCGTCGAGCGCCGCAAGGTGCTCAAGGCCCTGGGGGCGCGCATCGTGCTCACTGAGAAGGCCAAGGGCATGAAGGCGGCGATCGCCAAGGCCGCCGAGATCCGCGATGCCGAGCCGGCGAAATACTGGATGCCGCAGCAGTTCGACAATCCGGCGAACCCTGCGATCCACGAGAAGACCACCGGCCCCGAGATCTGGCAGGACACCGACGGCACCATCGACGTCTTCGTATCCGGCGTCGGCACCGGCGGCACCCTCACCGGCGTATCGCGCTTCATCAAGGGCACCAAGGGCAAGCACATCATCTCGGTCGCGGTCGAGCCGGCCGAGAGCCCGGTGATCAGCCAGACCCTGGCCAAGCAGGAGCTCAAGCCGAGCCCGCATCCCATCCAAGGCATCGGCGCTGGCTTCGTGCCCAAGAATCTCGATCTCAGCCTGGTCGATCGTGTCGAGCTGGTAACGGCCGCGGAATCGTTGGAGATGGCGCGCCGGCTCGCCGCCGAGGAAGGCATCCTGTGCGGCGTCAGTTGCGGCGCCGCGGTGGTGGTGGCCGCGCGCCTGGCGGCGCTGCCCGAGTTCAAGGGCAAGACCATCGTCACCGTGCTGCCCGACGCGGGCGAGCGCTACTTGACCGGCCCACTGTTCGAGGGGGTGTTCCAGGGCGTGGCGGAGGCGAAGGCTGGCGACGCTATTTAGTCAGGGGCTTCGCCCCTACGGCCTGCGGCCTACCCCGCGCGGCTTTGTCGTGGCTCGTTTTCGCCGGGGGCCGGCGAAAACGTGGGCGGATCGGCTACGCCGATTGTATCCGCCCACCGCCACTCGGCGCCCGGTCGCTGGCGCTCCGGGTTAGTCAGGGGCTTCGCCCCTACGGCCTGCGGCCTACCCCGCGCGGCTTTGTCGTGGCTCGTTTTCGTCGGGGGCCGGCGAAAACGTGGGCGGATCGGCTACGCCGATTGTATCCGCCCACCGCCACTCGGCGCCCGGTCGCTGGCGCTCCGGGATACCGGCCTGCGGCCGGTGGAGAGGGAGCAAAAAATACACCGTGGGAATAGGATTCGCACCTGGGTCTGGACTGCGGTGCGTGCGCGCTTGAGGGCGTGAGCGTAGGATCGACGGCTGGAGCATCTCATGAAGCGACTGCGACTGGCTGGCATCGGCTGCGGTGGACGGACCCTCACGTATTTCGGGCTCGGCGGCAAGATGCCGGATCGCTACGAGGTGGTGGCCGCGGCGGATCCGCTGCCCGAGCGCGTCGAACGGGCCCGCGTCGCGTCCAGGAATCCCGCCTTCCGCGGATTCGCGAGCGATAAGGAGCTATTGGCGCAGGACCGGCTCGCCGACGTCATGGTCATCGGCACCCAGGACGCCTACCACGTGCAGCCGTGCATCGCGGCGATGGAGAAGGGCTACGACATCCTGCTCGAGAAACCGATCGCGACCACCTTGGCCGACGTGCTGATGCTCGAGTCGGCGGCGAAGCGGCTGAAGCGGAAGGTCCTGGTCTGCCACGTGCTGAGGTACTCGCCGTTCTACCGCAAGGTGAAGGAGATCGTCGCGAGCGGAGCGCTCGGCAAAGTCATCAGCCTGAACGCCACCGAGGGTGTCGGCGCTTGGCACCAGGCGCACTCGTTCGTGCGCGGCCACTGGAGCGTGACCGAGAAGGCCACGCCGATGATCATCGCCAAGAGCTGTCACGATCTGGACGTGATCTCATGGCTGATGGACGAGCCGTGCCAGTCGGTGGCGAGCTATGGCGAGCTCTCGCATTTCACCGCGGCAAACGCACCCGCGGGTGCGCCAGCGCGCTGCACCGACGGCTGCCCGGTGGCGGCCACCTGCCAGTACAACGCCACGCTCTATGCCGCCAACCAGCGTGGTTGGCTCGCCCATGTCTACGATCAGGAGGCCGGCGCCAGCACCGAGCAGATCAACGCCTGGCTGGCTACGAGCCCCTGGGGCCGCTGCGTGTATCGCTGCGACAACACCGCGGTGGACCACCAGGTGGTGGCGATGCGCTTCGGCGGTGGCTCCACCGCGACCTTCACCATGACCGCCTTCGACAGCGGACGCGATCTCGAGATCTACGGCACCAAAGGCCATCTGCGCGCCGGCGACAATTACCGCCAGCACACCGGAGCCGACATCCTGATCAGCGAGCACGGCACGGGCAACGTCACCAAGTTCAATGTCAGCACCATGGTTGGAGGCTACGATGGCCACGGTGGCGGGGATTCGGGCCTGATGCTCGCGCTCCACGACGAGATGATGAAGGCCGATGCCGCCGACATGCACTCGTCGATCCACCGTTCGGTCGAGAGCCATCTCATCGGCTACGCCGCCGAGCACGCCCGCAAGACCGACACCGCGGTGGATCTCGCCACCTTCCGCAAGCTCCATGAAGGGATGCCGCTGGAAGCCAAGCAGGCCAGGTAGCGGCGCGCGACGCACGGGCCCTGGACATCAGATGTCGGGCCCTGATCCAAGGGCACGCGCCACCAGTACGCTGGCACGAGGATCGCACAGGTCCGCAGGAGCCCCGCACATTCCCGATGAGGTGTGTCCGCTATGCTGAAAAGCAGGAGCACGCCATGACGATCATCGATGCCTCGGCAATATCGCGCTACCAGCGCGACGGCTACCTGGTGGTCGAGAATCTCTTCAGCGCTCCCGAGGTCGAGATCATGCTCGACGCGTGCGACGGCGGGCGCGTCGCCGCCACCGCCTGGGACGCCGCCGATGCCGATGGCCAGGCCGCGCGCCTCTCGCTGTGGTCGCAGCTCGGCGACGATGTGTGGGCCGCCGCCTCCACCTGCCCGCGCATCGTCGACTCGTTGCGCGCGCTGATGGGCGAGGAGCTGTCGTTCTTCCACGGCAAGGTCATCCACAAACCGGCCGGCTCCGGCGGCACCTTCGAATGGCACCAGGACTACGGTTACTGGTACGACCAGGGCTTCGTCTTTCCGCGCATGGCCAGCGCCTGGGTGGCGCTCGATCCCTCGACCCGCGCCAATGGCTGCCTCGAGGTGCTGCGCGGCTCGCATCGCCTCGGCCGCCTGAACCACAACGCCGTCGGCGGCCAGGCCGGCGCCGACGTCAAGCGCCTCGAGCAGATCCGCGCGCACTTCGAGCATGTCCACTGCGAGATGACCCCCGGCTCAGCGCTGTTCTTCGACTGCAACCTCCTGCACGGCTCGGGACCGAACCACAGCGCGATGCACCGGCGTTCGTTCATCATGTGCTACAATGCGTTGGCGAATCCGTATCTCGTCCCGGGCTCGATCGTTGAGCAGGGAGCGTGCCCGGTGTCGGCTGACGATGCGATCCTGCGCCATGCGAGGGCACGGGCCTAGAGCGGAGCTCGGACTTAGAGCGGAGAGCGTCCCCAAGGGCACGTCGCGGGGGGAAGACATCCCTTTACTAGCCGCACGGGGCCGCCGCAGCGAGCATCCCGACAGCGGGAACGGGTGGAATGGAACGTCCTCGGATCAGGGGACCTCTCCCAGGGGAGACCGCCATGCCCCTGTCCGCACTGATCGCCGCGACCCTGGTGTTCTCATCGCTGGCCGCACAGGCCGAGGACCTCGCGGGCAAGCGCCTGCATCTCGCCGACGGCAGGATCCTGGAAGGGAGATACGACGAGGCCACTGGCCAGATGCGGCTCGCTGGACCCGGTGATGCGGTGATAGCGGTGGCCCAGGCCGAAATCGCCTCGAGCGAGAACATCGTGCTGGTGCAGCCGACCCCGAACACCGACGACAAAGCCACCCGAAAACTGAAGGGCGAGCGATCGGGAATCATCGTCGTGCTGCGACAGCTCGAGGCCAGGTTGGGACCCCATCCCGAAGCGGAGCTCGACACCTGGGGCGCGCGACTCGCTGAAGTGCCGAAGCGCATCGCCAGCGGCGAAGCCCGCCTCGACACGCTATGCGATGCCCGCGACGAGTACCGTCGGCAGATCGCACTGAAGGAAACCACCACCGCGACCACGGCGGCGAGCGACTCGACCACGATCGCGCGCGCTCGCGAACGGGTGGTCGGGGTCGCGGACCCGGTCATGCAAGCCGGCATGGATGCGACCTATCGCGTGGCGGTCGATACCATCGAACGCCGCTCGGTGGTAGCCGTCGCGGTCGAGGAGGTCACGCTCGACGCCGCGCGCGCCGAGCTCGCGCGCCTCGACGCCCAGGTCGAGGATGTGCGTCACGCCCTCACCGAGCTCCACGCGTACGCCGATCACCTCGCGGCCCGCGTCGTGGCGACGAGTGCCGATCGCGTCCTGCGCGATCGCTACCGCGCGCGCCTGCTCGAACTCGATGGGCTGCTCGGAACGCGAACGTTGGACCAGGCAGTGGACTCGGTCCAGCACGAGCCTGCCCCGCATTGAGTGGGCAGACATCCCTCTGGGATCACCCGTGATTCACGCCACTCCGGACGCCATGGGACCGGCTTGATCCGGGATGCTCGGAGTCGGAGTCGGCGCCTCCTCGGGCACGATCGCATCCCGCCCGACCCTCGCCTTGCAGAACGGGCAGTGCATGCCCAGGCGCACGATGATCTTCAGCAATGACGGTCTGCGGAAGAGGCGGTCGCAGCGCGGACAGGCGAGGATGGTGCCGGGCTCGGCGATCACCGAGGAATTCCCGTGGCGAATGAGGACGCGGCGCGGTCCGCTCGCGCGCGGTGTTGGAGCCGGGGCAGGTTCAGCGGCTTGCGACACCGCCGCGGGCGTTTCGGGCGGACGATCCGCCAGCAGCTCCTTCGTGTCCATGCGCTTGGTGTAGCCGAAACGCTGGATGTGTGCGATCACCGGGCTGAGGAAACGCCGGCCGATGATCAGGCGACGATCGATGGCATCGAGATTCACGCTCGCACTGATCGCGAAGCTGAGCTTCTCGGCATTCGGGATATGCCAGCCGAGATCGCCGTACTCATCGAGGAAGTCCAGGATCAGGCGCATGCGGTGCTGGGTGTCGGCGTCGGGCTTGCCGCCGGCCGCTCCGCCGCGGCCGCCGACGCGCGTCAGCAGCTCCTCGGCCTCGCGCGCGGCGTGATCGAGCTTCCGGCAGTCGTAGCCTTCCATGCGCTCGATGTGCTCGGGCAGGAAGATCTGCACCGCGTGCTCGCGGCGCAGGCGCAGCGCCTCGCGGTAGACGGCGAGGATGTGCTGGACGCCGCCGAGCTGCGCGGTGGCCAGCGAGGCGACACGCAGCAGCTGGTCGGTCGTATCGGCACCCATGGCGATCAACGGTGCGCCGTTTCCTTCGTGACGCCCGCGGAAAATGCCACCTTGGAACTGTCCAGATCGGCGGAAAAGCTGGCAACGGCGCGGCCGTTCGGGGGTATGAGGCAGCGCCTCACTTCGACCGCACGCGTTCGATTCGTTCGCGTCCGTCCAGCCGCCGGAGCTCCTCGGCCCGGCGGTTGTCCTCAAGGCGCTGGCGATCCTCCATCCGCTGCAGCAGTTCGAACTGGCGTATGCGCTCTTCGCGGGCCTCCGCTTCGCGGCGCGCGATGGCGGCGAGCTCGCGTTCACGCTGCTCGCGCAGGTCGCGCTCATGGGCCTGGACCAGGGCCTGCTCCGCTGCGGCCTTCTGGGTCTCGCGCCGGCGCTGTTCGGCGATGGCGGCGAGGCGGGCAGCGCTTTCCGCCTCGAGCCGCGCTTGTTCGGCCGCCGCTTGTTTGGCTTTCGCCTCCGCGGCTCGGCGTTCAGCCCGTTGCGGCTCGCCCGCCAGCCAGGCCTGCTCGGCCCGATCGATACGCAGCTGGGCGTCGCCCAGTTCCTGCTGCGCCTCGTCATCGGTGACGGGTGAGCGCGCAAGGATGCGCGCGGGAGGCACCGTGGCGCGGCAGACGCCATCGGGCGTACGGATGGCCAGCACGTGCGACGACTCGTCGTAGGTCCCGATGACGATGTGATCACCGGCAAGGGTGAATCGCTCCATGTCGGCGCCGGACAATCTCGCGACCAGTGCCAAAGCCAGGACCAGAACGCGCATCGGAGTCCCCCGCGAGGAAGGTCTCGGCTGCCATGCCCGTTCCGGGTCCCCTGAGCGGCCAAGGCCTCGTCGCTCATGGACTACCCTCCGCCGGTGTCGGCGTTGGGGCACCTTCAGCAGCCTAGATAGAGCAGCCTCGAAGAGCCGTCTCGAGGCGCTGATGCCGCCTCAGCCTGGAACTCGGTCGTCTCGCCGAGGCGCAGTCGGCGACGTAGGTTAGACTCGGCGCATCGGTGGAGGGATACGTGAACACGGATGCCCTCACGCGAGGCAGACGAGGGCTCCTGGCGGGAAAGGCCCTTGGCGCCAACCCGTTAGAGCGGGATACGGTGTCGTGGCATGGCTGGAGGAATGGCTGGGGGGAGGCACGGATCGTTCGCCGGGGGCGGTCGTCGAGACCGCGCGATCAGGGCGGCCCTTCGCCACTCTTCGCCACTCTTCGCCAATGAGCGCCAATGAGCACCACTTAAGCCGCCCATTGGGAAGTCCCCATTGCCGCCGAGAGGCACCGCAGCGCCAATCAGACGACGATGGAAATACCCTTCTCGGCGAACTCATTCTCCATCGCCATCTCCTTGAGACGGATGCGATCCTGGAACGACAAGCCCGAGAGGCGGATGGGATGTCCACCGGCGATCGACTGGATGGCGCGGCTGAGTTCGTCATTCACGGCGGCGAGTGCGAGCAGGCGTAGCTCGCCACGAGAGATGCTTCCGGCGACGACATGCCTGGCGGCCACGGTTGCGACATCGGTCATGGGTTGCTCCTCAACCCCTGTTGTACCAGAATAGACCTCGTATCAATGGTACCGGATCGCAGCAGTCTGCCTCATTGGCTGGATATGGGGTGGAAATCGCTGGGAATCGCACAAATACAATCGCTCGCGGCCAATCTGGGCGTCGGGCATCTGCCGAGCCGTGCTCATTTTATCCTTGAGACCCCCCATCGTTGCGCGGACAACCCCAGCGTGACCGAACCATTCTTCGCCGCCAACAGCCAGAACCTGGCGGCCATCGAAACCGCGCTCACCGCGCTGACCTCGATGCGGCGCGACTTCGAGGACCGCGGCAGCGCCAGCGAGCATTGGTTCTACGACCTGACCTGCGCCGCGGTCTTCCAGAACTACACCCTGCACTACCTGATCAGCCTGTTGGATGGCGAGAAGCCCGCGTGGAGGACCCGCCTGGAATCGCGGCTGCTCGCCACGCACACCTTATCGGTCATCGACGATCTCGGTCGGCTGGTGAACAAGACCTTCGAGAAGCATCTCGCTGAGATCACCAACAATCCGCGCATCATCCAGCCATTGGAGCAAGCCGCAAAAGACCTGGCGGCGTTCCGCCGGGTCAATGACAAGTCGGTGCGCGCGCTGCGCAAGGCGCTCGGGCTCCACGACGAGAGCAAGCCGCGCGAGCGCATCGCCTTCGACAACGACCTCGACCCACAGGCCATCATCGGCCTCGCCATGGGCACGATCGGCTGGCTGTCGTCCTTCGGCAAGGGCGCGACCCTGCTCATCGGCGTGATCCGCACCGAGAAACAGCTGGGCGATCAGCCTCGCGACGGCGGCGGACCCTGACCACCATCACTCGACTCGTCCTCGGCATCGCTGGGTATCGCTGGGTAGAGGCGCGCTGATCGCCGAATTCGCGCCAACCCCCAGCCCATCACCCATTAGACTTCCGACGATCCCTGCGGTAGATTCCCCGCAGGAGCCCGCGATGCGCCACGCCAATCCCGTCTCGATCCTCTCCCCGGCATTTTTCACGGCCTGCGCGAGCGCCTTCCTGCTCACGCTCGCGGACGAGGCCCGCTCGGCCGACGGCGCGTCGACCGACTACTGGGTGCGGGTGATGCCAGCGCTGTGGGCGGCGCAGCTCGACGGTGACTTCAGCTACCAGCGCGGAGGATCGTCTGGATCGCGCTTCACCACCGACCAGCTCGGCATCGATGGCGCCAAGAACATCTTCGCCATCGAGGCCGGCGCGCAGATCCCGTTCC
The DNA here is from genome assembly GCA_038231435.1 of Planctomycetota bacterium. GTDB lineage: Bacteria > Planctomycetota > UBA11346 > UBA11346 > UBA11346 > JACCZE01. The sequence continues at coordinate 39,850 of JBBRLJ010000002.1, forward strand.
TGTTCGGCTTCCATGCTGGTTACTTCGACTTCTCGACCGAAGGCACGCGCCCTCTGACCCAGACGCAGACCTTCGGCAACCAGACCTACGCGGCCACCACCCAGGTGAAGACCACCGTGGGGCTGCGCGACCTGTACGGCGAGATCTGCATCCGCCCGCTCAACCTCGACCTCGTCGGCTTCAGCGTCGGCGTCGCGGGACACTCCATCGATGGCCGCATGGAGCTGGCCGACCTCACCACCGGCAATTCCGATTCGATCGAGAAGACGGTGTTCATCCCCGCCGTGGCGGTGCGCGGGCACGTCAGCCCGCTGAAGTGCTTGACGCTCGAAGCGCGCGTGCACTGGATCGAGATCGCCACCGGCGGCAACCACGTGCGTTTCGCGGATGCCGATGTCCAGCTCGCCTACCGTCCGATCGAGTGGGTGGGCGTGCTCGCCGGATACCGTTACAATCTCTACGACCTCCATCTCAAGGATCCTACCGGCACCAACTCGTCGGCCGACCTCAACCTGTCCCTCAGCGGCCCGTACGTCGGGTTGATCGCGAAATTCTGAGGGCATCAGGGACGCTGGCTCCCGCGCGTATCCCGGGCTCGCGGGCCGGACATTGCCCGATTGCGGCCCGACCCGTCCCGGAGTATCCTTCCTCCATCGGGGACCCATGTTGACCGTACGCGTACCCAACGTCCTGTTCATCGATGACGATTCACCCTTCCTCGATGGGCTCAGGCGCTCGATGCACTCGCAGCGCATGCGCTGCTCGTTCGCCATCGATTTCGAGACCGCGCTCGAGATCATGGACCGCGAACCGATCGACATCGTGGTGTGCGACGAGCGCATGCCGACCAAATCGGGCTGGGAGTTCCTCGGCGAGCTGCGCGAGAGTCATCCCACCATCATGCGCATCATGCTCAGCGGCGGATCGTCGATGGCGTCGATGGTAGCCACCATCAACCGCGGCCAGGTCTATCGCTACCTGATCAAGCCGTGCCCCCAGGAACTGCTGGTCGACACCATCGAGAAGGCCTTCGAGTTCAAGCTCCTCACCGAGCAGTGCCGCGACTCTCTGAAGTACCTGCGCCACATCAACGAGGTCATCCAGCACATCAAGGATACCGACCCGGACCTGCTCGCCGCCTGCCGCGGCGACCTGCCGGCCCCGGGATCTGTCTCCCCCGAGATCGACCTTGCCCAGCTCCATGAGAAGCTCGACGTCGAGATTTCCCACGCACGCGCCGCCTTCGGGGCTTAATTAATGCGCGGGCTCCGCCCCCGGGCCCCCGCGCACCTTTGTCGCCCCTCTTTTTCGCCGAGGGCGCAAAAGTTTGCGTGATGGGCTACGCCCATTGTTCACGCACAACGGAGCTCGGCGGTCGATTGGGGGCTTCGCCCCCCAGACACGCGTCACCGCCTGCATGAGCCTGTCGTTTCGCAGCCCGATCGAGTCATCGTCTCAGATCGCTCCGCATCGCGTGAGCCCTGGCTGGAGCCCATCATGCAACATTCGCCGCCCGGCGGCGAATGAGATGAGCGACAAAGGTCAGGGGGGACCGGCGAGGCGTAAGACCCGCCCGACCGCCTAGCTCCGGTTTGCGTGAACAATGGGCGAAGCCCATCACGCAAACTCTTTCGCCGCCCGGCGGCGAAAGAGAGGCGCGACAAAGGTCGCGGGGGACCGGGGGCAGAGCCCCCGCACCAATTAAGGCATTTCCCGATTCTTGGCGCGCCGATGGGTGATGCGGATCACCAGCGTGTTCGAGACGTGCTCCGCAACCGTCAGCAGCGGGTTGGGGTCCCAGGGTTCCACCACCGCCGTCGCCGCGCAGGTCTCCACGCGCTCGATCATCTCGAGGCCGCGGATGCGCTCGGATTCCCCGAGCTGGCGGATGTTGGTCAGGCGCCAGCCGCGTTCGTCGTACTCGAAGCGGATCCCGTCCGGGGCAACGAATTCGACAAGATGGACGTGGCGGTACTTGCGCATGGCAGGCTCAGTTCTTGGCGGAGACGGCCGCGGCGGCCTGGAGGATGACCGCGCGCAGCTTCTCCGGAGTGCATGGCTTGCACAGGTAGTGGTCAGTCAGTGGAGCCGCGGGCTTGAGGAAATGCCCCGCGTCGATCATGCCCGACAAGGCGATGCGGGCGATGCGCGGATAGCGGGCCTGGACGATGGCCAGGAAACGCACGCCATTCATCCCGCCCATGAGCATGTCCGAAACCACCACATCGATGTCCTCGCGATGCAGCACCTGCAGCGCCTGTTCGGCGCTGGTCGACAGGTGGACGGTCCACTCCGGCTCCTTGAGGCGCAGGATGCGGAAATGCGCGAGGATGGAGTTCGGCTCATCGTCGACGAAGAGGATGCTGAGACCGGCCATGACCGGAACGTATCACCCGGGCACCCGCTAGGAACCGGCGTGCCCTCAGCGGAATCACAAACGATGCCCGCCGCTTACCTCCAGCACAGCGACTTTACCTGGACGTTTGTCCGGTGTCGGCTGTCCGCACCACGTCCAGCGGCCGGCCGGATCGCACTTCCAATCCGGATCTGCGGTGGGCTTGTCGCTGCGCGTGATCGCCATCTGGCTTCCGGGTTCGCCGTCCGGATCTGGGATCACCATCACATACCAGGTCTCCGGCTTGCCCCCTTCGGGAGTGAAGATGATCCAATGGGTTGGTGACCATTTTGGCCGCATGTCCCGACGATATCTCGGCTCCGCGGTTGCGCAGTTCCGAGCAGCGCTGATCGGCGCAGCCGTCCGTCACACGACTGGCCTTCACTCCGCCCTTCGTCACGCAGGAATCACGAATCCGGACCAGAACCAGGGCCGACCCGAGGCTAATGGGGCATCTCGTCGATGGCGACCTTGCCGCGCTCGCCCTCGGGCGTGCGCAATCCCCGGCAGGTCCACACCCCATCGGGCGTGCAATGCCATGCGGGCGTCACTCCAGCCGCCCATTCGGAATGGGTCAACGCCACGCGATGGCCGTAGGGCGCCGGACCGATCATCACCAGCCAGTTCTCAGGGCGACCCTTGTCAGGCGTGAAGGTGATGCGGTGGGTCGGAGTCCACGACGCCGTGATCTCCGGATTGCGCGCCATCGCGCCGCGCCAATCGTCTTCGGCGAGGCGAGGCGTGGAGCGCGGAGACAGTTCCTGCAAGCGCGGAGACGAGCGAGGGGATGGCTCGCCGACAATGCGGGAGGCGCGCGGCGACGGATCCGGCAGGCGCGGCGACGAGCGCGGCGTATGGCGTTCGGTCTGGGGCGGGAGGGCCGCCGGCCGTAGCGCGGACGCACCGAGGGCTTGGCCCGAGAGGGACTCGAGCAGGCGGCGCTGGCGCTCGAGCGCATCACCGAGGCGCGCGATGCGCCGCGTCGATAGCAGGTGCAACAGCACCATGAGCGAGGCGAGGAACACCAGCGCCGCGATCGTGATCACCAGCTGCATGGCGGGCTCCGGTCCATCATCGCATCCATCAACATCACTATCAGCATATCCATTCGCCCATGATGGCACCCGCGTGGCCCGCGGCCAGGGCGGCGTGGGCGAAGCCTCCCGCGTGCTTTATGTCAGCGGCCGTCCAACGGCCGAACATTGGCCGAACATTGGCCGCCAGTTGCAGGACACTAGCCGTGCTATTCGCGCTTGCCCTCGTCGAGCATGCGCGCCACCTCCATCAGCAGCCCCTGCATCGATCCGCTCAGGGTCTTCTGGTCAGCGGCGGGAGCGCCGGCGTGGAAGGCGAAGCGCTTGGGCGGATTCGTGGCCATGGCGATCAGCGCCTCGAGCCCGAGACGGGCGCCGCTGAACGCGTGGACCGGAGTCCCACCCACGAACCACACCGCCGACAGGTTCGATCCGCCGGTGAGATCGAGTCGGCCGGTCTTGAGCGTGACGTTGAAGTACTGCAGCAAGTCGAGCACGCCATCCGAGGTCACATCGCCAACGAAGTTGGCGCCCTTGCTGACGATGTCCTGGACGTTGAAGTCGGGGCCCATCGTCTCCTCGTCGGCGATCTGCGGAGCGTTCGCCAACGCCGCGGGATCTGCGCCGGGGGGGAACAGCTGGAAGCGGAATACCTGCCCGCCGACCTGGATCTTGGCGCCGTCGGCGACGCGCGTGGGCGCGGTGATCTTCTTGCCGTTGACCAGCACCCCATTGCGACTCTCGAGATCGCGCATCTCCCAGTGGCCGGCCGGGGTCCACGCCAGTTCCGCGTGCCGGCGCGAGATCAGGGCGTCCTGGATCGGGATGTCGGCCTTCTCGTCGCGACCGAATACATACGAGCGGCCAGTGCGGAGCTTGTGCAGCCTGCGGGCCGCCGAGACGAGGTAGTAATCGGCGGTGGCCATGGGCTCGTCGACACCGTAACCCCGCGTACGAGGCAGCGCAAGCCGGCACAGAGCTTGATCATGATGGTCTCGGCGTTTCCGAGGAGACGTCCTAGCGCTGGCGCGCGTCGCGGTCGTCGGCGGCCGCTTGCGTCGGATAGGCGCCGCTCACCTCTTCGACATGGACCGAGCCGGGGGTGTCCTTCGGCGTCGCCATCCCCTTCCACGTCCAGTCCCCTTGGGGACTGCAGCTCCACTCAGGCGGGCACTGGGCGAACCATTCCTCGTGCGTCATCGCCGCCCAATGGCCAGGTCGGTAGGCGTCGGGCCTGGCCATCACCATCCACCAGCGCGGCTGGCCCTCGCTCGGATAGAACGTGATGCGATGGGTGGCGCTCCACTCCATCTTCTTGAAGCCGCCGCTGGTCTCCTTCACCGTCAGCAGTCCCTGGCGGTCGCCCGGCGTGTGCACGCCATCGCAGGTCCAGGTGCCGTCGATGGTGCAGGCCCATGAGCCAGGAGCGCTCTTGAGCCACTCGTCACGCGTATGCGCGCGGCGGATGCCCTCGTCGTCGGGCATGGCCGCCAACATGACCACCCAGGTTTCGGGCGGGCCGGCCTGGGGCGTGAAGGTCAGATAATGCGTGGCGCTCCAGGGTCTAGCCATGAGGAGCAGCATCGACATGGGAGCCCGCGTTCCAAGCCCGTCCCGGGATCCGCTCCCGACGTGCGCGATACGCCGCGCGCCGGGAGCGAGACCACTAGCTCCTCCCGACTCACCGCACCCAGGTCCTGGTGGGAGAGCCGGTTCCGGGTCCGACCATGATACCGTCATCGCCGGCCGGATCGTAGATGTCGTCGGCGGTCGCTCCGCTGGCGTCCGGATTCAGGTACTGCCACGTCGCGATGGCCGAGCCGTCGAGATTGGCAGTCGCCCCCACCGGCGCGCCAGCCAGGCGCGGCAGCTTTCCGGTATGCCCATCGAAGAAGCACGCGACCGCGAGCTTCTTGTGCGCGAGATTCGCCACGCCGCGATCGGCCAGCACCACGCGCATCGAACTGGCATTCGACGGCACCGACCAGTCGTAGGCGTAGGCCGGAGAGTGGCTGAGGTTGCCGCCAGGTCCGGTGACGGCGTTGGTCCAGGCCGAGATCGCCGGTCCGGCGACGTCGAGCGTGGGCTCGGGCGCGAGCGTGGGCCGGTAGTGGGGTTCGGATGGGCAGCTGAAGAGCTGGCGAGGCAGCTCGCCCATCTGGGTCGCAAGGAATTCGAAGCTGCCAATGGTGGTCGCGAACGCGAGCGGCGTCGGATTGGCGGCATCCTGCGAACCGTCAGCCTTGGTCGCGCGCACCGGCCAGATGCCTTCGTTCTGATTGGCGTAGACCATCATCGCCATCGCGATCTGGCGCTGGTTGCTCGCGCACTTCGTCTGATTCGCCAGCTCCCTCACCAGGTTGATGGCGGGGATGAGCATACCGGCGAGGATCGAGATGATCGAGATCACCACCAGCAACTCGATGAGGGTGAAACCCGAGCGGGCCCTGCCCTGGGGCCGAGGCCTGGTGGATGGGTGACGGATGGTTGGATGGTTCATGGCAGCCTCCGGGATGAATGGACGGATGCCCGCCTAACGGCGGGACGGATGCCATGGTTATCCGGTGAAAATCCTTGGATTCGACCGTGCGCTCGTTGCGCGCTTCGCCAATGTTGCGCGCGCCGGCACGAACGTGCGCGTGATTGCGTCAACGCCGGCGGGCGAGCGGCTTCAGGCGCGAATCGCGAACATCCCCGCCACCCCGCCCACCGCGATCGCGGCGCCGAGCAGCGACAGTAATGAGGGGCGATCACCCTCGCTCACCCACGCCAGTGGGATCACCACCACCGGCACCAGCGCGACCAGCGCCTGCATGAGCGCGCTGGGCGTATCGATCAGGGCGATCTGATAGCACATCACCCCTGCTACCGGCCCGCCCAGCGCGGCGACCACCAGCCACGGTCCGCCGCGTCGCCAGCTACGCGTGCCGAGCCGCTGCTCGAAGCGGCGGATCCAGTACCCAGCGGAATCGTCCTGGGCGGGAAGCACCGGCCACAGCGCCAGCGCCGCGGCGGCTCCGCCGCAACAGCGCAGGAAGGTCAGATCGAGCGCCGCCGCCTGGATCGAGTCCACGTGCCAGGCAAGATGCCCGCGGCGGATCATCACTGCGGACACGGCGACGCCGACCGCCGACAGGACGGCGAAAGCGATGCCCGACCTGAACCGTGCGGGCTGGCTGTCGCCGGTCGACCGACGCGACCCCCCTCCGGCGAGCGAGATGGCCACGCCGACGAGCATCACGCCCGCGCACGCGGCGTCGCGCGGCGCTATCCCGGTTCCCAACCACGCCCATTCGATCGCACCAGCGAGCGGCGCGGCCAGGCAGTACGACAGCATCGCCGGCAGTCGCGCGCCCAGGCGATCGTAGGCGGCGAACAGCGCGGTATCGCCAACCGCGAGACCCATGACGCCACTGGCGATGAACCACCATGCCCCAGGCTGCCAACGTGGCACCCCGCTCGCGTGCGCGACCACGACCGCCGAGCCGAGCATCAGCAGAGCCATGGCCAGGCGCGCGCGGTTGGCCACTGCCCCTCCGACGTGCGCCGCGGCGCGTGCCGATGCGATGCTCGAGAGAGACCAGCATGCGACGACGATCAAGGCCAGCAGCATCGAAAGCCATGCTAGCAGGCAGTCGAAAATCTCCCCACGAGCCCCCGCCGCCGGCCCCTGAATCCCGTCATGCGGTTCGGCGGGTGTCAGCTACGCCGTCCGTAGGCGGTGGTTGCGCCATTCCGCGCTTTCCGGCCCAGGCTAGGCTGAACGACCCCGAGATGGGGCCGTTCACCCCTCGATCGGAGCCCCCTTATGCGCTCGTTGCGTCGTCATCGTGAGGTCATCGTGAGGAAGCCAGCGGCATCGATGTTCCTGCCCGTGATCGCGGCGATGAGCGCCGTCCTATGGTTCGCTGGTGCCCCGATGGCCCATGGTGAGGAACGGCTCGAGGACCGTGTCTCGGCCACCGACATGACCGACGCGCCCGCCATCTTCGCACTCGCCACCTGGTGCAAGGAACATCGCCTCCCGACCAAGGCCCAGCAGTACTACAACCAGACCATCAAGGTCGACAAGGATCACGAGGGCGCTCGCGCCGCGCTCGGTTTCGTGCGCGTCGGCGATCGCTGGGTCAACAAGGCCTATGCTCCCGCCGGGTCCGGCAAACCGGCCGCCGCGGCCGACGCGCCCCGCAGGCCGACCACGCCCGGGCCGACCGCCGCCCAGGTCCAGTGGGACCTCACGGTTCCTGCCGACCCGGCTCCGACCAATGCGTTCATCACCAAGTACATCGATCGCCTGCCCACGGTCGGCAATGATTCCAACGAGATGGACGTGTCGGTGGCGACATGCGTCGATCCAAAGAACTGGCCGTCCGCGCTGTCGCGCCTGTGCGCGACGTTGAAGAAGCCGGAATTCAACGATCTCTACGGCGCCGCCTCGATGGTCTCCGAACTCGCGCGCAAGGGCCGGACGGCCGAGGCCAAGCCGTTGATCGGCTTCATGGTGAAAGCAAGTGAACGCGTCGCCGACCCAGAGGATCTCGAGACCTTCTGCTACGCCATCGCGGTGTTCAAGGATCGCCGCGCGGTGCCGCGCCTGATCGAGCTGATGGAGAAGGGCCAGGGATCGCTCGCGAACGCCGCCGCGGCGGCGGTGGCGGCGATCGCCATGCTGCCGCCCGCGAGCATGACCGTCGACAAGGCCCACGAATGGTGGGACATCAACTGCAACGTCTCGGAACGCGAAACCTCGCGCGGCCAGCTGCGCAGCGCAGATCCCGCGGTGGCGGTTGAGGCCGCGAAGGCCCTGTATCCCTACCGCGATCCCGAAATCATGCCGGTGCTGATCGGCGCGCTCAAGGGCGAGGACAAGCGCGCCGCTTCGATCGCGATCAGCGTGATCGCGAAGGTCACCGGCAACGACTGGAGCTTCGACGCGAACGCTCCCATCGAACAGCGCACCAAGATCGCCGATCGTTTGGCCGAGTGGTGGAAGCAGGAGAAGGATCGCTTCATCTGGGTCGAGGACCGCTCGGCGGCGCCTGCGGGATCCGCCGGCATCTCGGCTGATCCGTGCGCCGAATGGGTGGCGCAGCTCGACAGCATGGAAGGCAACAAGGGACAGCAGGCCGAGGCCAGCCTGCGCGAGCGCGGCGACGAGGCCCTACCCGCACTCATCGATGGCCTGTCCAGCACCAGCAGCATCGTGCGCCGCAAGTGCAATGACCAGCTGCGCACCCTGACCCGGCAGGATTTCTCGTTCGATCCGCGCGCAGCAGACGAGGAGCGCGCCAAGGCGATCGCCGCGTGGAAGGCATGGCTACTGCAGACACACCCGCCGGCCAAGCCCGCGGTCGATGCGCCCGCGACGACGAAGCCTGTCGACAAGCAAAGCGACAAACCAGGCGACAAGCAGAGCGTCAAGCCGAACCACGACGTGCCCTGATCGATCCAGACGCAGCATCCGCCAGCATGCCCAACCCCCCTCCTGGTGGTCCGACCGATCGGCCGCGCACGCCGCCACGGGCGACGGCGATGGCGCGCGCCTGCGTGGTTCTGGTGCGCACCCAGGGGGCGATCAATCTCGGCATGGTGGCGCGCCTGTGCGGCAATCTCGGCGCGGACGAGCTGCGCCTGGTGGCGCCGCGATGCCGGCCCGATGCCGACGAGAGCCTGGCGTTCGCGACCCACGCCCGCGAGCTGTTGCTGGGCGCGCGCATCTTTCCCGACATCTCATCGGCCACGGCGGACTGTGGCATGGTGGTCGGCACCAGCGGCGAGTTCCGCACCGGTGAGCTCGGGCCGCCCCTGCTTCCCGGCAAGGTGCCGGCGTTGCTGGCGGCGCGCGGCGTCAGGCGTTGGGCGCTGGTGTTCGGGAACGAAGCCGATGGCTTGGACACCGATGAATTGCGCTCCTGCCAGGCGTGGATCCATCTCGACACCTTCGGGCCGGTGACCAGCTACAACTTGGCGCACGCCGTGGCGATTGCCGGCTACGCCATCGCCACCGCAGATCAGCCCGAGAGCGTTCCAGAGGCGCGCGTCGCCGATCGCGGCGATGTCGAGCGCCTGTCCGAGCACTGGCTGTCAGCGCTGATAGCCGCCGAGCATCCGCCGGCGCTCGATGCCGGATTCCCACCCAGGCTGCGCGCCCTGATCGATCGGTTGTCGTTGGACGACAAGGACGTCCGTGCCCTCCGCGGCATGCTGACCAACATCCAGCGGGCATTGGGGAAGGATGGAGGCGTGTCGCCCCCGCCTACGTCGACGTCGACATCACCTGATTAGGCAAATTGCCTGGTGATAAGTGGCTCCGCGCCGCACCCCCGCAGACGTCCGCGTGCGGAAGTCAGCGGTCGTTGGGTGCATCCTCGAAGAACATCGGCGCCGGGCGATCGCCCGCGATGGTCACGGTCAGCTGCCTCAGGAGCCCGCCGAGCCGGCGCCGATCAGTGGGTTCCATGCTCGCGATTGCCGTCATCAGGTGCTCCTGCGCGGCCTCCGGTGCCCTGCGCGACAGCAGCATGCCGCGGCGCGTGAGGGTGACGTCGATCTGGCGGCCATCGATGGCCGAGCGCTGCCGCGCCACCAGGCCGAGCACGGCGAGCCTGGAAACCACCGCGGACACCGAGCTTTGATGAGTCAGGGTCGCCTCGGCCAGCTGGTTCACCGAGGCTACCCGGAGCGCGGCGAGCTTATGGAGCACGAACAGTTGCGCACCGCTCACGCCGACCTCGCTCTCGGCCGCGCGCGACGATTCGCGTAGCTCGCGCACGATGCAGCGGATGGCATCGAGGATCACCCGGCCGTCGGCCAGCGCATCGACCTCCACGGTCCGCCCGCCCCTGGGCACTCGGTGGTCGCGGTGGCGGCGGCTTCGGCGTGGCGGCTTGGTCCGGATCATGCGAGCGGTCATGTGAGCGGCAGCCTAACAATCCATCCCCTGCAGGATAGCAGCGGGCACAGCAGCTCCCTCGACGACCCGTCTACCAAACGCTCACCTCATGTGTAGTGCGTTCATGGAGAAGGAGTCGAGAGCTCCAGGTGCTGATGCTCCTCGGCGTCACCGGCACGCTTGCCGGTGGCGATGGCCTTGACGAAGCCGGCGAGGCGGGTGGCAGTGCCTCCCGTAGATTTCCACCAATCGGCCTGCTCCACGCGGACGCGCAGCAGCAGCAGATCGGGATCGTCGAGACCGCGCGGGAACCATGCTTCGTAGAGCCGATCCCAGAGTTGGCGCATCCTGCGCCCGTCAACCAGGGCCTCTGCCTGACCCGACACCGACACCCAGACGTGCTGCGAGGCGTAGGTGATGTTCACCCATGGACGCGCGCGGATCTCATCGACCTTGTGCGCATCCTTGGCGGTGAAGAACCAGAGCGTGCCGTCGAACGGGATGCGCTGGGTGGCCATCGGTCGGGCACGCAGCGTGCCATCGGCATCGACGGTGGAGAGCATGGCGACGCGTACATCCTGGATGAGGAAGGCCAGGCGTTCGATCGGAGTCCTCTCGGCGGACGTGGAATTGACGAGACGAACCATGGTATGTTTCCCTAGTGGATCTGCTCACACGAATGCAGCGAGGCCGACCACCAGGAGCACCGCCGCTGCCGCAGCCGACCAGCCGAGGGCGGGATGCAGGGCGGCGCGGGTGTAGACGCTGGAAGTCGCCACATGGCCACGGTGCGAGCCCCGGGTGTGCCCTTCATCGCCGTGCGGCTCGTATAGGCTGTCCACCCCATGGGGTGGCTCTGATGAGCGCTGGGCGGAATACATCGTACGTTCCATCATCCGGTCCGCGAGTCTGGGCATGAAGGTCTCCATCAGCGAAAACGCCCTCGCGGCGCCGCCGACGAAGATGTCGCGGTGCGGATGCACGGCGCAGGCCAGGATGGTATCCGCCACCACATCGGGCGCGTACACCGGACCCGGAAATCTGGGATGCACATCGAGGTGGTTGCGCGCATGGGCAGTGAAAGGAGTGTCGATGGACGAAGGTTTGACCAGCGTGACCACGATCGGCGATCCCTCGGCCTCCAACTCCATGCGCAGGCCGTCGGTGTAGGCCTTCACCGCATGCTTGGAGGCGGCATAGATCCCCTGCAGGGGGATGACGCGCTCGGACAGCACGCTGCCGATGTTGATGATGGTTCCCCCACTCGCGCGCAGATGCGGCACCGCCGCCCGGCATCCATGGACGACGCCCCAGAAGTTCACGTCGAACAGACGACGCTTCTCGGCGAGCGGGATCTGCGACAGCGTGCCGTAGATGGCGAGTCCGGCATTGTTCACCCAGGTATCGATGCGGCCATAGGCGCTGATTGCATGCTCGGCGATGGCGAGGACCTGATCGGGATCGGCGACGTCCGCTGCGAAGTGAACCGCTTTACCGCCGCGTGAGCGGATGTCGGCGACGACTCCAGCGAGTTCACGATCGTCACGGGATGCGAGCACGACCTTCGCGCCGGCGGCAGCCGCCTTCAAGGCGGTGGCCAGGCCGATGCCGCTCGAGGCTCCGGTGATGACGATGACTTGGTGGTCGATGGCCTTGGGCTGGAATCTTCGCGTCACGCGGTCGGTGCTCATGACTGCCTCCAATCGACGGCCGACCTGCCTGAAGGGATTCCTCGGGCGATGCCGGCGATCATGGACTGGCAGTATACCTGCACGCGCGTCCCCACCCGTCCGAGGCGGGGAAGACCCTGCACAGCGCATCGCCTAATTCGCCGATGGATGCTTGAACGGCGCGACTAGTCGCGCTCATGTCCCTCATATCCATCCATGTCGATGCGGACATTCGGCAACGAGCGCCCTAGGCCGGCGATCGGCCCACAATCTCGCCTCCGTGCAGGAATGGCTCGGTGCGCCCGCGCGGCTTGCCATCGGGACCGGCGACCACTTCGTCGGAATATTGGATGAGGTAGCTGCGGCGCGGCTTGCCGCTGCGATTGAAGCCACTGCGGTGCAGGGTGACACTCGAGAACACCGCGATCGATCCCGCCGGGGCGATGATCGGGATGCCCGGGTCGTCTCCCTGGTAGCCGACCAGGTCGTTGGTCACGGGATCGTGGATGTGCGGCTTGATCGATTTGCCGCCGGCGCGCGAGTATGGCAGTACGTAGACCGTGCCGTTCTCCTCGCTGACGTCATCGAGGGCGCACCAGCACGTCAGGTAGGGATTGTGCGGGATGTCGCCCACGTATCCGGAATCCTGGTGCCAGCTGAAGGTCATGCCGGCTTCAGCCATCTTCACCACATACTGCTCCCAGAACACGAAGGCTTCTGGCCCGAGCAACGAGCGACACAGCTCGGCCATGAGCTGGCTGTAGATGAACTCGAAGAGCGCTGGCTGCTTTTGCGATGTATGCCCGGAGAAATATCTGCTGCCGCGATGGTTGATGCCAATCACGTCGGTGCCGAGCTTGTCCATCTCGGCGTGCACCTCGTCGATGGCGAACTGGCAGTTGTCGCGCAGCAGCTTCACGTGCTCGTCGGGAATGGCGCGCTCGAGGATGAACCAGCCTTCTTCGTGGTATTGGCGGATCTGGGCATCGGTGATGCGGCAGGCGGTGGCGGTCATGGCGGATGTTCTCCATTCTTCGGCGGATGGGACGTGGACGGATTGTTGTGGCTCGTCTCCGTGGGATCTTCGCTTCCAGGACGGTCGCTGCTTCTCAAGGCATGGCGGAAAGTTATCATTTTCTGCTGGAGAGCCCCGCCTGGGTCCTCCTGAAGGAGCCAGACGTGAAGGAGGCGCTGCATCTGCCAGGCGACGTCGACGGCCGGGCCTGGCCGCACATCTACCGTGGCCGGCTGCATCCGCGCCACCACCACGAGGAGCTGGAATTCAACCTGGTGGTGCGCGGCACCGGACGCTACCTGCTCGACGATCGCCGTTACGACCTCGGACCCAACAGCCTGGTGTGGCTGTTCCCCGAGCAGGAACACGTGCTGATCGACATGTCCAAGGACTTCAGCATGTGGATCCTCGTGGTGAGCCCGCGCACCCTGCGCGCGCACTGCGCGGCCGCGCCGTACAGCGCACTGCTCGAGGGCAATCCACCCGGGCACTTCTGTCGACGGCTCACCGATCCCGATGCTCTGCAGCTGCGCCGCCTGCTGGAAGGCCTGCCCGCGGCGGAGCACGATCGCGCGCGCGCGAATGCAGGAATCGCCTACACCACGCTCGCTGGCTGGGCGATGTACGACCGCGCGCCGGACACCATCGCCAGCGTGCGCCTGCATCCCGCGGTCGAGCGCGCGGCGAGCCTGCTCTCCAGGGATGACGCCGCCGATCTCGGGGCGGTGGCGGCGAAGGCGGGGCTCAGCCACTCGCGCTTGAGCCATCTTTTCCGCGAACAGACCGGCCAGACCCTCGCGGCCTACCGCAATCGCCAGCGCCTCGAGCGCTTCTTCGACGCGGCCTCGGATCGCAAGCGCACGCTGCTCGCGGCCGCGCTGGACGCGGGGTTCGGCAGTTATGCGCAATTCCACCGCATCTTCCGCAGCTTGGTCGGCGTCAGCCCCGCGACCTGGCAACGCCGCGCCGATGGCGAGCGCGGCTGAGCATCATTAACAACAGCGGATAATCAGCGGACTTTGCGGAAGCGCCCCGGCGGCTGGCCGGTGGCCTTGCGGAAGGCGGCGGTGAAGTAGTGCTCGTCGCGGAAGGCGCATGAGCGCGCGATGTCCTTGATCGGCATCGCAGAATGCGCGAGCAGATCCTTGGCGCGCTCGATGCGCACGTCGCCGAGCCAGCGCACCGGGCTGATCCCCCAGCGGCTCTTGAAGACATGGCGCAGATGGTCGGGGCCAACGCCCAGCGAATGCGCGATCTCGTCCACGCTCGAGATCTCGTGGTAGCGCTCCTTGATGCGCCGCCTGGCCTCCTCGGCCAACGCGTCCGCGCGCGAACGCCCCGAGCGCGAACCGGCGCGCCACGCGGCGACCAGATGCGCGAGCAGCGCCGAAGCGCGCAGATCGAGCGCGAGGCGCTCGGCGTCGCCCACGCCGGCGTGTTCGCGCGTCAGCGCGTGCAGTTCGCCCACTGCCCACGCGTCCTCGACCTCGCGGATGTGCAGGCAGCCCTGGAAGACCCGAGGCACGGGCGGGCGCATTTCGAGCTGGACGCAGAAGTCCTCGCCGGGTTGGCGCATCGATTGGTCGTGCTCGAGCGCCGGAGCGTAGACCACGACATCGCCCTGGGCGAAATCAAAGCCGGCACTCCCGGGGATGCTGCTGCGTCCCGCGCCGCGCGGATGGTAGACGATCTCGAGCCCGGCATGGGCATGCATCGGGCAATAACCCGGAACCGGTTGGCGGAAACCGCACAGAAAACGCACGCGCCGCTCGGATAGGCAGCGTACCAGTTCAGCATCGGCCGGTTCTTCGCTGGGCATATCCGAGTCTAGCGCCGTTAATCGGCATGAACATATGCCATATTTGCTGTTCTTGTCATGTTTTGTGGATGTCAACCACCGAAAATCATCATCGGCACCGAACATCGGCCTTGTCTGGCGAGAGCCTTGGCGCCTATGATGCGGACACGGAGGTCGAGCCATGGGTGCACGCGTCGTCTTCACCGGCAAACAGCAGGTCGTCTTGGAGGCGCATCCGGTGCAGGAGCCGGGACCAGGGATGGTGCGCCTGCGCACGCGCTGCTCGCTGATGAGCACTGGCACCGAGAACATCTGCTTCAACCGCCTGTTCGAACCCGGCAGCCATTGGGACAAGTGGGTGCGCTACCCCTTCTTCCCTGGCTACTCGACCATCGGCATCGTCGAGGCCGTCGGCAGCGGCTGCGAGGGCATCGCCATCGGCCAGCGCGTCGCCTGCCGCGCTCCGCACTCGTCGCATCCGCTCGTCGAAGCCTCACGCTGCTGTCCGGTTCCCGAGGGCATCGACGACCGTTCGGCCGCGTGGTTCGCGCTCTCCAAGATCGCGCGCGTCGGATCGTTGGCGGCGGACTACCGGCTTGGCGACCAGGTGCTGGTGATCGGTGCCGGGCCGATCGGCCAGATGACCGTGCGCTGGGCGGTCGCGGCCGGAGCCAAGGTAGTGATCGTCGTCGACAGCGTGGAGATGCGCCTGGGATTGGCCCGTGCCGGCGGCGCGACCCACGCCATCGCCGCCACCGCCGACGCCTGCGCCGACGCCGTGAAGGCCGCATGCGGCGGGGTGCTGCCGCGCGTGGTCGTGGACACCACCGGCAATGAGCACGTGTTCCCGCATGCGCTCGCGCTCGCGCGCACACGTGGCACGGTGGTGATCCTCGGCGACACCGGCTCGCCGTCATTGCAGCGACTCACCCCCGACGTCATCACCCGCGGCCTGTCGATCGTCGGCGCGCATGATCTGCTCGAAGAGGACCGCCCACATGTCGCGTTATTCTATGCGCTCGCCACCACCGGTCGCTTCGCGCTGAGCGGCCTGAACACCGACGTGTTCAAGCCCGACCAGTGCGCGGCGGCATATGCGGCCGCCAATACCCGACGTGGCGAGACCATGGGGATCATCTTCGACTGGGCGTGAGCTATTTTTTCAGGGGCTTCGCCCCTACGGCCCGTTGGGCCTACCCCACGGGCTTTGTCGCGGTTCGCTTTCGCCGCGGCGGCGAAAGCGTCGGCGGATCGGCTACGCCGATTGTATCCGCCGACCACCGCTCGGCGCCCGCCCCATCGCAGAGCGATGGGGCCCCCGTCCAGTCACCGGCCACCGAGCACTGGTTTGCGTGGCAGGTATGATTCTGGGGCTTCGCCCCTACGGCCCGTTGGGCCTACCCCATGGGCTTTGTCGCGGTTCGATATCGCATCTTCCAACCGGCGGCGCAGCCGCTCGGACGCCGAGTCCTGGTTTGCGTGAATAATGGGCGCAGCCCATCACGCAAACTTTCTGGCCGCCCGGCGGCCAGAAAGAAGGACGACAAAGACCGTGGGGGCCCGGGGGCAGAGCCCCCGCAATGATGAACGTCAGGCGACGCCTGGTTTTCCTAGGACGTGGCGGATCAGGCCGAGTTGGCCGAGGTGGTAGGCTTCGTGCCATTGCAGGAAGCGGGCGGCGCCGGCGACAGTGTCGGAGCCATCGGGCAGCTTGCGGCCGAATGGCGCCTGGCCGGCTTCGGCGCTCAGGGTCGCCAGGCCACCGGTGATGACCAGACCGCCGTGATGGAAGGCGCGCACCAGGTCCGCCGCATCCGCGCCGCCCTCGGCCGCGGGCTTGCTGCCGCGGGCGAAGGAACCTTCCCACGGAGACTGCGCGACGGTGATGCCGAGCTTGCGCGCGAGACCCATGCGCATCGAGGCGAGATGGCCGACGATCCATAGCGCGTGGCTGGCGCCGGCGAGCTGATGCGTCCAGTCGGCGGGCGAGAAGCCCTCGATCAGCCGGTCGAGCATGCGGTCCTGGAATTGGAAGAAGCCGATCAGCGGCTTCAGTGTCGGGTCACCGCTCATGCGGCCGCGGCGGACGATGCGCCCGCGATGGGGATGTGGAACATGGCTTGCCGATTCCTCGTTTCGCGATTTGAACCGCCCCTGGCGGCAGTCCAGCGGGCAGTCCAGCGAAAGGCCCCGCTCGGGCATGAACTCTGCACCGCCCTCAGCAATCCTCGGCGCCGAAGATCGCCACCCGCGCGCGCCCATCGGCGCCGATGATGCCGCGGAACATGTCGCCATCCTGGACCATGGCCGCGCGGCCATCGCGGCGCAGCACGATGCAGCCGCCGTCGCCATCGTAGCGGCGCACCAGCTCGAGGCCCCGACGCGCGGCGTCGCCGGGATCGGATCCGCCGGCGATCAGCATGGCGATGGTGTGGGCGAAGGCGGCGCGGATGAAGGCCTCGCCCTTGCCGGTCGCCGAGATCGCGCAGGCCTGGTCGGCCCAGGTGCCCGAGCCGATCAACGGGCAATCGCCAACGCGCCCGGGCATCTTGCCGGTGACGCCGCCGGTCGAGGTCGCCGCCGCCAGTCTTCCAGCACCGTCGAGCGCGACCGCGCCCACCGTGCCCTGCGTCGACGGCGGCTGCTTGGCAGCCACCAACGCAAGCTCCTCGCGTGCCCTTTCGGTGATGAACCAGTCCTGGTCGGCGCGCTCGGCCCCCTGCGCGAGCGCGAAGGACTCGGCTCCAGGGCCTACCAGCAGCACGTGTGGCGTGCGTTCCATCACCAGGCGCGCCGCCTGCACGGGGTGGCGCAGGCAGGTGACGCAGGCGACCGCGCCAGCTCTGCCGTCGCTTCCGTCCATGATCGCGGCGTCGAGCTCGGCGCGTCCATCGCTCGTCAGCGCGCAGCCGCGTCCGGCGTTGAATGACGCGTCATCCTCGAGCACCCGCACCGCGGCCTCGACCGCGGTCAGCGCGTCGCCGCCACCAGCGAGGATCTGATGCCCGGACGCCAGTGCCGCGCGCAATCCGGTCCGGGCGAGCGCATCACGCTCGGCGCCGAAGCGCGCGCGCTCGATCGCGCCTGCCCCGCCATGGACGATCAGTATCGGTGAACCCTGTGCCGGCGACATCAGCAGGCGCGGTCGCGTCGCCGACTGAAACGAGCCCAAGCGAAACCCAGTGCGGCGAGCACCAGCCCGGTGGAGCCCGAGGACAGCCCGCACTTCTTGCTGCTGCCGCTGGGCACCGGATAGCCGACGGTCTGGGCGATGCTGCCAGTACCAGCGGTTGAGACGTCGAGCCTCGCGAGGGCATTGCCGTTCTGCTCGGAGAACCACACGTTCCCATCCGGGCCGACGCAGATGTCGAGAGGACCCGACGCGGCGGTGGGGATCGCGTATTCGGTGATCGCCCCGGCGGTGGTGATCACGCCGATCTGGTTCGAGGCGAACTCGGTGAACCACAAGGCCGCCGAGCCGGCCGGGCCGGAGACGATTCCGGCGGGCTGGCTGCCGCCGGTGGGGATCGTGTATTCGGTGTAAGCGCCCGCGGTGGTCATGCGCGCGATGCGGCCGAGGTTGAGTTCGGTGAACCACAGCGCGCCATCCGGACCGACGGTGATCTTGAACGGCTGCGAGCCGCCGTTGGTCGCGATCTCGGTGACCACGCCGGCGGTGGTGATGCGGCCGATGTGGTCGCGGCCCGATTCGGTGAACCACAGCGCACCGTCCGGCGCCGCCACGATGGAGTCTGGCAGCGAGCCAGCGGTGAGTGGAAATTCCGTGATCGTTCCGGCGGTGGTGATCATGCCGATCTTGGCGACCGCGGATTCGCAGAACCACAGGTTGCCGTCGGGGCCGACCGCCATGCCGCGCGGCTGCGCGCCGGCGGTCATGCCCGCGGTATAACGCGTGATGACCCCGAGCGGGGTGCACGAAGCGATGGCGTTGCCGAGCTTCTCGGCCGACCACAGGTTGCCATCGGGCCCGGTGACCACCTCGCCGAGGCGCGAGATGCCGGCGGAGGCGTATTCGGTGATGGCGCCGGCGGTGGTCATGGTGCCGAACTGCGTCGCCTCGCCGAACCACAGGTTGCCGTCGGGTCCGGTGGTCACGCCGGATGGCGCGGCCGCGGCGGTGGTGACCGGGAACTCGGTGATGGTCACCGCCTGGACCGATGCCGAGCACCCGAGCAGCAGGGCCATGGCCAAGCACGCATGGACGGCGGGCCGTGCGGGGATCCAGGGGTCGAAGCGGTTGATGCGGTTGAGGCTGGCATGCAGGCGGGCGGGCATCGCGGGACTCCGGTCGCTCGGGGAAGGCCCCTTGTGCAGGTACGGGCCGAGCTTCAATGGTTTTCGCGGGAATGGTTTTCGCGGGAATGGTTTTTGCCGTCGCCCGCGGGCAGCGGCGCCAAGCGCGCGCGGATCTCGGCGATCGCCGGCGGCGGCTCGGCCCCCCAGCCACGCTCGATCAGCGATAGATGGTTGGCCGCCAGCACGACCACATCGTCGACCCCCTCGAGCCGCGCCGATTCCAACGCCACCGCGCCGTCGCCACTGCCGTCCTCGAGCGCGCGCAGCGAACCCTTCCAGCCCTCGAGCGCGTCCGCAGGCACCGCGCCGTGGCTCCTGCCCCAATCGATCAGCTCATCCACATGGGAGCGGGTGACCGGACTGGACCTGCCGGCGAGGATGGTGAGCACGACCCCCGTGGGCGCTGGTCGGGCATTGAGCCGGCGCAGGAACGCGCTGTCCGGCAGCAGATCGATGCCCGCCTCGCCGTGCCCGTTGGCCAACGCCCCGCGCCACGACCACTGTCCGCCGAACAACTTCACCGCCTGCTCGCGAGTCTCGGACGCCAGGCGGAAGCGCGCCAACTGCGAACCATGGTTCGGCGGCGCCACCATGATCAGCCGGCGGACGTCGGGCAGATCCGCATGAGCGGATCCAGTACCGGCGTACCCGTCGGGCGAGGTCAGCAGCTCGCGGCTGACCAGGCCGCCCATGCTATGGCTGACCAGATCGACGCGCCGTGCGCCGCGCCCATGCGCCGCGGCGAGCGCGGCGTGCAGCAGCACGGCGCTCGCCGGTACCGTCTGATCGTTGGGATAGACGAACTCGCAGACCGTGAGCGCGTCGCCCTGCAGCGCCGGCACCACATCCTTCCAGCAGGTGCCCGGTTCGTCGAGGCCGTGCACCAGCACCACCAGCTCGGCGGGCAAGGCCGACATCGAGCTGGCATCGACAGTCTCGCCGCCCACATGCACGCGCAGGCCGAACTCGGGCAACGTGCCCGATACGGTTGCTGCCGGAGGAGCGGACTGTGCGGACGCTGGCGTCGCTGCGTCCTGAACGGCTTCTTGCGCACGGAGCTGCGGACCGGTGCCAGCAGCCAGGACCAGCATGAGCAACACCGTGAAACCGCGCACGCGCATCGACCGGCTCAGCCGCGGCCGGACTTGGACTTGGTTTTCGCCTTGGCAGGAAGCCTGCGGGCGGGCTTGGCCGTCAGCGCCTGGTTGCGGCGGATGAGCGCGATGCGCTGCTCGACGCAGGCGCGCGAGCGCAGCGGATCCTCGGGCGTGTTCACCACGTAATCGAGCATGCGCTCGATGCTGGTGGCGGCGACGTGGCAGCGCGTGTCCGAGGACGCGTAGTAGATGAACAGGTCGCCATTGGCGCGCGCCACCGCGGCGTTGCAGAAGATGACGTTCGACACGTCGCCGACGCGTTCCGGGCCGACCGGAGCGATCAGGTAGCCGCTCGGACGATGGGTGACGCGCTCGGGATGGGCGAGATCGCTGAGGAAGGCGTAGACCACGTAGCGCAGACCGGCGGCGGTGTTGCGCACGCCATGGGCGATGTGCAGCCAACCGGCGCGGGTCTTGATCGGCGCTGGCCCCTGGCCGTTCTTCACCTCTTTGATGGTGTGGTAGAGCTTGGCCTCGATCACCCGCTCCTCGCTGACCTGGGCACGCTCGATCGAATCGGCGAGCGCCCAACCGATGCCGCCACCGGAGCCCGGATTGATGAAATCATCCTGCGGCCTGGTGTAGAAGGCGTACTTGCCGCCGACGAATTCCGGGTGCAGCACGACATTGCGCTGCTGCGGCGAGCGTGAGGCGAAATCAGGCAGGCGCTGCCAGGTCTTGAGATCCTTGGTGCGCGCGATGCCGCACTGCGCGACCGCGCTCGAGGTGTCTCCGGGGGACGCCTTCGGATCCTTGCGCTCGGTGCAGAACAGGCCGTAGATCCAGCCATCCTGGTGCTTGACCAGGCGCATATCGTAGACGTTGACGTCGGGCTGGTCGGTCTCGGGCATCAGCACCGGCTCGTCCCAGAAGCGGAAGCCGTCGACCGCGCTCGAACTCTCGGCCACCGCGAAGAATGATTTGCGATCCGCGCCCTCCACACGGCACATCAGGTGGATCTTGCCGTTGAGCTCGATGGCGCCGGGATTGAACACCGCGTTGATCCCGAGGCGCTCCATCATGAAGGGATTGCTCTTGGGATTCAAATCGTAGCGCCACGCCAGCGGCACGTGGGCATCGGTCACCACAGGATCGACGAAGCGGTAATAGACGCCGTTCGACCACGAGGCGTCGACGCGGTTCTTGCGCGCGATCAGACGTTTATGCTCGGCGGTGAGCCTGGCGAGTCGGGCGGACGGCGAGGGCTTCGGCATGCATGCACTCCGGGTGGGCCCGGATGGTGGCCCCCTGCCCCGACCAGGCAAGCCGCAGCCGCCTGGAAATACGTCTCAATGCATGGGCGGAGGGCCGTCCAACGACGCCCGGCCCTGAAGGGCGCCTAGTCCTCGTCGGACAGCACGATGATCTTCATGCGCAACGTGCTGAGGTCGCGGCCGCCGCGGCGGCGGGTGGTGGGCACCACCCACAACTGGCCATTGCCGGTGAGCACGCCGGCATCCTGGCGGTCGCCACCGTTGCCGACCAGGAACACCATCTTGTCCTTGTCGTCGGGGTGCGGCACCACGCGTACGCGCTTCTGCGGGCTCAGCTGCACGCCGCCATTGCTGCGGTCGACCTTGGCCTCGATGGTCACCAGCTGGCCCTTGAGCTTCTCCCACTGCTTGGTGGTGAGGTTGTCGTAATCGATGTCGGCCAACGGCAGGATGGCGTCGATCTCCTCGAGCCGCTTCTCGACCATGGTCTTGTTGACGCCGTTCAGGCTGCCGAGCGCGAGATTGTACCAGTGCTGGGCGCGGAGCCACGCGCGGGTCTTCTCTGATCCCGAGACCTTCCTGCCGAGATCGTACCAGGCGTCTCCCGTGGCGCGCTGGTCGGCCGGCTGCTTCGGATCCGAGAGCTCCATCTCGGCGACCTTGTGCAGATCGGCGTCGTCGCCCAACGAGAGCATCGGTAGCCCGAGATCCCAGCGCTGCATGTCGAAGCAGAAGAATTTCCCGGCGATGACGTTGGCGCGGCGATCCTTGGGATCGTCCATGAGCTTGAGGATCGCGGCGGCGGTGGCCTTGCCCTTGATGCGGTTGAGCACCTCGCGCTTGCGCGCGTCCGCGTCAAAACCCTTGTAGGTCTCGCCCATGCGCTCGATCGCGCTGAGCAGCTGTTCGTAGTCCTCGGATTCCATCGCCAGGCGCGTCGATTCGTCGAGCATCACGAAGTAGACCGACGCGTCCTCCTTGTTGTTCTCGGCCTCGGCGAAGAACTTGTGCGCGAGCGCGCGCTTCGTCGCATCCTTTCGCGCCGCCTGGTAATCGTCTTTGTAGGTGTTCTTGATGGTCGCCAGGGCCTTGTCCTGGCTCGCCTTCTCGGGAACGGTGACGGTGCCGACCGCGACCGAGGGCGGGCGCATGAAGCGGTTGCGGCGGATCTGGTCGATCTCCTGCTTGAGCTGCTCTTGCTCGTGCTTGCGCTCCTCGGACACCTGGCCGAGATACAGCGTCTGCTCCTTGGCGAAGACCGCCGAGGCCTGGTGCGCGGCGTCGCTGTCTGGGAAGCGCTCGATGATCTCGCTGAAGCGGATCGCGGTCTCGAAATGCTTGTCGGGGTTCGCGGCCTGATACTTCTGCGCGCGCTCGAGGTAGGCGGCCGCCTCGGTGACCGGCACCTCCTCGGTGATCAGCTTCTCTACGTTCGCGAAGTCTGCCTTTGCGGCGCCGCCCTTCTGCGCGACGTAGGTCTGCAAGTCGGACATGTTCATGCGCTTCTTGCACCAGAAGATGTCGGCCTGCATCTCGCACACCGCGTCGACGTCGCCGAGCTTCTGATAAGTGGCGAGTGCGTGCGAGAAGGCCAGGGCCGCATCCACGCCGCGGTGCGGATCGCCATCGGCCTCCTTCATCGCCTGCAGTCCGACGGCCGCGAGCGCGTCGGCGTCCTGCCGGGTGGGCGGGGATGCGATGTCCTGGGCGGACGCGAGCCCTGAAGGGACCCCGAGCAGGATGGAGCACAGGAGCAGGACGCGCATAGCCGTGATGTACCTCGATCCGGACTTGGGAATAGTCCGGAGAGAGTGTACCCGGACAGCTCCAGGATGTTGAGGAGCCTTTCACTGACTGGGCTTAGGTCCTCTTTGGAAGGCGCCTACGGTCTTGTGCAGGTTTGGTCTGTATCGTGCCAGGAAGAGCAGGGCCGCGGCTCCCCGGGCGTCTGAACGCCTCCCAGGAGCGTTAGCGCGCCCGTATCCGGACTTGGACGATCGGCAGCCGGCCCACGATCGCGGCCTGGAGAACGCATGCGCGGAATGATGTGGATGCTGGCGTGCCTGTCCCTGATCGCCACGGCATGCGGATGCGCCGATCAACGCAGCGCCGGAGCTCGCTCCGACCTGGTGGGCTACCGCACGGTGGTGGTCCTGCCAGTGGCCGATCGCGCGCTGGCCGCGGCGTTGGGGCGCACGCTCGCGAATGCCGGGTTCCAGCGCATCGCCGCTTCCGCTGAAGCACTGCGCGCCGATCCGACAGTCGCCGCCGCGACGCTGGTCTGCGAGGCACGCGCCGACGTCGGCCCCTCGATGATGCGGATCCGCCTGCACCTCTCCGACTACGCCAGCGGAGCCACCCGTTACGCACGCGTCCTGCCCGCCCTCGGCCCGGCCGGCTATGCCGACGCCCTCAGCACGATCGCCCCCGATCTGGCGAGGTAGATGAGCGGGGGCGAAGCCCCCACACAAAAAATTGACTCTCGCGGTTAGCGATTATCCTCCGCGTTGAGGTCCCGCGCATGAATCGAAAGAAAGTCGTCCGCATCGACACTGGGCGCGCCGACTCCCCGGATGATGCCGCGGCGGCCGCCGGCTCCGGCACCGATCCGTTTCCACGCGAGACCGACCGGCGCGACGCTTCCAGCCGCGGAGAGGGTGATGGAGACCGCCAAGGCGCGGGCGGGACCCGGGGAGGGATCGCGCCCACCGACAGCAGCCCGCGCGCCCGGCCAACCACCACCAGCGAGGATGCGCAGTCGATGGTCTCCGAGTTGCGCGATCTGTGCGAGGCCGCGCTGCTCAAGCCGCTCGACAGCCCGTCAGGCGATCCACTCGCCGCGCTCGAACTGCGGCCGGGGCAGACACACTCCGCGCGACAGCCGCATACCACCAACCACATCGCCGATGAGCTGGTGCGGCGGATCAAGTCGATGCCCCAGCTGCGCGCGCGCGTGATGTCGCAGCTGCTCTCGGGCAACGAGCCGCCCCTGGCGATTGCGCAGGTGCGCGGCACCGATTCGCAGAACGCGCTCAAGGAGCTGCGCGCGGTGCGCACGTTGCTCGACAACCTCGGCTGCCCGCGCAGCGAGGACGACAAGAATCTCAGCGTGGTCGAACGCATCCGCTGGCTGCTCGACATCGTCACGGCCACCCAGACCGCGAGCGGCGCGGTGCCGATCCTGCCCGGCTCCGACCATACGCCGATGACCGGGATCCGCTGGATCCAGCAGCCTGATCCGCAGGCCGATGAGCCGCACCAAAACGGCTGACCGCTAGAGATCGGAACGAGCCGCATGATCCACGTCATCGCCACCATCACCGTGCATCCGGGGAAACGCCACGCCTTCCTCGACGAATTCCACCGTGTCGTCCCGCTGGTGCGCGCCGAGGACGGCTGCCTCGCCTACGCCCCGACCATCGACGCGGCGACCGACATCGCCAAGCAGGGCCCGCAGCGACCAGACACCGTGGTCATCATCGAGCGCTGGTCGGACCTGGCCCGCCTGAAGGCGCACCTGGTCGCGCCACACATGGAGGCCTACCGCGCGCAGGTGAAGGATCTGGTCGCGTCGTCGCAGCTGCAGGTGCTCGAGCAGGCGTGAGCTGGGTGTGACGGCTCAGCTCGATCTCCGCCAGACGCTCACGTAGCCACGTACTCGCGCAACCGCATCCCGCGGACGTTCGCACGCGAACCGCTCGGCGAGTACGAACGCCTTGCGCTGCAGCTTGGCCCGCCGCGCTACGATGCGAGCCTTCGCCTTGGCCCGCAGCCGCGCGCCATGGCTCGTGGCCAGCTCGGTCGACAGCACCTGCAGATCGTGGTCGTCCCCCAGCAGATCCGCGAGCTCGTGCAGTTCCCTGGTCCACGCCGCCATCGGCCCGGGCCACGCCGGCGTGAACAACCGCGCCTGATACCACAGATCCTTGACCCGGCGGCGCCAGCGGTGCAGGCGCCCGTCCGTGGGCGCCTGCACCGCTTCGCTGCCGGTTTGGCGCACCCGCTCCAGCGCTCGCAGCAGCCCGCTCCAGATGTCCGCCCACGGCATCGACCGCGGCAGACTCGCGGCCAGCGCGCGCGCCACGTCGAGCGCAGCGCGCACCTCGGGAACGGCGGCGGCGAACGCCTCTCGGGAGCGGCGGCGTCCGCTCGAGAGCGCCGCGCGCGCCGCCGCGATCTCGCCAGGCGTCCCGGGCGGATCGTCCCGGCACAGGTTCGCGAACGAGGCTGCTACCACCTCGGCATCGCGGGCTGCTCCGAGTCCGCGCGATGCGCCAGAGAGCGAGCGTTCGAGGCTGCGCCGCCGCGCGCGAGGGATCGCCGATCGCGCCAGCCGCAGGCAGGCGCGGCATTCCTTCACGCGCTTGCGCGCGTCGTGCACGCCGGCGACGCCTCGCGCCAACGCCGCGAGCGCAGCATCGATGCGTTGACGCAGTAACCTTTGCACCGCGTCGCCGGCGGATTCCCCGCGCAGCAGGGCGAATCCGCTGAGGTCCACGACCGGTTGCGCTTCAGGCTTGGCCACCGTCGGCACCTCCGACATGTGAGGCATGTGAGGCATATCGGACAGTTCGGACATCTCGTGAGCGCGCGTCCACCATCCCTCCGCCGGCAGCCCAGGCTACCCTCATGGTTCCGGCTGTCAGCGGCGAGCGGCTCAGGGTGGGACAGGGCGTGGCCCGCCGGATCCAGCCTCGGCCACGGTGGAGCGATCGATTTCGGGCTTCACGCGGTGGAGCGCGCTCACTTCCCTGGCGCTGGCGTCGGGACCTTCGCGCGGTCGCGGACCACCTGCTCGATGAAGCGCTGTTCCTCGCCGAACGACTGGTCGTCGGCAAAGCGCGCGCCCGCCAGGCGTGCGGCGGCAAGCGCGCGCTGATCGGCATCGGCGACCAGCGCGGTCCAGGCGATGTGGAAATAGAACGGCTTGGCGTCCACTTCCTCGCGCCAAGCGGAGAGCACCTGATCGAACCACGGGGCATCGAGCAGCTTGGCGGTGTTGCCGATCAGGCCGGCGACGGTCTCGGTCAGCTGACGGTCGTGATCCGCCGCAACCATGCGCAGCGCGGTGACCAGCGCCGGACGATCCTGAGCGAGCATCGCCGCGAGCACCCGCGCTTGCACCGACAGATCCACGAGTGGGCGCGATGACAAGCCCAGCGCCTGGGTGCGCTCGTGGGCCGCGATCAGGCGCGCCAGATCCGCGAGTGCCGCGGGCCTGTCGCAGGGCCTGTCGCTGGCGACTTCGGGGGACTCGCCCCACACATCGCGCGCGACCACGCTCCACCAGTATGGCACCGAGATCGCGATCCATGGCAGATCGAGGCGCAGCTGCGCGATCCCTCCGATGCGTTCGGCGCGCGCCGCCTCTGGGGCCGCAGGCGGCACGGCCTCGGCCAGCAAGGCCGCGAATTCGCCCCGGCCGATGGCGCATTCGTAGAAATAGCCGGCAAAGGCGTAGCGCCACGCGATGTCGCTGGGCTCCTCGACGTCGCGCAGGGCGATGCGGTCGAGCCAGCCCTGCTCGAGGCGGATAAGGCTATCCAACGCCTGGTCATCGCCGTCCCGGACCGGACCGAGCCAGCGGATGATGCCCTGCGCCTCGTTGACCGTCGAGAGCGCCAGTTGGCGGAAGCTCGACAGGTCGCGGTGGTGGTCCCAGGTCGCCTGGTCGAAGCGGTCGCGCAGCCAGGCGCCCACCTGGCCTTGCGATTGCAAGAGTCCCGGCAGCACCCAGCGCTGCAGGATCTCCTCCTGGGCGCGGGCCTGGGTGCGGACATCCAGCGAGCCGCCGAGCCGCACCGCCAAGCGCGGCAGAGTCTGTCCCAGGGACGACTCGAGCGCGGGGAATTCCACTTCGGACAGGCGTTTGGCCTCGATGGCGGCCTCGGCGTGGCGCTTCGCGCCGGTGAGCAGTCCGACCAGTTCGATCGAGCGCTGGGCGCTGGCGCGGCGGTCGTGGACGCGCTCGATCGATCGGCGCATATAGTCGATCGAATCGGGCCACTGGCCGGTACGGCGATACAGCCCGGACAGCTCGCTGTAGTTGGCGACATCATCGTCGCCCGCGTCGAGCATCGCGCGCATCGTCGAGATGCCGCGCAGATAGGTGTGGAAGTACCAGTCGCGCTGGACCTCGATCATGGTCTTGGCGTATTCCGGTTCGCTGAAGATCCTCCAGCCGAGTCGCCAGTGCGAGCGGGTGTTCTCGCCGGCGAAGCGCAGCGACAGGCTGACCTGGCCGGGATCGAAGCCGGCATTCTCGTCGAAGTGATGGTACGCGGCTTCGAGGGCCTTGGGCAGCTCGGCGTGCGAGAACTCGAGGGCCGGTCCGGTCTGGAGCACGGCCACCGTCCAGACGCCGTCGTGCTTCTCGGCCCACGACGCCGCCAGGTGGCGCGGCAAGCTCATGACGATGACGTTGTGGCCCTGGCGGACGGCGATCTCCTGGTACAGCTCGGCGAGATCGTCGCAGTCGCCGCGGCAGATGCCGCCAGCGGCCGTGGCGAGCGTCTGACGCGCGGTCTGGTGGATATCGCCGCACAGGTCCTTGGCTCCCATCAGCAGCGGCTGCCGCGGATCCGGGCTATCCCAGGAATAATTGAAGAGGTGACTGCCGATCAGCGCGAGATGCGGGACATCGGGCAGCGCCGCCGCGGCCTCGGCGAGGAAGCGTTCAGCGTCGCCATCGGCACCGGTGGGCGGACGCAACGCCCCGTGCGCGGTTACCAGCAGACGCGCGTCCCCAGCGAGGTCCTGGATCATCACATGGGGCGGCATGTAGCCGTTCGCCAACGCCGTGCCCAGCTCGTGATCGCCGGAGGGGAAGCGTTTCCGCCATCCGGCCTCGGTACCGCGCCAGCCACCAGCCGCAGACCAACCGGCCACCTCGACGTCCTCGATCCACAGGCCGGCGTCGCACGCCGCGATGTCCGCGTCGCCCGGCCGGCGCGGGTCGGCGCCGGCCGGCAGGCCGACGCGCAGCAGCGCTTTGGCGAAACGTTTCGTAGTGTAATAATCAGGAGCGGGAGCCGGGCGCACGAACGCGCAGCGCGCGGGCGTGGTCAAGGTCCACGCGCGACGTCCGAAGGGATCGGCCAGCACCTCGAGGCGCATGCCCGGGCCCTGCCAGGACTCGACGGGCGTCAGCGCGTCGGCGTCGGCGACCGCGTGATCGAGCGCCTTCGCCCGTTCGCCAAGAATGGCGTCGAGCCAGCCGTGGCGGATGAGGTGGCGGCAGAATTCCGGCTCGATGCCGGTGGATTTCGACGATTCGTCATCGCTCTCGGCGAGATGCTCAAGCACGGTGCGCAGCGACTGCTGCGCGAGCGGCGATAGCGGCGTCGAAGCGAGCGATGCGGACAGCTCGGAGGCGGCGGTGGTCAGCGCGGTCGCGGTTCCCGGGTGTTCGAGCGCCTGGGCGTCATCGCGCGTGAGCACGCCTTCCTCGATCACCATGCGCTTGTCCGAGCGCAGCCTCAGGCCGGTGAGGACTCCGCGCGAGAGCACGAATCCGGAGTCGGCGTCCTCGCTCGCCATAATCCCGGCATCCCGGGCGCGCGCGATCAGCGCCGCGAGCCTGTCGCCGAGTGCTTCCTCATCGCCGCCAAGCAGCTCCTTGTCGATGCGCAAACGTCCGATGCCGCTGCCGACGCGCACCGTGCCGTCGTCGGTCTGTACGAGGGTGAAGGGGTGCGATCCGCCCCAGGTGCGCGTCGGCGCCGACCCGACAGGCGCTGTGGACGCCGCGGACGAAACCGGCGTGGGAAGCGTCGGCTCGTCGGCGGCTCCGAGCGTCACGGCTCCGAGCAGCGATCCGAATGTCGTTCCCAACGTTGAAAGCAGCGCCGCCATGAGCATGGACGGCGAGCAAGCGCAACGGAAGTTCATGGCTGGTTGTAGGGATCAGCGCCGGCGTGGGAAGTAACCGCCGGGAGTCACTCGCGTGCGGCCATCTGCTGCGGATATCCAGCGGATATCCAGAAATGTGGACGGATGGCCCGCGGGATCAGAAGTGGACGCGCACGCCGGCGTACGGCCCCTGCAGCTCCACGCCGCCGATATCGAGGTATTCGTAGCCGGCGTAGGGTTCGAAGCTCCCGATCCCGACGCCGAGGTCACCGCGGATGCGCACCAGCGACGCATGGCCCAGGGTGCCGAGCGCGAGATCCACCGTCAGGCGCATGGGACCGGCGACCAGCGCGTCGAATCCGAGCACGGCGCTGAAGCCGTAGTCGGTGCCGTGCGCATCGTGCATGGCGCGCGCGCCGAGCCCGCCGCGCAGCGATGCGTGCTCGCTCATGCACAGGCGGTACACCGCATCCGCCTCGATGAGGTCGAGTCGATCCCATCCTGTACCGGTGGACGGGAGTCGCCCGGATGATTCATAGAACCGGTCCCAACTGGCTTCGCATCCGAACGGCGGTTCCGCGTCCCAACGCGCGCGTGCTCCGATGCGCAGCAGATCGGCGTCCCGCATCCCGTACTCGGCCTGCGCGAACGTCCGCCGCGTCGGCGGCGACGCGGGCTCGCGCGGACGCGACCCGGCACGCTCGCGATCCCGGTCGTCACCTGCCCACCGGTACGGCCTCTCGGCGTGCTCGTCGCGACACGCCACCGCCTCATCGCCCCCTCCGAACACCAGATGCACGAGGCTGCCGAGCACGCCGTCGCCATCGGCATGGTCGGACGAGCACATGGATGCCGTTCGGGAGGCCGGAGCCGACGAGGTGGCCGGCGCACCCGAGCGCACCTGTTCGCGCACCTGCCCGAGATGGCCTTCGGCAGCGCTAGCGGCGCTGGCGGTCAGTGAGACGAACGCGAGGAGCGGGAGCGGATGATACATAGATAACTAATGTTAACATATCTTCAGTCGATTGGCCATCCTCACTTCAAGTGCTTATGTCTGCTTAGCTAACGACGAGGCACGAGTGCGACTCCGCGGGCCGTGGATGACGGATGGCAGACGGCAGATGCAGGGAGCGGAAGCTGCGCGCACTCGAACGAGCGACTGCTTCAGGTCACGCGCACGCGGCCTTTCACCTCGAATTGGTAGGTGAACGGGGTGCCCGCGATCGCCGCCTTCAGCCGCGCCTTCACCTGGTACACGCCGGGCTGATCCCAGGTGTAGACGCCATCGATCCCGCCGGCGATGCGCCGTTCGTAACTCGCCGCGCGCCGGGTCAGCTCGGTGGGGAGCGCCGCTTCGGGAAACGACGTGGTGGCGTCCTTCTGTACCTTCAGGCGCGTGCGGTAGGTGATGAAGCTGTGCGCGCCGTTGAACAGGCCCCATTCGAAATGGATGTGGCAAGGCTGGTTCGCGCGTACCGACGCGCCCCCCACGCAGGTCAGGCGAGCGCGTTGGAGGGTAAACTGCGTCGTCGGCTCGCCGCGCGACGCCACGCCAGCAAGCGCGGCTGGACGCGCCCGCGTGCCGAGCATGAACACCAGCGCGCCGAGCACGGCCACCGTGCCGACCGAGGCGAGCATGGTGACGAGGATGATGGCGGTGAGGCTCATGGGTGGTCTCGCGGGTGTGGTTGCGCGGATTGTGCCGTGGAAAAGCTTCTGCAGTGATGTGCGGAGACGCGCGGGGATGAGCCGGGACGCGCCGCGATATCGCGCGCTACCTGGTGGACTGCCGCACGGCGTATCCGATGACGCGCCTCGCGGACGCGGACGCTAGCTGTTTCACACAACCTGCCGACGCGTGCGGGTCATTTCCGGTTATCGACGCGCCGGTCGCACCGTCAGTGCTGCATGCTCACCCATACCATCTTCCCGGCCCTCGATGCGCGCGATGACGCGCGCGAGCGCGCACGCGACGGCCTCGACCACGATCCCGATCTGGTGCCCGCGGGCGAACCGACCTGGGACGCGATGTTCGCCGAGCTGCTGCTCGCGGTCGGCGACGACGATCTCGCCGCGGTGCGCACACTGCTCGCGATCGGCGCGCCCGCATCGGCGCGCAACCGTCACGGGCAATGCCCGCTGGCCTGCGCCGCGAGTCACGGGAGCCTCGACATCGCGAGCCTATTGCTGGATGCCGGCGCCGATGCGAACGGCCTCGGCGTGAACGACCACCCCGTACTCACCCTCGCTGCCGGCCAGGGCTGCGTCGGCATGGTCGAGCTGCTGCTCGCGGCCGGCGCCGACGCCAATGCCCGCCGCGCATGCACGGGCGAGAGCGCGCTGCATGTCGCCGCGGCCTTCGGCCATACCGACGCGGTGATGGCCCTGCTGCGCGCGGGTGCCGATGTCCGG
Organism: Planctomycetota bacterium; assembly: GCA_038231435.1. Taxonomy (GTDB): domain Bacteria; phylum Planctomycetota; class UBA11346; order UBA11346; family UBA11346; genus JACCZE01. Next base: position 71,605 of record JBBRLJ010000002.1, read on the forward strand.
GCCCGCACCGAGGCCGAGGTGGAGACCGACTTGTTTCCAGGACGCCACGAGGTTGGCGAGGAGACGGCGCTGCATCGCGCCGCCGAGAACGGATCGCGCGACATGATCGAGGCGCTGCTCGCCGCGGGCTCGAGCCGGACGGCCCGCACCATGCTCGGCGAGACACCGCAGTCCTGGGCGCGCCGGGCGCGGCGAGATCCTGAGATCGTGCGCCTGCTCAAACAACTCTGATTTCTAGGATCCGGCCCCAAAATCCGCTGAATACTGGACTTGGAGCTCGTGTGTCATACGCGTTGCCGAGCTCCTTCCAGACGACGGTGATACCACCCCCCTGTGGGGGGTCGTACATGTGTGCAAGCCACCATCGACACCGCCTCGGCCCTCAACCGTTTCGTCGGATCCGCCGACCAGCAGGCGTTCAGGGAGATCCTGACCACCTACCAGCCGATGGTGTTCGCGGTCTGCCGCCGGGTACTCGGCACGAGCGCCGACGCCGAGGACGCCACCCACGAGACCTTCATCAAGCTCTCACGCCACGCCTCGTCGATTCGCGGCAGCCTCGGCTCGTGGCTCTACACCTGTGCGCTGAACGTTTCGCGCGATGCGCGCCATGCCGCGATCTCGCGGCGCCAGCGCGAGCGTGAATTCAGCGGCCAGGCGAACGAGCCGCAGGAGCCTGCCTTCGACGCTGACGAGTACGCGCTGCTCAACCGCTGCATGGCCCAGCTCGAGGATCAGGATCGCGAGGTCATCGCGCTCTATTATTTCCTCGATCTCACCCAGGAGCAGATCGCCGTCCGCCATGGCATCACCCAGGTCGCGGTGAAGCGCCGCCTGGATCGCGCGATCCGCGCGTTGCGCTACACGCTCGTGCGCAACGGCTTCGACCTCTCCACCGCCTCCAACGGGCGCGCGTGCGGCATCACCTGCGAGGGCGAGGTCGATCTGGTGGCGCTCGGCGCGGTGCTGATCGCGATGCTGCTCGATGGGCCCGGGCTGCTGTCGCAGGCCGGCCAGGTATCCCAATGCTCATCGGTGATGACCTGGGGCGATGGGCTCGGCAGGCGAGGGGCCGCGATCACCCATGGCCTGATGCAGACCTCGGACGAGGGGTTGACTGGCCGTCGGCGCACCGTGTACCGCATGACGGCGCTGTCCTGGCCGGCGCGCGGCTGGCACGGCGTGCTGTCGGCCGTGGAACTCGCCCATGATGCCGCGGATGTCGTTGTCCGGCTGCTGCGCGATGCGTCGTCTTCGCTGCGTGGAGTCTTCGCCCACGCGCGTCGCTGATCCAGATGACCCGCCGTGGGGGTCAGAATGGTGACCATTGGGCGGACCTGTCCTCATCGGAATCGCAGTACGAGGCCTCGCCTCTACTCTCTCCGTTAAATCGATTCAAACGTTGCGAAATAAGAAGGACGTACAGATCCAGTCCGCCAAGACATGCAACTGCACCACACGCACCGTCAAGGGGCCGTACCATCCCCCAAGCCCTGCGTGTAATGCCTTGTATACGCTGTGTTCCGCCCAATTTGGCAATCATCGGCTACCTTTTCGAGGATACCTCCCATGCACCTCCGCTGGCCACTCGCGCTGCTCCCGCTGCTCTGCTTCGCCATGTGGTCGTGCGACCATGGAGCCGCGGGCAAAGTGCTCGCCGGCGGACCCGGTAGCGCATCGCAGTTCGACATCGTCCCGCCCATTCCGAGCGTGCCGGTTGCCTACGGCACCTACGTGGTGCAGATCACCCAGATCATCACCGCGCCGCTCGGCCTGAACGACCGCTTCGCCGCGCTCGGCGACTCGACGACCATCGTGCTCGCCGCGGGTCCGTCGAGCAACACCATCTCGATCGGCGGCGCGTACATCGATCCGCGCATCGACGATTCGATACTGCTGACCGATCGAGGCCTCAATAGCTGGTCGGCGCAGGTCGGTTTCTCGGGCTCCGCCGCGACGCTCACCCTCACCACCAACGCGGCCGGCTTCCCGATCACCTATTCCGTCGCCACGCTCTCGACCTCGACCCTCGGCGCCCAGATCTCTAGCACTCGCATCCGCTCCAATTTCGCGAGCCCTCCCGGAGCGCCGGTAGGGCTGTGGATGGCGCGGGTGAACACCAGCTCGAACGCCAGCCGTCCGCCGCTGGTCGGCGATTTCTACGAGTACGTGATGGCCCCCAGAGGCCTCGCGCAGTGGGAGCAGGATGATTTCCAGCAGGCGTACTTCGCCGTTCCCGGCGGCATCGCGGCGCAGTTCACCACCTATTCGCCCACGCGCACCACCGGCGCGCCGCCGAACATCGAGTTCTATGACATGTTCAATGCGCCGCTGTTCACCACCGGCACGTACACCGAGACCGAGCATGAAGGCCAGACCACCGAGATCACCGGTCAATGGTTTCCGATTTCACCAATCAACACCAGCGGAAATTTCACTGGCAAGGTGCGCGGGCCGAACGGCCTCTACCAGAGCTTCCCCTACATCCTCGTGGACAACGTCTCGGACATGCTCTTCACCGTCGCCGGCACCACCGTGACCTTGACGGTCGGCACCATCACCAATGCCTTCATCATCACTCGCCTGGATACCGACCGCACCACGCTGCTGCGCACCATGACCGCGTACCGCAAGATCGATGCCGCGACCTACGAGAAGTTCACCCTCACCCGCAACGTCACCATGGGCACCCCGGTGCTCGCGAACAGCGGATGCCGGATCGACGTGCAGACCTACCGCATCGCGTCGCCCGCCGACATCCAACTCGGCTCGTACTTCGTGTCGCCCATCACCAAGATGTGATGCCGATGCCGATGCGGGATCATCTGGGCGCGCTCGCGGCGACGGCCGCCATCGCCGTGGTCTTCGCCGTGTCGACGTACGCGACCTGGCCCTCACCCGGGCTGAACGCTCTGGCCACCCGGTCGTCCGCCCAGGCTTGCGCTCCAGCCCCCTCCTCGGTCGAGACTTCCTCCCTAGCAACAGCAGCTCGCCTCGAGGCCAGCGGCGCGATAACCTCGGACCTCTCCGCATCCGCATCTCCTCGATCGAGGGCGTCTTCCAGCCCACGCATCGGCACGGCTCCGACCTCGACCTGGAATACCGCCGGTCGCGTCTCCAGTGCGGGCGCGTCCCGCCACCCGGCCGGAGCTTCCGCCGGATCCTCCGTGTCTGAGGGCGTGGCTGAGGGCAATCCGCTTCCCGATGACTCCGTCGCTGAGACCACCCGCTCCAGCTCTCCCGTTTCTGGCGCTGCCTCGGAACACGGCCGGATGGAACTCGGCCAGGGCGTCTACCACAACCGCGTCGCCGGTTCCTGGGTCAACGTGCCTCCGCCCGACCGCCATTATCAGGGCAGCGCATCGGATCCGCTCGCGCCGAGCGGCGCAGGCTGAGCATCACGCGGCGTTCGTGCCACTGACGTCGCGAACGCCACCGACGCGCCGGCAAATCAGCATCACCTCGTCGACACCCGCGCCGTCCACCAGTCCGGGAGCGAACGCCAGAGGCTTCTGGAAGCGCAGCCCGATCGGCAGGAACAGCCGGTTGTAGAAGAACATCGCACGCCGTCGGCAGTTCTTGAGCCACCACATGCCGAATCGCAGCAACCATGTGTTCGTCGGCTGCATGCCGAAGATCGCGCTGCGCTCGAGCGTGAAGCCGTGCTCGGTGATGCGCGAGAGCAGGAGCTCGGGTTCGTAGCGGCGGAAGTGTCCGACCATCGCGTCGAACTCGGTCCAGACCGAGGGATGCAGCGGCACTGAGAACACCAGAGTGCCACCGGGCTTGAGGACGCGCGACAGCTCGCGGAACACCGCGAGATCATCGGCGACGTGCTCGACCACGTCGAAGGCGCACACCAGGTCGAAGCTGCGATCCGGGAAAGGCAACGCGGTGGCGTCGCCGCGCTCGGCATGGCCGCCGTGCTCGGTCAGCTGGGCAATGGCTGGCGGGCTGATGTCCACGAACGAGGTACCGGCAATCGGCAGGCGCGGGCGCAGGCCCGGGCCGACCTCGAGCCGATCCTTGGCGCCGGCGGCAAGCTCGGAGAGCGCCGGCCAGGTATTGAAGCGCTCGGGCTTCTGCAGCACCGCGTCACGCCACAGGGCGTCGTAGAAGGCGCGGTTGACCGCGGTGATGTCGACGACGTCGCTGGGCATCGCCAGAGCGTATGCGCCCAGGCCGCGCCGCCAATCGGCCTGCCTCGCCCAGCGGACGAGACGAATTGCGTGGTCGCGGGCCCGCACCCCGCCATCCTGCGCGGATGCGGCGTGCGTTGGAATCGGCGTGCGCCTGCCTGCTGTGGCTCGGGTCGATGCTCAGCTGCGGCGCGCACGCCGTGGATGCGCCCGCCGTGGGTGCGGTAGGCCCTGGTGAGCCAGGGCCGCCGACGCCGGTCTATGCCTGCCATGAGACCATCGCGACCAACGAGCAGCTCGGCATCGCCGCCTCGCTCGACCCCTACGATCCGACCCAGGTACGCGTGGATGCGCAGCTCACCGCCCCCGATGGCGACGTCGTGGTCCAGCCATGCTTCTGGCAGGTGCCGCAGCAGGCGTGGACTCAGACCGCATTCTCGACCGAGCAGAAGCAGGACGTGCCGTGGGAACGCTTCCGCGATCATGCTGCCGGGCGCTGGTGCCTGCGCTTCTCGCCCGACCGGCGCGGCGCCTGGTCGTACCGCTACGCGATCACCCAGGGCACGCGCACCGCGGTGCGCGCCGGCGGCTCGTTCACCGCCGAGCCGCTCCTGCCCGCGGGATCCGGGCCGATCGCGCTGTCCAAGAACCGTCGCGCCTTCGTGACCGCCGATGGCTCGCCGTACGTGCCGGTGGGCATCAATTGCGGCTGGCCGACCGAAGCCGGCTCGCGGGTATACGCCGAATGGCTGGCGCGCTTGTCCGGAGCTGGAGGCAACGCCACGCGGCTGTGGCTGGTGCACTACTACGGCGGCACCTCGCTCGAGTGGTCGAAGTCAGGCGTCAACGACGGCTATGCCGGCGTCGGCGCCTACAGCCAGGAGTCCGCCGAGCGCGTCGATCGCATCCTCGCCGAGGCCGAGCGGCGCGGTGTGCGGGTCATGCTCTGCCTCTATACCTTCGGCGACACCAACTGGGATTGGCAGCTGAATCCGTATGCACGCGCGGCCGGCGGCTGGCTCGACCATCCACGGCAGTTCATCACCGATGCGCGCGCCCGCGCCGCAACGCGCGCGCTCCTGCGCTACCAGGTCGCGCGCTGGGGGCACAGCCGGGCGTTGTGGGCGTGGGAGATGTGGAACGAGGTCGAGACCTCCGAGGCTTTCGACGATCGCGCGGTCCTCGACTGGCACCGGGAGATGTGCGGCGAGATCAAGCGCCTCGACGCCCATCACCATCTGGTGACCACCGACTACCGGTTCACCCCCCCGGCCAGCGCCTGCAGCGCCTACGCCCTCGCGCAGATCGATTTCGTGCAGCTGCACACCTATTGGCCGCTGATCACTGAGGGCTTCCAGGTCGAGATCGAGCACCTCCAGCCGTTCGCCAAACCGGTGGTGATCGGCGAATACGGCCTGCACGTCGGTCCGGAATCCCTCGCGGCCGATCCCGCCGGCGAGCACCTGCACGACGGCTTGTGGGGCGGTCTGTTCTGCGGCAGCGTGGGCGGAGGCATGGGCTGGTGGTGGGATGTCTACGTTCACCCTCGCGATCTCTACGGCCACTGCACCGGGCTCGCCCGGTTCACCGCCGGCGAATCGCTCGACGATCTCTCGCCGGTGCCTGCGGACACCGGCGAAGCCGGCGCGCCGGCGCTCGCGCTGGCATCCGACGACCGCGTGTGGGCGTGGATCCGCAATGCGCGCGACGTGCGCGTGAAGGGCTTCCAAGTCGTCGCCTATCGCGTGCCCGCGCTCGGGGTCGCGAAACGGGTGGTGGTCGCCGGGAACCGCGCCGGCAACTGGGCAGTCGATGTCATCGATACGTATGACGGCACGTGGATGTCGAGTACGCGCGCGACCGGCACCGCCGAAGGGCTCGCGATCGAGCTGCCGCCGTACCGTCACGATGTCGCGCTCAAGGCGCGACGGATCAGCGCCGGGCAGCAGGCCGACGGCGCTTCGCGGATGGGTCCGCCCGATCCGACGCCTTGGCACGAGCGCGTGTCTTCGCAGATGCCTTCGACCCCGACGTTGCCGCCAGCGAAGCAGCCATAGACGACAGACGCGCTCGCGACGGGATGCCGGCGGGCCGCTTGCCCCGACGGGTCGCGGTGGCCATGCGCGCCAGCAGGTCCCGGTCGTGCTCGTCGCGGTAGGGTTGCTGATCGAGGTCCGCCGGCAGTCGTTGAAGGCGCTCGTCGCCGATGCGCTTGATGTAGCGCTGCATGGCGCGGTCGTAGCCGCGCCAGCCGACGCCGTCCGCCCGCACCGCTGCCTCCTCGGCGCGCAGCGCGATCTGGTGCGCATGCTGGTAATGCAAGCCGAGCTGGTCGAGCAGGGTCTTCTCGACCGCCTCGTGCAGGACCAGGTAGCGGTCGGTAGCGATCGACTTGCCGCCGATCATGAAGCTGCGCGGCAGGTGGCGGTCGATGTAGATGACGTCCCCGTTCTGGCTGTAGCCCGCCAGGTAGGGGATATCGTGTTTGCGGTCCAGGGTGACGCGCTTGAGGATCGCGTCGAGCGCGCGGTCGAGCATCAGGCTCGACACGTACCAGTCGGGGAGGCGGAGCTTCTGGTGCGCGGCGATGGGATGGCAGCTGTCGGTGGGCATGCCCCGATGATCACCGCCGGGCGCGCGCTATCCATGATGGATCCGAGAGGCATCCACCACCGAGTGCACGGGTTTGACCGCGTCGTCCGGCCGCGACACTGCGGGCGTGACCACGCCACGCCATCCACCGTCCCAGCGCCCGGAACGCGACGATTACTACATGGGCATCGCGCTGGCGGTGAAGCGCCGCGCGAACTGCCTCGGCAGCCACGTCGGCGCGGTGCTGGTGCTCGACGACCGCATCATCTCGACCGGCTACAACGGCACGCCGGCGGGCATGGTCAATTGCGACCAGGGCGGCTGCGAGCGCTGCGCCAACCGCGGCAAGACCTACGTCTCCGGCCAGGGCTACGACATCTGCATCTGCGTCCACGCCGAGCAGAACGCGCTGCTCACCGCCGCGCGCTTCGGCATCGCGGTCGCGGGTTCCATCTGCTACGCGACCAAGCGCCCGTGCTTCGGCTGCACCAAGGAGCTGCTCCAGGCCGGCATCCGCGCCGTGCGCTACCAAGAGGACTGGCGGCATCCGGACGAGACCCTGCGCGCGATGTACGAGCAGATGCAGAAGACCTTTTCCGGCGGCTGCGTGGCGGTGCCGCCGGAAGCCCCCGCGGCTGCCGTGCCAGGGACGGATCCCGCGGCTTGATTCCGCGCACGTCTCGGCAGCGAGCGGCGCGGCCTGTAGCGGGTTTCGCAGGCTCGTCTCGTCGTGCAAGGCGGCGGGCGATCCAATGCCGGCACTCGAAAGGAACCACATGCACAAGGTCCTCTCTCCGCGCGCTCATGGCGTTCTCGACTACGCCGTGGTCGCGACCTTCCTGCTGGCACCCAGCCTCCTCGCCTTCTCGGGAACCCCGGCGACCCTGTGCTACCTCCTGGCTGGCGCGCATCTGGCGCTGACGCTCCTCACCGCCTTCCCGCTCGGGCTCCTGAAGCTCATCCCCTTCCCGGCGCACGGTCAGCTCGAGCTGATCATCGGCTGCGCGCTGGTCGTGATGCCGTGGTTCGCCGCCTTCGGCAACGACGCCAAGGCACGCTGGTTCTTCATCCTCGCCGGCCTGGTGCTGCTAGGTGTCCGAGCTGTGACCGACTACCGCGCCGCCTCCCGAGCACCCTCCTTAGATTGATTGGATGGCGCGGGGGCTCCGCCCCCGGCCGCAGACCAGCGTACCCGGGGGCCCCATCGCCCCGCGATGGGGCGGGCGCCAGAGGGGCGGTCGGCGGATATAATCGGCGCAGCCGATCCGCCGACGATGTCGCAGCGTAGCGGAGACATCGAGCCCCGACAAAGCCCGTGGGGTAGGCCCGGAGGGCCGTAGGGGCAGCGCCCCTGGCAGCCGTCTGGCGCTTCGGCCAGACGGCTGATACTAAAAGCCATGATCGCCATCCTGGATTACCAGGCGGGAAACATCACCTCGGTGCGCCGCGCCTTCGCCAGCCTCGGGCAGGAGGCGGTGGTGACCGCGGATCCCGCCATCGTCGCCAGCGCCGATCGCGTGGTGTTCCCGGGCGTCGGCGCTGCCGGCAGTTGCATGGCCAATCTGCGTAGCGCCGGCCTCGACCGCTCGCTACGCGAGATCGCCGCGAGCGGCAAGCCGCTGCTGTGCGTCTGCATCGGCCTGCAGCTGCTCTTCGATTGGAGCGACGAGGACGGTGGCGTCGCCTGCCTGGGGCTGCTGCCAGGACGGGTGGTGCGCTTCGCGCCGTCAGACCCGTCGATCAAGGTGCCGCACATGGGCTGGAACGACGTCGCATTCGCCGCCGACGACCCGCTCGCGGGTGCTCTCCCCGATCGGCATTTCTACTTCGTGCACAGCTACCACTGCGTGCCCGGACCAGGCGTACAGGTGATCGCCGAAGCGGATCATGGCGGCCGCTTCTGCGCGGGCGTGCGCCGCGGCAACCTGGCGGCGGTGCAATTCCACCCCGAGAAGAGCGGCCCAGCCGGATTGGCGCTGCTGCGCAATTTTCTGGCCTCGGCCTAGCTCGCTTCGATACCCAAGGTGCCGGCTTCGGTCGCGGCCAAGACCACAAGCCGACGAGGCGGTAACACCGGCCCGACACCCTGGCGCCGGCGACGCGATCGGCGATGTCGCGCGCGTTCCGCCGTGTTGGAATCAGGGCGCCATGCGGCACGTCCTCCAATCCATCCTGCTGTCGTTCCTGCTGCTGCCGCTCGCGACACGCTGCCAAGCGCTCGAGGTCGAACTGGTCTCGCCGCTGGTCACCGTCACCAGCATCGCGGGAGAGGTTCCGGGCGGTGACAAGACCGTGCGCGCGCGCGTGATCGTGCCCGACGACGCGCCAGCGGATCTCGGCGTCGGCGCCTTCGTGACCGATCACCACGGCCGCTGGTACCAGCGTTTGGCGGCCGGGACGCTCGCCCACGGTTCCCAGATGGTCGCGATCCGCCTCGGCGCGGCCGACAGCGTGCAGGGCGAGGAGCACGGCGGCGGCTGGAACTCCGCGGAATCGGCGAAGTCGGCGCGGGCCGGGCTGTTCTTCTGGTCAGCGAGCGCGAGCCGTGCGCGCCTGCGCGTGATGGATCTGCGCGCCGACGCAGCGGGTACGCCGGAGAAGCCCGGCGAACGCCTGCTCGAGCTCGAGGTCGGGGGTTTCGCGAACGGCGTGGCCACGGTGGCGACCGGCGAGCGCTGGACCGTCTCCGTACTCCCTCAGCCGTTCCCCGCGAATCCATACGACCGCGACGAGTTCTCGCTCGATGCGGTGATCACCTTGCCGGACGGCCACGAGAACCGCATTCCGGGATTCGCGATCCAGCCGATGCGCGGCGCCGATCGCGGCGATCGCGAGACGGTGTCTCCGGCTGGTCCGGCACGCTTCGCGATCCGCTTCAGGCCGCGCCAGCCGGGAGCGTACGCGGTGCGGCTCGAGGCGCGCTGGGGGGCGAAAGAAAGCGGCGGCAAGACCATGGCCGTTGCCATGCAGCTGCCCAGACTGGTTGCGCGAGGCAAGTCGTGGGACGCGTACGTGCGCGTCGATCACGACGACCCGCGCTTCTTCGCCCTCGGCCCCGGCGGCAGCCTGGTCGGCGCAAACGGTGAGGGCCCAGCGAGCGGCTCGTCGTGGTGGTGGCCGATCGGCCCGAACCTGCGCTCGGTGTGGGATCTGCGCAGCCAGCAATACCTGGGCACGGTGGTCACGCCCGACCGCGGGTCGCTGTCGTACCACGCGTATTTCGATCGGCTGGCCGCGAATGGAGTCGACGCCGTCGAGATCTGGATGTGCTCCTGGAACCTGGCGCTCGAGTGGCGGGGCGACTGGCCGGGATTCTTCGGTAAGGGCCGCTACAACGAGGTCAACGCGTGGCGCATCGATAGGGTGCTCGACGATGCATGGGCTCACGGCATCCGCGTCAACCTTGTCATCTACAATCACGGCCAGGCCTCGGATCGCACCGACAAGGAATGGGACAACAATCCCTACAGCGTCGAGCGCGGCGGAAAGCTCAGGGATCCATCGCAGTTCTTCACCGATCCCGAGGCGCTGGCGGCGCAGGAGCGTTTGCGCACGTACATGGTCGCGCGCTGGGCCGATCACCCGGCGGTGATGGCGTGGAAGCTGTGGAGCGAGATCAACCTGACCGGCGCGGCGCAGAGCGAGGACACGCTGCGCCAATGGCACGAGCACGCGACCGCGCGCTGGCACGAGCTCGACACCTACGGACATCCGTGCACCACGCATTGGGCCGGCGATTTCCGCTCTCCGCACCGTTCGATCGTGGCCCTGCCCGGCCTCGACTTCGTCTGCATCGACGCCTACCACGCGCCCGAGGGTGCGGGCGGCGGTACCCTGCTCGCCGAGCTCCTGGGCATGAGCACGGGCAGCGGTGAGGCACGACGCGGCGGCGGGCTGTCGCGCTACGGCAAGCCGGTGCTGGTGACCGAGTATGGCGGCAGCTGGGACGCCTGCTCCGGGCGTCAGATGGAGGCCGAGCACGCGAGCGGCGGATGGTCGGCGCTGGTCACCGGACACGCCGGAGCGCCGATGCTGTGGTGGTTCGAGTGGGTCGACCAGGGAAACCGCTTCGCGCCCTATCGCGCGCTGTCGAGATTCCTCGCCGGCGAGGACAACCGCGTCCCGGCCGGCAGTTCCGTCCAGCTCTCCGCCACCGATCCGCCGCGCGAACTGTGGGCGCGCGCCTGGGCGCGGCCTGGGCGGATGCTCGGCTACGTGCTCGATCGGCGCTGGGGTGCGAGCGGCGAAGGCGACGATCCGCACGAGGGCGCGCAGGTCTCGCCATCCTCGCCGATCGCCGCCGGTCGACTGCTGCTCGAGTGGTGGAACGCCGACACCGGCGTCCGCATCCAAGCGCGGGAGATATCTCACCCGGGCGGGCTCCTCGCGCTCGATCCGCCGCGATTCGTCCACCACATCGCGTTCAAGCTGATCCGCGTCAAGGATGGCTGAGAGAGATTGGTGCGCGGCGCGGCGTACGGCGAAGTCGCTCCACTCGCGCCGTCCTCGCCGTACGCCGCTCGTCGCACACCGCACATCCGCATAGGCCATGCGGAAGACGGCGTATCGTGATGCCATGCATCCCCTCCTCCGCCGCGCCGTGCTGGTCTTGCGCCGCTCAATCGCTGTCTGCTGGTCGTTGTCCTGGTGGACCACGGCGGGACTGCGCGACCGACGCACGCGGCCGACCGGCATGCGCCTGCTGGTCCTCGGCCTGCTGGTCGGCGCGCTGGTCGGCTGGAGCAACGGCAAGATCATCCACGTCATCCAGGAGAAGGAGCTGCCCAGGCCGGTGACGCCGCCTCCGGCGGGCGCCACCTGGGCGCGGGTCATGACTACCGGCTACTGTCCGTGTTGGCGTTGCTGCGGTTTGGAGGCGAACGGCCACACCTCCATCAATCGGGACGTCTCGACGCATCCCTTCGGGCTCGCCAGCGACCCGGGCATGATGCCCTACCATACCGAGCTGCAGATACCCGGTTACGGCCAGGCGGAGGTCGACGACACCGGCGGACGCATGCGACAGGATGCCCGGAAGGACCTGTTCCACCTGGATCTTCGCTTCGTGACCCATGAAGAGGCACAGCGCTGGGGGGTGCGCTGGATGTGGATCGCCGTACCCAGGGACTCCAAGGCGGCCGCCCTGGCTCCGTGACGCGCTGGATGCTCCCCGGCCGCGGCTGGGCCAGCGCCAGCCGGGAAAAGCGCGCTGAAAATCAGCGTCCGGGGTGCTGGCCGAGGGTCCAGCCGGGACCCATAGAGCTTGACCCGAAGCTCGACGGGACTATCTTTTCACCCCTCACTATCGGTGACTCTGCCGAGCGTGGGCCGTCTGGCTCACGCTTTTTTCATCTCTGCCTTCCATCCGGAAGCCCAGGGATCGGCCGAGACGCCCGGTTGAACCCCTCCTCACGACCTCCCCCAACGATCAAGCACCGACGAGACCCGCCATGTTCAACGGTACCCAGCTGCTGCAGCGCGTCGATCTCCTGGCCCGCGAGCGCGGCCTCGACAAGAACGTCATCCTCGACCACATCGAGAAGGCCCTCCTCCAGGCGGCGCAGAAGCGCTTCGACGCCACCGGCGATTTCACCCTGACCATCGACCGCGAGACCGGCGAGATGCGCGCGTTCGAGGACGACAAGCCCGTCGACCTCGAAGCCCTCGGCCGCATCGTCGCCAACATCGCCAAGCAGGTGTTCGTGCAGGCGCTCAAGGAATCCGAGCGCGACATGATCTACACGGAGTTCGCGACCCGTGAGCACACCGTGACGTCCGGCACCGTGATGCGCGAGGAGCGCGGCATGATCATCGTCTCGCTCGGCCGCACCGAGGCGATCCTGCCCCGCGAGGAGCAGATCCCCGGCGAGGTCTACCGCCCCGGTTCCGTCGTTCGCGCCTACGTGCTCTCGGTCGGCAAGAAGGGCCAGCGCGTGCGCATCGTGCTCTCGCGCACCCACAGCAACTTCGTCAAGGAGCTGTTCAAGGCCGAGATCCCCGAGATCGCCGACGGCCTGATCGAGATCAAGGGCATCGTGCGCGAGCCCGGCCGCCGCACCAAGATCGCCGTCGCCACCACCGATCCGCGCATCGACCCGGTCGGTTCGTGCGTCGGCATGCGCGGCAGCCGCATCACCAAGGTCACCGACGAGCTCGGCGGCGAGAAGATCGACATCATCCCGTGGGCCGAGGATCCGGCGCAGTTCATCGAGAACTCGCTCAAGCCCGCGCGCGTGCTGCGCATCAGCTACGATCACTTCCGCGATCGCGCGCGCGTGGTCGTCAGCCAGGACCAGCTCCCGCTCGCGATCGGCAAGGCCGGCCAGAACGTGCGCCTCTCGGCGCGCCTGACCCGCTACAAGATCGACGTCATGTCGGAAGAGAACGCCGCCAAGGCGCGCCAGGCGGGCAGCGAGCAGCTCCAGCAGCTGATCGACGCCGGCCTGATGAATGACTTCCTGCGCGAGACCTTCCTCGACAACCACCTCGATTCGCTGGCCGCACTCGCGGCGCAGACGCCGGAACGCATCGTCGAAGCCCTCGAGGAGCACAAGATCGAGCTCGACCAAGCCAAGAAGCTGGTCGAACGCGCGAACGAGCTGCTCACCGACGAGCAGAAGGCCGAGCGCGACATGATCGTCGAGCGCCGTCAGCAGGTCGAGCGCGAGCAGGCCGAGGAGGCCGCGCGCGCGATCGCCGCCGCCGAGGCCGAGGCCGCCGCGGCCAACCAGACCGCAGGCATCCCCCTCACTCCCGACAGCCCGGTCAACGTCCAGGCCCCGAACGCCTGAGCTTGATCGGCCATCCGCCCCGTGATCCTACCGCCCCTTCCATCACCGTCCGCACGTAAGAGCCCTAGAGACCGTCGCATATGAAGCTCAGTGAGCTGGCCCAGGAATATAATCTCGAAGCCGACCTCCTCCGCGAGGTCGTCGAGCAGGATTTGTCGATCCCGTTGAAGCAAGGTCCGGACACCGTGCTGAAGCCGGCCGAGATCGCGCGCATCCTCGCCTGCGACGGCCTCGAGACCGCCGACGGCAAGCCGTTCACGCCGATCATCGCCAAGGAATTCGAGGACAAGCACAAGCGTTCGCTCGCCGCCAAGAAGGCCGCCGAGACGCGCAAGAAGAAGCTCGAGAAGGAGTCCGAAGACAAGAAGAAGCAGGAATCGGTCAAGGTCGAGGTCGAGCGCGCCAAACACCAGACCGAGCTCGAGCGCCGCCGCATCGAGGAAGAGGCGCGCATGGCCTCGCAGGAGGAGGCCGAGAAGAAGCGCATCGAGGCCGAGGCCCGCGCCGTGCAGGACGCCGAGGAGGCGCGCATCACCGCCGAGCAGGAGCTCCAGCGCCGCGAAGCCGAATCCCGCCGCATCTCCGCCGAATTCTCAGCGATCAGGCAGGTCCAGGCCAACGCCAACTCGTCGACCACGACCACCGCCGCCCCAGCCGAGCCCCACGGCACCAGCACTGGCGAACCGGTGGTCGATCGCGCGCCCGCGGCGACACCGACCGCGCCGACCGACAGCGGCACCACTGTCGCCCCGACCCAGCCCACCGCGCCGACCGCGCCCGCGCCCACGCCAGAGGTGGCGGCCAAGATCAAGGGGCTCGGCAGCAAGCTCGGCAGCATCGCCAAGGCCACGCACGACAAATCCGACCACAGCACCAAGGCCATCCCCAAGGCGCCCGGCGCCGACGCCAAGACACCGGCCCCCGCCGGCCCCGAGGTCGCGCTGAGCGCCGAGGATCGCCGCAAGCTCATCCAAGCGAACATCGCCCGCAATCTGGACATGGCCAAGCGCGTGCAGATGGCGAAGCAGACCAACAAGAAAAAGCCCGGCTTCGCGCCCATCGATCGCACCAAGACGCCAGGACCCGCGCGTCCGGGCGGCCCCAATCGTTCAGGTCCCGGCGGCAAGCCGGGCGGGCCGCCGCGTCCAGGACGCGGGCCCAAGCGCGACAGCAAGGACCACCGCACCGAGCAGGAGATCGCCGACGAAGCCGCCGGCAAGGCAGGCCGACGCTGGAAGTCCACGCTCGACGAGGACATCTCGGGCGTCACCGAGTTCAGCGTCGCGCTGCCCTGCACGCTGCGCGAATTCTCCGAGGCATCGGGCGTCAAGGCCTCGATCGTCATCGCCAAGCTCTTCATGGCCGGCGTCATGGCCAACATCAACTCGGTCCTCGAGAAGGATGCCATCGAGCTGCTCGCCCAGGAATTCAAGAAGACGGTGCACATCACCGAGGCCAAGGACGTCGTCGCCGAGGTCGAGGAACAAGCCGCCGCGATCGAGGATAAGCCCGAGGATCTCGCGCCGCGTCCGCCGATCGTCACCATCATGGGCCACGTCGACCACGGCAAGACCTCGCTGCTCGACGCGATCCGCAAGACCAACCTCACCGAGGGCGAGGCCGGCGGCATCACCCAGCACATCGGCGCCTACACGGTCACCACCGCGTCGGGCTTGGATGTCACCTTCATCGACACGCCCGGCCATGAGGCCTTCACCGAGATGCGCGCCCGCGGCGCCCAGGTCACCGACATCGTCGTGATCGTGGTCGCCGCCGACGACGGCGTGATGCCGCAGACGGTCGAAGCGATCAACCACGCGAAGGCCGCTGGCGTCGCGATCGTGGTCGCGATGAACAAGATCGACAAGCCAGGCATCGATAAGGAGAAGGTCATCCGTCAGCTCGCCGAGAACGGCCTGCAGGGCGAGGAATGGGGCGGCGAGGTCGGCATCATCGGCACCAGCGCCACCACCGGCCAGGGCATCGACGAACTGCTCGAGCGTCTGTCGCTCGAGGCCGACGTGCTCGAGCTCAAGGCCAACCACTTCGCCAGCGCCTCGGGTGTGGTCATCGAAGCGCACCGCAACGAGGGCCAGGGCGTCACCGCCACGCTGCTCGTGTCGCGCGGCAGCCTCGCCATCGGCGACGTCGTGCTCGCCGGAGTCGGCTACGGCAAGGTCCGCAACATGAGCAATTGGAAGAACGAGCGCATCGAGCTCGCCGGTCCGAGCCATGCCGTCGAGATCATCGGCCTGAATGAGATGCCCCGCGCCGGCGACCGTTTCGCAGTGCTCGAGGATCTGGTCGAGGCGGCGGATGCCGCCCAGGCCCGCCAGCAGGCGCAGCGCGAGAAGGAGCTGGCCGCGCGCCAGAAGACCACCACCGCGGCCTCGATCTTCGGCGACATCGCGCATTCGAAGAAGAAGGAAGTGCGCCTAGTCGTGAAGGCGGATGCCGCCGGCTCGATCGAAGTACTGAACAAGACCATCGCCGACCTCGCCACCGAAGACGTGCGGGTGACCATCATCCACTCGGGCGTGGGCGGCATCAATTCGTCGGACGTTACCCTCGCCTCGGCCTCGAAAGCACTGATCTTCGGCTTCCACGTCATCGCCGACAGCAAGGCGAGGTCGTTGGCCGAGCAGAACGGCCTCGAGATCTTCACCTTCACCATCATCTACGAGTTGCTCGACCACCTGCGCATGGCCATGACCGGCCTGCTCGATCCCGAGGTGCGCGAGACCGTCATCGGCCACGCCGATGTCCGCAACACCTTCAACATCACCAAGGTGGGCGTGGTCGCCGGCCTGTTCATCACCGACGGCCGCGTCCTGCGCGACGCCTTCATGCGCATCACCCGCGACCAGAAGATTCTGCACACCGGCAAGGTCGGCTCGCTGCGCCGCTTCAAGGAAGACGTCAAGGAAGTGAAGCAGGACTTCGAATGCGGCCTGACGATCGAAGCCTTCCAGGACGTGAAGGTCGGCGACGTGATGGAATTCTTCACCCGCGAGAAGGTCGCCCGGAAGCTGTAACAATCGTGCGGTGTGCGGTGTGCGGGAAAGACTCGAAGCCCACGCTGCACCCCCGCAAGCCGCTCCCCCACTTCCTCTGTGCGCGAGACGCCTCCATGCCCGATAAAAAAGGCGCCAGCCGCCAGGCTCGCCTCGCTTCACTGCTCCACCGCGAGATCGCGACCTGCGTGCAGCAGGAGCTGCGCGATCCGCGGCTAGGCTTCATCACCGTGATCCGCGTCGAGGTGAGCGCCGACCTGCACCAGGTGAAGGCGTTCTACACCGTGCTCGGGGACCTCGCGCAGCGCAAGCTGGCCGCCAAGGCGCTCGAGCAGGCGCGCGGCTTCGTGCAGAATAGCTATGCCGGGGTGGTGAAGACCCGCTTGCTGCCGACGCTATCGTTCGCGTACGACGACGCCGAGGAGCGCCGCCACAGCATGGACGACCTGATCCGCCAGGCGCGATCCACCGATACCGATGGCGGCAGCACTCCGACACCGCCCTCGCCGGACGCCACCAAGGCCACCGGGCCGGATCCGATCGCGCCCTAAGCTACGTCAGCTACGTCGCCTCGGCGATTTTATCCGATCCCAGCTGATCGGCGACCGAGAGTCGAGACCGCACGGCGCGACGCTTTTCCTGGCTTCGGCTGGGTTACGCTGCAGGCCATGGAGGTTCCCATGCGTTGGATCCGCCCGCTCTCGTTCGCATCCGCCGTACTCGCGACCGCCGTCACGGCCGGCTGCGGCGTCAAGGACGACATCGATCTCACCTTCAATCGCGGGCTGCGCTCGGAGCCAGAGCCGCCTACGAATCTGGTGCCGCTGACCCTGAGCTTCGATGTGGTCAACGATTCGACGGTAGCCGTCGACAACGTCGAATGGGTGATCAACCGCGACGGCGCGCTGTTCCGCAGCGGATCCTTCGCGCACATCCGCAGGGCGGATTACGACTTCGACTCGGTCTCATTCACCGAGACAGCTGGCGACCACGTTTATGAACTGGTCATCGATCCCGCGAACAGGATCCGCGAGCGCGACGAGGACGACAACGCCTCGGTGATCAAGGTGACGGTACCGCCCGGCGGAACGGGGTAATGAAGAGCGTCCGACATCCGTGGTCCGTCGCCGACTGCGGACAGCTACCGCATAGGCGCGGTGGAGTAGACCCGTCGGTTGTCGACGACGGACGACGGACCATACGACTCGCGCGCATTTCTGGCCTTCCCCCGTCTGCCCGGTAGCGTGCCGCCATGTCGATGACCGCCGTGATCGGAACCGGCAGCTGGGGCACTGCCGCCGCGGTGATGACGGCGCGCGGCGGTGGCTCGGTGGTTCTGTACGGCCGCGATCCGGCCAAGGTCGCCGCCATTGCCACATCGCGCCGGCACGAGCACCTGGGCGACACCGAGCTACCGGCCGGGATCCTGGTGACCTCTGATGCCGCCAGGCTGTCCGACGCCGATCTCGTGCTGTGGGCGGTGCCGACCCAATACACCCGGGCACTGGCGCGGACCCTCGCGCCCAGCCTGCGCGGCGACGCCAAGGTGGTGTCGCTGAGCAAGGGTGTCGAGCAAGGCACCCTGGCGCGCGTCACCGAGGTGTTGGCCGCCGAGCTCGGGCAGCGGGCCTATGGCTGCCTGTCCGGGCCCAGCCACGCGCTGGAAGCCGTGTCCGGACTGCCGCTGTGCCTGGTGGTCGCTGGACCGTCCGCGCTCTGCGCAGAGACCCAGCGCCGTCTGCATGCCCCGCGCTGCCGACTCTACACCTCCGCCGATCTGCTCGGCGTCGAGCTTGGCGGAGCCCTGAAGAATGTGGTCGCCGTCGCCGCCGGCATCTGCGAGGGCCTCGGATTCGGCGACAACACCAAGGCGGCGATGATCACGCGCGGTCTCGCCGAGATGCGCCGCCTCGGCCGGGCGATGGGCGCGAACGACGTGACCTTCGCCGGCATGGCCGGCGTCGGCGATCTCATGACGACGTGCTACAGCCGGCATGGGCGCAACCGCGCGCTCGGCTTGGCGATCGCGCGTGGCGAAAATCCCCTGGAAATATTGAAACGATTGCACACTGTAGCCGAAGGCGCCTGGACCAGCCGTTCCGCGGTCGAGCTCGGGCGCCGACACCATGTGGAGCTGCCCATCGCTTCACAGGTGGCATCCGTGATCTGGGATGCTAAACCTGTGCCCTTCGCGATGGAGCAGCTCCTCGCACGCGCACCCAAGGAAGAAGACGCATGAACATTCAGGCCACCGGTTTCCGACTGACCTACCTCGCTTCGCTCGCGCTCGTCGCGGGTGTCGCCAGCCATGCCGGCGCCGCGGTCTCCAGCATCGACCCCGAGCAGCAGCGCGTTCCCGACGACCTCGTGCTCAAGGCGGAATTCCTGAGCAAGCTGGTCGACCAGGGCCGCATCCGCAACGACGACGCCACCGCGCACGTCGGCGGCGTCGCTCGCATCGGCTGGGAGGTCCCCGGATCGAAGCAGGGCATCGGCGTCCAGGTCGACGGTTACTTCGCGGTCGGCGAGGACCAGGCCACCACTCCCAAGACCAGCCCCGGCGAGATGGTCGAATTCAACGGCAAGCTCTCGTACGTGTACGAGGCCCTGGACGCGGGCGACATCCCGATGTTCCAGATCATCCCCCACTTCGAGTTCATCACGTATCCCAACGTCGCCGAGCGTCAGAACTATCTCAAGTACCGGCAGAACTATGTCGGCGCCGACGCGTGGTACTGCCTGCCTTGGGAAGGCATCGAGATCGGCGGCGGCGCCGATTGGAACATGAGCAGCCAAGCGCACATGTTCCGCGCTGCCGCTGGCGCGCGCGAGTTCTACCAAGATGCGCCGTTCGACCTCTCGGCCTGGCAGCTGCTCAATTTCGGCAACAAGGAGTACAAGCGCTACTTCGCAGGCTCCGGCGCGCCCCCGCCCGCGCCCGCGGGCGTCGATCGCGGTGGCTTCACCACCATCGACGTCGGCGCCAAGGTGACCCTGCCCCTGCCGTGGAATGAACTGTGGACCTTCGTCCAGGCGGACGCCGTCTACTGGGTCGACGCCAAGGATCGTCGCAATCTCAACAATGCCGGCGTGGACGTCGGCGACTTCGTGATCTCGATCGGCGCTGAATGGCGGCCGGAATAGGCCTGCCGAGATAGGCCGGCCTAAGCCGTCCAAGCGACGCAATCTCGCATCTCGCGACCGCCGGCCTACGCCGGCGGTCGCGGTGTTTCCGGGGCTAGGTAGACGGCACGACGTACGCGCCCGATCGTTCGCCGAGCCATGTATGGCGCCCTGCCCTTGCCACGGTACATACCCTCCATGACCAGCCCTGGCCTGGCATTATCGCCCGGGGCGGGCTCCTCACCCCCGGGGGGAGGCGGCCCCCTGCCCGATGGAAGAAGCAGTGGAAGCGGCGGGAACCCCGGGCGCTCTGGCCCGTCTAATCCCCAGAACCCACCGAATGACGACCGCGTGCTGGCCTTCCGCGCGCGCGATGGGGACCACGCCGCCTTCGCCACTCTGGTGGACCTCTACTCCGACCGACTGCACGCCATGCTCCTGCACCTCGTCAACGGCGACCGCGAACTCGCGGCGGAATTCACCCAGGAGGCGTTCGTGCGCGCCTTCGACCGCCTGTCGCAGTTCGAAGGCGGAAGCAGCTTCTACACCTGGCTGTACCGCCTGGCCCGCAACCGCGCACTGGATCTGCTCGCACGCAAGCGTCCGACAGCCGTGTCCGCCGAGCACCTCGAGCACGTCTCTTCGGCGCCCTCGCCCGTCGATGCGGTGGCGGGAGAGGAGCTGCGCGCACAGGTCCAGGCGGCGCTCGCGCGCCTGCCCATCGGAACCCGAGAGCTGCTGGTGATGCGTGAATTCGACGGCATGGATTACGAGTCCATGGCGGCGGCGCTCGACGTGCCGCTGGGCACGGTGAAGAGCCGACTGAACCGCGCGCGCGCCGACCTGCGCGCGCTGCTCGAAGGCCACGTGCGTGCGGAGGACCTGTCATGAGCGCCTCCCACGGACCGACGCCGAACACGATCCCCGAGCTCGTCGACGCGCGCCTCGACGGCGAGATCGCCGATGCCGACTGGCAGCGGCTGATCGCCGAGCGCGGGCCCGCGCTCGCGTCCGCGCTCGCGCGCGAACACTCTGTGCGTGCCAGCGTGCGCGCATTGCCGCGCACGCGCGCACCCGACGCAGTGCGTGCGGCCATCATGGCGCACGCCGCGCAGGCGCTCCCGTCCACTGTCTCCTCCACAACCCCCTCGACCGCAGCCCCCGACATTGACGGTGCCACGCAGCCCACGCATGAAGCCAAGCCGACTGCGCGCGTCATCCGTGGTGGCTGGTGGTGGACCATGTCGGCGCTCGCGGCCGCCTGCCTGGTGGTGACGATCAGCATGCACCACGAGCCCGCGGGCCGCGATCCGGGACTGGTCGCTTTCGGCAAGGAGCCCTCGCTCACGCAGCCGGCGACCGCCGAGTCCGACGGAAAGCCGAGGCGCAACCGCGAACTCGCGGAGCGTAAACTTTCGTCGGCAGCCGCTGATTCTCCTGCCTCCCCTGATGAAGAGAACCCGGTCGCGATCCTCGAGCAAGGCGCGCGCCGCGATCCTGGGCAGCCCGCCAGCAGCTTCGGCGACCGCGCGAAGCGCGCCGATGGTGCCGTCGAAAACCTCAAGGACACCGCCGGTGCGAAAGCCGACGCGGTCGCGGGAGCCTCGAACAAGCACGATGAACTGCAGCTGTCCACCAAGCGGCCGTGGGAGGATGCGGATGCCAAGGAAGAGCTCGCCCTCGCCGAGCACGGCGCTGCCGCCGCGAGCGAGGAGAAGCTCGCGTCCGATCGCCTCGACGGAGCATCGGCCGACAAAACCCAGCGCGCAGCCGACGCGTTCTCGGCCGGAGTGGACATTGCGGACACGGCCGTCGATGACGCCAAGAAATCCAAGGATTCCAAGGATTCGGTCGTAGCGTACCAGCGCGCGCCAACGGAGAGCGCGGCTGACGATGCGGCCCACGACAAGAAGGTAGTTCGCAGCGGCGGTGCCAGGCAGACGACTGCGGCACCAGCCGCGACTACCGGCAAGGCGGCCCAAGCATCTGCGCCTGGCGCGGCGCCCGCGGCCGCGGCCGACGAGGCGGAGGTCGCCGCCAACGAGCTGCGCGCGAAGGTGGATGCCGTCAAGGTCGGCGCCGATGGTGAAGCCAGCGCGAACGGCGCGGTTTCGACCGATGATCAGCGTAAGCTCGGGAAGGTCGCCACGGCGCCAGCGGCACCGCCCGCGGGAGTCGCGACATCCGCGCCAGCCAAACCCGCTTCGCCACCACCGACGGCCGTATCCGCGGTGACGACCGCCCGCGATATCGGGATCATCCTGTCCCTCGGCGAGGGCAAGGCGACCATGACCGTGGAGAACCGTGGTGGCCAGGCTCTGGTGGTGCGCCGCTCGACCCTGGTGCTCGTGGGCCTCGACCGATCGCAGCGCAGCTGCTGGATCCACGCCACCGGCCTGCCGGCCGCCGACGAGACCGTTGCAGCGCATCAGAAGCGCTCATGGGCGTTCACGCTCCAAGGCGCGGACTCACCCACGCCGGACTCCGTCCAGCTGCGCGCGCGCTTGCAGGCGCAGGAGTCGCCAGCGCTGGATTGGCCGCCAGCGACGGCCCCCGCCGCCGCGAGCGCGGCTGATGCGCCCGCGGCCAAACCAGCCCCCTGATCGGCCGCTCGGGCTTGCGGTACCCCTCGCGCCGGCCAACCTGCCCGCATGGGCCGAATCGTGGTGGTCGACGACGAGGCTGGCCTGCGCAGCATGCTCGAGGTCGTGCTGCGGCGCGATGGCCATGATGTGCGCTGCGCGGCTGATGGCCGTGAGGCGCTCGCCCTGCTCGCCGACGGAGCCCCCACCGAAGTAGTGATGAGCGACCTGCGCATGCAGCCGATGGACGGCCTCGGCTTGCTCGCCGAGATCCGCGCCAAGCACGCCGAGACCTTCGTGATCATCATGACCGCGTTCGCCGAATGGGACACCGCGGTCAAGGCGATGCGCCTGGGGGCGTACAACTTCCTGCGCAAGCCCTTCGATACAGCCGCGGCGCGCACCTTGGTGCACCGGGCGCTGGCGGCGCGCGACCACCATGTGGCCGCCAAGGCAGCCGGAGAATCCGCAGCCGCGGTGCACCTGGTGGGTTCGAGCCAGTCCATCCATGACGTGCAGGCGCTCATCGACCAGGTCTCAACCACCGACAGCACGGTCCTGGTCAGCGGCGAGAGCGGCACCGGCAAGGAACTGGTCGCGCGCGCTGTCCACTACGCCAGCTTGCGCGCCGACGGGCCGATGGTGCGTATCAATTCCGGCGCGCTCACTCCGAGCCTGCTCGAGAGCGAGCTGTTCGGCCACGTGAAGGGCTCGTTCACCGGAGCGATCGAAAACCGGCCTGGACTGTTCGCCCTGGCCGATGGCGGAACGCTCTTCCTCGACGAGGTCGGGGAACTCGCGGTCGAGACCCAGGTGAAGCTGCTGCGCGTGCTCGAGACCGGAGAGTTCATCCCGGTCGGCGGGCGCGACGTGTGCTCGAGCAACGTGCGCTTGGTGGCGGCGACCAACCGCGACCTCAAGGGCATGGTCAAGGCCGGCACCTTCCGCGAGGACCTGTACTACCGCCTGGCGGTCATCCCGATCCACCTGCCCGCGCTGCGCGAGCGCCCGGAGGACATACCGCTCCTGGCCGGCCACCTCCTGTCGCGCCATGCGGTGAAGCTGCGCCGCGGCGTGACCGGATTCATGCCCGACGCGCTCGCCGCCATGCAGGCGTATCCCTGGCCGGGGAACGTGCGCGAGCTGGACAACCGCATCCAGCGCGGAGTGGCGCTCACCAGCAGCGGCGCGATCGCCGCCAGCGCGCTCTTCGGCGATCTCGGTGACAACACGTCCGCCGGCGGACCAGCGACACGCGAGACCACCTCGCGGCATCGCCGCGCCTCGCTCGCGGCGACCATCGCCAAGGGCACGCCGATCGATCTCGACAAGGAACTGGTGGGCTTCGAACGTGAGATCGTCGAGGCGGCGCTCAAGGCGACCAACGATAATCTGACCGAGGCCGCGGTGCTGCTCGGCATCAGCTTTCGGCAGATCCGCTACAAGGTCCGGCAGCTCGGCCTGCGCTGACTTTTTGTTGGGGGGCTACGGCCCCCCAACTAAGAGCTCCTGATGTCGCGGGGGGATTTGCCGAGTTCGCGGCGCATGGTCTTGTTGAAGAAGTGCAGATCGGGGATGCCGACCTCGGCGGCGATGTCCTTGATCGGGATGGTGGAATGGCGCAGCAGGTATTCGGCGCGGCGCACGCGGCATTCGCGCACGAACGCGACGATGGTGGTGCCCTGCTCGCGGCGGAAGAGTCTGAGCAGGTGGTTCGCCGAGCAGCCGGCGGCGTCGGCGATGGCGGCGATCCCGAGCTCGCGGTTCAGCTGGGCGTGGATGTGCGCGCGCG
The DNA here is from genome assembly GCA_038231435.1 of Planctomycetota bacterium. Classification (GTDB taxonomy): domain Bacteria; phylum Planctomycetota; class UBA11346; order UBA11346; family UBA11346; genus JACCZE01. The sequence goes on from JBBRLJ010000002.1 coordinate 95,638, forward strand.
CGCGCTCGAGCGCGGGATGCCCGGCGCGCTCCGGGCCCGGCTTCTCGGGCTCGACCAGCTGCCACAGCACATCCCACAGACGGGCTTCGGCGCGGTGCGGTGAACGCGGGAACCAGCCCGCGGCCTCCTGCAGCGCGCCATCGACGGCGGCGAATCTGCCGGCGAGATCCTGCAGGCCGGGCAGGATCACCTCGTCGCCCTTGGATGCGACCTCGAAGTGCGCGCACATGTGCACCGAGCGACCGCGGAAACGCGCTTGAAGCTCGACCTCGGGCCGCCACAGCGCCGCGTGCCCCGGGACGATGTCGTACTGACGACCGTCGGCGACGATCACCAGGGGCGTGGAGTACAGGTGCAGCCGCCAGCGCCCCGAACCGCAATAGTCATCAGGCTTGTCGGAGTGGTGGATCCCCACCCCGATCCCCGTGATCACCGGCGGCTTCACCAACGACAGCGCATGTCCCATGGTGGAAATTTACCAGTGCCCACAGCTAGAGCAATCTCCCGCAATCCCCCTGGAAAACCGTACATGAGCGCGTCCGCCCACCCAGAGTCTCCGACTGGGCCGAGCCCCCGCTTCTCCCCGCCTCCTGAGGGCAGTGCAGAGCACGATGTTGGGGGGCCGAAGTCCCCCAACTGAAAGCCTCCCAACTATACGTCGGGGTACGAGAACGACACGTCCTGCACGATCTCCGGATGCAGGCTGAGCGCCACCGGGCAGGTGTGCGCGGCCTGCTCGAGCGACGCGCGGCGGGCGGTGGAAATGCCGGCGGCCATCGCGAAGCGCACCACGATGCGGTTGATGCGCCGTGGTGGCGAGGTGGTCATGTGCTTTTCCACATGGACGGTCGAGCCCTCGAGCACGGTGCCGTCCTTGCGGGCGTTGATGCCCATGATCGTCATCATGCAGGTCCCGAGTCCGGTCGCGATCAGATCGGTTGGCGAGAAGCTCTGGCCGCGTCCGTGGTTGTCGGTGGGCGCATCAGTGACCAGTTGCGCGCCGCTCGGACCGTGGATGGCTCCGCAGCGCAGATCGCCGCGATAGGTGACGGTGAAGGGAGTCATGGCTGCATTCTACAGCCGGGCGGCGCCCGGCCCAGGGGCTGCGCCCCTACGGGCTTTTATTCAGGGGCTTCGCCCCTACGGCCTGCGGCCTACCCCACGGGCTTGGTCGGGACTTTTTTTCGCCGGATGCCGGCGAAAAAATGGGCGGATGGGCTGCGCCCATTGTATCCGCCCACCGTCCCTCTGGCGCCCGCCCCATCGCAGGGCGATGGGGCCCCCGGGTTGACGCTGGGTGTGATGCGTCGCGTGTCGATAAGCGGTGTGAAAGTGTGATCACTCGCCGGGTGGGTTGATTGCGGTGGGGTCGCCTTGCCAGCCGAAGACTGCGGCGAGGGTCAGCCAGGCGATAGCCTGGAGCACCAATGCGCGGTTCGTCCAGCGCCAACCAGAATCGGTTCCCGCGCACGAGGTCAGGGATCCCCACAACGCCGCTACCCACCATGCCGCGTGATGCTCGCTGACGAGCACCAGGGCGATGGCGGGCAGCTGCAGCGCCTCCACGATCGCCAGGCGCGTCCAACCCGAGATCGCGACGCCCATCAGTGCTCTTCGGGCTCCAGGATCAGATGCAGCTCGGCGGCGGCGCGCTCGGGGTCCTTCGCGGTGCACAGGGCGCCGGCGACCGCCACGCCATGCAGGAGGCGAGGGCGCAGGGCGCGGATGCGATCGGCGTCCATCCCGCCGATGGCGTAGCTGGGAATGGCGAGCGTCCCGCGCAGGCGGTCGAGCAACTCAGGGCCGCGACATGGCTCGTGCGGCTTGGTGGTGGTCGCATGGATCGGGCCGAGGCCGAGGTAGTCGGCGCCGGCAGCGACCGCGGCGGATGCCTGCTCTGGCGTATGCGCGGACACGCCGACCGCACAGACCGGGCCGACCACGGCGCGCGCATCGCGCGGATCCAGATCGTCCTGGCCCAGATGCAGGCCGGCGGCCCCGAGAGCGCGCGCCACCGCGACGTGGTCGTTGACGATGAACAGCGCTCCAGCCTTCGCCACCGCATCCTGGACGCGTCGTGCCAGTTCGGCGTAAGCACGCGGCGACAGGCTCTTGGCACGCAGCTGCACCGCGCCGGCGCCGCCGCGCGCCACTGCCGCCGCGACGGCAACTGGATCGGCGCACAGCGCGGTGTCGACCAGCGCGTAGAGGCGCACGCGGTGCAGGAGCCAGCCCGGAAGGCGGGACAGCAACGCGCTCTCGAGCTGGTAGGCGCGGTAGCGCGTGGCCTCGAATCCCGCGGTGGAAGCCGGATGGCACAGCCGCGCCGCCTCCTCGGCCGAACGCAGCGCCTCCTGCACGCGCGCGGCGTTCGCGCGCACCAGATCCACCAGACGCTCGCGCGCGGCATCGGGATTGGCGGTGGCGGCGCCGACATCGCCGCCCGCGTCACGTCCGGCGGCCACGTCAACCGGCACCAGGCGGCGCACGTCGTGACGAAGCAGCTTCGCCATCTCGGCGATGCGCGCGTCGTCGATCAGGAAACGCGCCACGTCCTCGAGCGCGCGTAGGCCCTCGGCCGCCCGGTTGGCGTTGGCGTCGAGCATCCTGGAGGCGTCGCGTCCGGGGCTCACGTGGCGACCCGCTCGGCCGACAGCGACACGGCCAGGCTCACGTGCGTTCGCGCTGTTGCGCGTTGCCGCCGAGCGGTGTGCCGTCATCCGTACCGGGCCCGACCGGGACCAGCACCACCGATGATGGGCGGTTGGCCCAGGTGCGCAGCCGTGGCCACAGGTATTCGCGGGCCAGGATGCGGCAGCTGGCCGCGATCGGCACTGCCAGGATCAGCCCCAGGATGCCGAGCAGCTTCCCGCACAGCAGCAGCGCCACGATCAGCGTCACCGGATGGAGCTCGACCTCGCGGCCCATCACGGTCGGGATCAGCACCGCCTCGAGCACTTGGACCAGCACGTAGACCACCACCACCAGCGTGGCGTGCAGCGCCGTGGCCTCGGGCTGGAGCATGGTCATCACCACCGCCGGCAGCAGGAAGAGGATGCCCGAGAGCGGCACGGTGGTGGCGAAACCGATCGCGAGCGCGAACAGGATCGAGTACGGCACGCTCACGGCACTGAACACGCCGATGGCGAAGAAGCCGATGCCGGCGGCGATCGAGCACAGCGTGCAGATGATCAGGCGGCCGCGGAAGAAGGCGGCCACTACCTGCTCGATGTCGCGGATGATGCGGATGGTCTGCTGGCGGCGGCGCAGCGGGATGTATTCGTGCACGCCGCGGCGGATCGCAGGCATCGCCAGCACCAGGAAGAAGGCATAGATCGGCACCAGGATGACGTTCAGCAGCAGGCCAAACCACGATTGCAGGTTGGTGAAGCCGGCCTTGGTCCAATCGCCGATGCGGGTGGGCGAATCGTGCAGCGAGCCTTTCACCGCGGTCTCGAGCTGGTTGACCAACGCCGCTAGGGTCTGCGTTCCCACCGAGCTGTCGCCGCCGCGCAACGCGACGATCAGGCGGCGGGCTCCTGGCTGACCCTGGTGGTCGGCGTCATCGAGCGCGGTCGCGAGCGCCTGCGCCTGCGCCCGCCGCTCGGCGGTCAGCGGCTTCTGCCAGGCATCGTGCACGCGCAGGACCAGCGGGTCGCTGCCCGATTCGGGGCCGAGGCGCGCCTGTGCCAGCGCGGTGAGCAGCTCGGCGTGGCGCTCGCTCTGCGCCGCGTCGGCGGCGCCGACCAGGGTCAGCCAGCGCTCGCGCAGGTCGGGCGCCACCTGGGCGCCTGCATCGGTGATCGACTGGGCGCTCGGCGAGGGCCAGCCGAACTCGCGTGATGCCGGATTCTTCACCTCGACGTCGCTCGGCGTCGCGGGCCAGCGCTCGACCGATTCGCCCGCGGTGGCGACCTCGATCATGCGCCGCAGGTAGTCGCGGTACGGAGCGGTCTCAGCCGCGTATAGCGCCAGGTAGGACAACGAGGGATCATCGAAGGCCAGGTGCGCCTTCACCTTGATGCGATTCTGCCATTCCTCGAGCCGCACCAGCCCCGAGGCCACGAGCCCGCGATCCCACACCTTGTTGCCGTTGCTGTCCTCGAACGGCTCGCCCGGATCGTAACGGTCGTTATGGTTCAGATCCTGGTAGGTCTCGCCCTGGAAGACGCGCCCGGTCAGCGCGCTCCCTTCATGGATCACCGCGGGCACCAGCAGGATCATGGTCAACGACACCACCAGCGAGACCACGGCGAAGAGCATGCCCGCCGCGACGAAGCGCCGCACTCCACCCTGGCGCGCGATCGCATCGACGATGGGGGTGACCACGTAGGCGATGGCAAAGCCCACCGCCACCGGCATCAGCACTTCCTTGAGTGCCACCGCGATGGGCTCGGTGATCCACGCGGTCTCGCGCAGCGCGAAGGTGCACATCGCGATCGCGGTGGCGATCAGCAGCACGCGGATCCACGGATGCTCGAGGAGTTCCTTCATCCGCGGGGAATACTAGGGGCGGAGCGCGATAGACAAAGACCGTCCGTCGTCGGGACGGCCGGGTCCGTCCTCCGCCTATTCCGTCATCACCCGCTGGTGCACGCGCTGGGCGAGCGCGGGGCCGAAGGCCGGGCCTTCGACGAAATCCTCGATGCGGTCGTCGGGCTGTTTCGAGAAGACGCCATGATCGATCAGCGTCCAGGTGATGTCGCCGATATCCTCGGGACAGCGCAGGCCCCAATTGCGCAGCACCAGTTCGGCGAGCAGGCCGAAGCGATCGGCGGCGAGATCGAGCGTGCCCTCGACCAGCTCACGCGCGCACAGGTGCCGATCCGATCCGCTGCGCCCGCGCTTGCCGAGCCGCCGAGCCGCGTGGCACAGGCCCTGGCTCACGAAGCTGAAGGCCTCGGCGTCGTAGCGGCCGCTCTGACGAGCGAGCTTCTGCAAGTTCGGGATCCTAGCCATGGGGGCGATTGTGGGCAGCGCCACTGCGGCCGACAAGAGGGATTCCGCAGGAGGGGCTACGTCGTGCGAGCACGCGTTCAGCAACGCCGCTCGACAATCCGATTGACTTGCCGTCACCCCAGCCTCCTCTGTAAAGCTCGGATCCGGCCGCCGACACGCACCGTTACCCGAAGAGGTTTGAGCCCGCGTCGGATATCTCACCGCGCACTCGCTTTACGGCATCGTACCCAGAGCGGTCATTTCGGACCGGTCGGCGCGATGATCAGCTTCTCGATGTAGGTGTCTTTCGGCAGGTCCATGGTGATCACCGCCGAGGCGTTGTCGCGCAGGCCGCGAATCTGGAAACGCTGCTCCTTGCCATAGATCCAGGTGCGCACGAAATCGGGACCGAGCACCATCGCTATCGAGGTCGGACGGTTCTGCAGCGGTTCGTGGCGCAGCACCACCGCGGGCTTCTCGTCCTCGCGCTGGATGAAGGCGATCTGTCCGTCGATGATCGCCCAGCGCGACACGTGGCGCCCGCCGTTGCCATCCTCCTCCATCGCCTGCACCTGGAAGTTGTCGTAGCTCGGCAGCTGGGGCACCTGCAGCACGCCGTACCAGTACACGCTGCCCTTGCCGTAACGCCCGAGATTGATGGTCTGCTCCTCCTTGATCACCAGACCGATGCCGTCGGCAAGCGCCCAGTTGGGATTCTCGCTGCGCGCCGCCAGTTTGAGCTGGGCCAGGGCCTCGGCCGGAGACAACGCGTTTTCGGGCGGCTTGGGATTGGTGGCGAAATACACCTCGAGCCGGCGGTGACGCAGCAAACGGTCCTCGAGCTCGGACAGCCGCCGGGTGAATTCGGGATAGTCCGGGCCGGTGAGGTTCAGCTTCAGCGTCTCGAGATCCTGCGCCTGCTCCTTGCGCAGTTGGAACTGCGGGCCGTGCGGGGTCTCGATGGCCGTGACCTGGGTGTCGATCGCATCGAGGCGCTTCTTATACTGCCTGCGCGTATCGTCGAGCAGCTTGGGGACCCAGGCCAGCGCCAGCACCACCACCAGCAGGATCACCGCGCCGAGCGAGCCGTAGACCAGCCGCGGGTGCCGGCGCACCTGGAAGCGCAGCAGCCGGCGTGGGCGGACGCGCCCCCACCAGCCGATGTGTTCGCCGCGCGCGAAGCGGTCGAGATCGGTGATCAGCTCGCTCATCGCCTGGTAGCGGTCTTCCTGGCGGTGCGCCATCGACTTGAGGATGATGCGCTCGAGCCGCGCCGGGAAGCGCGCCTGGTGCTCGCGCGGCCACTTCGGATCGGCGCGGTCACTGCGGATCGCGGCCAGGCAGCTGTCGCGATCGAGCTTGTGCGAGTACGGCAGCTGGCCCTGGGTGGCGAATTCGTAGAGCACGACGCCGAGCGAATAGATGTCGCTGCGATGGTCGACGCGCTTGGCGTCGGTCGCCTGCTCGGGCGACATGTAGTCGAGCGTGCCGATGATCTGCCCGGTGCGCGTCAGGCCCTCGCTCTGGTCGATCTCCTTGGCGATGCCGAAATCGGTGAGCAGGGGATGCTCTATGGTGCCGAGGATGTTCTCCGGCTTCAGGTCGCGATGCACCACGCCCTGGGTGTGGGCATGGTCCAGCGCGAGCGCGATGCAGCGCACGATGTGCACCGCCTCGCCCACCGTCAGCCGGCTGGAATCGATCGAACAGGTCGCGAGGTCCATGACCATGAAGGCCAGGTCGCGGTACTTGCCCTTGTCGAGCGCGAGCTTGCGCGCGATGTCGCTCGACGAGTCGAGCGCGCCGCTGACTTGGTGGACGTGCACGATGTAGGGATGGTCGCCGAGACGCTGGGCGACCTCGGCCTCCTGGAGGAAACGCCGGTAGCCGGGAGTGCCCGAGCGGGCGTTGCAGATCTTGATCGCGAAGCGCGCGTCGGCCGGCAGCGGGGAATTGATCAGCTGGCCGACCAGGCGCGCCTGCTCCGAGCGCGGCAGCTTCTCGAGCTCGGCGCGGATGATCTCGCGCTGCTCCTCGCCGTAGCGCAGGGACATCAGGTGCAGGTAGTCGTATTCGGCCTCGTAGACCTCGCCCATGCCGCCGCGGCCCAGGCCCCTGACCAGGCGCCACAGGCCGATGGTTTCGCCGACCATCGGATAATCGTGGTCCGTCCTTATCGTTGGCGCGACGGCGGCCGGATCGGGCATGTGCTCCTCGCGGGCCGCGGCGCGCAAAGCCGCGGTCCGACGCAAAAAAGTCTACTCCACGGACTATGCGGCGCTCGTCGAGGGGTCAACCACAGGGCTCACCGTCATCGCGTGGTACGAGCCCTCTGCTCGGATGCTTCGCATCGCGCCGCTCGGTCGCGCAGCTCCGCCGGCCACCGCCCGAACGCCGAAAACGCTTGGAGCTACCGTATGCCGGTACAAGATGCCTGGTTCAGGATCCGAACATGAACTCCAATATCGCCGCCCTGCTCGACCTGCAGGTGATCGACAAGAGGCGTCAGACGCTCAAGCACGTTCGCGATGGCCGCAAGACGAAATTCGGCGATGCGGAGAAGGCCTGGAAGTCCGCTGAGAGTTCCGCCCAGACCTCGAATCAGGAATCCGAGAAGCTCAACGCCCTGATCCGGCAATACACCGCCGACTCCGCGCGTTGCGACGCCACCATCGCCGATCTCAGATCGAAGCAGATGGGCGCGAAGACCAACAAGGATTACATGGCGATCATCAACGGCATCGAGGCCGCGAAGGTCGAGAAGGGCATGCGCGAGGCCAGCATCAAGGAGGTCACCGCGCGGCTCGAGGCCCTGAAGGACAAGGCCGCGAAGATGACCGAGCAGGCCACCAAGCTCAAGGCCGACTACGAGCAGCTGATCGGCGGCGCCGGCGGCGCCGAGCAGACCACGCCCGAGGAGCAGGAGATCGAGCGCGAGTACAGCCAGCGCAAGGCGCAGGTCGATCCCGCCTTCCTCGAAGTCTACGAGCGCCTGGTCAAGGCCCGCCATCCGATGCCGCTGGCGAAGGTCGACCCCAACAGCCGCGCCACCCCGATGGGCATCCTCATCAGCCACAACCAGATCGAGCAGATCCGTATGGGCAAGCTGGTGGTGTGCCGCAATTCCAACAGCATCCTGTACATCGCCGAGACGGCGAAATCCGGAGCCGACAGCAAGGGCTGAGCTCCGGCGCCGCGGCTGAGGGCACCCCATGGCCATGCTCCCCGCTCAGCTCCTCAACGCCATCGCGACCATCGTCGCGCTCGCGCTCGCGCCCACGCTGCGGGCAGGCGACGCACCACCGGCGACCGATCCGACTCCCGCCGCGAACGCCTGGAAGCTCGCGCTGCAGCCGCCCTCCGATGCGTGGAAGCGCTCCCCGCAGGAGCTGGTGTTCAACAACGAGGCGGAACCGCAGACCCTCGATCCGGCGATCATGAAGGGCGTGCTCGAGGCGCGCCTCGCACTCGCGCTCTTCGAAGGCCTGGTCACCTACGATCCGCGCACCCTCGAGCCGCGCCCGGGCATGGCCTCGTCGTGGGAGATCTCCCCCGATCGCCTGGTCTATACCTTCACGCTGCGGCCCGACGCCGCCTGGAGCGACGGTTCGCCGCTGACTTCCAACGACTTCATGCGCTCGTGGAAGCGCGCGCTCGAGGCCAAGACCGGGGCCGAATACGCCTACCAGCTCTACCCGATCGCCGGCGCCGAGGACTTCCACGACGGCAAGCTCGCGGACTTCGCCAAGGTCGGCGTCGAGGCCCCGGACGCGCGCACCCTGCGCGTGCGCCTGCGCGCGGCCTGCCCGTACTTCCTCGACCTGGTCGCCTTCCAGACCCTGATGCCGGTGCCGATGGACGTGGTCGAGAAGCACGGCGACCGCTGGGTGCTGCCCGAGCACATCGTCTCGAACGGCCCCTACATCCTCAGCTCGTGGAATCGCGGGCAGGAGATCACCTTCACGCCGAATCCGCATTACTGGGACCGCGCCCAGGTGCGCATCACCAGGATCGTGGCGCGGCCGTACGACAACCAGGACACCGCCTACGCGCTGTTCCTCGACGGCAAGCTCGACTGGATCCCCGGCATCCCCGTCGCGAAGATCGACGAGATCAAGCGCAACCCAGACTACTACGCCTTCCCGTACCTCGGCGCGGGATTCTACCGCTTCAATTGCACCAGGCCGCCGTTCAACGACGCGCGCGTGCGCAAGGCGTTCTCAATCGCGATCGACCGCCGCACCATCACCGAACACGTGCTCAAGGCCGGAGAGATCCCGGCCACCTGGCTGGTGCCGGACATCGGGCCCGAGGCCGGCGGCTACCGTCACGTCGCGGGCGTGCCCTCCGATCGCGAGCAGGCGCGCGCGCTGCTCGCAGCCTGCGGCTATGCGGCTCCCGGCCACTCCGGTGGCAAGCCGTTCCCGCGGATCGAGCTGCTGTTCAACACCAGCGAGAACAACAAGCAGGTCGCCGAGGCGGTGGTCAGCCAGTGGAAGGACGCGCTCGGAGTCGAGGTGACGCTGCGCAACACCGAGTGGAAGACCTACCTGTCGGACATGGACCGCATCGCATTCGACATCTGCCGCTCGTCGTGGGTCGGCGACTACAACGACGCCAACACCTACCTCGACATGTGGGTCACCGACGGGGGCAACAACCGCACCGGCTGGTCGAACAAGGACTACGATCGCCTGGTCGGCGAGTCCCAGCGCGAGGGCGACACCGCCAAGCGCCTGGCGATCCTGCAGCGCCTCGAGCGCATGCTGGTCGAGGAGGAGTTCCCGATCATGCCGATCTACATCTACGTCAACAAGGGCATGCTGAAGGAGAAGGTCCGCGGCTGGCACGAGAACGTGCGGGATCTGCATCCGTACCAGTACATGTGGATCGAGAATTGACGGAGGATCCTTCGTCGGGGCTGGGCCGTCCCACGTCCTTTGCCCCTTTCCGCGTCAAGTGACCTGGGCACGCTGAGCGGGCCGATGCTAGCCTACATCCTGCGCCGCCTGCTGATGGCGCCCCTGGTGCTGCTGGTGCTCGCCACGATCTCGTTCGTGATGATGCACGCCGCGCCTGGCGGTCCCTTCGACGCCGAGCGCAAGATCGACCCCGAGACCGAGCGCGCGCTGCGCGAGAAGTACCACCTCGACGAGTCGCCGCCGCGGCAGTACCTGCGCTTCCTGGGCGACCTCGCGCGCGGCGATCTCGGCCCGTCGTTCATCCACAAGACCCAGACCGTCAACGAGATCATCGCGGACAAGCTGCCGACCTCGCTGTTCCTCGGCGCGGTCGCGCTGCTGCTCGCCCTGGCGATCGGCCTGCCAGCCGGCGTGCTCGGAGCGGTCGCGCAGGGTTCGGTGTGGGACCGCTCGACCATGGTGCTGTGCACGCTGGGCCTGAGCATCCCGCCGTTCGTGATCGGGCCGATGCTCGCACTGCTGTTCGGCCTCTATCTCGGCTGGCTGCCGGTGGCCGAATACAAGGGCGCGAGCGCACCGTCGTACCTGGTGCTGCCGGCGCTGACCCTGGCCATTCCATTCGCCGCGCGCATCGCCCGCCTCGGCCGCGCGGGACTGCTCGAGGTCATCAACGCCGACCACGTGCGCAGCGCGCGCGCCAAGGGCGCGAGCGAGATCGCGGTGGTACTCAAGCACGCCCTGCCGGCCGGCATGTTGCCGGTGATCGGCTTTCTCGGTCCCGCCGTGGCGTACCTGCTCACCGGATCGCTGGTGATCGAGAAGATCTTCCAGATCCCCGGCCTCGGCCGCGAGTTCGTCGAGAGCGCGACCAACCGCGACTACACCCTGGTGATGGGCACGGTGCTGGTCTACGGCGCGATCGTGCTGGCGTGCAACCTGCTCGCCGACCTCGCGCTCGGGGTGGTCGATCCGCGCGTGAGGCAGCGATGAGCGCAGGAGCGAGCCCACCCGTCTCCACCTCGCCAGCGGCCTCTCCGCCTGCCTCCCTGTCCAGAAGGATCCGCTCGCAATCCCCGTGGCGCGAGTCCTGGCGTCGCCTGCGCCGCGACCGCGTCGCCATGGCCGGCCTGGTGATCGCCGCCGCGATGGTGCTGGCCTGCCTGGCCGCGCCGCTGCTCGCGCCATGCGCACCGGCCGAACCGCGGCATTGGCTCGGCGCGCACGCGCCCGGCTTCGCCCATCCGGATTGCCGCGAGCTCAACGAGCTGGTGCCTGGGCGCGGCCTCGAACTGTCCGAGCGCGCGCCGGCTGCCGGACATCTCGAGATCGATGCGCTGGATCTGCCGGCGGACGCCCAGCCCACCACCTATCGGCTGCTTCTGCGCCGCGGCGTGGTGCAGATCACCAAGGGCGCCGATCGCATCGACACGCTCGATCTGAGCCCGCCCGGCACCGTGGCGACGCTGATCGACCCATCGGGCAATCCCGGGCAGGCCGTCTCGGGCATGGTGATCACCAGCGCCGAGCCTCCGCCGCCTGGGTTGTTCGCGCCCGACGAGCAGGTGGTGCTGCTGCGCGTGACCCCGGTCGCGCGCACCGTGACCTGGACGGCCGATGTCGCGCGCGGCACGGTGGTGGCCCTCAGCCGCGATGGTGCGCCGGTGGCCTCGACCACCATCCGCGGCGAGGACATACGCCGCGTCGCGTGGAACGGCCGTGAGTTGCGGCTGCGCCATCTCCTGGGCACCGATGTCCAGGGCCGCGACCTGCTCGCGCGCATCCTCTACGGTGGCCGCATCTCGCTGATGGTCGGCGCGGTCGCGACCCTAGTCAGCCTGCTCATCGGCGTGCTCTACGGCGCGATCGCCGGCTACGTCGGCGGACGGACCGACCGCGGCATGATGGCGGGCATCGACGTGCTCTACGCCATCCCCTTCATGTTCCTGGTCATCCTGCTGCTGGTGTACTGCGGCCGCAGCCTGGTGGTGCTGTTCGTCGCGCTCGGGGCGGTGCAATGGCTGACCATGGCGCGCATCGTGCGCGGCCAGGTGCTGTCGCTGGGCCAGCGGGACTTCATCCTCGCGGCGCGCGCCGGTGGCGCGAGCCCCCTGCGCATCATCGCGCGCCATCTCATCCCCAACTGCCTGGGACCGGTGATCGTCTACGGCACCCTGACGGTGCCGATGGTGATCATGGAGGAGAGCTTCCTCGCCTTCATCGGGCTCGGCGTGCAGCAGAACGGCGTCGATTCGTGGGGCGCGCTCATCCAGCAGGGGCATGCCGATCTCACCCGCGAACGCACCTGGTTGCTGGTCTACCCCGCGCTGGCCATGACCGGCACGCTGCTCGCGCTCAACTGCCTCGGCGAGGGCCTGCGCGACGCCCTGGATCCCCGTGACCGTGGACGCTGATCACGCGCGCAGTGCTACTCCAGCTTGACGGCCGTCCCGTAGCACAGCACTTCCGTCGAAGCCTTCTGCCCGCCGATCTCGGTGGCGTCGTAATGCACGCCGACGATTGCGTTGGCGCCGATGGCGAGCGCGTGTTCGACCATCAGGTCGTAGGATTGCTGCCTGGCCTGCTCGCACATCTCGGTGAACGAGCCGATGTTGCCGCCGATGATCGACTTCAATCCGCCGAGGATGCCCTGGGTGATGGTCGGGGCGCGCACGATCAGTCCGCGCACGATGCCCTTGTACTCGACGATGCGCCGGCCTTCGATGGAGAAGGTGGTGGAGACGATCATGGGTTTCCCTTTGGAACACTGGCGGTGAGCGGGCGCCAGGAACCATGCCCATCCTCAGCTTGGATTCAATGCCACTCGTTGCCGGGAAACAGGGTGATGCGCTTGTAGACCGTCCCCGCCGGGCGCGTCAGCACGAACTCCACCAGTTCCGCGATCTCGCGCGGGCTGATCAATTTCTCGCGATCCCCAGGGTAGGGATTCGCGCCGTCGGGGCCCGTCCACAACGGCGTGTCGATGCCGCCAGGGCAGATGGTGGAGACCGTGATGCCCGCGGGCAGCAGCTCCTGCGCGAGGGCTTCGGCGAATCCGACCATGCCATGCTTGGACGCGCAGTACGCCGCCTGGCCGGGGATGCCGCGCGTGCCGGCCACCGAGGCGATGTTCACGATGCGTCCGGCGCGGCGCGCGAGCATGCGCGGCACCACCGCATGGGTCACCCACAACGTGCCCTTCAGGTTGGTGTCGATGATCGCGGCGATGGTCGCCGGATCCTGCTCGGCGAAAGCGCGCATCTCGAATACCGCCGCGTTGTTCACCAACGCGGTGATCGGACCGAGCTCCGACTCCACCCGTGCGACCGCCGCCGTGATCGCGGCATGGTCGGTCACGTCCGCGACCACCGGCTGGATGCCGGCCTGGCGTGCGGACAAGGCGGCGAGCTTGCTCGCCGAACGGGCCACCGCCGCCACGCGCCAACCGCGGCTCGCCAGCAGCACGCACAGCTCCTCGCCGACGCCGCTCGAAGCGCCGGTGATCAGCGCGACCGGCGTCGGCTGCCCTCTCGGCGCGATGGGTTCACTGGGCATCGGTGCGCGTTTCGCCGTAGAACCAGGTGGCGCCTGGAGCGGGAACGATCGGCGTGCGGCCATCCGCGAGTTCGACCGGGCTCTGGCGCTGGAAGCCGAGCAGACGGATCATGGTGGCAGATGCCTCCTGGACGAGCGCCGGTTCGATCGAACGCTTGTGGTCGGTCTGGGGCTTGAGCCAGCTGCGGATGTAGAAGCACAGCACCGCGCGACGCAGGGCCTGGCTGCGGTTGGCTCCGCCGGCATGGAAGGTCCGGGCGTCGAACAGGATCATCGAGCCAGCGGGAGCGACCGCCGGGATAGACGGTTCGTCGCCGCTCGCATCGGCGCGCGCGTGGCTGCCCGGCACGATCAGGGTCGCGCCGTTCTCAGCGGTGAACTCGTCCACGCACCACGCCACCTGCACTCCGATCGGCACTTCCAGCCATGGCATCGACGGGCCCCAGATGTTCATGTCGCGGTGCAGGCCCTGAGCCGCGCCGCCGGGCTTGCGCGAGCCCTGGTTGCAGGAGCTGAGGATGCAGTCGTCGCCGAGCAGGCCCTCGACCGTGGCCAGCACCAGCGGCTGCTGGGCGAGTTCGCGGAAGATCGGCGCCTTGGCCACCAGGTTGGTCTCGCCGTAGTTGTCGGGGTTATCGTCGATGCCGATCTTGCCCGCGAGCCTGGCATCGATGGCGGCGCGCAGCTGAGCCAGCTGCCGGTCGTCGATGAGCCGGGGCATGATGGTGTACCCCTGCTCGCGCAGTTCGCGCTGGTGGGCGGCAACGCGCGCGGGATCAGGGCCGGTTCCGATCGACGGTTCCGTGGACGGCTCGGCTACGCTCGTGGCCATGGTGCTCTCCTGCCCCGCATCCTAAGCATCGGCGGCCGAGTCGGCCATGGCCGATACGCGGGTAAATGTGTACTTTCCGCGCTACCCACTTACGGCCTTCGTCGCCTACCAGGGTGATGGCTCGGTGGGCATGCACGAAGCGCGTGCAGGCGGCCTAGGCGGCGCCATCATCCAGACATGCCGGTGCTCGATCTCGACCTCCTGCATGTCCGCATCGTCGCCCAGGGCCGGGCCTCGCTGTGGCCGTGGTGGCATCTGCGCCAGCGCAGCACTCCGGGATGGGTGCTCTATGCGGATGATCGCGACGGCGCCCGCCTGGTCGTCGCCGGGCGGGCCCATCCCCTGCGCGCTGGACGCGTGACTGTCATCCCACCCGACACGGTCTTCGATTCGATTCCGGGACCGGATGTCCATCAGGTGTACTTCCACGTCGATCTGCTGGGCCTGCCCGCGTCCACCGCCGCGGAACTGCTGCCCGCACCGCTCGACCTCGGCGCTGATCCGATCCTCGCCGCACAGGCAGCGAGGCTGCACGCGCTGATGCCGGACATGCGGCTGCCTCAGCCGCCAGAGCCGCCGCCACCGTCCCTGCCCCTGCTCGGGCTCGCCTTCGTCCATCAGGCCTTCGCGCGGCTGCTCGAATGCTCGCCGCGCGCACGGCGCGTCGCCTGGAGCGCGCGTCTGCGCGCGCACGGGCCACTGTCGCCGGCGCTGCGTCACATCGACGACCACATCGGCGAGCCGCTCTACGCCGCCGGCCTCGCCGGGATGTGCCGCATGGGTCCACAATGGTTCACCGCGCGGTTCCGTGCCGCCGTCGGCCTCACCCCTGCTCAGTACATCCTCGAACGCCGCACCGCGGTGGCGGCGCAGCGCCTCGCCTTCAGCGACGAATCCATCGAGGACATCGCCACCGCCTGCGGCTTCGCCGACCGCTCGCACTTCACCCGGATATTCACACGCCGGCGCGGCATCGCTCCCGCCGCCTACCGTCGGCGCGAGCAGCTGCGCTTCCTCGCGTGAACGCTGCCACCGGGATCGTCGGTACGGCCGGCGATGCGCGGCATGCCGCTCAGCGCGCCGCCGCCGCGCGTGGCGCGGCCGTGGCTTGCCTCGAAGCCGCGTGCGCGCCGTCGCTCAGACGCATGCCCGCGCGCAGCATGACCTGCTCGGCGAGGTGCAGTGGCGTGGCGAAGCGCGCTTCGATCGCGTCGGCGTCCTCGCCCAGGATCAGGCGCCGGAAGGAGATCTCGGGCGCCAGGTTGTAGAACACCGACGCCTGCACGCGCGCCTCCTGGTCACCCCCCTCGCGGCGTTTCCGCCAATCCGCGCCGAGATAAAATTCCAACCAGTCGCGGTAGCGCTCCGGCTGCTCGCGTTCCCAGGTCTTCGCCACGCCGGCGAGCCGCGCGTGATCGCCGTGATCGCGCAGCAGGGCGCACCACTCCGGAAAATTCCCCGCGAAGATGTACGGATTGCGGGTCGCGGCGGTGGCGAACGAGATCTCACGCCAGCTCACCAGCGCCTGCACGCCGAGCAGCCCGCGCCGCTGATCGGCGGCGCCAGGCGAACCGTGCGCGAAGAGCGGCACGCACGGCTGCGACCAGGTCGTCATCGTCGCCAGGCGCAGGCTCATCGCCGTCGCGGTCGGCTGGAGATCGCGCACGCCGGCGATCCAGGCAGGCAGCTCGAGCGAACCCAGCAGACCGATCGCGGTGCGCGCGGCGAGGTAGCGCAGGCGCGCGGCGCCGGCGCGGTCGCCTTCGCCGATGTCCTCGTTGACGCGCAGCCGCGCCTCGGCGAGCAGGCCCTCGAGACCGTTGTGCACGCAGTCGGCGTTCCACATCCAGCCGCGCGGATCCGACCACGCGCTGCACAGCGCCCAGTCATGGAAGACCTCGGCGTACGCGGCCAGATCGGCGCGCTGACGGCGGCAGGCCTTCGCGGTGCGCAGCGCCGGGACCGCGATTCCGGGGACTCCGCATTCGACGGCGCGCGCGAGCCCCGACAGCGCCAGGCCGTTGTACCAGTCGACGTCGTAGCACGCGTCGCCGTTGTGGTCCCACATCTGGCGCAGGCGCGCCCAGGGACGCTTCGAGGCGGGTTCGACGATGCGCTCGACACCGGCCCGCAACGCCGCCGCATCGGGTGGAGCCAGGCGCGCGATCAGCTGCGCGCGCAGGTCATCGGGCACCTGGCCGATCAGCGGCGCCCAGGTGCGCAGCGCCAGCAGCTGGTCCATCGCCGTGCCGGGTTCCCAGGTGGCGTCGCCCGCATAGGCGAGTTCCTCGGGCGCTTCCGTCAGCGCACCCGCCACCGCGCGCGTGGCTTCGAGCCGCGCGCCGATCCAGCGCGTGTCGACGTCTACCGTCCAGCTCGGACCGTCCACCACCGCGAACGGTCCACACCAGGTGCTCAGCAGCGTGGTGCGCGGCTGGGACGAGCGCGCCAGCGTGCCGCTCGGATCGAGCAGGGCGAGGAACGGCGGCAGCGGCGCCAGGGTCGCGCCCGGGAATATGCACGAGATGGTGATCGCATCCTCGCGCTCCCCGAAGCGTTCATCTGCGCGCAGGGGCGGATGCTCGGCGAGCGCCAGCCACATGGCGAGGCGGGCGGCAGTGCGCGGAGCGTCCTCGGCGGACAGCAACGGCACGATCATCAGTCCACCGCCCTTGCGGGTGAAATCGACCTGCCAGTGCATGTGGCTGACCACGGTGATCCTGCGCACCGGGACGCTGGCGACGATCAGCACCGGCAGGTTTGGGGTCTGCGCCAGCCAGCAGCGGTGGCCCTTGGCGTCGGCGAGGCCGCGCGCATCGAACCAGCCGCCATCGGCGAGATCTTCGATACGCTGCGGCTCGGCGCCCGATGGCCAACGCAGACGCATGCTCGTACCGCGCGTCGCCAGCAGCGGACCGGGCAGGGTGGTGCGCAGTTCGACCGACACGTCACCGCCGGTCCATGCGTAATCGATGCGGCGGCCCGTCCAGGTGCGCGCGCTCTGACGCACGCGGTAGGACGCGGGCAGTTCGAGGTTCAATAGCGGCTTGGCCTCAGCCCCCAGCGTGACGATCTCGAAACCGCGCCACGCGCAGGTGGCGAGCGCCATGATCTCGTCACCGGCGCTCTCGCGGTAGCGGCCGTTGCCGCTCACCGAAGTGCGGCCGTCGCAGCCGTGCTGCCAGATAGTCCGCGGACTGCTTCGCGAGCCGCCTCGCGCGCCACTGCGCGCACTGCGCGTCGAGCCGCGCATGTCGCCTTGCGCAGCGGATTTCGCAGACGCCCGGCCCACGCTCAGTGCCCTCCTGCCGATGCCGATCTCGCCGCCGAGCCCTTCGCCGAGGGATGCCAGATGCATGTGTTCTTCTGATCTGACGGCCGTGATGCGCCGCCCGCAGGAGGGATCGTCATGAATGCCGCGCCGCACGACTGGCGGGCACGTGTTCGGCGTCCAGCAGGGGCGCGAGGAAGCCGTGCGCGCGGCGCAGCGCATCGTGCCGTCCGGCGAGATCGGCCTCGAATTCGCGATCCTCGACTTCGACGCAGACCGGGCCGTCATAGCCGACCGCAGCCAGCGCGCTGATGAAGCGTGGCCAATCGATGTCGCCACGCCCCGGCAAGACCGGTTGGTGATAAGCGAGCGGAGCGGCCATGATGCCGACCTCAGCCAGGCGGGCATAATCGACGCGCACATCCTTGGCATGGACATGGTGGATGCGTGGGCCGAATTCGCGCAACGGAGCGAGATGGTCGATGCGCTGCCAGACCAGGTGCGACGGATCGAAGTTGAGGCCGAAGCAGGGATCCGGGATATCGTCGAACATGCGCCGCCAGAGGCCGGGGCTCGAGGCCAGGTTCTTGCCCCCCGGCCATTCGTCGGCGGTGAACAGCATCGGGCAATTCTCGATGCCGAGGCGCAGGCCCAGTGCGCTGGCCTCGGCGACGAGCGGACGCCAGACCTCCAGGAAGCGGGGCCAGTTGTCGTCCACCGAGGCACGCCAGTCGCGCCCGATGAAGGTGTTGACGCGATCGATCCCGAGGCGCTTCGCCGCGTGCATGACCTTCCGCAGGTGCGCGACGCAGGTGCGCGACTCGTCAGCGTCGGGGGAGAGCGGGTTGGGATAATATCCCAGGGCGCTGATCGTCACCTGATGGCGCGCCAGCTGCTCGTGGATGCGCGCTACGGCGGCGTCATCGAGCGCATCGACATCGATGTGCGTGACTCCGGCATAGCGCCGCTCGGCGCGGCCGCGGGGCCAGCACATCACCTCGACGCAACGGTATCCCTGGGTGGCGGCGAGCACCAGCACCTGTTCGAAGCTCTGGTCGGGTAGGATCGCGCTGACGAATCCAAGCTGCATGGCGTGGCTCCTGACGGTGCCGGGTGATCAGCGGGACACGGAGGTCCAGCGTTGCGTGCGGTGACTGGCGAGAATGGCGTCGCAGAGGGCGAGCTCGCGGTGGCCATCGGCGAAGGTCGGGTAACCCGGACCGTCGGCGCTCACGCGACCTGCCACCGCGTCGTAGAACGTGCGGAAGCATTGCTTGAAGGTGTCGGGGAAGCCTTCGACGTGGCCGCCGGGGTAGCTGGCGTGCGCAGCGGCCATCGGCGCGAGCAGCGTCGGGTCGCGGATCAGGTGCTGGCTTGGTCCATCGCGCCGGCCGATCCATAACGACTCCGGGGATTCGCTGTCCCAGGCGAGGTTTCCCTGTTCAGCGGCGATCTCGTAACGCAGGCAGTTTTTTCGTCCGGCTGCCACCTGCGAAACGAACAACGATGCGCGAACGCCACCGGTCAGACGCATCAGGACATTGCCGCAGTCGTCGGTGGTGATGGGTATGGTGTCTCTCTCAGTGCTCACCTCGGTCGACGCGCCACCGGCGAACGTCGTCACCTCGCTGCAAGGCCGGCTGCGCCGCGGGTGCACAGTGCACAGATCGGCCATCACGCTGTCGATCTCGAGACCGGTGAGTGTGCGGATGAGATCGAGCCAATGCGTGCCGATGTCGGCGACGGCCCGCAGGTCGCCGCCCTGGTCTGCCAGGACCCGCCAATTGTAGTCGCTGGTCTTCAGCAGCCAGTCTTGGGTGTAGCTGCCGTGGATGGACAGGATCCGTCCCAACGCTCCACTGCGCAGCAGGTGTCGGGCATGCAGATTGAGCGGATAATAGCGCACGTTGTAGCACACCCCGGCCTGTAGGCCGCTGGCTCCAGCGCGCGCCACCAGATCGGCTGATTGGCGCGCATCCATCGCCAGGGGCTTTTCGCACAGCACATGCTTGCCCGCGGCCAGGGCCCGGCAGGTCAGATCATAATGCAGGACGTTGGGTACCGCGAGATGGACCACCGACACCATCGGATCAGCAAGCAGATCGTCGTAGTCGCGGTAGGCGCGCGGAAGGCCTAAGGCTCCACGCGCACGCTCGGACTTGACCGGATCGCTGCCGAGGATCCCGGCGATGCCGATACCGAGCCGGCGCAGAGCCTCGACATGTACCGGGGCGATGAAGCCCGTGCCGACGACCGCAGCGGCCAAGGTCATGAAGCGGTTCCCGCGCGTGCGGTAAGCCCGAGCGCTGCTTGCAGGCAGCTCGGTCCTCGTCCGGCCGATCCCAGCATCGCCATGCGTTGGCAGACGATTGGGACATACGCCCGTGACACCGCGCTCTGCACGCCATGGTCCATCGCCGTCACCTTGAAGTCGCGATGCCGCGGGTCGATGCAGGGTCCGTTGGCGCTCCAATACTCGCGCGCCGCTGTCGCGCGGATCAGCAGGGATTCGCTCGACCAGTTCACCTTCGTCACTCCGGCCGCGACACCCTCGCGCAGCTGCGCTTCGCCCAAGCCGGTCGATCCGTGCAAGGCGACGCCCATGGTGCGAGCGCAGATGCCTTCGATGAGCGCCTTGGCCTTGGCCACCGCCGTGGGCGAGAAGGTGGGAAAGCCATCAGCGCTGAACCCGTGCTGCGTGCCGATGCCTGGGGCGAAAAGGGCGAGATACCCGGGATGGCGTCGCTCCAGTCCTTCCACCAGACGTTCGATCACCGCGAGTTCAGTGATGCCATCATCGACGCCAGCCTCCATCTCGCAGGTCAGCGGAACCCCGTGCGCCTCGGCGTGACGGATCAGCGCCGACAGGGTGTCGATGTTCTGCTCCTCGCTCAGCTCGCTGGCATCCAACGAGATGCTGGATGCGCGCAGGGTCGCCGTGCTGCCCTGGTTGCGCAGGGGCAGCCCGCTGATGGCCGCGCTGATGATGCGCAGAGTGTCCGGTCCCTTGATGTGATCGGTGTGGAAGATCACGGGAATGCCGGCATAGGCCGGGTCCTCGGCCAGGACGCTGATGTCAGCGAGATAGCGGGCAAGACCACGCAGCGGATCGCCCGCGCCGAAACTGTGGCCTTTGAGCTGCCACAGGCTGGTCTCGACGATCACCGGGGCTTGCGCCAGACGCGCGCCTTCCAACACATCGCCAATGCACGCCGGGCTGTCGGCGTTCACCGCCAGGATGGCGAAACGTTCACGTGCGGCGAGGTCGTAGACGGCGCGGGCCTGGATGGGATCGAGGAGCATGGCGATCCTTTCAGGCCAGTTCGACTTTGATATGTTTGCGATGCAGGTATTCGCCCATGGCGTCGCGCCCGAGTTCGACGCCGAAACCGCTGTTCTTCCAACCCTCGTATGGGGCGTAGGCGGTGTTGACGTTGACGTGATTGACGCAGACCGTTCCGGCCTCCAGCTGTTCGCTGAGCTGCATGGTGCGCGCCAGATCCCTCGTGAAGAGGAAGGCGCACAGGCCGTAGTCGCTATCGTTAACCCAGCGGACCGCCTCCTCCAGATCGGTGTAGGCCATGAACGGCGCCACCGGTCCGAAGGTCTCGTCCCGCATCACCAGCATCTCGGGCGTGCAGCCGGCCAACACGGTCGGCTGGTAGAAGTTGCCGGTGTCAGCACGTCCAGGCGGAGCGTCGCCTCCGCTGACCAAGCGCGCGCCCTTGCGCAACGCATCGGCGACATGCATCCGCACCTTGGCCAAGGCAGCCGCGGTGGTCATTGGTCCGAGATCGCTGTCCGGCGGCACCAGTCCATCGCCGATGGTCATGGCGCGGCCTTCGGCCGCGACCAGATCGACCAACCGATCGTGGATGCTGGCGTGGGCATAGATGCGGTTGATCGACGAGCAGCTCTGTCCCATGTTGCGAAACGCCTTGTAGGCGATGGCCTTGGCCGCCGCTGGCAGGTCTGCGTCGGCGCAGACCACTGCCGGGCATTGGCCGCCCAGCTCCAACGTGATTTTCTTCAGCAGCGGGCCGGCGGCCTGCATGATCGCTTTGCCCGTGCTGGTGGAGCCGGTGAAGGCGACCTTGGCGACCTGACGATGCACCACCAGTGCGGTCCCCACCTGCACGTCGTCGCCCACCAGGACATTGATCAGCCCCGGTGGCAGACCACCGTCGACCAACGCCTTGCAGAACGCGACCGGTGACAAGGGCGTCACGCAGTTCGGCTTTACCACGACGCTGCATCCGGCCGCCAGGGCCGGTCCCAGTTTCCACGACAACAGGGCCACGGGATAGTTCCATGGTGTGATCGCGGCCACCACCCCGACGGGCTGACGGATCACCCAGGACCGTAGGGTCGCCTTCTCGGTCTGATTGATCTCGCCGGTGATGCGCGGAGCTTCGGCGGCATAAAAGTCGATGAGGTCGCACGCGCCGATCACCTCGGCGCGCGACTGGACGAACGGTTTGCCCTGCTCCAATGCCATGAGACGACCGATGTCATCAGCCTTGGTGCGGGCATGGGCGGTGGCTTTGCGGATCACCGCCTCGCGCACATGAGCAGGGATCTTCGCCCAGGCACGCCAGGCGCGGTCCGCTGACTGCACGGCCGCCTCGATCTGTTCCGGGCTGGCCCATGCGAACGTGCCCACCACGTCGCCGGTGGCTGGCGAGCGCACCTCTCCCTGACGCGTGCCGCTGCCCTCGGCAGCACGCCCATCGATGAGCAGCAAGGCGCGTGGCAGGGCATTGGCTGTGGCTGTAGAATGCGGAGCGGTTTGCACGGTATGATCTCGGTGCTCAGACGGTGGGGGTGATGCAGACCTTGAGCGCGCTGCCTTTTTCCATCAGCGGGAAGGCGTCGGTCATCCGCTCCAGGGATAATTGGTGCGTGACCAGCTTGGCGGCGGGAAAACGTCCAGAGAATACCATGGCCTGTGCCGCCTCGAAATCGCTGGGCTTCTCGCTGTAGCTGCCGGAGACCAGCAGCTCCTTGTAGTGCAGGTGGTTGGTATTGAGCGTCGCCGTCGGCTTGGACTTGGGCAGACCGCCGAAGAATTCCACGCGCGCGCCCTTGGCCGCCATCTCCAGCGCATCGGCCTGGGCCTGCGCGGCTCCCACGGCGACGATGACCACCGAAGGACCATAGCCATCGGTGAGGCGCTTGATCTCGTCGAGATGCGCCTGCTCCTTCACCGGGATGTAGTGATCGAAGCCGAAGCGCTTGCACAGCTCGAGGCGCTCGGTGCTGACATCGCAGAGGATCACCGTCCGCGCCCCGCGCTCGCGCGCGGCGACACCGTGCATGACGCCGATGGGACCGGCCCCCATCACCACCACCTCATCGCGGAATCCGATGCTCATGCGCGAATGCGCGTTCAACACGCAGCCGAGCGGTTCGCAGATCGCCGCGTGCGTCGAGAGGACGTGGTCTGGAACCTTGTAGAGCTGCCGCCGTCCCGCGGCGGGGATCTTCACGTACTGGGCGAACGCCCCGTCGTGCTGGTAGCTCATCGTGGTGCGCGTCAGGCAGAGGTTCGAGCGTCCATCGCGGCAGTACCGGCAGACGCCGCAGGCCATGACGATGAACATCACCACGCGGTCGCCGACCTGGACCGACGCATCGCTGGCGGCACTTTCCACCACGCGGCCGCAGAATTCGTGACCGAGGATGCGCGGCGGGGCGATCTTCGCATCGCCATGGCGGAAGGTGCGAAGGTCGACTCCGCACACGGTGACCGCTTCGACCTGGACCAGCAGTTCGCCAGTGGTCAGCGTCGGTGTCGGGATCTCTTCGAGACGGAAGTCCTCTTTGGCGCGATAGACGACAGCGTGCATGGGGTTCCAATGTCAGGTGGTGCGGGAGGCGATGGAGGTTCAGCTCATCCAGTTGCGAGCGGCGTTGGCCGTCCACTTGCGCGTGATCTTGCGCGTCTTGCTCCAGAAGCCGATGGCGTCTCGGCCCGTGATGTCGCCGATGCCGAATCGGCTATCATTCCAGCCGCCAAAGGCGAAGGGCTCGCGCGGCACCGGAACGCCGATGTTGATGCCGACCATGCCGGCACGGACGTGCTGTTCGAAATGCGCCGCAGCGGCGCCGGACGAGGTGAACAGCGCGGCGGCATTGCCGTAGGGCGATGCATTTTCGAGCGCGATGGCCTGATCGAGGGTTTCGACCCGCAACACGCTCAGCACCGGTCCGAAGATCTCGTCGCGCACGCATTCGTGCTGGGCCTGGACGTCATCGATGATCGTCGGGCCGACGTAGCAGCCGTTGGGTTTGCCCTCTGCCACCGCGCCGCGTCCATCCGCCAGCAGAGTTGCGCCGCCGGCTGCCGCACGCTCGATGTAGCCGAGGATACGGGCACGGGCGCGCTGATTGATGATGGCACCGACATCGGTGCCGACGCGCGCCTTGGTCGCGATCTCGACCACGCCGCTCAGAATCCGCCGGCAATCGCCGACCAGGATGAGCACGCTGGCCGCCATGCAGCGTTGACCGGCGCAACCAAAGGCCGATGCCGCGATATTCTTGGCCGTCGCCTCCGGATCGGCGTCAGGCAGTACGACCAAATGATTCTTGGCGCCACCCAGGGCCAGCACGCGCTTGCCGTTGGCCGTGCCACGCTGGTGCACGGCCCGGGCCACTGGTGTGGATCCGACGAAAGCCGCGGCCTCGACGTGGGGGTGGTCGAGCAGTGCTTCGACTGTCGTGCGATCACCCTGCACGACATTGAAGACGCCATCGGGCAGGCCGGCGTCGTGCAGCAGCTCCGCCAGACGCACCGGCGTCAACGGCACCTGATCGCTGGGCTTGAGGATGAAGGTATTGCCGCAGGCGATGGCGAGCGGGAACATCCACATCGGCACCATCGCAGGGAAGTTGAAGGGCGTAATGCCGGCCACTACTCCGAGCGGATGTCGGCGCGTCTGGCAATCGACGCCACCCGATACTTCCAGCACCTCGCCGGTGATCAGCTGCGGCATCGCCGTGGCGTACTCGACGACCTCCAGACCCTTGCGGATGCCGGCTTCGCTCTCGGCGAGGGTCTTGCCGCTCTCAGCCGTGACGATGCGCGCGAGGTCGGTGAGGTGGCGCTCGACCAGCTCCTTGAAGCGGAAGAGCGGCTGCACGCGCTCCTTCACCGGGGTCTGACCCCAGCTGGCGAAGGCAGCCTTGGCCTGGACCACCGCCGTCTCCACCTCGGCAGCGGTGGCGGCGGTCAGCGAGCCGAGCGACGTCCCATCGACTGGCGAGATCAATGCGCTCTGTGGGCCGCTCGTCGGCAACACCTTGCCACCCACCAGGGATACGGGGCGGGGCAGGGTCGCGGGCGCAAGCTGGGGCGTCGCCATGGTCAGGTCCTTTCCGGACGATGGCTGGTTGTACGGTGGCTTAGCCACCGGTCAATGACAGAGTTGTTTTCGGGGTATTTGCCACATTAATCCATTTTAAAGGGCCATAGTGATATATCCTTGAAGCCACTCGACCATCTTGCTCGCTGGATAGGCCACGCTAGGCTGCGTGCATGGATGACGTCCTGATTCGCGCTCCGGTCTATCAACAGCTCAATCAGGTGCTCCGCTCGCTGGTCACCTCCGCCGAATTCGATCCCGGTCAGCGCTTCCTGACCGAGCGCGAGATCGCCGCGCGCTTCTCGGTGAGCCGGGCGACCGCGAACAAGGCGCTCTCCAACCTGGTCTCGGAGGGCGTGCTGGAATTCCGCAAGGGCATGGGCACCTACCTGCGCCAGCAACCCATCAGCTCCGATCTCGGTGCCCTGGTCAGCTTCACCGACCGTGCCCAGGTCGCCGGCAAGCAGCCGGAGACCATCGTCCTGAGCCTCACCGAGACCGACAGCGCCCCGGAGGACATCACCACCGCGCTCGCCGTGCCGGCCAACGCCCGGGTCTGGGCCATTGAACGCTTGCGCCTGGCCGACCGCCAGCCGCTCATCCTCGAGCACCGCTGGGTGCCGGTGCAGATGATGCCTGAGGTGAACACCGACGATCTCTGCGGTTCGATCTACCAGCTGTGGACCGGGCGCCTGCGCCTGACCATCAGCGGTTGCAAGCAGACCATCTCCGCGGTCGCGCTCAGCGCGAGAGAATCACAGCATCTTGCCGTCGCCTGCGGGACAGCGGCCCTGCAGGTGTACGGCATCGGATATCTTGCCGACGGAAAACCGCTGTGGGTCGAACGCACGCTGTATCGCGGCGACGGCTTCGTCTTCAGCAACGTGCTTGGCCGGGCACCTGGCACCGGCGCTGCGGGAATACGGTCGCTCATCGCGTGAGCGGCTCGCCAGTCCGACGACACCTGGCATCCAGTCACGAGTCGAGGACGGACGACGATAGCCCATCCGATGGGTCGGATGACCGCTCATTCTGGTCAGAAAAAGCTTCATTCGCCGGGACTGCACCAGAAAACGTCAGCCTCGGAGACGGTGCGCCGCGCGATCATTGCGTGCTAATGCGGCGTTCCGCGTCCTAGTCGGTCGTCCGCTGGCATCGATCGCCGTAGCGGATACGGCTATCCGCATGACCTCGATCCCTGCCTCTCCCGCCCTCGTTTCCGGCGATCTCGATCCGCGCACCCGCCGCTTCCTCCATCCGACGCGCATCGTGTGGCAGAGCCCGGCGCCGGCCGCCCCGGAGAACGCCGCCCACCTGCTGCGCGCGAACATCCACCAGGCGGTCGCGTGGAAGACCCCCTGCTGCACGTTGCGCCGCTCGGGCGCAATCTGCGGGCTGGTCCTCGATTTCGGCAAGGAGCTCTACGGCGGCCTGCGCCTGGTGATCGGCGCCACTCCCGACAACAAGCCGGTGCGGTTGCGCATCCGTTTCGGCGAATCGGTGGCCGAGGCGATGGCCGAACCGTTCCCGATCCATGGCCACGCCGTCCACGACGATGCCGTCCTGGTCCCGTGGTTCGGTTCGCACGAGTTCGGCTCGACCGGCTTCCGCTTCGCGCGCATCGACGTGATGGACGAGGGGGCGTGGGTCGAGCTGGTGAGCGTGCGCGCGGTCTCGTACCTGCGCGATGTGCCCCGTCTCGGCTCGTTCCGCTGCGACGACGAGCGCATCAACCGCGTCTGGGAAACCGGCGCGGATACCGTGCACCTGTGCATGCAGGACATGCTCTGGGACGGCATCAAGCGCGACCGCCTGGTGTGGATCGGCGACACCCACCCCGAGTCGATGGTCATCTCGACGGTGTTCGGCGGACACCCGATCGTGCGCGAATGCCTCGACTTCGTGCGTGATCAGACCCCCCTGCCCGGCTGGATGCACGGCATCAGCTCGTACTCGCTGTGGTGGATCCTCATCCACCGCGACTGGTACGCCTACCACGGCGATCTCGCCTACCTGCGCGAACAGCGCGCCTACCTGGTCGAGCTGCTCGCCTTCGTGATATCGAAGATCGACGCCGACGGGCGCGAGACGCTCGACGGCTTCCGTTTCCTCGATTGGCCATCGAGCCCCGACCAGGCCGCGGTCCACGCCGGGCTGCAGAGCCTGATGGTGCTGGCGCTCGAGACCGGCGCGCATCTGTGCGCGGTGCTCAACGACGGCGCGATGAGCGCGCGCTGCGCCGAGGCGGTCGCGCGCCTGAAGCGCCATGTCCCCGAAGCCAGCCCGACGAAACAGGCCAACGCGCTGACCGTGCTTGCCGAACTCGCCGACGCGAAGGCGATCAACCAGGCGGTGCTCGCGCGCGCGCCGCTCTCCGGACTGTCGACGTTCTACGGCTACTACGTGCTGCAGGCGCGCGCACGCGCGGGCGACCACGCCGGCTGCTTGGACGCGATCCGCTCGTTCTGGGGCGGCATGCTCGATCTCGGCGCGACCTCCTTCTGGGAGGATTTCAATCTCGACTGGACGGCCAACGCCGGGCGCATCGACGAGCCGGTACCCCCCGGCATGAAGGACATCCACGGCGACTTCGGCGATTTCTGCTACAAGGGCTTCCGTCACAGCCTGTGTCACGGCTGGGCGGCCGGCCCCACCGCGTGGCTGTCCGAGCACGTACTCGGCATCACTCCGGCGACCCCCGGCTTCGAGACCGTGCGCGTCCGTCCGCGCCTCGGGGGCCTGCGCTGGGCCGAGGGCACCTTCCCTACGCCGCGTGGGGTGGTGACGGTGCGGCACGAGCTGTCCGCGGACGGCAGCGTGCGTTCGACCGTCGACGCGCCGCCCGGGATGCGCGTGCGGCGCGAGTGACCGCTCAGCGTTCGCCGGCGAGCAGCGCGATGCGCCAGCGTTTCGGCGCAACCACCGCGCGCTGTCCGTCGGCCGCGCTGGTGAGCGTGATCGTCGTGCCCGAGATCAGATCGGTGACCGCGCCTGAGAAGAAACCCGGACGGAAGCGCAGCTCGGCATCGGCGACACCCTCGGGATAGAAGACGAAGACCAGGCGCGTACTTCCGGACAGTCCGTGCTTGAGATAGATGAAGGCGTCCTTGGTCGGGACCGGGCGCAGCGCCTCGACGTCGGGCTTCCAGCCGCTCGCGCGCGCGGTCTCGGCGACGAAGCGCTCGAAGCCCTCGCCGCGTTCGTGGTGGTAGGCCTCGCCGAAGTAGGAGCCGCACAAGACCACCTTGCCACGACCGACGCCGATCTCGGCGAGCAGCGCGCCATCGCCTGATGTCGCGCGCACGCGTGTCGAGGCATCCACCTTCATGCGCCACGGGGTGGTCCACTGGCGCAGGCCCAGGCGGTAGGCGCCATCGACCTCGGTGCTGGTGGCGTCGAGCGCGCGCCGGCCAACCTCGACGCAGCCGGTGAGGCGCGCGATGAAGCGCTCGGCGGGATAGCGGTGCAGCCCGGCCGAATCGAACGCGCCACACTCGGATTCGACCACCAGCGTGCCGCCGCCGCGGACGAACGCCTCGAGCTTGGCGGCGGTCGCATCGTCGATCACCAGGGCGCGCGGCATGAACAACAGTTTGAGGTCGCCGATGTCGTCGAGGTGCTCCTCCTCGATCGCACGATATGGGATCGACATGCGCACCAGCGCGCGCGAATAGCCGCGCAGCGCCTCGGTCGGGAAGCCGCCGTGGCCCTCTTGGCACCAGCTCAGGTAGCCGCTCTGCGGGCTGAACCATACGCCGATCTCGGGCCGCGACGGCTTGTACGCCGAGATCAGCGCGCGGTGGCGATCGAGCAGTGCGCCAGACTCCTTCATCGCCGCGAGCCGCGGCCCGGCCATGCCGTCGTCGCCGCACAGGCCGAAGCCCGCGGACTCGGTGCCGAAGACCTCGTCGCGCCAGCACCAGAACAGCAGCATGTCAGCGCCGCACGCCACGCCGTTCCACACCCAGCGCTGCTGCGAATCCGGATCCACCGGCAGGTGCACGGCGTTGCCGTGCGAGGCGCGGCCGCCCTGGATCTCGCTCAGCCACACCTTCTTCTCACGCGCCGCCGAACGCACCAGCTCGATGCGCATGCCGAAATCGGCGTCGTCGATGTTCTGCCACTTGGGGAAGCTCGAACAGCCGATGCCGTCGAGATGGTCGGCCATCGCCCAGTCGTTGCCGCGGTTGAACGCGGTCTCGCGGCCCCAGCCGCTGAAGAACGCGGTGGGGCTGTCGCCGTGCACGGTCACCGGCAGGCGCGGGCAGATGGCCTTGATGAGATCGTAACGCTTGCGCGCGTGGCCGCTGGCGCGGCAGGTCAGGAAGTGCTGGAAGGCCATCATCTCGGTGAAGGGCAGCTGCGGGAAGCGCCCGGGCTCGACATCTTCCCAGCTGGAATAGCGGCGCGTCCAGTCTCGGTTCAGGCCGTCGAGCCCGCCATGGCGCTCGTCCAGCCAAGCCTTGTACGCGGCGATGGTGTGCGCGCAGTAGCAGACCTTGCCGGTGGCGTTGACATTCCAGCGCAGCTCGTTCCACGCGTCCCAACCGCGCAGGTGCGGCACCGAGCCGTAGCGTTCGGCGGTGGCGCGCAGGAAAGCGCTCATGCGTGCCCACGCCCCGGGATGATCGGTGCATGCGCCCGGCGTCAGTCCGAAGTGGCACTCGCCGCGGTTGGTCGAAACCACCGTGTGGCCGTGGTCGTCGATCATCTCGCTGCCGGGAACCTCGCGGTGGATCCAGTACGGCTGGATCTCGGCGATGGTGCTGAGCACCACGCCCAGGCCGTTCTTGGCGGCGAGCTCGATCAGCCGGTCGTAGTCGCCGAAATCGAAGACCCCGGGCTTGGATTCGACCCAAGCCCACAGCACCCACAGCTGCACGGTGTCCAGCCCCGAGGCCTTGATGCGGGCGAAGTCGTCGGCCCAGAAACGCTCGTTGGGGAATGGGGCACGGTAGTACTGCACGCCGATGCGCATGGGGACCTCGGCCCGGAGCATGGCGCGCGCTGCCGGGCATGGGAATGCCCGATCCGTCGCCGCCATGCCCGAAGCGAGCAGCCGATCACGCGACCGGGCCTTACCGCGCCTGCGGACGTGCGTCGCTCAGCCGTGCGCATCCATGCGGGCCTTCGCCCGCGCATGGCTGGCGAAGAGAGCGTGCGAACGGCCGAGCTCATCGAGCGGATCGGCGCCAGGCACGTATTCGTGGCCCCAGTATCCGGCGTAACCGGCCGCATGGATGGCCGAGACCAGGCGCGCGTAGTCGATCTCCTGGCGACCAGCCGCCATGGGCCCGGGGAAATCCCGCTTCGGGCTGCCGGCGATGTGGATGTGGCCGATCCAGGGCAGATTGCCCACGACATCAGCCAGCACATCGTCGCCCATGCGGTGCAGGTGGTAGATGTCGTAGAGCAGCTTCACCGAAGGCGAAGCGACGCGCCGCACCGCAGCCAGCCCGTAGGCCGAGCGGTGGGCGTGCTGGTCGGGATGATCATGCACGTTCAGCGGCTCGAGCAGCAGCGTGATGCCCGCGCGCGCCGCGTCCGGCGCGAGCGCGGCCAAACCCTCGGCGCAGGCGTCGATGCCGGCCGCGTCGGAGAGCCCGCGCGCCTGTCCACTGAAGACGATGACATTGGCGATACGGTCGGCTGCGGCTTCGGCGATCGCGGCGCGGATCCCTTCCAACAGCTGCGGATGGTGCTCGCGGCGGTTCAGGCCATCGTCCATGCCCGGACCGCCGTGCGTGACCAGCTCGAGCCCCGCGGCGCGAGCGGCGGCGCGATTTTCGCGCTCGACCATCTCGACCCCGGTGTAGCCGATCGCGCGCATGCGGCGGTAGAGGTCGGCCGGCTCCATGCCTTGGCGAAGGAAGCACCAGTCGGCGGCGGATTGGCGGAGGTTCCGTGGCGAGTTCATGCCTTGCTCCAGTCGAAGAGGATGCCCATGGTCTCGCCGCGCCGCGACTCGGACGTGGAATACGCCTCGGCGGCCTGGCTCGGCGCGAAGGTGTGCGTGGCCAGACCATCGAGTGGGAAACGGCCGTTCGAAGCCATATCGAAGAACAGGCGGTGGTAGCGATCGGAATTCCAGCCTGGATCCTCGTGGCCGTCGTGGGCGCCGACGATGGTCAGTCCCTTCATGATCAGGTCCGAGGACAGGTGCTGCTGCGCGGGCTTGCCGGTGTCGCCTATCACCAGCACGCGTCCGCGCGCGGCGGTCAGGCCGAGCGCCGCGCCGAGCACGGCCGGGTGGCCGGTCGCGTCCACGACCACACCTGGCAGCGCGCCGCCGAAGGCGGCGCGCACCGCGTCTGCCGCGTCCGCGACCGGCATGGCGATGGTCGTCGCGGCGCCGCCGCGCAGCGCGGCAGGCAGGCGATCGGCGAATGGATCCAGCGCCACCACCCGGTGCGCGCCCGACGCCAGCGCCCAGCGCAGACTCATCTGTCCGATCGGGCCGGCGCCGATCACCAGCACTTGCTCGCCGAGCCGGTAGGCGATGGCGCGCGCTCCCACCGCCGTGATCTTCGCCAGCGCGAACCAGGTCGCGTGCCGGGGATCCATGCCCTTCGGCACCGGGGTGACCGCGGCGGCATCGACGACGGCATGCGATGCGTGGGGATGGCGAACCGCGACGATGTCGCCCGTGGCCAAGCCGGTGACGCCCGAACCGAGGCGATCGATCTCGCCGACCAAGGCGTAGCCCGGAGTGAAGGGGTAGCGTACCCACTGGTCCCAATGGGTGCCTGGGTCGAAGCGGCGATTGAATACGATGCTCTCGGTACCGGTGCTCAGCTGCGACCAGAGCGTCTTGACCCGCACCTGCCCAGCGGCGGGTTCGCCCGGCGTCCATGGTTCGTGCACGACCTCCTTCAGGCCGGTGAAGATCAGCCGCGATCCGGCTATGAGCGGGGAAAGGGCGGCGGCGGTGGCGGGCATGCGGTCTCCGGGTTTCTGGGTGTATCCGGCGAGTTTTAACCGCTGGAATGGCTTCATCATAGCGATGTGGGGCCCGTTAACGCAATGCCGGGATGCGGACGCGACTCCGCGAAACGGCTGTCGGCGCTTGCGCGCCCAGGCGCTCAGGCTGTGATCGCCACATGCCCGCCACCGCCCATGAGCACGTACCGGCTTCGCGCGGCTCCGGCCACGCGGCGCTGGCGCGCTTCTTCGCCGGGCCGCCGTTGCCGTTCGTCACCGCCGGGCGCCATGCCGTCACGGCAGACAGCGGACGCCACGATCACGAATCGATCGAGATTGTCCTTCACCACAGTGGATGTGGTGCCATCAGCACCGACGACGTCGGCGACCTCCCTTTCGGTGCCGGCAGCGCAACCATCCACCCGCCGCTGGTCGCGCACGACCAGCACATGGCCTCGCCGGGCGAGGACATGTGCGTGCAGCTGCGCGCCGCTCGCCCGCTACCTGTGCCGCTGCGCCGCACCTTCTGTGTGCCGGCGGTACCCGACTGGTTGGCGAGCGAATGCGCCGCCATCGCAGCGGGCGGCATCGCGCGGGGCGCGCTCGACGCTGCGGGACTGAGCCTGCGCGCCAGCGCCGCGCTCGCGTCGCTGGCCGCGCTCGCCGTGCCTGCCAGGGAGCGGACGGACGCCGAGATGACCGGACGCGATGCCGACGGCGCGATGGCGGCGTGCCGCGCATTCCTCGCCGCGCGCTATCGCGATCCGATCGGCATTCCCGAACTCGCCAAGCACGTTGGGCTCAGCCCGGACCACCTCCGCCACCGTTTCTCGCGCACCCATGGCATGGGCGTGGTCCCGTTTCTGCGCGCGCTGCGCATCGCACGCGCCAAGGAGCTGCTCGAGCACGCACCGCTGACCCTCGCCGAGATCGCCAGCATGTGCGGGTTCGGCACCGACCGCTATTTCTCCGAGATATTCCGGCGTTCGACCGGTCTCACACCGGGCGCATATCGGCGCGACAAGGCGGGACGCTGAGCCGTCAACTGGTGATGCATGCTTCGCTAGAGACTCATGGCGCGGCGGACAGCGTCACCGATGGCATGGGCGGAGGCTATTGTTCACGCACGCTTATTGCGGGGGCTTTGCCCCCGGGCCCCCACGACTTTTGTCGTCCTTCGTTCCGCCCGCCGGGCGGCCGAAACGTTTGCGCGATGGGCTGCGCCCATGGTTCACGCACACCAGGACTCGGCAGTCGGAGGAGGGCTTCGGGTCCGGACCTCCGGCGAATCAGCCGGCGGCGGCCTTGCGCTTCTCTTCCAGTTCGTGCCAGCGCGAATAGAGGCGGTCGACCTCGGCCTGCGATTCGGCGAGGCGGGTGCACGCGCGTTCGAGCTCGACCGGGTCCGAGGACACGGTGGGGTTGGCGATCGCCTGCTCGGCCTTCTCGATCTCGGCTTCGGCGGTGGCGATCGACTCCTCCATGCGCTCGAGTTCGCGGTTCTCCTTCGGCGAGAGACCCGCGGCGGCGGGTTTGCGCTGGGATCCGGCGCGCGCGGCGCCGCCGGAGCGGTTGGTGATCTTCTCGGTACCCAGCACCAGGCGCTCCTGCGCCTGCTGCCACTGGGAATAATCGGCGAAGGGATGGACCCCGCCGGCGCCGTCGAGGGCGAGCAGGTTGGTGGAGACGCGCGAGAGCATGAAGCGGTCATGCGTGACCAGCACCACCGCTCCGGGGAACTCGATCAGGCTCTCCTCGAGCACCTCGAGCGACGGGATGTCGAGATCATTGGTCGGTTCGTCCAGGAGCAGCAGATCCGCCGACTGCAGCATCAGCAGGCTGATCAGGATGCGCGCCTGCT
This sequence comes from Planctomycetota bacterium, assembly GCA_038231435.1. GTDB lineage: Bacteria > Planctomycetota > UBA11346 > UBA11346 > UBA11346 > JACCZE01. The sequence goes on from JBBRLJ010000002.1 coordinate 129,302, forward strand.
CGCCGCCCGAGAGCGTGCCGACTTCGAGATCGAGCTGCTCGTGCTTGAACAGGAAGCGTTTCGCCCACGACATCAGGTGGATGGGGTGATTGCGGTAGAGCACGGTCTCGCCGTTCGGGCACAGCGTCTTGCGCAGCGTGCGTTTCGGGTCGAGGCGGGTGCGGTCCTGGTGGAATACCACCGTGCGCAGCTCCAGCGCGCGCTTGATGGTGCCGGCATCGGGCTGGATCTCGCCGGCGATCGCGCGCAGCAGCGTGGATTTGCCACTGCCGTTGCGGCCGAGCAGGCCGAGGCGCGTGCCGGGCCCGAGCGCCAGGTCGAGCCCGTCGAACAGCTTCTTGCCGCCGAGGGTCTTCGAGATGCCCTTGGCCACCACCAGGTCGTTGGTGCGACGGCCGCTGGCATCGAAGTCGATGTCGACGGTGCGGGTCTGCGAATTCCGCCAGGACACCTCCTTCAGCTCGTCGATCAGCCGGCCGGCCTCTTTGATGCGGCCCTCGGACTTGGTGGTGCGCGCCTTGGGCGCCTTCTTCAGCCACTCTTCCTCGCGCCGGACGCGGTTGCTGAGCGTCTCCTGGCGCGACTGCTGGATCTCGAGGTTCTGCTGGCGATGGACCAGGAATTCATTGTAGCCGCCGATCGAACTGAAGCAGCCGCCGTCGTGGCGCGGATCCACCTCGACGATGCGCGTGGCGACGCGTTCGAGGAAGTAGCGGTCGTGGCTCGCGACCACGCACGCGAAGGTGGCGTTCGAGAGCAGGCGTTCGAGCCACATCACCCCGTCGAGGTCGAGATGGTTGGTGGGCTCGTCCATCAGCAGGAGATCGGGCGTGAGCGCGAACTCGCGCACGATGGCCAGGCGCTTGCGCCAGCCGCCGGACAGGCTCGACACCGCCTGCTCGAGATCGGCGAAGCCGGCCTTGCTCAGCGCGATGGCGGACTCGGCCTCGGCTTCGTGGGCGTCCAAGCCGAGCTTGACCAACGCCGCGGCGATGGCCGCGACCACCGTCTGGCTGGTCACGAACTCGTCGGCCTGGGCGAGGTAGCCGAGGCGCATGCCCTTCGCCGCCGAGCGCACGCCGGCGTCGGCCTCTTCACGCCCAGCCATGATCCGCAGCAAGGTCGACTTGCCCGCGCCATTGGGGCCGATCAGACCGACGCGCTCGGCCTCGTTCACGTCCAATGACAGGCCCTCGAACAGCGGATGGGCGCTGTAGGCCTTGGCGAGATCGCGACACGAGAGCAGCGGCGGCATGGTCGGGACAGGATACCGGGAAACACCTGGGCACAATACCGCTGGCGGGGTGAGTGGCCGCCTGCGCTACCGCCCGGACCGGGCAGCAAGCACGCGCAGAGCATAATTGCGGCTCGCCGCCGCTGCCCGTAGGCTGAGCAGAGATGATCCCGAAGCGCCATTACGGTTCGGTGAGCCTGGCGATCGCCGCGGCTGGATTCGTCGCGGTCGAGGTCGCCATCCGCCGGGGATGGCTCGCCGGCAACAGCGGCACGATGCTCGCCGCCGCCTTCGAGGCCGGGACCATCGGCGGGGTCGCCGACTGGTTCGCGGTCTCGGCCCTGTTCCACCACGTGCCGATTCCGTTCCTCGGACGGCATACGAACATCATCGTGCGCCAACGCGCGCGCATCACCGAGAACATCGTCGACATGGTCGAGGAGCAGTGGCTCGCGCCGGACGTGATCGGCGCGCAGCTGGGCAACCTGGTCAATTCCGGCACCATGCTCGCCTGGCTCGACGATCCCGCCCGCCGCGGACAGGCCGCCTCGCTGGCCAAGCACGCCCTGGCGCTGTGCGCGCGCGAACTCGATAGCCCGGAAGCCGCGAGCCTCCTCTCGCGGGTGGTGATGGACCAGTTGGCGTCGCTCGACCTGGCCAAGCCGATCGGCGCGTGGATAGGCAGCATGGTCGACCGCGGCGAGCACGCCCCGGCATGGACGGGCCTGTTGCGCGCGGTCGAGGACGACATCGATGCGCCTGAGACCCGAGCCATCGCCCGCGGCCTGGTCAAGGACGCGCTCGCCGCCTGCCTGCCGCAGATCCTCGATCGCGCGGCGCAGGGCGAATCGGCCGCGGTGGTGCTCGCCGAGCTGCGCAGGCTACTGCTGTCCCTGGACCTGTCGCGGCCGATCGGCGAATGGCTGGCCCAGGCGGTGCGCCGCCGCGATCACGATCCCCTGAGCGAGGGCCTGGTGGACGCGATGCGCGGCGACCTCGCGGCTTCCTCCGAATTCAAGGAGCTGATCGAGGGGCTGGTGCGCGACGCGCTCGAGCGCTGGAAGAGCCGCGGCTGGAAGGAGCGCCTGCTCGGCGGGGGCGCCGAGGCCTTCGGCGCGCTGCGCCATGACGCCATCGCCGCCGATGTGCTGGCCGCGGTGGACGGCGCGCTGGCGCAGGCCAAGAGCGACCCGACGCATCCGCTGCGCAAGAAGCTCGACGCGACGCTCCTGGAATTCGCCAGCCGCCTGTCGGCGGGCGACGCGGCGCTCAGTGCGCCGGTGCAGAAGCTCTCGCGTGAGCTGATCGAGCGAGCCGATCTCGGCGCCCTGCTGACGGGCGTCTGCGCCTGGCTCAAACGCGCGCTGGTGGCCGACACCGAAACCGGGAAAGACGCTGGCGGCTCCCTGATCGACTACGATGCGATCGCGGGCGCCGCCACCGCGGCGATCGGCACCCTGCTGAAGGATGCGCGCGGACGCACCGACCATCCGATCCGCGTGCGCGTCGACGCCGAGATCCGCGCGTTCGCGAGCCGCATGGAGCAGGGCGAGCCGGCGGCGACCGCCCAGGTGACGCGCCTGCAGGAACGCTTCCTCGCCAACGTCGACCTCACCCAGGCGATGCGCGGATCGCTGTCGCGCATGAAGGCGACGGTCACCGACCAGCTCGCCGACGGCTCGAGCCCCCTCCTGCAATTGCTGTCGCGCCTGCTCGACGGCATGGTCGAGGGCCTGCGCTCCGATGCCGTGCGGCGCGAGCGGCTCGACCAGTGGCTGCGTGCGGCGATCATCGAGCTCGTGCACAAACACCACGACCTGGTGGGCCGGATGGTGCGGGCGAGCCTCGATCCCAAGACCCTGAGCAACGAGCAGCTGGTGGCGCAGATCGAATCGAAGGTGGGCGACGATCTGCAATACATCCGCCTGAACGGCGCGATCGTCGGCGGCATGGTCGGAGTGGGGCTGGCGGCGCTGAAGATCTACGCGTTCTGAACCCGGGTCCGCTGGGGCCAATACATGGGTTTGGCCTTCGGCCGCCTGCCGCCACCGGGCAATTGGACAAGGGATGGCGGGGACACGGTTCGTGCGGTATCCTCCCCCATGCACGCCAAATCCTCGCGCCTCCACATCGCCACCAAGCACCGCAAGCTGCGCGGCGAGGACTGGGTGATCTCGGAGATGATGCTCGACCGAGCCATCGACGCCATCAACCGGCGCATCGTCCTGGTACGACGCTACGACGTGCCGTACCTCGCCGGCTACAGCCTCGACGGCAAGACCATCTACATCGACAAGGACCTGCCGACCGGATTCACCACGCGTGGCCAGCGGGTGAAGACCGACCGCTACCTGATTCTGCACGAGGCGGTCGAGAAGAGCATCCTGCTGCACTTCGGCATGAAGTACCAGCACGCCCACCAGATCGCGCTGCGCGCCGAGCAGGCCGCGGTGCGCGCCGATGGCGTGTCGTGGGCCGAGTACGACGCCTTCATGCAGGACTGCATCAAGGAGGCCGCCGAGGACCACTCGATGATCCTGCCCCACGACCTCGACCTGACGCCCTACATCGACGAGCACGACGACGAGATCCTGACGCGCATGCGCGCCTGCATGGCCAAGCCCACGGGCAAGGCATCGTCATCCTCATCCACGAGGAAATCGAGCCGCAAGCTCGCCGTGGCCGGCGGGGCCAGCAGGAAGAGCTGAGCGTCAACGTCAACGTAAGCCGCGCCAGCGCTCGTCCCGATCAGCTTCGCGGATTCACCGAGGATTCACCAGGTGATAGGCCTTCGGCTGGGTGAAGGCCTTGATGCCATAGGTCGAGAGCGTGCTGCCGATCCCTGACCAGCCGCGCCCGGTCCAGGGCAAGCGAGGGCTGACGCGGTCGCAGCAGTTCCAGTACGCCGAGCCCGATGACACCGCGGCGAGGATCTCCTCGGCGCGTGCGCGATCGCGGGTGTAGACGCCCGCGGTGAGGCCGTAGCGGGTGTCGTTCATCAGCCGCACGGCCTCGATGTCGTCGTGCACCTTCATGATGCCGATGAGCGGCCCGAAGGTCTCCTCGCGCATCACCTCCATCGAGTGGTCGACATCCAGCAGCACGGTGGGCTCGAAGAACGCGCCCGCGCGCGCGAGCCGCTTGCCGCCGCAGACCACGCGCGCGCCCTTTGCTACGGCGTCGGCGACCTGGCGATCGAGCACATCGAGATGCACGGCGCGGGTGATCGCGCCGATGTAGGTGGATTCCCGCGTCGGGTCCCCCACCTCGAAGCCGGTGACGACCCGAACGAATGCTGCGACGAACTCGTCGTAGACGCGCTCGTGCACGTACAGGCGCTCGATCGCACAACAGCTCTGGCCAGCGTTGTAGAACGCTCCGTCCGCGGTGGCGGACGCGACGCTCGCCGCGTCCACGTCGTCGCGTACGTAGACCGGATCCTTGCCGCCGAGCTCGAGCTGGACCTTGATCATGCGCGGTGCGACGGTCTCGGCGATCTTCTGGCCGGTCACGTAGCTGCCGGTGAAGAACACCCCGTCCACGGGCAGCTCGAGCAGCGCCGCGCCCGCCGCGCCGCTGCCGATGATCGGGATGAAGACGTCCTCGGGGACACCGGCCTCGCGCATCAGGCGCGCGATCTCGATGCCGGTGAGGGTCGCGTATTCGGACGGCTTGTAGAGCACCGCGTTGCCGCACAAGAGCGCGGGAATGAACACGTTGCTGCCCACGAACCAGGGATAATTCCAGGCCGAGACGTTGGCGATGACGCCGAGCGGCTCGTGCACGATGCGTTCCTCGAGGCCCTTGGCGGCATCGGTCGCCACCACCTCGTCGGCGATGGCGCGCTGGACCTGCTCGAGGAAGAAGCCGTAGCGTGCGTCGACGTTGGCGACCTCGCTGCGCGCCTGGGTGATCGGCTTGCCAGTCTCGAGCGTGAGCGTGCGCGCGAGATCCTCGACGCCCGCCGCCACCAGCTGGCGGAAGCGCGCGATCGCCGCCATGCGCGCCGCCAGCGGCGTGCGCGCCCACGGCTTCTGCGCGGCGCGCGCGCGCACGTAGGCGGCGCGGATACTGTCGGCGGAGTCCTCGGGGATCTCGCGCACCACGGCGCCGGTGGCGGGATTGGTCACGCGCAGCATGTCAGGACTTTCCTGAGACGGCGAAGGCGTTGGCGAAGATGCGCTGGAAGTCGGCGAGCGCGCAGACGGCCGGATTGCTCTGGTGGCAGCCGTCGGCGAGCGCGAGGTCGCAGAGCCGCGGGCCGAGCGCCGGATCCACCTTGGCCGCGACCAGGTTCGCCGGGATGCCGATCGCCGCCTTCAGGCGCGCGAGCCAGGCCAGGAAGGATCCGCCGTCGCGGCCGGGTAGACCGACCACCTCGGCGAGCGTGGCGAAGCGCTCGGGCGCGGCGGAGAGGTTGTGCGCCAGCGCGAAGTCGATCATCACCGCATTGGCGAGGCCGTGGTGCATGTCGGCGGCGGCGGACAGCGCGTGGGCGCAGGAATGGGTCACGCCCAGGCCCTTCTGGAAGGCGATCGCGCCCATCATCGACGCCATCAGCATGCCACCACGCGCCTCGATGTCAGCGGGCACGCGCACGCAGCGTTCGAGATGGCGCGCGGCCAGGCGCAGGCCCTCGAGCGCGATGCCGTCGCAGATCGGGTGGAAGTCCTTGGCCAAGTAGGCCTCGACGCAGTGGGTGAGCGCGTCCATCCCGGTCGCGGCGGTGACGCCGGCCGGCAGAGCGAGGGTGAGCTCGGGATCGGCGAATACCGCCTTCGCCAGCAGCCGCGGCGAGAATACGATGCGCTTCACGTGCGTGGCCTCGTCCGAGATCACCGCGCTGCGGCCGACCTCGCTGCCGGTGCCGGCGGTGGTCGGCAGCGCGATCAGATGCGGGATCGGCTGGTCGATCGGACGCGCGCCGGGCTTGCCGTCCTCGTAATCGAGGATCTCGCCCGGGTGGTGCGCCATCAGCGCGATGGCCTTGGCCACGTCGAGCGCCGCGCCGCCGCCGAAGCCGATGATGCCGTCGGCGCGATGCGCGCGGAAGGCGGCCACGCCGGCGGTCACCTGCGAGACGGTGGGGTTGCCCCAGATGCCGCTGAACACCTCGGCCGGCACGCCGTCGCGGGCGAACTGGCCCATGAAGTCGGCGAACACCGGCAGGGCCGCGAGTCCGCGATCGGTGACCACCAGGGGCCGCGTGACCCCACCGTCGATCAGGCTCTGCGGCACCAGGAAGCGCACCCCGGCGCCGAAGGTGATCGCGGTGGGAAAACTGAAACGGCGGGCGCTGGCGGCGGGAGAAGGAGCGGGGGATGTGGCCATGTCTACCTCTGATGATCTCAAATGGCTCAGATGATCTCGAAATAGCGCTGCAGTTCCCAATCGGTCACCGCGTCCTGGAACTGCCGCCACTCCCACAGCCGCGAGGCGGTGTAGTGCTCGACGAAGTCCGCGCCGAAGAGCTCCTTCGCCAGCGCCGACTCGCGCATGCGCGTGGCGGCTTCCAGCAGCGTGCGCGGCAGGCGCTCGATCGGCGATGCGTACGCGCTGCCAACGATCGGCGGCGCGTCGAGCGCCAGCTTGCGTTCGACGCCATGCAGGCCCGCGGCGATGGTCGCGGCAACCGCGAGGTACGGATTCACGTCCGAACCCGGCACGCGCGACTCCATGCGCGTGGCCTTGGCGCCGCCCATGATATGGCGGAAGGCGACGGTGCGGTTGTCGACGCCCCAGGTCGGCTTGGTCGGCGCCCAGTAACCGTCCACCAGGCGCTTGTAGCTGTTCACCGTCGGCGCGAACATCGGCAATATCTCTGGGAGTGCGCGCAGGAGCCCGGCGACGTAGCTCTTGTAGGTCGCGCTCATGCCGAGCGCGTCGGCGGGATCGTGGAACAGGTTCCTGGTCCCAGCCGCGTCCCACAGGCTCTGGTGCACGTGGCCGCTGCAGCCGGGCAGCTTGGCGTTCCACTTGGCCATGAAGCTGGGCATGATGCCGAAGCGCGCGCCGATCTCCTTCACCGAGGTCTTGAACAGCGCCGCGCGGTCGGCGGCTTCCAGCGCGTCCGAATAGAGGATCGCGGCCTCGAACACGCCCGGGCCGGTCTCGGTGTGCAGGCCTTCGATCGGCACGCCGAAGGCGAGCATCTCGTCCATGATGGCGGTGAAGAACTCGCGATTCTGGCCGACGCGGATCAGGGAGTATCCGAACATGCCCGGACTGAGCGGCTCGATCGCGGTGAAGCGCTTGGCCTCGAGCGATTTCGGCGTCTCTGAGAAGTTGAACCATTCGAATTCCATGCCGATCTTGGCCGCGAAGCCGGCGGAGCCCGCGCGTGCGAGCACGCGCTTGAGCAGCGACCGCGGACAACCGACGACATCCTTGCCCTCAGCGGAAGAGAAATCGCCGAGGAAGAAGGGCAGGTCCTGTTCCCACGGGATCGCACGGCGGGTGCCGAGATCGACGCGCGCGACCGCATCGGGATAGCCGGTATGCCAGCCGGTGTAGGCGCAGGCGTCGTAGCAGGCGTCGTGCATGTCCCAGCCGAAGACCACGTTGCAGAAGCCGAAGCCGCCGCTGACCGCGCCGAGGAACTTGTCCTTGTGCAGGTATTTGCCGCGCAGCACGCCATCGATGTCGCAGATCGCCACCTTCACCTTCTGGGCGGGCGAACGTTTGATCGCCTCGATGGTCTCCTGCGCGGTCGCCGTGCTTGTAGCCATGTGCGCGGGCCCCTTGCGGGCCATTGGATCCAGCCGGGACGACGGCGGCAAGGGTGGTTCGGGTGCAGCTTCGACCCTCGAGGGCCGGAAACGGTGAACCATCGCTCCGGAAGCGCGTTCAATGGGGTTCTTCGCCACGCGGTAGGAACTGTCCGCGCCGGCATCCGGTCACGCACTCGGTCTCGCAGCCGGTCACGTAAGCCCCCGGACACGTTCACGTGAGTTCCAGGAGGCATCATGCCGCATCTCCGCTCGTCCATCGCCCTGCTGTGCTGCCTGCTGGCGTTGGTGACGCTCGCCGGGCCAGCTGGCGCCGCGGACGCCAAGCCGGCATCAGCGACGGACAAGGCCAAGGACAAGGATCCGGGCATCGCCGCCCGGAAGGCGCACCTCGAGAACGTGCTGCAGCACTTCAATCTCGGCGTCTGCGCATCGGTCGAATACCTCGACGAGACGCGCGATAAGAACGGCGCGAAATGGATGTTCCGCCAGCAGTACGTTTCCGGTGGCGCTGGCTGGGACGATAAACGCCAGACTTGGGACACGGTGTTCCTGTTCGACTGGAACAAATACGTCAATCCCGACAAGAAGCGCGGCGTGTGGCTCGACACCTGGGTGAAGGCGACGGTCGACCACGGCTACATCCCGTGGATCACCATGTACAACCTCGCGCAGTCGTTTCCCGCCGACTACAAGCCGGGTCCGCCGCAGGCGACGCCGGCCAACGCCAAGAACGTCGAGACCATGCGCTCGTACTGGGAGCAGGTGAAGCTGATGATGCAGATCTGCGGCAAGTACCCCGACAAGCCGATGGTCGTGCAGGTCGAGCCCGACGAGTGGGGGCACCTGCTGATCGCCGGCGGCATGCAGCCCACCAAGGTCGATGTGAAGGTCGGCTCGTCCGGCCTTGAGGAGCTCAAGGGCCTGCCCGACGACCTGATCGGCTACGCCTCCGCGTGGACCCGCCTGCGCGCGCGCTACGCGCCGATGAACGTGCTGATGTGCTGCAACCTCTCCGAATGGGACGCCAAGGGGACGATGAGCGCCGCCAACTGGGCTCGCTACATGATCGAGTGCGGCGTCGACAAGTGGGATCTGGCGGTGGCCCAGTTCAGCGATTTCGATCTCGGTGCCCAGGGCAAGAAGCCGCCATACGCGCCCGACCGGACCATGTTCGCCTACTTCGATTCGTTCGAGGAACAGCTGAAGTTCGTGGAGGATTTCCACAAGGCGACCGGGCTGTGGATCTTCTATTGGCAGGTGGCGGTGGGGAACACCTGGTTCCTGTGCGAGAACCAGACGCCTGGCCACTTCACCGACTGCATACCGCAATTCCTGCTCGAGGACTATCCGCGCAACACCACCATCGCGCGCTACGTCCAGGCGGGATGCGCCGGCTTCATCTTCAATTCCGGCGGCATGCACTCCACCTCGGTCGATGACTCGGAGAAGGACGGCATCACCAATCCGCCGCCAACCCCGGGCAATCTCGGCCACAAGTCCGAATACCCCGACGACGATGGTGGCTACATGCGCCTGCGCTGCGCCAATTATTACAAGAACCCGTATCCGATCCTCGGCAAGTCCAAGGCCAAGGGCGCCGCCGACAAGCAGGACCAGGGCGCCCCCGCCGAGACCCCGTCCGCTACGAAGGAACTGGCCGCGAAAGCTCCGCCCGAGACCTTCGCCACCTATCGCGACATCCTCAAGGAGCGGCTGTCCGCCGAGATCGCTGGCGGACGCCATCCGCGCTTCGCCTACAGCGCGATCCGCCAGGATGTGGTGGTCGAAGGGCTCGAGAAGGGCGTGTATTCGCTGAAGATGGTCGATGGCGGCTCGATGCTCACGGTGGAGCTGTTCAAGGACCTCAAGCCCGAGGACGGGAAGGCGATCGCCCTGGCCGTCGTGCGCTCGAACCACGCCGAGGACCACGCGCTCGCCGCGTTCTTCGCGCTCGCCGCCGGCGATCAGCGTGAAGGGCGAAACCAGCTTGGACAGGCGGGCGAGCAGGCCGCGGCCATCGAGGCGATCTTCGCTGCCAATGATCCCGCGGCGCCACCGGCCAAGCCAGCCGCGAAGCCGGCAGCCAATGTGCCCGACGACGCGAAAGCGGCAGCGCCAGAGAGCCGGTGAACCGGCGGTTGCCGCGGAGCGCGCCGGCGCTGGTGCCGCCCGACACACGGCCTACACCTCTGTCATGCCAGAGGTGATCCCCGCCGAGGTCTCCACCACCTACGCATGGCGGGAGGAGCCCGAGAGCGGCGGACGGACGCGCTGCGTGGTGCGCCTCTACCGTTTCGCCGCGCGGATCCGCCCGGCCTCGCTGAGACTTCCCGTCCGGCCGTACCTGGTCCATCATTTCGCCGCCGACAACCGGCCCATGGATGTCGAGGTGCTCGCTCCGACGGGTATCGGCTGGCGCACGTTGGGTGCCCATCGCGAGGATGGGACCCTGGCCAGCGATGCCGCTGGAGGCGCCGATCCGATCGTCATCGCCCTCGATGGCGCCGAGTCCGTCGCGTGGTTGATGGTGGTCCTTCGTCGCGCGCAGTACCGGCGCTGGTGGCCGGTGGCGGACACCCTCGATGGCCTGACGTTCTCAGGTGAACCCGGCGTCGAGGTGGACCCCGCTCCGGCCTCGCCCGACGCATCGGTCACGACCATCAGCCCCGCGTCCGACGCCGAGACCCCGCAGGCGCGGCGCATGCGGCTGGTCGACGGCTGGTGCGTGCAGGCGCGCGGCCACCTGCTCGCCACCTCGACCTCGTGGATCGTGCGTTTCGATCCGTGGAGATCGTCGCTCTCCACGCTCGCGTGCGATCCCGGCGCTCATGCCAGCTACGGCGCCAACCTGATCGCGAGCTCGGGGCCAGCCTACCACGAAGCCGGGCATGCGGCCGCGCGCGAGACCTTCGACGCGGCGCCGATGCGGCAGCTGGATGAGCGCGCCTACGAAGCGCGAGAGACCGAGATCATCCCCGGCGTGTTCCTGCGCATCGGCTTCGCGTTCACCGCCGCCGGTTTCCGCGTCACCGTGACGCGCCGCAGCACGCGCCGTTGGCTGGCGTTGCGCCTTGCCGACCTGTCGCTCAGGCTCGACAGCCAGAACGCCATCCCCACGGTGTTCGCCCACGTGATCGAGGATGGCCCGAGCGGACGCTGCGCCTTCCCGGTGTGCGTGCATGTGCCCGGCGGATCGATGATCGAGATCGACGGCGTGCGCGCTCCGCAGCGGGGCTGGGTGCGCTGCGACACCTCGTTCTGGGGCGGGCAGCGCCTCGAGCTGTGCGCCGGTGCCGATGGTTTCGCGCACGGACTGCACGTGGTCGAGGCCGGCACGCATGCGGCGACGTTCGATGTCACGGTGCGGCAGTCGCCGTACCCGCGGGTATCTGGCGCGGCCGACCGCGACGGGAAACGCCCCGGCGCACATCCGGGTATGGAGGCCTATCCGACCGCGCTCGGGTTTCGTCCCGACTGGGGCGTGTTCACCAACAACGGCGCGTCCTGCCCGGTGGAATTCGTCACCCACGGGTTCGCCGAGCTGTGCGCGCACCAGCCCCCGCTGTCGCGCGACGGCTCGCTGACCGCGGTCGGCCTGCTGCGCGGCGCGCTGGACATCCAGCTGCGCCACGGCGGCTGGTACGGAAACGGCGTCGAGGACCGTTTCCTGGGCTCGCACCCGTCGGTCCTCTGGGCCTGCGCCACCTACATGGCGATCACGCGCGACCGCGCCTTCCTCGCGCGCCATGCGCCACGGCTGAAGAATCGCATGGAACGCCTGTTCGCGCTGGATCGCGACGGCGACGGCATCTTCGAATCCGCGTATCCCGGTTGCGGTGGCGCTCCCGGAGGCAGCAGCTACTTCGACCAGATCCGCGTCGGACACAAGGACGCCATCTCGAACCCCATCGCCTTCCGCGCGCTCGTGAAGCTCGCCGCGATGTGGGATTGGGCCGGAGATGGCGCCGCCGCGGATGCATGTCGCGCTCGCGCGCGCTCGCTCGCGGCCACGTTCGCGGACACCTTCACCGCTCCCGCCAGCGGCCGCATCGCCGGTTGGATCGACGCCGAGGGGCGGATGCACGATCACGCCTTCTTGTCGCCCACTACGCTCGCGGTGGCGTACGGCCTGATCGAGGGCGAGCGCGCGGGCGCGCTGATGCGCGCCCTGTGGCGTTCGCTCATCGCCAGCGGTTTCGCCAGCTTCGCCCATGGCCTGCCACTGTCGCTCGCGCCCATCCCTCGCCGCGATTACAATCCGCACGGCCTCGGACATCCGGAGCGCGACGACGGCGCTGACACCTTCGGCGCCTTCCTCAACGGTGGCGTATCGCCAGCGTGGTGCGGCGAGGCGATCGAGGCGCTGCACCGCGTGGGCATGACGGCGGAGCGGGACCTGCTCATCGATGCGCTGCTGGTCGGGTACGCTGATGGCCGCCACGCCGGCGGACTGCATGCACGGCGCGATTGGTTCGCGTGGGATGGGACGCCCAGCGGTTACGAGGGCATGCTCTGCGACAGCTTCACGCCGTTGGCGGTGATCCTGAGGATCCGCTTCGGCTACTCCGAGCCGTCGTTCGCCTAAGTCCGCGGCTCTTTTCCTCGTACTTACCTGAACGGCCTCCCCGCACGGCGATCTGTACGAGCCAAGCCCGATCCCAGCCAAATCCCTCCAGGACTCCCGAGATCCCAGACATAGTCCACCATGACCTTGACACGGGCTCATATGTTAGTTATCGTTTACTTAATAACCAAGGAGAAAACCCATGCTCGCTCCCCTGCGTCTGCTCTCGGCCTCTCTCGGCCTCATCGCCTGCCTCGGCGCCTCTGGCTGCGGCAACAGTGCTGCGCGCCCGCTGGTCATCGGCAATCCGCACCAGATGGGTGACCTCTACTGGAACGGCGCGCTCACCGACCGCCACGGCAACCGCTGGAACGTCGACGTGGTCCCCGGAGTCGCGCCGACCGCGGCATTGGTCGGCGACAGCTGGTCTCGCGCCGGTGGGTATCTCGCGAACACCGGCATGACCATGGGCGGCGAGGACGGCGTGGTGCGCAGCTCATACCGCTTCGCGTTCACCGACTGCATGGGCCACTTCATCGGACGCGGCATCCACGACGACTACGCCTCGACCAATGCGCAACTCGACGAGCTGTGGACTGAGATGCCGTTCGGCTGGATGGCGCAGTGGCTCGGGCGCTCGACCTGGGGCTACGTGATCAAACCGGTCGGCCGGATCATCGGCGGCGGTGTCGGTTCGGTCGGCGGCATCGCGCTCGGCACTACGTTCGGAGCCGTCGAGGGCAGCGGCCGGGCCGTGCTCGGCGTCGGCGACATCGCGGTGATGGGCACCGCCTACCCGATCGCGCGGATGGTCTGGCAGCAACCCGCCTACGTCTTCTCGGTGATCAACCGCGAGCCCGATCTCAAGCAGGACGGCAAGTGGGGCCTCCACGTGGTCAGCTACGGCGAGCCCGAACTCACCACCAGCGAACATCTCTGACACCAGGCAGAAATCCGCACGAGAGGCTCAAATCGCAACCCTCACATTTTTTTTCTTCACGGGGGGCAGCGCGGAGCGCGATGTTGGGGGGATCGCGAAGCGATCTCACATGCCCTTTGGGGCATGTGCCGGCCGGAGGCCGTAGCCCCCCAACAAAAAGCCGCTACGCTGGCGGAGGCCTTTGAAGGGCCTTCGTCAGTGGAGCCACGGTGCAGCAGAGCGGATTTCGGCGAACGGGTGGCGCGCGCTCCCGTCGACGCTGGGTGGTGGCGGCGCTGCTCGCCATCGCCGCGTCCTCTCCCGAAGCCTGGAGCGAGGACGCCTTCTTCCGCGACAACACCCGCACCGCGAGTTCCTCGGATCGTCCAAGCTCCGAGCCACGTCCCGCCAAGACGCCCAAGGCCAAGCCGGAAGCCGAGAAGACGCCACAGGTCGAGGAATGGCCGCCCAGCGAGGTGCGTGCGCTGAGCCTGCAATCCGAGAAGCTGTCCGAGGCCATCTTCAATCTCATCGAGGACGTCGAGATCGTGAAGCTGGGGTTCGGCGACGGCGGCCTGAGCGCACGCGCGGGCAGGCGCATCTTCGACAATCACAACGTCCTGGGCAGCTGGACGGTGATCGACCACCTGCGCATCGACCTGTCGTATCCGTTCTACTCGGTGACCTGGCCGGTGGTCGGCAACCTCACCGGCGGCTTCTCGGTCGGCGGCAGCATCGGCAACGATTTCACCGACATCAGGCAGGTGATGCCGAAGGATTTCGCCCGCCTGCCGCCCATCCATGATCCCGCGGTCGCCTCCGAGGCGATGAAGGACTCGCAGCCGGTCGAGAGCGATCTGCCCGCTCCTGCTCTGCCGAGCGACGAGGACGTCGCGGACAAGACGCCGGTGTACGGCCCCGAGCCCGAACCCGAACGTTCGCGCGAGACCACCAAGGCCTCGTGGTTCCATCCCTTCGAAGGCTTGAGCAAGGCCCGCTACGGCAGGCTGTGGAACATCCTCGGCTTCCCCATCCGCATACCCACCGAAGCCGAGTGGATCTCGCACATGGAGGATGGCGAGATCATCTCGTTCACCGCGAGCGGCACCATTGATGCCGGTCCAAGCATCGGCTGGTCGCTCGACGTCACGCAGCTGACCAGCGCCATCCGCGCCGACGCCTCGCTCGGAGTCTACGTCACTGGCCGATTCCGCGTCAGCATCCTGCGCGAGAATGAGCGCTTCGTGCGCGTACGCATCACCCGCCTCGCCGAAGCCGGAGGCAACGCCAACGCCGGCGGCTCGACGGGGGACGTCATCGAGGGCTTCACCGTCGCGAATGCCGCCATCGGCCGCAACAAGACCGCGGTCACGCCGTTCTCGTTCACCTTCTCCAACGGCAAGGGTCGCGCACTCGACCTGGCCTACCGTTACGACCTCGCCCAGGCCGCTGGACGGATGGCGTACGAGCAGGCGGTGAGCGGCCGTTATGGCACGTCCGATCAGCTCGCTGGCGGTTTCGATTGGCAGCGCGCGCCCGAGGATTCTGCGGTGCGCAAGATCGGCACGCGCTCCACGACCTACACCACCGACAGCAAGAGCTCGGGAGCCCGCTACGGATTCATCTACCGCCACAACCACGACGCGCGGGTCACCAACTCCGACATCATCGCCACCTTCCAGGAGGGCACCACGCGGGTGTTCCGCTCCGACATCGTGGATAGCCAGTCGTGGCGGTTCATCTGGGGCACCTTCGAGCGGTTGAACTACAGCTTCCGCTTCAACGTCGACCTCGACCGCTTCGAACTCGGCCAGGGCGACGCCATCACCCTGGTCGCGCAGGGCGAGATCACCGACACCGACACCACGGGCGCGCAGATGCACGCCTACATGGACGAGGTCGAGTCGGCGGCGCAGCGGCCGGGATTCTTCCCGCGTCCACCGAAGTATTATCCGGATCCGGATTTCCCCCATTACGATCCCGATCTGGGCTTCGATCGCAGACGCGACGATGCCGATCAGCAGCACTCCGGACGGACGATCGATTATTACCGCGCCAGCTTCTTCTATCAGCTCACCTTCTCGCAGGCGCAGATCGAGAAATTCCTCGACACGCCGTACGAGCGGGTGTGGCCGGCGCTAGAGAAGGCGTTCGACGTCGGCGAAGGCACCTGGGGCAACGCGGCGAAACGCTTCGCATACGCGCTCGCCCATGCGCCGGAACGCGCGCTCAACATCCCCCTGTACGCGGTGAACATCCACTTCCGCGAGGGTTCCATGCTCGAGCATGCGCGCGCCATCCGCACTGCGTGGATGCATGCCAAGGCGCAGAAGACGGTGGTGGATCGGATCGGAGAACTCGGCCGCATGTTTGCGGACCGCCGCTACGGCCCTGAGCTGGTGCGGCTGCTGCGCGCGGTGCTCGAGGGCGAGAAGGTATCGTACGTCATCCAGGGCTCGAGCCACACGTTCGGCTACCTGCGCGACGAAGGCATCGGCACCACCGCCATCGATCCATTGCCCGAGCGCAAGGAGCGGCGGATCGACTTCGACGCCGAAGGGGCGCGGCCCCAGGCCGATCCCGATGCCGCGGTGCGCAAGCTCTCGTGCACCGTCCTCGGCTCCGACCGTTACCGGGTGACGCTCACGCTCGACCCCGACGCGAAACCCCAGGCGCTCTACGTCTCCCTGGTCGAGGTCCGACCGTGGAAACTGCCCAGGACCGTGGCGCAGCAGGCCTACCTCAACAAGGACAAGGCAATCACTGGCGGCGACAACACGCTGCTGGTGACGAAGGACACCGGATTCCTGGCGGAGCTGCTCTCCAAGATCGAGCCGGGCAACGAATACTTCCTCAAGGTGGCCTACACGCGCGATGGCGTCTCCTGGGGCCCCATCACCGAGACCCACTTCTCGGTCCCCCTCGCTCCGATCACGGCGCCCTGACCCTAGCTCATCCACAGCACGGGGCCGAGGGACTCGCGTTCACGAAGCAGCTCAAATATGCCTTTGACCGACCTCGGATGGCCTTCAAATCCAGCTCCGATGACCGACCCCACCCAGGTGACCAGCGGCGCCGCGCGCTTGTTCTTCCCTGAGGAGGGCTCGGAACTGCCGTTCACGGTGGAAAATAGATCCGGCTGCGTGGTGGTGCTCAACCTCGATCCCGCTGCCAACAACCACCCTGCGCTCGCGACCACGGCCAGTCACAAGTGGATCCATGGCCTGCGCGGCAAGTTGATCGTCGACTTCTCGCGCGTGCCGATGATCAATTCCTCGCTCTGCAATTGGCTGGTCAACCTCATGCGCTCGGCCAAGCCCTCGCCGGTGTCGATCATCGGGGCAAACGCCCGGGTCGCCGAAACCTTGCGGCTGCTGCGCCTCGACACGCTGCTGAGCATCGACAGCTGACATCAAGGCTGGCATAGCCAGCTGTGGAGATCCAGCTTCCGGTGGCCGACCGCCCATGAACGGCCAGCCTCCGCCCAGGGTTTCCGTGATTGGGTTCGCCGTTTGCCGCCTGCGGCTAGGCTGACGTGATGACGACCCACCATGCTTCCGTCAATCGCTCCGACGATAACGCCGCCGACAGCCTGCTCGAAGTACGCAACCTGCAGATCGTGGATGGCACCTGCCACTTCATCACTGACTCGCCGAGCATCGGACAGGGCGACGTCACTCGTATCGTCGATTGCGGATCACGATCCAGCCGTCGCGTGCGTGTGGTCGCCGTCGCCGAATCCCGCCTGACGCACAAGAAGCGGTCGTTCTGCGTCGCCAGGCTGCTCGAGGGATGATGTTCCGCGCGGAGTCGCCCAGTCAGTCCTCGTCGCGCGGCACCGACGAGTTCGGAGGCGCGTTCTTCACGACCTCCCGCAGCAGCTTCACCAGCTTCAGCGGATCGAGATTGCCCTTGTTGACGTAGTCACGGGCACCGAACAGCATCGCCTTGTCGACCTGAGCCTGGTCTTCCCAGCCGCTGAGGATGACGATGGGAGTGTCGTGGGCTTTCTCCTGCACGCGCTCGAACGTCGCGAAGCCCATGCTGTCGGGCAGAAAAAGATCGGTCAGGATCAAGTCGAAGGGCTGTCCTCGGTCGAGCACCGAGATCGCGCGCGCCAGGCGATCGCAGACCGTGATGTCGAGTTCGAACGGCAGGTTCCGCGGCAGGTATTCCTGCAGCAGGCGGGCATCGCCCGGGTTGTCTTCGATGAGCAGGATTTTCGCGAGCATCGGCATGTGGCCGTCATGTTCGGAGCCCCGCCCTGGCTGTCAGTGCCCATCCACCCGGGCCTCCACAGGCTCCCTGGCCTGGGACCGACGGCTCAAGGCGGCGTCACCCAGCCGCCGCCCGGGCGGTTGTAGTCATCCATGGTGTGGACCTGGCCGTATTCGTCGATCGCGATGCTGTCGGGGGACCAGTTGCGGGCCCAGGGCCCGGTGACCGGCGCGTTGCGCGCGTCGACATGCACCAGGCCGTTCGCATCGCGGAAGGCGGTGCCATGGTAGGACACCAGGGTGCGTCCGCTCGAATCCATGGTGGTGATGAGCGCGTCCCGACGCAAGCCATCTCCAGGCGCGATCGCTACGGTGGTGTTGCACTGATAGACCTGCCCACCGGTGGCATAGGTCCAATCAAAGTGCACGTCGCCGGCATCGGCCTGCGCGACCGGAGCCGCTCGGCCAGGCGCGACCGGGATCGGACGTACCTCGGTGTCGAGCCGCTTGCGCGCGCGCTCCAAGCTCGGACGCCCGTCGTCGCGCTCATTCCGAGACCGGCGCGTGTTCTGGTCTAAACCCGGGCCGGAATCCGCGCTCGGGGCGGCAATCGGTGATGACCTGTCACCCGATTGGAAACCAGGTGCGGATCGCGCGCGTTCGTGGCGCGCTTCGGCGGTCCCCAAGGCGGGACCCGCTTCCAGCGCGTCCATGACACCGTACCGCGAATCCCCGCCTTCGGTGATCGCCTGCTCAGCTTCGCTGCCAGAGCTCGTGCCATCGCGCGGCATCGCGCTTTCGGCATCCCCTGCTTGGCCCAAGGCGTCCAGTGCCGCCGATTCCCTTCCCCGGTCCAGGGCGGATAGCGCGGCGCGATGGGCAACGACCATGCTTCCACCACAGCTTGCGATCAGCACCAAGAGGATCGCCGCGAGCCGCAGGACGGTCCGGCGTGGCCTGGCAAGGCTTGACGTCGGCTCGACGATGTGAGCAGAGCGCGCAGGTGAGGACACGGAGTGGGACGGCATCGCCAGGGAGGATACACCAGGATCAGCCACACGCAGCGGCAGGCCTCCGAGACCACCAGCACGTGTGGCACCGAGACCCCTGGAAACAATCTGGACGCCACCGCCGGATGGCGATGGCGTCCATTTGTACCCACTCCATGTGTACCCACTATGCACCCGACGACGCCCACGTCGGACCGGGTGTCTCGTGTCCGGTCAGACGGTCTCGCGCGCAGTCCGGCCTCAGGCGGTGGCTTGCAGCGGCTTGTCGTCCGGGGTGGAGATCTCGAGCACGCTGTCCCAGTGATGCTGCTGGTAGCCCTTGCGCAGCGCTTCCTTCAAGGAGGCCGCTTCGATCAGGACCTTGTTGAGCTCGATGCCGCGGGCGTAGATGATCTTGAACGTCATGGCGGAAATGTCGCGCCCCACAGGCGATTGCCAGCGGAATGCCCACTCCGCAAGGTTCCGGAGTTCCCACGCTTGCGCCGCGCGCCATGCTGCGGCCATGTCCGATTTCAGCAGTGAGAACGTCGGCAACTGGGTGGCTGATTTCTGCCACTCGGATGCGCTCAAGCTCTTTCCCCCCGAGATCGCCGAACCCGCGCAGACGGTGCTCGAGACCCTGCTCTCAGAAGCGTGCCGCGCGCGCGGCGCCGCTCTCGGCGAACTCGACGAGCCGGATGTGAAGCAGGCGCTGCTGCAGGGCGTCGCGCGGCTGAACCTGCCGGAAGCGGCGCAGCCGTTCGTGCCGAGCCTGTGCCGCGCCTTCCTCGAGGATCTGCAGCGCCGCGGCAGGATCGGCAATGGCCTCGATCTCGGACGCTATGTCGGCGCGCTGAAACAGGCCTATCTCGAAGCGAGCTCGGCAAAGGGTACTCCTTTCCAGAGGCCGGGAGCGAAGATCGGACGCAACGATCCGTGTCCGTGCGGCAGCGGCAAGAAGTACAAGAAGTGCTGCGGCGGCAACGCCGCCTGATCCCGGACGATGCGCGCCGGGCCCTCGCGTTTCAAAACCAGTACGAGATGCCGCCCACCGGCCCATGGAACGCGGGACATCCCGACTGCCACAGGAATCCGGCGCGTAGCTCGAGCGCGCGCAGCATATAGCCAGCTCCGACCTCGCCTGCCGCGACGGGCCTGGCGCCCACCGATCCGATGTCGGCTTCGATATCGAGGATCCATGGAGCGCGCGGAAACCAGGCGATCGCCAGCGAGCCGGCCGGACCGATGCCGGGACTCGACCCGATCGTCGACCAACGCGCGCCGAGGCCGATGCGCGTGAGCGCGCGCGGTCCTTGCAGCAGACGGTAGGTTCCCGTCGCCAATCCCGACACGCCGGAGTCGTCGCGACTCGTCGCCTGGGATGCGCGCACGCGCACCATCGCGCCAAAGCGGAAGGTGGAATCCAGATCGGCTTCGGTAGAACCGAGGGTGGTGCGGTCGTCGCGGCCGACCGCGGCGCCGATCCGGCCTCCCCACAGCCGGAAGCGCCGATCATCGCGGAAGAACGGGACCACCCGCAGGTATCCGGGATGCCCGTCGCGGTACGGCCAGCGCGGGAAGAGCGCGATCATCAGCTGGTCGCGCAACCGTCGGAGCGGACCGAACCAGCGCAGAGCGGGCGCGTCCAACGCCGCCCACGCGGCGTCCAGGGGCGCGTGGCGGGCTTCCGCGGCGGAACCGATGGATTGGCCGAGCACCGCGCAACAGATCGTCGACACCACCACGCGCATCGCCGCAGCCTCGGCCATGGCGCGAGCGCACAACCCGCTCTGCGGAAGGGTTTGCACACGCTCTCGCTGCGAACCCCGCGCGGGGGATGGACCGCCCGCCCGGCAGCGTGTACACCTTCTCCGGGAGTCGGCTGATGGCGGTGGCAGGAACGATCCTGGTGGTTGACGATCGTCTCAAGAGCGCCGCCTCGTTGCGGGCGTGGCTGGGATCCGATTCCCCGGTGACGGTATCGGCCACCTACGCCGAGGCCGCGGACACCGTCGCGTACCTGCATCTCGCCGGCTCGCCGCTCCCCGCCCTGGTCATCGGGCCGCTAGCGAAAGATGGGGTCGCGTTCCTGGCCGATCTGCGCGGTCAGGGCATCGACATCCCAACCGCGTTCTACACCGAGACCAGATCGCGGGACCAGGATGCCGCGCTCGCGCGCCAGTACTCGTTGGTGGCGATCCTGCACAAGCCGTTTGCGGAAGAGGACCGTGCCGGCATCTTCGGTGCGATCCCTGCTGCCGATGCCATGTCGAACCTCAGCGGCGGTCGGGTCGTCGCCGCCGAAGAGCCGCGGCGCGACGAGCCGCATCAGCCCGTCGTCTCACCGGCGCATCAGCGCGACGTCCTCGACGATCTCATCGGTGGCAACCGCACCTCGTCGGTGAAGGAAGGCATGCCGCAGCCGTCGCGGCCGAAACTGCGCGCGGACGAGCTGCCGAGCGGAGTGCAGCGCCTGCTGTTCGATCCGATGGCCGGCGCGGGAGGCGCCGATGAACACAAGCAGGCCGAGCAGAAGCCGATCGAGGCGCGCGCGGTGACGATGCTCGTGGTCGATGACAGCTTCGGCAGCGCGCGCATGCTGGCGGAGCGCCTTGGCGCGCCCGGCCAGACCTGCAAGGCGGTGCCGTCGTACGCCGACGCCTTCGCGCAGCTCGAGCGCCTGATGATGGGCACCCTCGGTTGCGAGCTGCTGTTCGGCCCCCTGTCCGCCGAAGGCGTCACCGCGATCCGCGAGTACCGCAAACGCGGCTGGCAGATGCACGTGGTGTTCTTCACCGAATCGGCCTCGCAGTCCCAGGATCCACGCCTCGCGGCGCAGTATGGCTGCCTGGCAATCGTGCGTCGCGCGGGCATGGTCGAACCGCTCGAACGGCTGGTCGCCGACGTCCGCGGCAAACCGCGGCAGGCGGCCGCGCTGCCGCTCGACAGCGCCGCGAAGAGCGCGTCGAGCCGCTTGAACACGCCGCTTGTGGGCCAGCTAGGCTCGGCGCCGCCAGCACGGGAGGCGACTCCTCAGGGCAAGAGCGAGTCGTCCCCGGTTCCGCACAACGCGCCTGGCACCTCGCGCCTGAGCGCCGGAACCGGCAACACTCCGGTCGCGGCCGATCAGCGAGCGAGCGCGCTGTCGTCGCGAGTCAGGCGTTCGATCGGCTCGCTGCCGCCAGTGTCCTCGCCTCCCTCAGGCGCGGCGTCGCCGCCTTCAGGTGGAGCGCCGCCTCCGCTGCAGATCGACGTGCCGGGCGACGTGCCCTCGGGTCACGAACGGGTGATGGCCTGCTTCCGCTGCAAGCGCGAATTCGTCGCCAGGTTCACGTCGTTGCCGGCAAAAGCCGTGTGCGATCACTGCGGGGCGCCCAACGCGCTGAAATGAATCAGCGCTGCCCCCGTCAGGGCCTGACGATCATCACGCCCAACGGGGTGATGTCCGGATCGTGGATCGCCGCGGAACCATCGAGCAGCGTCGCCACGTCCTTGTGGCCCATGGTGAGCGCGCGCGCGAGCGCCGTGGCTCCGACCTCATCGGTGACCGTGGCGTCGGCGCCGCGGTTCATCAGCACCTCGACGATGCCGCGGTGGCCGTAATCGGCGGCGAGCATCAGCGGAGTACGGCCCTCGCGGTTGCGCGCGTTGATCGACGCCTTGCAGCGGATCAGTTCCGCGGCTAAATCGACATGGCCGCCGAGCGCGGCCCAATGCAGTGGCGACATGCCTTGCTGGTCGCGCATGTTGACCAGCACACGGCGCTGCATCAGCAGATGGAAGAAGCGGCGGTCCGCGCGTTGCACGCTGATCGCCAGGGCCGTCCAGCCCGAGGAATCGGAGGCATCGACCTCGGCGCCATTCTCGATCAGCGTGATCGCCACGTCGATGCGGCCCGCCAGGGCGGCGAGGTGCAATGGCGTGCGCTCGCGCGAGTCGCGGGCGTTGACCTCGGCGCCGGCGCGCAGCAGCAGCTTGACGATGGCGAGATTGCCGTTCGCCGCGGCGTGGTGGAGCGGCCCGGTGGCTGCGTCGCGGGGGTCGGGGTCGGCGCCCTTGGCGATGAGCAGCGCCGCGGCGAACTGTCGGCCATGCGCCGCCGCCCAGTGCATCGGAGTCTCTCCGCTGCGCGACTCGATGGCCTCGAGATCGGCTCCTGCCGCGATCAACGCCTCCATGGTCTCGACATGCCCGTGCGCGGTGGCGAGGTGCAGCGGCGTGGCGCCGATGGTGTCGCGCGCGTCGATGCGCGCGCCGCGCTGGATCAGCAGTTCGACCATCGCGCGGCGGTTGGCCACCGCGGCAGCGTGCAACAGGCTCCAGCCGCGCTGATTGGTGCGGTGCACGTAGGTGGGATGGCTCGTGAGCACGAATGTCAGGGTCTCCCCGGCTCCAGCCTCTATGTGGTCGAGGCAGGCCTGGAAGATGATGTCCATGACCGGCTGGTGCGACGGTCGGGGCGTATGCGGCGATGACGGGGTCGCGGTAGCCGGCATGCGAAACTATACCCCATTCAAGGCCCGCCGTCAAAATGACGCGCCATGCAACACGCCTGTTTTTTTCTAAGGTATTATCAAAACTAAACTTATAAAATCACGCCGTGGGCTCCGCGGTCTGATCCGCAGCCTTTGCGGGCGCGACGACGGCCTGCGAGGCAGGGCCGTCGCCGGTGAGGTCGAGTCCGCACGAGGTGCAAAAATGGAGATCGGCCAAGCCCTTCCCCTCGAAGCTCAGCGCCCCGTGGCAGGCGTGGCAGCTGGTATCGTGTTCGCCGAATTCGGCTCGGCACCAGGGACAGTGCTGCTTGAAACCGATCAGGTGGCCGTGGCACTTCGGGCAGATCTCGGAGCGGCCCTGCTTCACGAAGAAGTGCACGGCCAGCGACGCCGCCACCACCCAACCCAGGAGCCACGGCCACAGCATGGCGTCGGTGCCCTTGAGCTGGACGATGATCGCGACGGTATCGACCACCACCACCACGGCGAAGACGATGGCGAGCACGAAGCAGGTCTTATGCGCGCGCCGATTGGCGAGGAATTTCCGCCGGTAGCGCTCCGCCTGGGCCTCGCTCAGCGGAGCGGCCGCCTGGGCTTTCGCCGTTCTCGACGTGATTGGTCGCGCTCGCCTCATGGTACCCCCTGTCCTGCCGTCACCGTGGCAGGCTAGCGGAATCCGATGTCGGGGGCACCGCCACCTCGGATTGCACTGCGAGGATGTGTTACTGGGTCGGCGGGAGCCTGAGACGCGTTAGACCGAGCCTGAGACGCGTTCAGGGCGCTGGAGCTGGAGCTGGAGCCGGAGCCGGAGCCGCTGGATCCGCGGGTTTTTCCGTGGATGGAGCAGCGGGCTCGGCGGGAGCGTTCTTCAGCGCCTCGAGCTTGGCCTTCGACTGGTCGAGATCCTTGGCCGCCTCGTCGCGCTTCTTGTTCAGTTCGTCCTTCTTCTTGTCCATCGACTTGCGATCGCGCTCGAGCGCAGCGAGATGCTGCTTGCCGACAGCGGCCTCGGAGTCGGAGCTCGCGGCCATGCGCTTGGTCTTCTGGTATTCCTTCTGCGCGTCCTCTTGCGCCTTCACCGACTCGGAGCTCGCGCCGCCGGTGTTGTTGGCGTTGTTGCGGTTCGCCTCGTATTCCTTCTGCACGCGCGCGTCGGCGGCTTCCATCGCCGCCTTGGCCTGGGTGAGGCGATCCTTGGCGCCTTCGATGTCCGCGACGTCGCTCTTGGTCTTCTCGATGTCCTTGTCGAGCTTGGTGGCCTTGGTCTCGTTGTCGGTGATCGCCTTGTCGAGGCGCTCGAGCTCCTTGGTCTTCGACGCAACCTCGGACTCGGCCGCCTTCAGCGTCTTGTCGTGCTGAGCCTGGACCTTGCGCGCATCGGCGTCGGGTGAGGCCTCGGCCGCATAGCCATTGCCGCTGGCGAGCAGGGCGAGGACGACGGCCGACAGGATCAAGACGCGTGGGGACATGGCGGTTCTCCGGGAGCGCGGATTTTCCCGTCATCCGACCGCCTGCAAGAGAATTGGCCGAGGAGCGTGAGCAGCGCGGACGGCGGGCATCGCTGCGAGCATGGGACGCCATGGCCTAGCCATGCCATGCCTAGGACATGCCTCGGACGTGCCTACGGCACCACCACCGGCTCGGAACCCGGAGTGGGGGCATCCCTGGGGGCGGGCGCCACCGCGCCGCCGGCCGCGGCCGCGGCCGCGCCGCTCTCGATGTCCGGGGCAGCGACCTCTGGGGGAGCGACCTCGGCGGGCGCGTGCGGCTCGACGGCGGGTTCACCCTCCGCGGGACGATCGGGCTCGGGGTCCTGGGGCGTCGGAGTCGCATCGCCTGCGGCGCCCTCGGCGCCCGCAGGCTGGCGCGCGACGAACTCCTTGCCTCGCGCGGAGCGGGGAGCGCTCACCGCGGCGAGCAGGTCGGGCGAGCTGGCGATGCGTTCGAGGGCGAAGTAGCGCGGGCCGCCGGCATAAGCCAGCGAGACCTCGTGCGCATGCGTCCCGCTCTGGCAACGCAGGGCGACGGCTCCCGAAGTGGTCGAATCGGCCAGCGCCTGGTCGACGCTCGCGACGCTCATCGGCTTGCCGCCGATGCGCGTCACGCGCATGCCCGGAGCGAGCCGCGCCCGGTCGGCGGGGCTTCCGGGGAGCACCTGCTTGATCACGCCCTTCTGCAGCACCAGGCCGAGCGACCAGCTCTCGTCCAGGTACTGGTACCTGGTGGCGTAGGTCGCCATGGGTTCGCCGCGTTCGCCAGCGAAGCGCACCCGCCATCCGCAGCGCTCGAAACCGGCGAAGCTCAGCGCGATCGAAGTGCCCAGCATGCGCTCGTCGATCAGCGCGCGCCAATCGTGCGGCTGGATCGCCTGCAACGCCGCGACGATGTCGTCGACTCCATACGGCTTCGGCTTGGCCGATCCCCCCGCATTTCCGCCTTCGAAGCCCTCGACGCGAAAGAACTCGCGGCAGAAGTCATCGAGGCTCCTGGCTCCGTTGGACTCGGAGCGGATGATGCCGTCGATCTCGAGCCACATGAGCATGCCTTCGAGGTAGTAGTCCTGGTCGCGGCGCAGCTGGCCCCAGTGCGCGCTCGGCCCGCGCAGCTGCCAGTTGGCGATGGCGGTGTCGTCGACCGAGCGCCAGTCGCGTCCGGTGTGCAGCGCGAGCTCCTGCGCCTCGGCCTGCAGGCGTTCGACGAAACCGCTGTCGGTGCCGAGCTGCGCACGCGAGGCCATGATCTCGCCCAGGTACATGTCGAGCCCCTCGTACACCCACAACAGATGGGTTCGCTCGGGGGTGTGGAAATCCCGAGTGTACATGCCGGCCGGTCGCCGGTACTTCCCGCACCAGGCGTGGCAGAATTCGTGCGCCATCTGCTCGGCGATCGCTGGCGGATTCACGAGCGCGCCGCGCTGGAAGGTGTTCAGGCTGCACGACTCGTGCTCGAGACCGGTCGGCTCCGCCACCTCGCTGGCCACGGCCAGCAGATGGTAGGTCTGGAAGGGCGTCGGCCCGGGAAACTGCTCGTGCACCTCGTCTGCGAGACGCGCGAACGAGGCCTGCGCCTCGGCATCGAGCGTCACGCCGGTCTCGTCCTCGGCCAGCGCGTCCAGCTCGAGCCGCAGCGGGACCCCGTGATCGGGCACCGACGAGACGTCGTAGCGCGCCAGATGCTCGCCGGCGATCAGTGGCGCGTCGATCAGCTCGCGCAGGCTGACCTCGTGCCCGCTGAACGTGTCTCCCTCCGCCGCCTGGGCGGGGTCGTTCGGGGCTTCGGCTTCCATGGCGCCCAGCTCCAGCGCGCTGGCCTGCTTCCAGCCGCTGGGCAGGCGGATGCGGGGCTCCACCAGCACGGTGTCCTCGTCCGGCCCTTCCGGATAGAGCAGGCAGGTGTTCCAGCTGATCACTCCGAGCGAGCCGTCGCCGGCGCTATCGATGCCCTTGGAGTTCTCGCTCGGCTGATTGCAGATGTAGTCGATGCTCGCCACCAGGCGATCGGCGCCCGCGGGGACGGTGACTCCGAAGCGGTTCAGCTCGACATCGTCGCGGCGCCACGCCAAGCGTTCGCCGGTCGGCAGCGTGAAGCGCAGTCCGCCGAGATTCTCGACCGGCCCGCACGGCGCATGGGTTCCGGGCATCCACTTCGGGAACCACAGCCAGACCAGACCGGGAGTGACGGGAATGGTTTCCCGTGCATGCAGGAGGCCGCGCGCCAGATCGGTGGCATCGACCACCAGCGTGAGGCGTACCGGCTTGGGCGCGGTGCCCGGCGTGGCGGCGGCAGAGGCGGTGGTCGGAATCTGCTGCCCGGAGGACGAGCTCGACGCCGCTGCCGGATCGGATCGCCCGCCGCAACCGGCGAAGGCGATCAGCACCGCGGGTGTCGCCCAGCACGCCAGCGTGAAGCCCATGATCGGACGAGGATAGCGGCTGGTGGTGGTCATATGGTGAGCTTGTAGTCGCCACCCCCGTGCCCGCCATCTCCAAGCATTGCCAGGCCAGCCGAGCCAGCATTGCCCACATCCGCTGCTCGACGGGTGGACACGAGCCTTTTCGGGCGCACCGCTACCATCCGCGCCCATGACGCATTCCCCATCCTGGTCCTTCCGCGTGCTCGCGGCGGCCTGCCTGCTGTGCCTGTCCGCGCTCGCCTGGCTTCCCGCGGAAGACGAGGTCGTCTGGCCGCCGGCCAAGCCCGCGTCCGAACCACCGGCCGGGACCACCCCCGCGCCAGCGCCCGCGCCGGCGCCCGGCGTCGCGGCACCAGCGGCGCCCGCGCCCGCGGCAGCCGTCAACACCCGCGCCATCACCAACGAGCGGTTCCTCGCCGCGGTGCGCGACTACAGCGGCGGCAAAGGCTTGGCCATCGTCGAGCAGGGTGACGGACCGGTGCGTCTGATGCTGGTCGGCGGAGCCAAGCTCGACGGCTCCGCGGCTGGCCTCGCGCTCGCGAAGAAGGCGATCGACGGACTCGAGGTGTGGGCCGGATCGCAGGAGACCTTCATCGCCACGAAGCCGCCTGCGGGCGAGATCTACTGGCTGGTGGTGTTCGCCAGCGCCGACCAGGTCGGGGGCTGGATCGACTACCTGCGCGAGAAGAACATCGTGGGCAAGCCCGAGGGCGAGGATCTCACCAAGAAGGTGCTCGCGTTCCCCGGTCAGCGCACCTATTTCACCCATGCGCAGAAGGTGCAGCCGCTGGTCGACGCGTGGATGGTGTACAGCGCCAGCTGCATGGCCGTCGACGCGTTCTACCTGGCGCATGGCGACAAGACCCGTGCGCCCACGTGGATCCGCGAAGGACTGGGCTCGGAGCTGCAACGTGCGCTCTGCCAGAAGATCCTCTGCACCACCATCGCCTATGAGGACAAGTCCATGCCGATGAGCGACAGCTGGGCCACCGATGTGGCTCAGCTGTTCAAGTCGAACAACCGCCAGGCCAAGCCCGGCACCGAACTGATGCGCATGGGCCTCGAGTCGCTGCCCAATGTCTTCTATCAGCAGATGTGGAGCCTGTGCGCCTTCGTGCGCGCGTCGTGCGGCAACAAGAAGGGCGCCGAGAACAAGTTCCGCAAGCTCCTCGATCTCACCGCCGCCGGGACCTCCAGCGAGGACGCCGTCAAGCAGCTGTTCGGCAAGTCGGATCCCCTGCTGACCAACGCCTGGCATACCTGGGCGCTCCAGCAGAAATGACCGCCCGCCGGCCAGCCGCTCCGGCGGATCCACAGGCGCTGCTCGCCTTCGCTCTGCGCCACATGCGGGTCTCGAACTTCCCCGGCAGCGTCCAGCACACCGAGACCGGATCGTACGTGCTCGACCAGCGCACGATCTCCGACCACAACCTCATCTACGTCACTCGCGGCGCCGCGCTGTGGGTCGTCGACGGGATCGACCACCGGCTGGACACGGGCGCGCTGGTTATCGTCCCTCCCGGGGTTCCGCACAGCGGGCGCAGCCTGACCAGGATCATGACGCTCGCCTCCATCCATGTGCTCGCCGATCTGCCCGGCGGGCAGGATCTGTTCGCGCTGCTCGCGCCGCCGCGCCTGCGCAGGGTGGCGCCGGGCAGCCGCCTCGACGTGCTGTTCCGCAGCGCGGCGGAGGAGTACGCACGCGGCTTCGCCGAGGCCAGCACCATGATGGCGCACTGGGCGCCGCTGGTCCTCAAGGAGCTGCTGCGCCACGACGCCGCGGCCGGCGCGCTCGCCGTGCGCGGCGCCGATCCG
The DNA here is from genome assembly GCA_038231435.1 of Planctomycetota bacterium. Taxonomy (GTDB): domain Bacteria; phylum Planctomycetota; class UBA11346; order UBA11346; family UBA11346; genus JACCZE01. Next base: position 158,180 of record JBBRLJ010000002.1, read on the forward strand.
GTGGTGACCGCGATCCTGGAATGGCTCGAGCGTCACCTCGCCGAAGCGGTGGCGCTGCCCGAGCTCGCGGCGCTCGCTGGCTACACTCCGCAGCACCTCAACCGGCGCTTCACCAGGGAGATCGGCATGACGCCGCTGACCTGCCTTGCGGGCATGCGCATGGAGCGCGCCGTGACCCTCCTGCGCGAGGGTAGGCTGTCCGTGCAGGCGGTCGGCAGCCGCGTCGGCTGCGCCGATCCCGCTTACTTCAGCCGCTTGTTCCGCAAGCACTTCGGACGAAGCCCGAGCGAATACCAGCGGCTCTCGGGTTCAGATTCTCCAAGCTGAGGCGCGGCGCGTCCATGTCGGGGGGAAGATCGCGGTTAGGATCGCGGCATGGACACCCTGCACCTCGCCGACGTCTCCCACCACATCTCCGACGCCCAGTGGGAACAGTACCTTCGCGACGGCTACCTGCGCATCGGTCGCACGCTCTCGCAGGACGCCTTGGCGGGGCTGCGCACGCGCATCGACGACATCATGCTCGGCAAGGTGCGCGACGACCAGCTGATGATGCAGCTCGATCGCGGCGGCGAGACCGGTGGCGACTACGGATCCATGGCGGAGATGACGCTCGGCTTCAAGGGCGCGAGCCTGGACTACCGCAAGATCGAGAACCTCGAGCGCGACGACCTCTTCCTCTCCTATATGCAGCAGCCGCTCTTCCGCGAGATCTGCGCCTGGCACTACGGCGCGCACGCCGGCATATCGGCGTTCCGCGCGATGTTCATGAACAAGCCGGCGCGCAAGGGCACGCTGCTGCCCTGGCACCAGGACGGCGGCGAGGGCTGGGGACTCGACCGCGATCCGCTCGCCACCATCTGGACCGCGCTCGATCCCGCGACCGTGGCCAACGGCTGCGTGCAGATCATCCCGGGCAGCCACCGCCTTGGGCTCCTGAGCAAGCGCGGGCATACCATCTCCGCCGAGCACGAGCACGAGCACTGCCCAGCGGACAAGACGGTGTTCCTCGAACTCGAGGCCGGTGAATCGGTGCTGCTGCACAACTGGCTGCTGCACCGCAGCGACGTCAATCGCACCGACATCCCGCGCCGCGCCTTCAGCATCTGCTACATGGACGCCCGCACCCGCGTCGAGCACGACGGCAAGCGCTTCCCCATCATCTTCGGCGACAACTCGCTGAAACCCCGCGTCTTCGCCCCCGTCGGCTGAGCATTCGTACAGGGCTTGGCCCCCTGATTGGACGGGGCCCCATCGCTCCGCGATGGGGCGGGCGCCGAGGGGCGGTCGGCGGATATAATCGGCGAAGCCCATCCGCCGACGATGTCGCAGCGTAGCGGAGACATCGAGCCCCGACAAAGCCCGTGGGGTAGGCCCAAAGGGCCGTAGGGGCGAAGCCCCTGAATGCTAAAGCGCTCGGTCGGCCTCTGCGCGCGAGGCCTGGTCAAGGGCGGCCAGGGATTCGATAACGTAGCGGTTGCCGAGCGTGTCGCGGATGAGGACCTGGTCGGGCGCCACGCGGCTGACGTTCTTGCTCGGTTCGCGCAGCAGGAAGCGCCTGCGCCCGCGATCGGTATCGACGTCCCAGTAGCGGTTGCCGAAATCGACGCGGGTGGTGTGCACGCGCGAGATGCGCGCGATGCAGTAGCGGCGGTCGAGCTCCCCCTGGGCAATCGCCCGCGACTCGATCGGGAACGCTTCGATGCCGGACAACATCGCCAGGCACGCCTTCTTGTCGCTCAGCAGCGCGATGTCCCCGCCCCGGCCGGTGATCGGACGCGCCCAGACCAGGCGCACGGGCACCGGTTCGGCCGCGTCGATGGCCGCGAAGACGCGGTCGAGCCGGCGCGAGAGCACGACGATCGGCGGACGGTCCATGCGCGCCAGCGTATCGCCGCTGGCGCAAGCCGCGAGCGCGGCCTCCGCCGGAGGCGTGAGGGTAGCCGACCTCTCCGCGTTGTCGTTCATGCGATCTCCACGATCTGCTCGGCCTTGAGCTTGTTGATCTCGCCCTGCAGGCGCACCAGCTTGGCGAAATGGCCGCCGTCCTTCGCCATCAGCTCGTCGTGCGTCCCCTGCTCGACGATCGCGCCGTCATCGACCACCACCAGGCGATGGGCGTTGCGCAGCGTCGCCAGCCGATGCGCGATGGCGATGGTGGTGCGCCCGCGGATCAGCCGCGCGATCGCCTCCTGGATCGCTTTCTCGGTCTCCGAATCCACCGCCGAGGTCGCCTCGTCGAGGATCAGCAGCTTGGGATCGTGCAGGATGGCGCGCGCGATCGACAGGCGCTGGCGCTCACCGCCCGAGAGTTCGGCGCCGCCCTCGCCCACCAGGGTATCGTAGCCGTCCTCCTTCTCGAGGATGAAGTCCTGGCAATGCGCGGCCCTCGCCGCCTCGACCACCTCGGCGAAGGTCGCCTCGGGCCGGCCGTAGCGGATGTTGTCCAGGATCGAGCCGTGGAAGAGGAACGGATCCTGCATGACGATGCCGATGTGGCGGCGATAGGTCTCGAGCGGCAAATCCTGGAGGCGCACGCCGTCGATCAGGATCTCGCCGTGGTCGGCGTCGTAGAAGCGGCACAGCAGGTTGATGATCGTGCTCTTGCCGGCGCCCGAGCGCCCCACCAGACCGAGCATCTGCCCTGCCGGGACCTCGAAGGTCACGTCCTTGAGCACTTCCTTGCCGCGCTCGTAGCTGAAGCTCACGCCCCGGAACTCGACCTTGCCGACGAACGCCGCGGGCTCGGGCGCGCCCGGTACCGGCGTAGCGGCGGCGACATAGTCCTCGGGCTTCTGGTCGAGCACGTTGAAGACGCGCTCGGCGCCAGCGAAGGCGCCGGTCATCCAGTTGAGGATCGCCGCGAACCACTGCAGCGGTCCGTAGAACATCGCCATCAGACCGGCAAACGCACTGATGTCGCCGAGCGTCGGGCTCTTGCCGTCGCTGCCGACGACCCCCTTCGCGCCGTAGTACCACACGCCGATCATGCCCATCTGCATCACGAAAGCGAGCACCTCGAAGAAGCTGAAGTTGGTACGGTCGGTGGCGAGGTTGGCGGCGAACAACTGGTTGTTGGCCTTGGTGAATTCGGCCGAACGGCGCTGCTCCTGGCTCAGCGACTTCACCACCTTGAGTCCGCGCAGCGATTCGTTGAGCAGGGAATAGAGCTTGCCGCGGCGGTTGTTGCGGCGGTGGAACAGCGGGATGAGGCGCTTCCAGAACCACGCGCCTCCACCGATCAGGAACGGCACCGGCATGAAGGCGATGACCGCCAGCAGCGGATTGAGGCAGACCAGGATCGAGGCGATGGTCACCAGCGAGATGACGTTCACCAGCATGTAAGGCAGCCCGTCCTTGAGGAAGTGCTGCAGCTCGCTGGTGTCGTTCATCACCCTGCCGACCATCTCGCCGGCGTCACGCTTGCCGTGGTATGACATCTTCATGCGCAGCAGGTGCTCGTGCAGCCGCGCCTGCAGATCGGCCACCACGCGGCCGCTCAGCCACACCGCCAGCATGTTGGAGACCAGCCGGCAGAGCATGCCGCCGACAATCGAGGCGAAGATCATCCCGATCCAGAAGGGCAGGGATTGGAGGTTCCTGGGCACGATCACGTCATCGGTGATGTGCTTGTAGGCGAGCGGCGGCGCCATGGAGACGCCGACGCCCAGCAGGGTCACCGCCAACAGCAGGAACGCCGGCACGCGGTGCGGGCGCACCAGCCCAACGATGCGCAGCAATATACGTCCCTTGGGCACGCACAGCGGGCAGTTCGCGCCGCGCTCCGGGAGCGGCGCCTGGCAGCGCGGGCAGAACGGCGATTCGAGCTCGGTCGGCAGCAGCGGCACGCGCTTCGCGACGACGTCGTTGATGGCGCGGGCGATGGCCGCGAACTCCGCCACCAGGTTGCGGGTGAAATACGCCAGCACCCGCTCGCCATCGGTGGTGGTCACGGTCAGGCGCGCGCTCCCGTAGAGCTCGTCGGTGGCGGCCTTGGTCACGTTGGCGATCGGCAGCGACAGCAGGACCTTGCGCTCATCCATGACGATGACGTGACCGCCGGTGAGCGCGACCCGCAGCTCGGCGTAGCGCTGATCGAAGTCGAGGTCCGCGGTGATACGCGCGTGCACGGGTTCGCCCGGCGCCGCCTCGGAGAGGAGACGTTCGCTGGCCGCGGGAAAGGCTGACTGGAAGGGCATGCGGAATCCGACGGATGGGAGTGGCTCGGGAAGTCAGTATGACAACGGGAACGGTCGGTCGAGATGAGGCCGCGCCGGCATGCCACCACCGGTTGGCGCGTCGGAAGCGGGATGCCACTGCGGGGATCGTCGCCGAATCGCCCCGGCATATCCGATCCGGGAAGTCACGAATGGTGGTATCTGGACGTGGACAGCTGGGGCTGCCGATCCGCGCAATATAACTATATGTTACTGAGCGATTGTCAACTAAGCACCGGAGCGGCCTCCCGCCGTCCATCGCGAACGTCACGCGGTGGCGCTGCTGTCCGGTGGAGGATTCTTCGCGAAGCGCACCGCGCGGATGCGGGCCGCGCCGATCAGCACCGCCTTCGCGATGCGGTGGATCCCATCCATCACCTGCCCGTCCTGATCGAGGATGATCGGCTTCTTCAAGTCCGCATCGATGATCTGTTTGCAATGACGCGCCACCGCCCTGGTGGTGGGACGCTCGCCGTGATTGAACCACAGGTCCTGGTCCAGGCATGAGGAGACTTCGCCCACCGGCATCTCGACGATCGGCAGATCCTGCGCCAGCCGCCACAATCGTGGAACCGACCACTCCTGCCGCGTTCCGCGCAGGACGGCCGCGTAGGTCTGGACCTCCTCGGTCATCCCGCCCCCGTCATCGTCCGACTGTCGCCACGGTCGCGCTGGCGACCTCGATCGAGGCCATGCGCTTGTCCTCGCCGAAGCGCGCGTTGACCGCATGCCCTTCGTGGTCGATCGCGGTGATGTCGCGGCCATCCGACGTATGCGACCACTTCAGCCATTTCACGTAACCGAGAAACGCGTTGAAGTGGTTGGACAGGTCCAGCTCCGTCACCGCCTGCGAGAAAACGGCGGCGGCCTTGGCCGCATCGGTGGTCGGCAAGGCTGGAAACGCCGGATCGGTGATGACGCCGTACAGGGCTCCGCCGTCGTAGGCGACGCGGAAGTACGGGCCCACGCCGAACAGGCCGCTGGCGATGGAGGCGATGACCTCGCCTCGCACCAACTCGAGCGCCTGCTCGGGAATCCGCAGATCCTCGATGCCCTTTTCGGCGCCAGTGGCGCACAGTTTCTCGGCCGCCTTGGCCATCGCCTTGGGCGCGGTGGACTTGCTTTCGGCCCACGACCACAACCAGCTCTTGCTGGCGATCGATTCGGTGCCGAGCAGCTGGGCCAGCCAGCCCTGCTCGCCGAAGACCGCCATGCCCGTCTTGGCATCGAGGGAATACGGCGTATCCGCGACGACGCTCAGCAGATGGGCGTGCTTCTGGCGCGAGGCCACGGCGTGCAGATCGAACAGGTCGCGGAGCTTGTCGTGCATGTCCTCTCCTGGCCCTCTCCTAGGCGGATTGCGCTGCGCGCGGAACCGTCACGCGTGCGACTTGGTCAGGTGCATGGTGAACGTCCAATAATGGGTCAGCGCATCGAAGATCACCTTCAGTTGCTGGGATTCTTCCTGCGGAAATGCCGGCGCGGGAGACCAGTCGCTGAAATGCCCGGTGCCGCCCATGGGCACGCCCTTGAACGCGAGGTAGGCGCGCTCGGTCTCCCCTGCCTCGAGGGCTGCCAGGCATTCGTTCAGCTTGGGCAGGTCGCGATGCTCGCAGCGATGGTCGACGCAGAACTTCGCCAAGGCGCGCGTGGTGCGCTTCTGGAGATTGATGAATGACGACGTGTAGCGCGCGGTGACCACGGCCCCTCCCTTCCAGGGTGCCGGGGGATGGGAACCCCGACAGATAAGGATACCATGGGGACGGTTGCCGCACAACTTGGGGCGCAGAGGCCGTAACCCCATCGAAGCCTAGGTTTTGCGCTAATCCATGGGGCCGGTGACTGATCGTTGATGGGGTGGGATCTGCGCAGCGGCCTATTTGCCGCCGAAAGCCAGCACGATGAACGCGAGCACCGCGAGCGTCATCCCGATGTACGCGGTCACGGTCAGCACCTCACCAAGGAGCAGGAAGCCGAGTGCGTTGCCGAGCACGATCGAGGCCGCACCGAACAGCGCCGCGGTTTTGCCCAGCTCGATCGAGGCGAACACGTACAGCTGACCAAAGGTGGCGAAGATGCGGATGGTGAAATAGAGCGCGAACCACCAGCTCACCAGGTTGGCGGCGGTGAAGCCGCCCTGCCGCATATGCGTCCTCGCGATCAGGTCGCCCCAGGTGAACAGCAGCTGCGCCGCGACCAGGATCGAGATCGTCCACGCCATCGATGGGGCCGGCTGGCTCATGGGTCCTCGACGCGATCGGGCGCGGGTGTGATCGGGAACTGCACGGTGTTGATGGTCTTCTTGCCGAGGATCCAGGCCTTGGCGATGCGATGCATACCATCCATCAGCTGGCCTTCGTGATCGAGGATGATCGGGAAGCGCAGATCGGCGTCGATGATCTTGCGACAATGCCCGAGCACCCCGCGCGTCGTCGCGACAGCCCCATTGTTATACCAGAAATCGCTGTCGAGGTAGACGGCGAATTCGATCAACGCGACCTTGCGCACCGGCAAGGACCGCGACAGCTCCCACAGCCGCGAGACGCGCCAAACGTGGCGGCGGCCGCGGCGCACTGCGATGAACGAGTGCTCGGGATCGGGCACCACGATCGGCTTGTCATTGATGATGGGATCGGTCATGGATCCGGCATGGCTCAGCAGGTCGTACGCCGGATGCGCATTCCGACAAGCCAGGTGTCTCAAGCCAACGGCTCAGACGCCTTCAGTACCCACGCCTGGGGATGATGCGTGAAGCCGATCTTCGGATAGTACTCGACCGCGGCTGGCGCAGCCAGCAGCACGATCGAGCTGCGCGGCCCCATGCGGCCGCGCGTCTGGCGGATCATCTCCTTGCCGATGCCCAGGCGCTGGTGCGTGTCGCGCACCGCCAGATCGGCGAGGTAGCCGACGTAGGCGAAGTCGGTGAGCGTGCGCGAGATCCCGACCAGCAGCGTGGCGTCCCAGGCGCTCACCACCAGGTTGGCCTGGCCCAGCATCTCGCCCATGATCTCGCGACTGTCGATCGGTCGTCGCGCTCCCAGGGTCGAGGCCCGGTAGAGCTCGATCACCGCGTCGAGGTCGAGGTCGTTGCCGAAGCGATAGTCGATGGTGGCCATGGCCCGAGGCTCAGCGGATCACGATCGACGCCGGCTTAACGTCCGACTTCGGATAGCGCGGCGACATGCGCTCGAGGGTCTCCACCACGGTCTGCATGATGGAGAGGTTGCGCACCCAATTGCGGTCGGCTGGCACGATGTGCCAGGGAGCGAGCGGGGTGGAGCATGCGTTGATGGCGTCCTCGTAAGCCTCCTGGTATTCGCCCCAGAGCTTGCGCTCGGTGAGATCTCCGAGGTTGAACTTCCAGAGCTTCTCGGGGTCGTCGAGGCGGTCCTGCAGGCGACGCTTCTGCTCATCCTTCGAGATGTGCAGGAAGAACTTGATGATGGTGGTGCCATTCTCGGCCAGATGGCGCTCGAACTCGTTGATCTGCCGATAGCGCGGCTTCCAGACCTCCTTCTTCACCAGCTCGTGCACGCGCACCACCAGGACATCCTCGTAGTGCGAACGGTTCCAGATGCCGATCACGCCCTTGGCCGGCGCGGCGCGGTGGATGCGCCACAGGTAGTCGTGGTCGCGCTCTTCGCTCGACGGCGCCTTGAAGCTGGTGACCTGCACGCCGGTCGGATTGACGCCGGTGAAGATGGTCTTGACCACACCGTCCTTGCCGCCGGTGTCCATGGCCTGGAGCACGATCAGCAGGCTCTGCCGGTGCTCGGCGTAGAGCGCTTCCTGCAGGCGCGCGAGCTTGGCGCGCAGCTTGTCGAGGTGCTCGAGCGCCGACTCCTTCGAGCCGTAACCGCCAGCATCCTCGGGATCGATCTTCGCGAGCTTGATGCGACGTTTGCCGTCGCTGACGACCACGGGTGATTTCACGGAGCCTCCTGTCGGCCGCTGGCCAGTTCGTGAGCCTTGTCCTTGCCAGATGCGGGTCCCCAGCCGAAGGCGCCTTCCCACCGCGAGCCCTTGCGCACCTCCATCGCGCCATCCACCTGGGCGTATTCCTCGCCGCAGTGCGAGCAGCGGAACGTCGAATAGCTCGGGCCTGGCGTGGCGCGGACGAAGTTCAGGCACACCAGCGCGCGCTTGCGGCATTCGGAGCACCGCTTCGGCACGAACACATCCCACATGACGAACACGGCCAGCAGGCAGAACAGGCAGCCGACGACGATCGAGATGACGATGACCGCGGTCATGGATGCTCCTGCCCGAGCGGCGTCCGGCCGCGGACCGGGCGCAAGCGCTGGTCCAGGCGCGGCAGCCTGTGGGGAAGACGCATGTTCACGATCGCCTGGCGTAGGCACAACCAGTATCCGCGCGCGCAGCCGTAGCGGTCGCCCAGCTCCAGCAGCGCGTCCAAGGCCGGCTCGAGCTCATTGCGCGACATCCAGTCGTGATGGCGCGCGAGGTGGTTGATCAGGTCGGGGGTGTTGGCTGCGTGCGCGGCCAGCAACCCGAGCGCATGATCGAGATAGGCCGCGGTGCGTCTCCAGCTCGCGGCATCCTCAGCAGGAGCTTCCTCGGAGGGCGCGTCGCCCATCTTACGCGGGCGCCGCGAGGCCACCGTCGTGGGCGCTGCTCCCCTCGCGCGCCCCGGCCGCTCCTCCGGCGCCCGGGTCGGTTCCGGCGGGCGTGGCTGCGAAGAACCGCTCCACGATCTGGCTGGCGGTGGTCTTGGCCAATGCGTTGAGCGTCACTCCCGAGAGCGCGTTCTTGCGGTCGCCGTTCGCGCAGGCGATGATCACCTGGAAGATGTCGCGCTTCTGGTTCAGGTTGAGCGCGGGGCTGGATGCCTCGCGCGTGTAGGTCTCGGCGATGCGCTCCCACGAAGCGATCTCGCGCTCCGGATCCGCTTCGCGCCGGAAGCGGTCCTGCCATTGCTCGACGCTCAGCGGATGGACCTCGCGCAACTGGGACTCGAGCACAGCCAGCGCCGCGAGCGCTCCGGCGCCCAGATCCCCGTGCTGGTACTTCTCCTGCTTCATCTGTGCCGGGTCGACCCAGAAGAGCCCCTCGAGATTGTGGATCCGCGCCTGGACCATGCCCGGCTTCAGCCGCTCCGAATGGATGTAGGAGACGGTGTGGGTGCGGAAATCGTAGCACGGCGCGTAGTTCCCGCTGAGCGTCGGGATCTTCACTTTCGAGCGCGCGCCGAGGACGGCGAGGATGGTGGTGATGAGCACGAGGGCGCCGACGGCGATGACGTAGTAGAGGAGCATGGGCGGCTCAGCAGTCGTGGGGAGTAGTGGATGGGCCGGTGGCGGGCGACAGGCCACGCGCATGCGTGTCCGTCTGGTCCGCCATGCCGCGACCTTAGCGGGATGCGGCGGCGAGGAAGAGGCGGGCCCGGTCCTCGCGGGGAGCCAGGCCCTGCCGCCATCGGTCACCGGCGGGCGTCAACGGGCGTCAACGAGTGAAAGCCGCACGCAGCAAGGCGCCGCCACTGCGCGCCGTCCAGGCCTCGCTGAACGCCTCGCCACGCTTGCCGGACCGGCACAGCTCTGGCACCGCGCGCACGCGCAAGGCCCGGGCCCGGCCCGGATCGCCGCGCCCGGCCACCACTCGCGCGACCGCCACCAGCAGGGTCGCCGCGAGATCGTGCCGGCCGTGGTGGGCGAGACCGTCCGCCAAGCGGATGGCGAGGTTCGGGAAGGGCGGCAGATGGAAGAGGTCCTCGGGCCGCACCGGATCCTCGGGCTTGGGGGTGGCCCAGGCGCCGGGATATGCAGCTGCGAACACGCGGATCAGCGCCGAATGCGTCGCTGGCACTGGGATGCGTCCAAGCTGGGCGAGACCGTGGTGCACGCTCTGGTGCTCGAAGGCGATCACCGCCGCGAGCAGACCGCGCTCGATACCCGGCCTGCTCGGCAGTGCCGGATCCGCGAGCACCGCGAGTGCCTCGGCGTGGCGCTCGCGCAGCGCCAGGCATTCGGCGACCAGGGTCGCCGCGGCCTCGTCGGCACGCGATTCCTCCCACAGCACGCGCGCCTGCGCCTCGGCCTCGCGCAACTCATGGGCGCCGAGCAGCGCGCGGGCGTGCAGGATGCGCACCGCGCGGTTGTCTGGCTCCTCGGCGCGCGCGCGCTCGAGCTGACGGCGGGCGAGCGCGAAATCCGCAGCCGCGAGGGCGAGTTCGGCGAGCAGGATGCGGTTGGAGGTCGCGAGGATCGCCTCGTGCTTGAGCAGCTCCTTGGTTCCGGCAGCCGCTCCGGAACGGCTGGCCGCAGCCAGGGCGATCTCGCGCAGCAGGCGCTGCGCCTCAGGGGCTTCTGGCGGGCAGTTCGCCAAGGCCTCGGCGATCACCGCCTCCGATTCCGCGGTCTGGCCGCGACGCACCATGAACGAGGCATAGTCGGCGAACTGCTGGGGCGTGCGCCGATTATCGCTGTTCACGCGCGCCCAGGTCTTGCGCGCCTGATCGGGCTCGCCGTTACGCTCGTACAGCAGCGCGAGCTGGCGCAGGAGGCCGGGGTCAGGGGACTCGGCGGGAACCGAGGAGCCCTTGGTCGGGACGGCGCCCTCCTGGAGCTTGCGATCGAGGTGCACGAGATGCCGGATCGCCGTGGATAGATCGTCACGCTGGTCGGCGAGCACCGCGCCGAGGATGTGACCGGGGACGCAGTCGGGATCCAGCGCCAATGTGCGTGCGAGTGCCTGCGAGGATTCGCGCTGGTTGCCCAGCGACAATTCGAGCTCCGCCAGCGCCAGCCAGGCCTTCGCCTGCTCGGCCGGCATGGGAGGCGCGGATTCGAGGTACAGGTAGCTGGCGCGGCGTGCATTCACACCCTCGCGCGCCTGGGCGAACACCTGCGCGATCTCGCGCCAGGGCGCGGGTCCGCGTCCGATCGCGCCGGAGCGCTCGCTGAACAGCGGCTCGAGGCGCGCGGTCGCGTCCTTCTCGGCGGTGAGCATGCCGAGCCGCGCGCGCCGCAGCAGCAGCCGCGCATCCTTCGGGTACGGTCCGGATAGGGCGCGGTCGCAGAGCGCCTTCGCCTCGGTGAGATCGTTGCGCCGCTCGGCCAGCGAGGCAGCGAGCTCGAACGCCGGCTGGATGGGGCGCTCCGCGCGCAGCAGCTCGGCGATCAGCGCGCGCGCTTGCTCGAGGGCCGTGCTCTCGGCTCTGGCGCCGTCAGCGCTGTCGGCCTTGCCACTGGAGGAAGCGGCCTGCGCCGACGAGGCGATCAGCACCTGGGCGTTGAGCGCCTTGTATTCCACGCCGTCGTCCAGCGCGAGCGCGCGCTCCGCGGCGTGGCGCGCGGTCTTGAAATCGTCGTCCTCGGCAGCGAGCTCTGCCTTGATCGCCCACAGCTGCGGCACGTCGTCGGCGATGTCGAGCGCCCTGGCCACGCTCTGCGCGGCCTCGGCACGCTTGCCCAAGCGGCGCTGGGCCTCGGCGAGCATGCCGAGGATCGGCGCCGAGGACGGCAGCGCGGCCAGCGCCTTGTTCGCGATGCGCTCGGCTTCGGTGGGATCGCCAGAGAGCAGATGGAATTCGATCTGCTCGCGCCAGGCCCATAGGTAGTCGGGCTGGCGCTCGACGGCGCGCTCGAGATAGGGGATCGCCGCCTCGCGCCGATCCTGGCAGCGCAGCAGGAAGGCCTTCAGCCCGTCGTTGATCGGCTCATCGGGTTCGAGTTCGCAGGCCTTGCGGTACGCGGCCTCGGCGTCGGCCGCGCGCTGCGCGAGCGCGCGCAGCTCGGCCAATTCGCGCCACGCCCAGGTGTATTCGGCGTCGATCTCCACCGCTTTCTCGAGATTCGCCTGGGCCTCGGCGGATTTGCCTTCGTGGCGCAGCAGATCGGCGAAGTATCCGTAGGTGGTGGCGTTGTACGGATCGATGCTCTTGGCGTGCTCGAGGTGCGCGTACGCCTCCTCGAGGCGGTTGAGGTGGCGACAGATGTCGGCGAGCTCGTGCAGGATCCAGGTGGCGTTAGGCGAGCCGGAGAGCGCCTGCTGGTAATGGGTGCGTGCCTCGTCGAGGCGGCCCTGCTTGCGCGACAGGTTGCCGAGCTGGGCGTTGGCCCAGGGATTGTTCGGATCGTTCTCGAGCGCCGAGCGCGACAGCTCGATCGCGCGCGCCGGGTCCTTGTCGGTGAGGACCTGGGCCAGCTCGACCTTCGCCCACGAGGCCTTGGGATCGGCGGCGAGGATGTCCTCGTAGAGCTTTGCGGCCTTGTCGGTCTCGCCGTCCTCGAACTCGAGCTGGGCGAGATGGCCGCGCGTCCAGTGGTCGTCGGGATTGGCGGAGAGCGCCTCGAGATAGCGCGAGCGCGCAGCCTCGATGTTGCCCATGCCGCGCTCGGCCTCGGCGAGCTCCGACAGCGTCCAATGGTTATGAGGATCCAGCGCGAGCGCCTGCAACAGTCGCTCGCGCGCCGCCTCGTGGTCTCCGCCTTGGCGCAGGCAGGCGCCGAGGCGCGCCACCACGCTCGCGCGCAGATCGTTGTCCTCGATGTTGCCGTCCTTGAGCAGGCGCTCGAGCTCGGCGAGCGCCTCGTGGTAGCGGCCCTGATTGAAATAGAGGTCGGCAAGCTGGTCATCGGCGCCCTCGTTGAGCACCTCGGACTGCAGGGCGCGCTGGCTGAGCGCAGCGCCGCGCAGATCCTCGCGCCGCACGAAGAACATGTGCCGGAACCGGTGCAGGGGCGCTGAACCGCGATGGCGCAGGGTGGCTTCCTCGAGCACTTTCTCGGCTTCATCCACCTTGCCGGCGCACTCCAGGGCCGAGACGTATCCGAGCGACGCCCATAGGTCGGTGGGCGACTGCTTGCGCAGATCCAAATACCGGCTCGCGGCGTCGTGGAACCGGCGCTGGCGCATCAGCTCTTCAGCCTCCTGCGCCAACCGGTCCTCGCCGCCTTCACCATCAAAATCTGGCATATCTGCGTGTCATAATACCCTGTCAGACAGGCAGTCCAATACATGCGCCCCTATCTCTACTCGGCGCATTCGAGCAGCGCGCGGGCCGGTATGGACCCGCTGGCGACATTCCCATGAACGATCGCCTGTGGTTCCTCGCGACCGCATTGGCGGGCATCTTCCTGCTCTTCACCGGCAGGCTCTTCCATCTGCAAGTGATCAACGGCAGCCATTACGCGCAGCTGGTCGAACAGTCGCGCCTGGTCTCCGAGGTCATCGTCCCGCGCCGCGGCCGCATCGTCGACCGCAATGGCGCCGCGATCGCGGACACCCGGCCGATCTACAATCTCGGCATCACCTTCGCCGAGCTCGAGAGCCGCGGCCGCGGGCGGCGCGAGCTGCCGTTCTGGCGCCTCGACGAGCGCCGGCTCGACGCCCTGGTCGCGGATCTCACCGGCCGGGTGCGCTGGACCGGCACGATGTCGCTCAAGGATGCGATGGTGCGCGAGCTGCTGACGCATCCCGGCGTGGCGGTGCGCTCCGGCAAGGACTCGCTCGACGCCCATCTGGGTCTGGTGGCGGTGCCACGGGTCGCGCTCGCACCTCGCGGACGCGCCACGGCGCAGGGCGAACCGATCGACGCGGGTCGGGGAGAGGGCGATCCCGTCGCCGCCGGGCCAGGCGATTCCGACATCGCCGCGCTGGCCGAGTCGGACCTGCTCAGCGAGGATCCGCGCGAGGCACTGGTGCGCGAGATCTCGGCGCGTTGGTCAAAGGACGTCATCATCATCGGCGAAAGCGAGTTCGACGCTGCGTGCGCCCGCCTCGACCAGGACTTCAATCTTGGTGAACGCGATCAGCCCGACGGGGATCCGCTCGAGCGCTCGGCCAACGTGCTCGACCCGTTCACGCCCTCGTTCGTGCTGCGGGTGCCGGTCGGCATCGAGCCTGGCGGCGAGATGCGCTTCGGCGAGCTGCCCCTGCGCATCCTGGTGCCCGAGCGGCGCTCGCAGGCCGAAGCCACCCTGGCGCGCGTGCTCGGCGAGAGCCAGCCTCTGGTGCATGAGCGCTTCGAGCGCGCGCTCGCGTCGGTGAAAGAACATCCGACGCCGAACACGCTCTATTACGCGCCCTCGGCGCAGGCCGAGGACATCGCGCCGCTGATGCCAGAAGGCCAGGTGCTGTGCGAGATCCCGGTCCCCGACGTGCCGGGTGCGCGCGAGCGCATCCTCATCATCCAGGGCGATCCCGCTGACGGGGAAGGGCTGTGCACCAAGCTCTCGAGGCGCATCGCCGCCGATCTCGGCGCCGAACCGGACCTGATCCAAGCGCTGATCTACAAGCACGCTGAGCGCATCCGCGCCATCACCTGCGAGCGCGACTACCGCATCCACCAGATGGCGATCGACCCCGAACGCCTCGACCGGCTTGCGAACGGCCTCGCCTCGCAGCTCACCGCGCTCGGCAAGCCGACCACGCGCCTCGAGGTCGATGCCGCCTTGGCGAAGGTGCGGCGCGCAGCCGACAAGGAGTGGTCCGGGCAGACCCGCTACGACGCGCTGACCATCATCCCCGAGATCCCGCACGCGCTGGCGGTGCGTCTGTGGGGCGGGAATTCCGAGCCCCCCTCGGACCTGATCAAGGATTACGACGACGCGAAGGCCGACCTGCCAGGCTTGGTCGTACAGGTGGACGTGGGCCGTTCGTATCCGTTCCCGGGATCGTGCAGCCACTACCTGGGCACCATCGGGCGCGCCGACGCCGAGCGCGAGGGCGACGATCGGGCGGGGTTGTTGCCGGGATCGCTCGCGGGCGTCAACGGACTCGAGAAGATCTACGACACCCAGCTGCGCGGCGTCGCGGGAAACCGGCTGCGCGTACGCACGCCGGACGGCATCCGCGTGCTGCGCGACGAGCCCGCGACCGAGGGCTCGGACCTGGTGACCGAGCTCGACATGGAGCTTCAGACGCTGGCCGAGGACAGCCTCGAGCACTACTACGAGCTGGCGCAAGCGCTGGGTACCGCCACCGAGCGCATGGACAAGGCGCGCCAGGTCGGGCATGGGCAGGCAGGATTCTGCCTGATCGACTGCCACACCGGCGGATTGCTGGCGTTGGCCTCTGCTCCCGGCTTCAAGATCGAGGATCTGCGCACGCATTACGCCGAGCTGCTCAAGGATCCCGGCCGCCCGCTGAACGACCACGCCAGCGAGTGTGACCAGCCGCCGGGATCGTCATTCAAGATCCTCACCGCGCTCGCCTGCCTCGAGAACGAGGTGATCAAGCCGACCGAGGAGATCGTCAGCCAGGGCTACATGGCGAGGAAGGGCGACAAGCTCATCTTCCGCGATCACGCGCCGCCCGGAACCTACGATCTCCCGCACGCCATCCAGGAATCCTCGAACATCTATTTCGCCACCATCGGCGCCCGGCTCGGACCGACCAAGCTGATCGAATACGCGAGCCGCTTCGGCTTCGGCAAGCGGGGACGCGAGCACGTGGCACTCGACGTGTGGAGCGAGCGCGGCGGATTGCTGCCGGGGCCGAAGAACATCGCCGCCATGCGACCGCGCGAGCCGCACTGGGTTCCGCACGACACTTGGCGCACCGCGATCGGTCAGTTCGCCACCGGCTCACCGCTGGTGTGCGTGACCATCGCCGCGGCGGTGGCGAACGGCGGCCACGTGGTGCGGCCGTTCCTGGTGCGTCCATCGGGTGGCCCGCCTGAGGTCCGCGACCTGCACATCCGCAAGGAATACCTCGAGCAGATCCGCCACGGCATGGAGATGGTCACCGAGCCGGGCGGCACCGCGCGGCTGCTGGTGCTCGAGAACGAGGCCAAGGGCATCAAGGTCGCCGCCAAGACCGGCACGGCCGAGTGGGGCGACACCAACCAGACCACGCACCCCGACCACGCGTGGATGATCGGCTACGCCCCGGCCGACAATCCCACCGTGGCCTTCGCCTGCTACATCCGCTGCGGCACCTTCGGCGGCCAAGCCTGCACGCCGGTGGTCAAGAAGGTGCTCGAGATGTACTTCAAGAAATACGGCCACGAGGGCCACGCCGCGGCGCGCTGAAGCGCGGGGGCTACGCCCCCTGCACTCGGCCCTTTGCCTCTCAACGGTATTGCGTGATGGGCTGCCGTTCCAACCAGACTCTGCCGCCGCTTCGTTGATCGGCAGAGACCAAGAACGCTGCGCGTCGGAAGAAGTCTTCAACCCGAGCGGCCTCAGCCGCGAGCGCCCGCCGAGCTCCGGTTTGCGTGAAACATGGGCAAAGCCCATCAGGCAAACTTTTTCGCCGCAGGCGAAAAGCGGAGCGACAAAAAAGGCACGGGGGTCCGGGGTCGGAGCCCCCGAAACATCAAGCCTTTCTGCGCGGATTGCGGAACCAACGGGTCGACGATTTGGGCGAGACGGTCGCCGTGCCGGGACGGACGGTGACGCTGCCGCTGTCGCACACGATCTGGCGGCTGCCGTCCGTGAGCATCAGGCGCCCTTCAGCGTCGATACCCGTGGCCGTGCCCCCTTGGCTGGCCGCGCCGTTGGCGACATCGATCATCTTGCCGCGCAGCCAATCGCGTTGGCGCAAAGGCACCAGCAGTTGGCTCCAGCCATTGGCCGAGATCAGCCCCGCAGCCTCGAGCAGGTAACGCCTCAGCGCGGTCAGCATGTCGATCGGGGTCGGGACGGCGCGCCCCTCGCTGGGCGAGCAGGCCTCGGCGACACTGGCGGTGGAATCGCGCGCGAACGGCAGCGCCTCGGGCGACTGGTCCCAATGCGGGTCGAGGTTCAGCCCGACGCCGACCACCACGGTCTCGGCCGAAGCCGGACGTTCGCACAGCACGCCCGCGAGCTTGCGGTCGTCGAGGTAGCAGTCGTTCGGCCACTTGATGCGCACGCGCGCGCGCGGCGCCAGATCCTCGACCGCGTGGCAGAGCGCGAGCCCGGCGGCGAGCGACAGCTGACGGGCCGCCAGCGCGCCCGGCAGGGTGAGCGCGAATGACGCGGTGAGGACTCCGGGCGGAGAGTACCAGCGGTTGGCGCCGCGCCCGCGACCGGCGCTCTGGTGCTCGGTCCAGACGCAGGCTCCATGCGCGAGCGCATCCGCATGTGCCAGCGCCCACGTGTTGGTCGAGTCGCAGCTCGGCAGCTCGATCAACCAGGTCGGCGCGGCGGTCATCTCGCGGCGACGTTAGGGCGCACCCCGCGCGGGCAAAGGGGAAGCCGCGGCGCCCCATGCGACAGCGTCGGAAACGGAAAACCCCCACGTCGGGGGACGCGGGGGTCGTCGAGACCGGGTACAGCCGGCGATCAGCGGTTGAGGCCGCTCTCGGCGCGTTCCTGGATGATGCGCTTCTCGAGCTTGCGCGCCTCGCGGCGGCGGCGCTCGCTGGGCTTGTCGTAATAGAGGTTCTTCTTGATGTCCTTGGTCAGACCTTCCTTCTCGCAGCGCTTCTTGAAGCGGCGGAGGGTCTTCTCGAGGGGCTCACCATTACGGGCTTCGACGCGGATCATATAGCTCTGAGGCTCCTGACGTTGGGGAGAACACGTTATCCGACACCCGCATCGGGCAAGTGAAACAATACCGAAACCCCTCGCGAATCACATCCCTTTGCCCCATCTATATTTGCATGAATCTCCCCGCGATTCGGGTCCTTCCATGTCCCCTAATAGGACGCAGCGAGGACCGTTATCGTCGGCGAGGCCAAGGCGCGATCCCGAAGCGGTACTCGTGTACCGCGAGCGGTGAGCCAACGCCGGCATCGCCGACGAGAACCGCAGCTATTTTGCATGAATCTCCCCGCGATTCGGGTCCTTCCATGTCCCCTAATAGGACGCAGCGAGGACCGTTATCGTCGGCGAGGCCAAGGCGGCGATCCCGAAGCGGTACTCGTGTACCGCGAGCGGTGAGCCAACGCCGGCATCGCCGACGAGAACCGCAGCTATTTTGCATGAATCGCCACGCGATTCGAGTCCTCTCCGTGCCCACTAAAGGACGCAGCGAGGACCGTTATCGTCGGCGAGGCCAAGGCGGCGATCCCGAAGCGGTACTCGTGTACCGCGAGCGGTGAGCCAACGCCGGCATCGCCGACGAGAACGGCCGCAGCTATTCGGTGATGTCGACGGCGGTGGGTGCGAGGTCGGGCTGAGACAAGGTGTTGTACAACTCCTCGGCGTCGAGGTTGTCCAGCCGCACGCAGCCGTGCGACGCGCCTTCGCCGATCTTGCTGTCGGTGCCGGTGTAGCCGTGGATGCCGATGCCGTCCTGGCCGAGTTCGGCGGGATCGAACTTCATCCAGATGGGTCCAAGGATGTTGCCAGGATCGCCGTAGCGCATGACCAGATGCGAGGTGGGATCGGTCCAGTCGGGATGCCACTCGCGGCCGATCAGATGGGTGCGGCCGACCGGGGTCGGCGATTCGCGCTTGCCGACGCTGACCTTGTAGCGTTTCGCGAACAGGCCGGCGACATAGCAGTCGAGGATGTAGTCGCCCTTGTCGACGTGGATGGCGAAGCCGCCTTTATCCTTCACCTTGACCACCTTGAGGACCTCGCCGACCGCGAGCTTGCCGTCATTTGCCTCGTGGCCACGCAGGCGGTTGAGGAACTGCTGACTCATGCCGTACTTGCGCGCGATCACGTTGGGTGACTCGCCAGCAGCGGCGACGTGCACCGCGAAAATGCCCGAGGCGTCGTCGGGGTACTTGGCCTTGGAGAAGAACATCGCCGCGCCGAGCGGAGCGAGCCGATCTGAGATCAGGCTGTTCTCGCGACTCGCGAGTCCGACCTGGTTGTAGAGGCTGCGCAGCACCCCGGAATACAGCGCAGCCATCTCCGGCGCCTTGGCGCTGGTCGCCGGGTCAGCGCCAGCCTGAGCCCACAACGCCTCTGCCTGGTCGAGCGTCTGCTTGGCCTCGCTCGGTAAGGTCCCCTGACCCAACCCCGGATCGCTGCCCGTGCCGGCGGCGGTCGAGCCGGCGGCGGTGCCTGA
Organism: Planctomycetota bacterium; assembly: GCA_038231435.1. Taxonomy (GTDB): domain Bacteria; phylum Planctomycetota; class UBA11346; order UBA11346; family UBA11346; genus JACCZE01. The sequence goes on from JBBRLJ010000002.1 coordinate 177,310, forward strand.
TGGGGACAGCCCAGGCGTGCCGGTCATGGGGATCACCGGATCACCGGTCTCCATCGCTGGCTTCTGGTGCTTCTTGTGCCAGTACCAGCCGCCTGCGGCGGCCGCGATGATCAGGATCACGATGAACGCGCGCATATCGCCTCGATGGGTTCGGGCCGGAGAGGAAGCGCAGACCTTGCCAGAACCCCCCCGATAGGGAAGCGCGAGCAGTGCCGGCACGACGGCGTCCACTCCACCGGCGGCACCCGCAACGGGGGCGACTAGCACTGCAAGCGGGGTCCGCTAACGTGCGCCGCTTCCCGCCTACGGCCCAAGAGGCCCCGACTCGCAGCCCTCCGCCCATCGGAATCCCATGCCCTACCGCCCACGCCTCCTGGTCACCAGTCTCGCCCTGCTCGCCGGATCGTGCCCGTACGCGCTCGCGCAGGAGCTCGGAGGCGCGCCAGTGGACAACGCCGGCTCGGCGACGCCGGGCTCGACGCCGACCAACGGCGGGGGCACCTCGATGGAGTATGCGCCCGGGTCGCGCTTCGGCGTCAATGCCCAGCGCCAAGTGGTGGTGCGCGGTCTCATTGATCTCGATGCCCTCATCCAGGGCAACTACCTCGACGGCAACAACAACGTCAGCGACCATCGCGGCTACGGCCTGATCCGCGCCGAGCTCGGCACCAAGGTGAAGCTCGACGAGCGCGTCAGCGCCATCATCACCATCGCCTATTACGACGAGGCCGGCAGCGCCGCTTCGAGCGCGGCGACCACGCCGGCCACGCCCAGCACGCCGACGCCCACCGTGCAGCGCGATCGCGGCCGTACCGTGGTCGACGACGCGTACGTCGAGCTCAAAGAGTTCCTCGGCTTCCAGGAGCTCGGCATCGATGCCGGCCGCATGCCGGTATGCTGGAATCTGCGCGAGGGGAAGGGTGGCTTCCTCTACGACAGCCGCGCCAACGATCCCGCAGTCACCAGCTGGGACGGCGCGCGCGCCACCTACAACCTCGACCACATCGACATCACTCCTTACGCCTACCGACTCCCCGACAACAGTTCGCTCTTCGGCGGCGCGGTGGACTGGAAGCCCGAGAACAGCGGCTCGAGCCGCACCTTCCTGACCGGCTCGATCAACCTCGAGCGCAACGTCGTGCTGCGCCCGACCACCGGCAATCCCACGCCTGGCACCGGCCGCCGCCTGATCACGTACTACGCGGGCGCCGAGTTCGAGCTCAACGAATTCGACATCTACGGCGAATATGCGGCGCAGCGCGGAGAGCAGAACAACGGCACGCGCTTCTACGGCTGGGGCGCGAACGTCGGCGTCGATTGGCGCACCCACCTCGCCACCGGCCAGCAGTTCGTGCTCGGCGTGAAGGGCGACTACCTCAGCGGCGACGACAATCCCGCCGACGACCGCAACTACGCATTCATCAACAACTGGGAAGGCACCAGCGACTGCTACATCGTCGAGAGCGAGAAGTACGGAGAGCTGTCGCGCTACCTCCAGGGCAACCTGATGGACGTCAAGGCCACGGCCGGCATCTCGTTCGATGATCACAACCGCATCCGCCTGAGCGCTACCTACGGATATTTCCGCACGCCCAAGCCGCTGCCGGGCAGATCACGCGAGTTTGGTCAGGAGGGCGATCTGACCCTCACCTGGCAGTACACCTACAATGCGACCTTCCGCCTGTTCGGCGGCGGCTTCAAGCCGTTCACCGGTTTCGACGAAGTCGCGCCAGCTGGGCCGGCCCTGTCGAAGACCGACATGGTGTACCTGATGGGATTGAACCTGGCGGTGGTGTTCTAGCCGCCGCGGATCGGCGGCAGTGTGTGGAGTGAGGTGGCGATCGAGATCCGGTGATGCCTGCTCCTTCGAGCGAGGTCTGACTGGAACCAGACCGCTTCCTCCTCGCTATCGACCTACCTCACACACCACCCACGCGTGGCGTCCCGCCACCGCCGCCTACACTCCCTGGCAATGGCCGAATTCGTCCATCTGCACGTCCACAGCCACTACACGCTGCTCGAGGCGACGATCACCCCGGCAAAGCTGCTGAAGGCGGTCCGCGACAAGGGCATGCGTGCGGTCGCGTTGACCGATCGTGGAAACCTCTTCGGCGCCTTCGAGCTCTACTCGACGGCCAAGGACGCGGCCGACAAGGCGAAGGGACCGGCGGACAAGGCCGGCGATGAGGCCAAGAAGGCGCGCGAGGCCGCGAGCGCCGCGCCTACTGACGCGGCGCTCGCCGCTTCCGCAGAGGCCACGGAGAAGCGCGCGTACGAGCTGATGGCCGCTGCCAAAGCCGAGGGCATCAAGCCGATCATCGGCTGCCAGGTCAACGTCGCGCCACTGGGCATGAAGGAGAAGGTACGCGACATGCACCAGCTGGTGCTCCTCGCGACCAGCGAAGCGGGCTACCGCAATCTCAGCCGCCTGGTCAGCCTGGGCTGGCTCGAGGGCTTCTACTTCGAACCGCGCGTGGATCTCGAAACCATGCGCGCGCACGCCGAAGGCCTGATCTGCCTGACCGGCACCGGCAAGGATGGTTTCCTCAACCGCCATCTCATCGCTGGAGCGCAGGAGGAAGCGCGGCGGCAGCTGGGCCTCCTGAAGGATGCGTTTTCCGACCGCCTCTACGTCGAGATCTCGGACTTCGGCACCGAGGGCCCGGTCAGCTCGATCGCGGGCAACATCGCGCTCGCGCGCGAGCTCGATGTCCCCGTGGTCGCGACCAACTGGGTCCACTATCTCGAGCGGTCCGACCACCGCATCCAAGACGTGCAGCTCGCCATCGAGAACGCCACGACCATCGCCGATACCCGTCGCAAGCGCATGCCGTCGCCAGAATTCTACCTCAAGACTCCAGACGAGATGGCCGCGCTGTTCAAGGACGTGCCTGAGGCGATCGCCAACTCGGTGGCCATCGCCGAGCGCTGTTCGGGTAAGGTCATCCCGACCGGGCAGTACTACCTGCCGAAATTCCAGTGCCCCGAGGACGAGGACGAGAAGTCGCTCCTGCACCGGCTGTGCCTGGTCGGCCTCGAGCGCCGCTACGGCACCGCGATCGCGGGGATCACCGCCGAGCATCGCGAGCGCCTGACCTTCGAACTCGATACCATCGAGAAGATGGGCTTCGAGGCGTACTTCCTGATCGTGGCCGACTTCATCAACTGGGCGAAGAACAAGGGCATCCCCGTCGGCCCCGGGCGGGGCTCGGCGGCCGGCAGCCTGGTGTCGTACTGCCTCGGCATCACCGACATTTGTCCGCTACGGTATGGCCTGCTGTTCGAGCGCTTCCTCAACCCAGGGCGCAAGTCGATGCCGGACATCGACGTCGATTTCTGCAAGGACCGGCGCGGCGAAGTCATCGAATACGTCTCGAACAAGTACGGCCGCGACGCGGTGACCCAGATCATGACCCTGGGCACGATGAAGGCGCGCATGGCGATCAAGGACGTCGCCCGCGCCTTCGAGTGGACGCCCGAGGAGGCGCAGGAGCTCGCGAACCTGGTTCCCGAGGATCCCTCGGGCAAGCACGACCTCGCGGTCTGCCTCGGCCGCAAGCCCCTCGAGAAGGACGTCTACGGCACCGTCGACGCGATGGCCAAACGCTACGAGGGCGACGAGCGCACGCGTAACGTGCTCGATGCCGCGCTGCAGCTCGAGAAGCTCGGGCGCTCGCTCGGCGTGCACGCCTGCGGCATCATCATCGCGCCTGGCGCGGTGAGCTCGTACGTGCCGGTGTGCAAGGTGAAGGACAAGCCGGCGACCCAGTACAACATGAACCAGGTCGAGAAGTGCGGCCTGCTCAAGATGGACTTCCTCGGCCTGAAGACCATGTCCATCCTGAAGAAGTGCGCGGACATCGTCCGCTCGTCCGAAGGCATCGAGATCGACTACGACCGCGTCGCGCTCGACGACAAGCGCACCTTCGAGATGCTCGGGCAGGGCGACACGCTGGGCGTCTTCCAATGCGAATCCACGGGCTTCCAGGAGCTGATCAAGCTGCTCAAGCCCGACCGCTTCGAGGACATGATCGCGCTGGTCGCCCTCTACCGGCCAGGCCCCCTGCAGGCCGGCATGCACATCCAGTACTGCGACCGCAAGCACGGCCGCGAGAAGGTCGACTACCCGCACCAGGTGCTCGAGCGCTCGCTGAAAGAGACCTACGGCCTCTACATCTACCAAGAGCAGGTGATGAATATCAGCCGCGAGCTGTGCGGCTTCACGCCGGCGGAAGCCGACGATCTGCGCAAGGCGATGGGCAAGAAGGACCTCAACGTCCTCACCAAGCTCGAGCAGAAGTTCGTCGACGGCGCCTGGAAGACCCACCAGTTTCCGCGCGACAAGTGCACGGACATGTGGAACAAGATCCTCGGATTCGCGTCGTACTGCTTCAATAAATCGCATTCGGCGTGCTACGGCCTGATCGCCTATTGGACGGCGTACATGAAGGCGAACCACTACGCCGCGTTCATGACCGCCAACCTCATCTACGAGATGGACAACAAGGACAAGATGACGCGCTTCGTCGAGGAGCTGCGCGTCAAGGACATCCCGGTACTGCCACCCGACGTCAACGAATCTGGTTGGGAGTTCACGCTCGTGCAGTCCGGGGTAGAGGGCGATCGCGCTGCCGCCAAGGGATCGCCGGGATCCGAGGGCGGCGAGGGCTCCGAGGTGAAGGTCCGCTACGGCTTCGGCGGCGTGAAGGCGATCGGCGAGGGCGCGGCCGAGCACCTGATCGCCAACCGCCGCGAGCACGGCCCATTCATCTCGATGTACGACCTGTGCGAACGCGTCGACACGCGCGTCATCAACAAGCGCGTGATCGAGAGCCTGATCAAGGTGGGTGCGCTCGACAGCCTGCACGCCAACCGCCGCGCGCTCTTCGAGGCCCAGGATCGCGCCTTCGACCGCGGCTCGCGGCTCGCCAAGACCAAGGCCCAGAACCAGGAGACGCTGTTCTCGAGCTTCGAGAGCGACGACGCCTTCAAGCAGGAGACCCAGGGCTATCCCGACGTCCCCGACTGGAGCGTCGATGAGCGGCTCGGCTTCGAGAAGGCGCTGACCGGATACTGGATCTCGAGCCATCCGCTCGCCGACCACCGTAGCGTGATCGAGCGCCTGCAGCTGACCACCAGTCGCGGCATGCCGGCAGTCGCCACCGGCTGGCGCATCACCATCGCCGCAGTGGTCCTGGCGAAGCGCGTCATCAAGACCAAGACCGGCAAGACCATGGCCATTCTCTCGCTCGAGGACCAGCACGGGCGATTCGAGGCGGTGCTGTTCCCGGCGCGCCCCGATCGCCGCGGCCAGATCGAACAAGGCGCCTTCGAGAAATTCGCCCACGAGTGCGAACCCGATGTGGTCGCGGTCTTCACTGGCACGGTCGAACGCCGCGAGCGCCGCCCAGCGCGGCCGGCGCCGCCGGCGGCGGGCGAAGAGGAGATCCCCCTCGGCGATGCCGGCGACGAAGGCATGGCCGACGCCCCCGCCGCGGCGCCCGCCCCCGAACAACTGCCGAGCCTGAACCTCTCCGACATGATCCCGATGCGCCTGATCACCGAACGGCTGACCCGCGACATCACCGTCGCCATCGACTGCGCCGACGAGCACAGCGACGAGCAATTCGCGCGCACCGAACTGCTGCTGAAGGAGCACCCCGGTGGCGTGCCAGTCAACGTGCGCGCGCTGACCCCGGACGGCATCTCGGTGACCGTCGCCTTCGGCGAACGCTGGAAGGTGCACGCCTGCGACGAGGTGGTGAAGGCGCTGCGTTCGATCTGGGGTGAACGGCAGGTGATCCTGAAGATGAACGAATTGGCGAGCGGAGGAAGTGCCAACGGGAATGGGACCGGCAGACAGCAGAGCCGCCGGGAGATGGAACCGGTCGGGTAGACGGCAGGACTCCGGTGTAGGCCTCGATCTTCAACGCGAAGCGCGCCGTGCTGTTGTCGCTACCAAAAAAAACCCGGACCCTTTCGGGTCCGGGCGTCATCGGCTCGCGCCGATGTCCGGAATCGATCAGCGCTTGGCTGCGCCCGAGGTGGCGAAGCAGCCCTTCTCGGCGATGAAGCTCTTGGCCTTGGTGTCGACGTCGGCGGTGGTGACCAGCCAGCCGGTGACCTTCTGGCCGGGGTAGCGCTGCTGGAGCTTGTCGCGCAGGTCGACGAACTGCTCGCCGTCCTTGACCGAGATCTTCCCGGCGCGGCGCTTGATGTCGACGAACCAGACATCCTTGCGGCCACGTGCGACGACGATGCGGCCCGCGCCTTCCAGGCCGTAGTTCTTCACTGGCACCGCCTCGACGCTCTGGAACACCGGAAGCCGGGTCTCCAGCTCGCGGTCGACGACGTCACCCGGCAGGGGATGCCCAGCGCGCAGCAAGCGGATGATGGCTTCTTCGGTGGCACGGACGGCGATGCGCATGGGGCTCTCCTTAAAAGAGATGGGAAGAAAGATTTGGAATCGAGCTGGGCTGGGTAAACTCGTTGATGAAGACTGATGCAAGGGCCATGGGCCGATGCTCAAAAATTGAGCAGAGAAGTATAGTCTCCGGGCCTAAAACTCAAGTCAGAAGTGAACGATGGATCGCTCATCTGGCACGTTTCCGACGCTCCAGAGTGGCTTTTTGGGACCTCTCAGGCGCTTCATAGACGTGGCGACATGCCTGCAACGCATGCACCCGCGATCATGATTATACCTCTAAATGGCTTCGTTTCAATATCTTGCTTGATCAATTCAGCGATCCCCCCAGAAGCATCCCGGTCACCGGGTCCCTGGGACGAGGATCGAGCATGAGCAATCCCGACAGCCTCCGCGATGCGGTCTTCCGCGCCAACCTCGACCTCGTGGCCCAGGGGCTGGTCCTGCACACCTGGGGCAACGCCTCGGCCGTCGATCGCGCCAACGATGTGATGCTGATCAAGCCCAGCGGGGTCGATTACGCCGTGCTGCGCCCCGAGCACCTGGTCTCGGTGCGCCTGTCCAGCGGTGAGACCCTGCCCGGAAACACCCATCGCCCGAGTTCCGACACCGCCACCCATCTGGCCCTCTACCGCGCCTGGCCGAGCGTGGGCGGCATCGTCCACACCCACAGCGAGTACGCGACCAGCGTCGCCCAGGCCGGCATGGGCATCCCCGCACTGGGCACCACCCACGCCGACTATTTCGACGGCGACATTCCCTGCACCCGGCCGCTCACCGCCGAGGAGATCGCCGGCGAGTACGAGGCCAACACTGGCGCCGTCATCCGCGAATGCTTCGCCTTGGGAAAGCTCGACCCCCTCGCCATGCCGGGAGTCCTGGTCGCCCAGCACGCACCCTTCGCCTGGGGAGCCTCGGTCGAGAAGGCGGTCCACCACGCCGTCGTGCTCGAGCGCCTCGCGCGCATGCTCGTGCACACGTACACGCTCAATCCGGGTGCCGCCCGCGTGCCGGCGCACCTGCTCGCGAAGCACTACCAGCGCAAGCACGGGCCGAAGGCCTACTACGGGCAGAAAAAAGACTCCTGAGCAGGGGCTCCGCCCCTACGGCCTGCGGCCTACCCCACGGCTTTGTCGGTGCTCGGATTCGCCGGCGAATCCGTCGGCGGATGGGCAGCGCCCATCGTATCCGCCGACCGCATCTCAGCGCCGCCCATCGCGGGGCGATGGGATCCCGGGTAGACATCGCCGGTGGCGGCGACCCTGCTGCGTCAGGTCGATGCCGCGGCGGCCATGCTCCGAGCCGCATCGCGGTGTCCGGTGAACGCGCGCTGGGCCTCGCCGCTCCGCATCGCCTCTTCCGCCTCGCGCAGTGACGAGCCATCGCCCAGAATCGGCAGACCACGCCAGAGATCGAGGGCGACCGCCGCGTTCGCCGCCACCATCGCACGCAGCGCGGGCGGGCCGCCGCCAGCGATGAGCGCGCGGAATGTTTCAGCGTTGTCCGCTGCGTCACCCGCGGGGATGTCGGCGTACGCGCTCGGGTCACTTGCGCGCCAGCCGCCTTCGACGACGCCTTTCGCGTCCACTTCCAACCAGCGTGTCGCGCCAGATACCGAGACCTCGTCGATGCCGGGCTCGCCCCACACCACCAGCGCGCGCTCGACCGCCAGGATCTGCAGCGCCATCGCGACTACGCGCGCCGTCGGCCATGATGACACGCCGATGATCTGACGCACCGGGCGGCAGGGATTGGCGAGCGGACCAGCGAGATTGAAGATGGTGCGCCGCCCCGCGGCCTTGCGATACGGGGCGACCGCCGCGACCGCCGGATGCATGGCGCGCGCGAACAGGAAGCAGCAGCGCGTGCGATCGAGCAGCGACACGTGCGCGTCAGGCGCGAGCAGGAACGGCACGCCCAGCGCATCGAGCAGATCGAAGCTGCCATTGGGGCGCAGCGAACCCCGGTTGCCGTGCTTGGCCACGCGTACGCCCACTCCGGCGAGCACGAAGGCGGCGGTGGTCGAGACGTTGAAGCGCGCGAGGCCGCTGCCGCCGGTTCCGCACAGGTCGAGACATGCGCCTGGATCCGGGAACACCGTCGCGCGCTCGAGCAGCCCGCGCACGAACGCCGCGACCTCGGCCCCGGTCTCGCCCCGCGCCGCGAGCGCGGCGAGCAACGCGCCGCCGTCCTCGACCGGCAACGTCGCTCCCATCAGCAGATCGAGGAGCCCACGCGCCTCGACCTCGGACATGCCAGCTGGCTTGGCGACCAGATCCCGCGCCCGCGACAGTGTAAGCGGCATGCCGCGAGAGTTCGCCGCCGGAGCCGAATGCAATCACCGGAGGCGACCCATCCCTGCGAAGCGGCGCAGCCAGCTCGCCTAGTAAAGCCTTTCCCTCTGCTTTCTGGGGGGCAGGCCGGCGTGAGGCCCCGGTCGGTAGGGGCAGGCCGATGCTGGGGGGCCGTAGCCCCCCAGCTAAGAGCGCCTGAACACCGCCGGAGACCGTCCCGTCCCGCGCTTCACCTGCCGCGCCAACGTGTGGGCCGAGGGGAAGCCGCTCTGTTCCGCCACCGCTGCGATCGGCAGCGCGGTATCGCGCAGGAGCTGCAGGGCGCGGGTCAGGCGAGCCTCGGTCAGCCACGCGGCCGGTGAACGCCCGACGCGCTGGTGGAACGCGCGCGCCAGGTGTTCGCGGCTCACCCCGTGGCTGCGCGCGACCTGCTTGAGGGTGCGGATCGCGATGGGGTTGGCCATGATGTCGGCAATGGCGGTTTCGACTGGATTGCGGTGACGCGCCACGCGCGCCTCGAGTCCGCTGAAGAGCTCCATCATGAACGCCTGGCAGCCGATCGCGCGTGCCAATGACGACGCACCGGCGCGCGGACCGACCAGATCGATCAGGCGATTGAGCGCCGAACGCAGCGGTCGCTCGTCGCCGAGCTCGATCAGCGATCCGTAGCGCTCCTGCAGCAAGCTCCAATGCTGGTCCACTCCGGCGCCGATCAGCGACACCCACTCGCAACGGTACGGCTCGGTGTCGTGCGATGGCGGCCGACCATACGAGGTCGGCTCGCCATGCTTGAACAGCAGCATCGAGCCCACGCTCAGCGGCCGTTCGCCCTGCCTATCGCGATAGACCACGTGGCCGGACACCGTGTACTGGCAGTACACCACACCTAACGGCCGCCTGACCTTGTTCTCGTACCAGTACGGCGTACCGGGCGGAACCAGCTGACGTCCGTAGCCGAGCACCTGCCACAGCACCGGCGCGTTCGATGCGGCCGTTGTCTCGCTCGCGCGGTTCATGTCACGAAATGTACATCCGCCACGGGTACCAGCAAGCCGGCCGCTAGTCGCGCTCGAACGTCTGCGTCGCCTGCTCAGCCTTCACCGCCTTCACCCGTTCCTCGCGCATCAGCTGCTCGATCTCGGGTCGGCAAGTCTGGCAGCCGAAGCACACGCCGGTGCGGCGCCGCAGCTCGTCGAAGCTCGCGCAGGCGCGCTCATGGCCTTGGCCGCGCAGCGCGGCGAGCACCTCGGCGCGCATCACGCCGGTGCAGTAGCAGCGCACGAACGGATCCGGGGGAGGCACGTCTCAGTATACCCTGCGCACGAGGCCTTTGCGGACCCGCGGCGCTACTTGCCGCTCGGCAGGTTGTTGCCCGGCATGGAGAAGGTGTCGGCAGCGATCGGGCGGTCGTACTCCGCTCCGTCGATCCGCACCAGGATGCGCGTGCCCGAGGGTTGGACGAGCTCGATCGCCGAGGCGTGGCACGCGGCGTCGAGACGGATCTCGACCTTGGTCAGATCGTGGGCGACGTCGGCATTGGTTGGTGTGAGCGTGACGGTCGAGCCATCGGCGGGTTTGGGCGCAACCGCGGCCATCACACTGAAATCGGCCTTCAGCTGGGTGAAGTCGCCGCGCACGCACGCGAGCACGCGGCGCAGCTCGACATCCGCGTCTCCGACCGCGCGGACGTGTGTATCGGGTTCCAGCTCGGACGAGATCTGCTCGATCTCGGCGATGGAGGCGCCATCCGAGCAGGTGCGCTTGCGGTACTCGGGCTCGTCGGGCTTGGTCTCGACGAGGTTGTACTTGTCGGGCACGGCGATCGCGAACTTGCCCTTGGTGACCACGGGGTCGTCCTGCATGCCCGGGTTGAAGGTGTGCTTCACGAAGGTGCCCTGCATGGTCTTCATCGCTCGCGCCACCGCGGCGATGCGTTCGAGCAGAGCCGCGTCGCCGCTCGCATCGAGCGGGTGCGTCGCTTCCACGACCGTTGCTGGAGGCATGGCAGGGGCTTCGGAACCGCCAGCCTCGGCTCCAGCGGCAAGCGCCGAACCGATGCCGGCCGAGATCGTCAAACTGATGGCGAGGAAGCGCTTGCGCATGGAACGATGCCCTCGCTGCCGACCTTGAACAGGGGTGGCGGGAGGTGATACTCCATGGGTCCCGCCCAGGCGCAAACGGCGTCGCGAGGGATGGCTCACGGAGGGTGAATGGCGCATGTCCTGGTGGTGCTCGCACCCGGTGCCGAGGAGATCGAGACCATGACGGTCGCCGACGTCCTCGTGCGCGCCGGGCAGCAGGTGACCATCGCCAGCGCCGGCGACGCGCGGGTGGTGATGGGCAGCCGCGGCCTGCCGTTGGCGGCGCACGTGATGCTCGACGAGGCGCTGGCCCCGGGCGCCGACGGGAAAGCCCCCGCCTACGACGTCGTCTACCTTCCAGGCGGCAACGGCTCGGCAGCGGTGTGCCGTTCGGATCCGCGCATCCAAGATCTCGCCGCCGCGCAGCTCGCTTCTGGCAAGCGTCTGGCGATCATCTGCGCCAGCGTCACTGCGCTGGTTCCGCGCAAGCTCGGCGCCGGCCGCACGGTCACCTCGTATCCGGGAGTGCGCAAGGATGTCGAGCCGCACGTCGCCTCCTGGCTCGATCAGCCGGTGGTGGTCGATCGCAATCTCATCACCAGCCAGGGTCCGGGCACCGCCATCCCGCTCGGCCTGACCCTCGCCCGCCAACTCGCCGGCGAAAGCACCGCCGCATCCGTCGCCGCCGCCATGCTCACCAGCATGCCCCCATGATCAGAGGTCGTCCCATGCGCATCCTGTCCTCCCTCGCCATCACCGCGGCGCTCACGCTCGCCAACGCCAGCGTCGAGCTCCATGCGGCGCAGGCCGAGAAGCCATCCGCCGCCGTCGAAGCATTCAACAAGGCCATGACGTCCGACGACGCCACCGCCAAGCGCGCTGCGGTGAAGGACCTCGCGTCCAAGAGCGCGGGCACCGACGAGCAGGTGTTGCCGCTGCTGGTGGCCGCGGTCGCCGATCGCCAGACCAACGAGGCCGCCATCGCCGCCTTGCGCTCGCGCACCGGCCTGCACCCCGCCGCGCGCACCGGCCAGAGCCACTACCCCTCGTATCCCTCGGGCGATTCGGCTGGTGACTGGTCGACCTGGCTCAGCGAGCGCACGCGCGAGAAGGAACAGGAAGCCAAGGTGAAGGAGGCCGAGAAGACCGCCGCCGAAGCAAAGAAGACCGCCGACAAGGCCAAGAAGGACGCCGACGCCAAGGACAAAGGCAAGGGCGACGGCGACGACAAGGGGGACTCCAAGGGGGACAAGTCCGCCAAGGGAGCAAAGGGCGACAAGACCGATGCGAAGGGCGACAAGACCGGCGCCGACGCGACGGCCGACGCCGCGCCCGCGGACGGCACCGACGTGGTGGTGAAGCCGAAGCGCGAGCCGGGGCCGCCGCCCGAGGATCTCGGCAAGCTCGATCGCATCATCTTCAAGAACGGCAGCAACCTGCTCTGCTACATCCTCACCCGCCGCACCGACGCTGACGGCAACCTGCTGAGCGTGCGCATCGTCCATCCCGATGGTTCCGGCGAGGAGACGCTCGCCGCCGCGATGATCGCGCGCATCGAGGAAGACGTGAAGTGATGGCGACGGTGGGTCGAGCCCCGCCCGTCACCCACGCCTCCATCTGCGACTCTATCGGCAAACAACCGCCATGCGCCTCCTCTACCCCGGCAGCTTCGATCCCCTGCACCTCGGCCACCTCGACCTGATCCGTCGGGGAGCCGCGCTCGCCGACGAGCTGGTGGTCGCGGTGGGCGTGAATCCCGACAAACGGCCGCTGTTGCCGGCCGAACGGCGCGTCTCGCTCCTGCGCGAGGAGACCACGACACTGCGCGGCGTGACGGTCGCCTCCTACGATGGCGCGACGATCGCCTACGCGCGCACGATCGGCGCGCATGCGCTCTTGCGCGGCGTGCGCAATACCGGCGACCTCGAACTCGAGGAGACCATGGCCGCCATCCACCGCGCCAATGGCATGGAGACGATCTTCCTGATGACCGACGGCGCGCTCGCGCACGTCAGCGGCCGCGCGGTACGGCTCGCGCTCTCCGCCGGACTACCGCTCGACGGCATGGTGCCGCGCGCGGTCGCGCTGGCGCTGCAGCATCATTAGCAGGGGCTACGCCCCTACGGCCTGCGGCCTACCCCACGGGCTTTGTCGGGGCTCGATGTCGCCGGGGGCCGGCGACATCGTCGGCGGATGGGCTGCGCCCATTCTATCCGCCGACCGCCCCTCGGCGCCCGGTCGCTTCGCTCCGGGTTACAGCGCGGCCGGAGCCGCCTCGGCCGCCGAATCCTGATGTGCGTGGACAATGGGCGAAGCCCATCACGCAAACTTTTGGCTCGCAGGGACGAAACGAAGGACGACAAAGGCCGTGGGGGACCGGGGGCGAAGCCACCGCACAGAAATCCTACCCCACGGGCTTTGTCGGGGCTGGGCGCCCGGTCGCTTCGCTCCATGCGTAGGTCATCAACGGGGCTCGGCGGGGCGGGGTAAGAGATACATGAGCTCGGTGGATCGCGCGGATATGCATGAGGAATGCCAGCCCAGCGCCATGCGCCGGAGCCCGCGGTGAGCTGGGCGAGCGCCGCGCGCTTCTACCACCAGCTCGGCATGGTCCACCACGTCGGCATCTCGCTGGCGCAGGCGGTGGAGATGTCGGGAGGGGCGACTTTCGGAAGGCACCGCGAGCTGGCGCCGATCTGGTCGCGCGGCTGCGCGGCCGGAGGCCAGCTCGCCGACCAGCTCGAAGCCAGCGGCGAGCCGGCGCTGGCGGTGGCGCTGATGCGCGCTGGGGAGCACAGCGGCAGGGTCACTGAAGGCGCGCGCATGCTCGCCGAGCACTTCGATCATCTGATCGCGCTGCGCGGCATGATCATCGCCCGTTCGATCTATCCGCTGCTGGTCATCAACCTGGGCCTGATGGTTCCAGCGATTCCCGGCGCGTTCCTGGGTACGACACCTGCCTGGAAGATCCTCCTCGGGCCGGCGATCCTGTGGGCTGTCATCGGCGCGGCGGCGGTGAGCACCCGGCTGGCCGGAGCTTCCGGTCTCCTGGCGCGTATCGCGCTGCTGCCGGGCGGTAGGTTCCTGGCCATGCCGATGCTGGTGAGCAACGTCTGTCGCGTGCTGCGCGCCGCGCTCTCGGCGGGCATGCTCGTCCCCCAGGCGCTCGATCTTGCCGCCGGCGGCAGTGGCAACCGCGACATGGCGGAGCGCCTACGCGCCGCGGCGAGCGACGTCCGCTCGGGGCGGGTGCCGGATCTCACCGCCGCGCTCAACGCCTGCGGCTTCCCCCGCGACGCCGTGAACATGATCGAGAATGGCGAGCGTTCCGGGAAGCTCGAGGACGTGCTGACCCATGTCGCGGTGGTGTACGACGAATCGTTCCGCTCGCGCACCATGTGGACGGCGAAGGTCATCACCGGCGTGGTGTACGGCTTGGCGATGCTGCTGACCGCCGCGGTCGTGCTCAGCATGTATGGCGGCGTCTTGAACCAGGCCAGTGCACAGATGGAATCGGAGTGACGCACATCAGCGTGCGTCCGGCGCGCTGGACATTCCCGATGCCACGGCAATCCGACCCGCTACCCTAGGGCGAGGGTTGCGCGAGCGATGGGCGGCACCGAAGAGATCATCAAGCGGTCGCAAGCGCACCTGCAGGCGTTGTTCCACAACCCGTTGCAGGCCTTCCTGCTGCTCGACGCTGAGCGCCACATCCTCGCCTTCAATCCCACCGCCCTGACGCACATGCGCGCGCTGTCGGGCCAAGAGCTGCAGGAGGGCGACTTCATCGATTTCTTTTTCGGCGAGGACGACCTCCACCAGGTCACCCGCCACCTCGACCAGGCCCTCGCCGGAGAGAACGTGGTCGAGGAGCGCCAGTTCCGCGGCAAGACCGGCGCTCGCCTGTGGCTCGAGCTGTCGTTCTCGCCGGTCAAGGAGGACGGCGCGCCCGCGCCGTTCGGCGTGCTGCTGAGCGTGGTCGACATCAGCGCGCGCATGCGCGCGATCGACGCGCTCAAGGAGCAGAACGACAAGATGGCGCGGCGGCTGTCGTGCTCGCGCGCGCTCGCGCGCCTGGCCGAGGCCTCGCTCACCGGCAGCGATCGCCAGTCCATCCTCAAATCCACGCTCGGCATCGCCGGCGACACCCTCGCGGCTGATCGCGCAGTGATCTACGACGTCGACTTCGCGCGCGGCCACGCGATGCCGCTGTGCGAGTGGCTGAATCCAGAATGCACGCAGATCGGGCGCAAGGCTGCCGAGTTCGCGCTCGACACCTTCAAGTCGGCGGTGCAGTTCATGGCGGTGACCCACGGCTGGATGCAGAGCCACGCCGATGATCCGGACCAGCGCCTGATCGACGACGGCGCCTCGCAGCTGCTGCACGAGGAGATGGACATCAAGAGCCTGCTCTGGTATCCGTTCCTGTTCAGGAACGGTGGCTTCTCGCTGCTGGTGCTGAACCAGGTGCGCGCGCCGCGCGATTGGCGCGCGCTCGAACTCGAGTTCCTCGACGCCTGCGCGCGCCTGGTCCGCGCCGCCCTCGATCGCATCGACACTGCCGCCGAGCGCGCCCAGAGCGATGTGACGCTGCGCGAGAACGAAGCCCGTTACCGCACCATCGTCGAGGACCAGACCGAGATGATCTACCGGCACCGGCCGGACCGCACCATCACCTTCGTCAACGAGGCCTTCTGCCGCTACTTCAACAAGACGCGCGAGGAGCTGATCGGCTCGGCCTTCCGCCCCGAGGTGCCGTCGAAGGAGCAGGCGCTGGTCGATTTCCATCTCGCCCACCTCGATCCCGAGAATCCGGTGAGCACGGTCGTGCACCAAGTGGTGCTCAGCGGCAACCTGCGCTGGAACCAGTGGACCAACCGCGCGGTGTTCGACGCCGCCGGCACGATGTCCGAGTATCAGTCGGTGGGCCGCGACATCAGCGAGCAGCGCCGCGCCGAGCTCGCGCTGCGGCGCAGCGAGGAGCAGTTCCGCCTGCTCATCGAGGAGGCGCCGGAAGGCATCTTCCTGCTCGATCTCGCCGGAAATTTCGTCGACGTCAACGAACGTGGCTGCTCGCTGCTGGGCTACAACCGTGAAGAGATCCTCGCGCGCTCGATCCGCCACATGGTGGTCGAGGAGGATCGCGAGACCGTGCCCGAGCAGCTCGCGGCGGTGTGCTCGGGCACCACGGTGGCCGGCGAGCGGCGCTTCCTGCGCAAGGATGGCAGCATCCTGCCCGCCGAGGCGATCTCGAAACTGCTGCCTGACAATCGCATCCTCGCCATCCTGCGCGACATCTCTGACCGTAAGCGCGCCGAGGAGGCGCTGCTCGAGTCGAAGACCGCGGCCGAGGCCGCCAACGAGGCCAAGGGTCAATTCCTCGCCAACATGAGCCACGAGCTGCGCACGCCGCTCACCGGCATCCTGGGCATGAGCGAGCTGTTGCTCGACACCACGCTCGACGCCGATCAGCGCGACTTCACCGTCACGCTGCGCGACTGTGCGAACAACCTGCTGGCGATCATCAACGACGTGCTCGATTTCTCGAAGATCGAGGCCGGCAAGATGGAGCTCGAGACGGTGATGTTCGACCCCGGCGTGGTGGTCGAGGAATCGCTCTACCTGCTCGCCGAGCGCGGCCAGGCGAAGGGCGTCGAGCTGGTGTGCACGCTGTCCCCGGACATGCCCACCTCGCTGATCGGCGACCCGTCGCGACTGCGCCAGGTGCTGATCAATCTGGTCGGCAACGCCATCAAGTTCACCGAGAAGGGCGAGGTCGAGGTGCGCGTATCTGTCGAGGCGCTGCAATGGAACCGCCGCGATCCACCGGGCACGCCGAAACGCATCACGCTGCGCTTCGCGGTGCGCGACACCGGCATCGGCATCGAGGCTCAGAGCAAGCTGTTCAAGGCCTTCTCGCAGGAGGACACCAGCACCACCCGCCGCTACGGTGGCACCGGCCTGGGCCTGGCGATCACCAAGAGCCTGGTCGAGCTCATGGGCGGCACCATCAGCGTCGCCAGCACGCCGGGCAAGGGCTCGACCTTCAGTTTCACCTCGCAGTTCACCATCGCCGAGGACTCGGGCCCGCAGCCGCCCCGCGAGCTCGGCGGCAAGCGCGGCCTGCTGGTGATCAACAACGCCGCGCAGCGCGCGGCGCTCGCGTCGACGCTGACCCGCCTGGGCATGCGCGTGTACGAGGCTGCCGACGGCGCACGCGCGCTCCTGGCGCTATCGAGCGCCCACGCCGCCGAATTGAAGATGGATTTCACGCTCATCGATTCGCACCTGCCGGACACCGACGGCCTGGCGCTCGCCACCGCGATGCGCGCGCAGCCGCACGCGGCCGGCCTGCCGGTGATCATCGCCACCACCCTGGCCGAGCGCCACATCGAGGGCGACGCGATCCCTCTGGTCAAGCCGATCAAGCAGGCGCGGCTGATCGAGGCGCTCCTGCAGGCGGTGATCGGCGCGCCCGCAGACCTGCAGGATTTCACCAAGACGATGAAGCTGAAGTGACTGACGGCTAGGGCAACGCCCGCAGCCTGCGCGTGCCATAAGGGCATCCAAGATCGCTACGCCCCTGCCCTGTTAGCGCTCGATTTCGGGTGATTACATGTCATTCGATGCTGGAGTTGAGGCGCTCGAGCCGCGCCTCCGGCGCCAGCTCTCACACCCCATTTTCCCATGCTTCCTGGGGGGCAGCGCGGAGCGCGACGTTGGGGGATCGCGAAGCGATCTCACATGCCCTTTGGGGCATGTGTCGGCCGGAGGCCGTAGCCCCCCAACTGACAGTCAGCGGTTCTCGTAGCGCGCGTTGGGCGATTCGAGGATCGCGCGTTCGCGCTCGTTCAGGTCTGGCCACTTGGCGGCGTCATAGAAATGCGATGCCCAGGCCAGTGGATGCGGGGCGTACTTGAAGAACACCGTGCGGCGCTCGTGCGCGGCCGTCCACGGCAGCGCACTATGGGTCAGGGCTTCGGTGAACATCACCGCGGTGCCGGCCGGACCGGTGACCGCGCGCACGCAGTCGCGGCGCTGGGTGAGGTCGCGCCACGCCGGCGGAAACGGGTAGTTCGCCTTGTGGCTGCCGGGCACGCAGCCGAATCCGCCATCCCCCGGGCCGACATCGCGCAGGTTGATCGCCACCACTACCAGGCCGTTGTGCATCCGCCCATCGCGGAAATGGAAATACGAGTCCGCCGAATACGGCGTCGCCCCGCCATGGAGCGAGGCCCCGATCGGGCTCACCCCAGCGCGGATGACGTCGGCGTAGACGTGGTCGAGGCGGTATTTCGCGCCAAGCATCGCCTCGAGATACGGCCTGATGCGCGCGTGATCGATGAGATCGCGGTACGGGCGTCCCCAATCGAGCATGCCGCCTAAGCGCTGCGTCAGGGTCTCGGGCTTCATCTGGGCGGCGATGCGCTCGCTGAAGAGCGCGTCGAGCGCCGCGATCTCGCCGGCATCGAGGAGCCCCGGCACCGCGAGGTAGCCATCGAGATCGAAGCGGTAGAGTTCGTCGGAGTTCATGGGTCCATCCCTGGACGCACGGCGTGGCCGGGAATCCTCACGCCGATGCGGCGGTGGCAGGCGTCGCGGCGGTTCGGGTCGGCGTGCCGTCGATCCAACCGCCGCCCAGGCAGAGATCGTCGCGGTCGTCGTAGGCAACGCAGGCTTGGCCCGCGTTCGCGCGCAGCTGAGGCTCGTGGAAACGCACGACGGCGGAGCCCGCCACTACACCACCGGCATGGATCGTGGCAGGCAGGAGCTTGCCGTGATGGCGCAGGCGCACCTGGCAGGCGAGCCCCGCAGCTGGTGGCTCGCCGAGATGCCAGGTGCACTCGCGCAGCGGCAGTTCGTCCACCAGCAGCGACGCGCGCCGTCCGACCACCAGCGCGTTTGCGCCACGGTCGATGCGCGTGACGAATAGCGGCTCGCTCCACGCGATGCCAAGGCCCTTGCGTTGGCCGACGGTATACGCGCCGAGACCCTGGTGCTCGCCGAGCACCCCGCCGTCCTCGTGCACGATCGGGCCGGGCCGGAATGCCTCGGGGATCTCGCGGCGCAGGAAGCCGCCGATGCCCTCGTCGCCGATGAAGCAGATGTCCATGCTCTCGCGCTTGTCGGCGGTGACGATGCCGCGCGCGCGCGACTGCTCGCGCACCTGCTCCTTGGTGAAGGCGCCCACCGGGAATTCGGCGTGGGCGAGCTGCTCCTGGGTGAGGCTGAACAGGAAGTAGGTCTGGTCCTTCACGGTGTCCACCGCGCGGCGAAGTACCCAGCGGTCGAAGGCGCGCTCGACGCGCGCGTAGTGCCCGGTCGCGACGCGCTCGGCGCCGAGGCGGCGCGCATGCTCCCACAACGAGCCGAACTTGATGGTCTCGTTGCAGCGCACACAGGGATTGGGCGTCTCGCCCGAAGCGTAGCCGGCGAGGAAATCCTCGACCACCGAACGGCGGAACTCGTCCTCGAGATCGATCACGTAATGCTTGAGCCCGGCCGCGACCGCCACCGCGCGTGCGTCGATGGTCTCGGTGGGCGAGCAGCAGGCGTCCTCGCGCGTGAAGCCGCCGTCGTCCTCGGCGCACGGCCACAGCTTCATGGTGACGCCCACCACCTCGTGGCCGGCCTCCTGCAGCAACGCCGCCGAGAGGCTGCTGTCCACCCCGCCGCTCATGCCGACCACGATCCGCGCCATGGCGGAATCGTGTCGTGAGCGCGGCGCGGACAAGCGGGGGCACGCTCGACCGGGGCTTGCGCTACGGCCAACGGCTATCGGGGGCTGACTCCCCTGGGACGATCAAAGATCCGGACGGGCGGCCGGCTTCTCGTCGGCCTTATCCTCGGCCTTCTCCTCGATGGGAGCGTCCTTCTTCTCTTCGGCCGGGGCATCAGCGGGCGCAGCCGCGGGGGCTTCGGCCGGAGCAGCGGCCTCCACCGGCTGCTCGGCGGCCGGCGCGGCCTCGGCGCCGGGAGCGTCGCCAGCCGGTGCCGGAGCGGGCGCGGCCGCCGCTGGGGCCTTGGGCGCCGCCGCCGGCTTGGATTTCGCGGGCACGGGCTTGGCTGGAGCCGGCTTCGCTGCGGGCGCGGATTTCTTGCTCGAGGGCTTGGCCGGGGCGGCCTTGGTCGCCGGCGCAGCCTTGGACGACCTCGCCAGGTTGCCGGTGAGGCCGACCATCGCCATCATCTCGTCAGCGCGGCGCAGGTCGCTATTGGACTGGTCGAGGTGGCGGCGTTCGGCCTCGGTGGGATTGGCGATGTTGCCAGCGAGCGCGTCGAGCTTCGCCTGCAGCTCCTTGAGCTGCGCGGCCTCGACCGGGGGCTGCGCCACGGGTGGCGCCCCCTTGATGACATGCCCCTTCTCATCGGTCGGCGGAGCGGTGACGACCACGAGGCCGCCGGTCATGAGCTTGCTGTCGACTTCGCCGAGGAAGGTGTGGATCTCGTGATAGAGGGCTTCGGCGCGGCTGTCGTCGCGCAGTGGGCGATCATGGGTGACGCTGTACGCCGGCACCACCGCGTCGACGAGGTACGTCGATTCGACGCCTGCCGCGACCTCACGCTGATGGTATCCGTCGAGCGCGGACTGCGCGCCGGCGTCCTGCTTGGGCTTCTTGCCGGACTTGCTGTCGGACTTCGTGTCGTTCTTGGCGTCCTGCTTCTTCTTCTCGTTCTTCGTATCGAGAGCGGCGAGCTTGGCGTCCGCTTCCTTCCCCGAGACTGCGGCCGGCTCTGCGGCCGGATCGGTCGGCGCGGCATCGGCGGCCGGCGCGGTATCAGCCGGCTGCTCGGTGGTCGCCGTCGCGCCGTCAGCGGACGCTGGCTCGGCGGCAGCGGCGGAAGCCTCGGCCTCCTTGCGCTTGCGCTCGGCTTCTGCTTTGGCGACGGCTTCAGCCTTCTTGCGGTCCTGCTCGGCCTGCTTGCGATCGTGCTCGGCCTTCGTCGCGGCATCCTTCTTCTGCTGTGCCTTCTTATCAGATTCGGCCTTGGCGGCGGCCTGGCGATCCTGCTCGGCCTTCTCGGCCGCCTGACGCTCCTGCTCGGCGAGCTTCGTCTGCTCCTCCTTGGTCGCTTCGTCGGCGCGCTTCTTCGCGTCGTCCGCCTCGGCCATCGCGACATCGTCGCTGGTCGCTTCCTTGGCGGCATCGCCCTCGGGCTTGGCCTCGCCTTCAGCAGCAGATGGAGCAGCCTCGCTCGGCTTGTCCTCCGTCGCGACATCGGTCGTGGCCGCGACCTTGGTCGCTGGCTTAGCCGCCACCGGACCGGCGGCATCGCCCGCCTCGTCAGCGACCGCCATGTCCTCCTGCCCCTCCACGGCCTGGCTCTTCGTATCCGTTCCCGTGGACGCCTCGCGATTGGTGGCGCCACCGCAGCCGACCAGGGCGAGCAGGGTCGGGACGATGATGACGAGGAGGTCGAGCTTCTTCATGGGATCTCTCCGATGCGGGGAGTGCGGGAGTACGGGAGGCGCGGCGTCGAGAACAGGGTTGGAACGGTGCGAGCTGTCGCAACCACGGAGTTGACGGGCATCTGCGACGCGAGGCAAGGAGCCGGACGACAGTGGCCCGGCACTGTTGCAAACACCTCTGGGGCGTCGATGGTCCCGCCATGGCCGCTAGGACGTCGTATCCATGGATCTAGCCCACCTGGTGACCCTGTTGTGCGTCCTGGCGCCGGTGTTCGCGCTGATCGCGCTCGGCCGCGGACTCAAGCGGCTCGGACTCCTGACCGATGCCGGAACCCGCGATCTGCACCAGCTGGTGTACTGGATCGGCCTGCCCATCCAGCTGCTGGTGCAGATAGGCTCCAGCGACGTCAGGGCCAACATGGACCTCAAGTCCCTGGCGGCGACCCTCGGCGCCTACTGGATCGGGTTCATCGTGACCTGGCTCTGCACATTCCGGCTCGAGCCCGACACCCGCGGCTGCGTGCTCAACGGCACGGTGCGCGGCAACGGCGCATTCATAGGTCTGCCGGTCATCCTGCTGCTCGCCGCGACCTACCCCCAGGATCAGCGTACCCATCTGGCGAGCTGCTACCTGGTACTGCTCGGCGTCATGGTGCCGTGCTTCAATGTCGGCGCGGTCCTCGGTTTCCTGCTGCCGCGCCATGGGGTCACGGCCTCGGGAATGCGCCACGCGATGTTCGAGTCGGCGACCAATCCGCTGCTCGCCGGCTGCGCCGCCGGCATCCTGGTGTCATTGTTCTGCCCCGGACTCGCGCACGCGGATCCGGCATCACCATCGGGACCGGCGGTGAGCGCGATCTCCACCATCCTGCACATGATCGGCGATCTGGCGGTGCCGCTCGCGCTGCTGCTGGTCGGGTATCAGATGGATACGGGCCTGATGCGGCGCAGCTGGCGGCTGCTGTCATGGATCACCGCCGCCAAGCTCCTCGCCCTGCCCGCCATGACCTGGGCCATCGGCCGGCTGATCGGTCTCGATCCCCTCACCTTGATCGCGGCGGTGGTGCTGATGGCGTCCCCCACCGCCATGGCCTCGGTGCCCATGGCCAGGGTGCTGAAGGCTGACGACCGTCTGATGGCGGCGATCGTGGTCTCGACCACGGTCTGCGCCCCGCTCTCGCTGCTGCTCTGGCTCGCCATACTGTCCCGCTGAAGCCCTGACCGAATCGGTTGTCCGGCAACCGTTGGCATGGTAGCGTGCCGGCCCGACCCCGATTCAGATTCCGCGCCATCCGCCCAGCTTCGTTCGCAAGCCACCGAGGAACCGATGCCCTCCGACACCGATCAAGCTTCCGACCCGCGCCATCACGAACGCCTCGCGGGCGAGATCACGGAATCGGTGCTGGCGATCCTGCGCAAGGCTGCGAGCGAGGGCCGGCTGCCATCAGATTTCAGGATGGGGCCGCTTCCGTCAGCAGCCGCGTCAGGAACCGCGGCAGCGCCCGCCGCCATGGCGCCTGCCACCGTCTCCGCGCAATCCCCATCGATGGGTTCGCCGATCGTCGGCGTCGGCGGCGAGGAACCCTTGGTGCGCAAACCCGGAGCTCCACCGCCGGCGCCGCGCGCCGCCTCGCACGCCGTGACCCATGGCGAGGCCGGCCCCGAGAAGCCGCGCCGCGCGCCCGGAACCGGAACCATCCGTGCCGCTATCCAGAGCGCCGCGCGCGACTTCGTGCAGCCCGGACCCGCGGTCGAGATCGTGCGCTACCGCATCGCCCTGCTGGTGCTGGTGCTGTGCCTGTCGGCGCTGAGCGTCGCGCTGGCGGTCAGCCTGAGCTGACGATCTGACGTAGGACTGTCTTCACGCCGTCTTCACGACATCGCGGCGCGCGCGGCCTCGTCATCAAGATACCACAAGCACTTCTCCTGCGGGAGGAGGCTCACCGGCAACGCCGGGTCTGGGTGTTGCCGCGCGGCACGCGCGACGCGGCCCTTCGCCGCTCCCAGCGCGAGGATCGCGAGGGTGCGCGCGCGATGCAACGTGGGCAGCGACATGGTGAGCCGGCGCGGCGGAGGCTTCGGACTGTCGTAGATCGCGAACACGTCGGAGAGCTCGCCGAGGCCGCTGTGGTTGGGGAACAGGCTCGCGCAGTGCCCGTCCTCGCCGATGCCGACCAGGCAGGCATCGATGATGCCGGTGCCGCCGGTCGCCGCGAGCAGCGTGGCCGCATAACGCGCGGCCGCCGCTTCGAGATCGGCGTCCTCGGCGGGCATCGCGTGCACGCGGGCGGGAAGCAGTCCGCCCGTCTGCCAGGCCGCGAGGGTCGGCAGGTCGTTGCGGTCCGGGTGGTCGCGCGGCACCGCGCGCTCGTCGAGCCACAGCAGATCGAGGCGATCGCGGACGAATGGATCGCAAATGCGCGCGAGTTCGGTCAGCACCGGGCCAGGAGAACGCCCACCCGGGATGGCGAGCGAGGCGCGTCCGCGCTCGGCCGCGGCGGCGTCGAGCAGCGCATGGAGGGCCTCGGCGAGCGTGGACGGCTGGTACGGCAGCATGCGTCCCTTGTGGCTCTGGCGGCGGATGCGCAACCGCGCGGAGCTCCCGCGGAGGTGCCCGGGATGACGCAAGCGACGTGAGATAGTTTCCGACAACTGGCTTCCGGAGGCGATTCCGAGCCTCCTTGAACGGCTACGTAGCTGAGCACTAAGCAGCGGGTGGGTTGGCAGTTAGACGAGAATCGGCGAAAGCGGGCGGCGAATCGATGGTTTTCCCTTCTTGCGGAGCACTTTCACCCGTTATACTGCGAATCCCCGCTTCTAGGGGGCTTCGAGCCGCCTCATCCTTTCCGTTTATTTTTCACTTATTTCAGTCCCGATTCTCCAGCCAGGCAGCTCCAGCTCGTTCGAAGTTTCTCCCTCTCCCCTCTCCGCGCTCATATCATGCAGACATCGCCCATGCCTCTCGCCACCATCGTCACCAACCCGCACTCATGACGCGCCGCCCCGAGACGCATCTAGGATCCCCAACCATGACCTCGTCGACCGCCGCCGGAGCCGCGACCGCAGCCGAAACCGCCAGGCCAGCGAAACCCGGTGCGCAGATCGTGCTCACGCTCAGCCGTCCGCTGCCGGGCTGCAAGCGCACGCGCACCCTGATCGTCGAGGGCGCCGTCGGCATCCGCCCCGAGCCCTTGCACGAGGTCGACTCGGTGCAGCGCGCGCTCGCCCAGGTGCGCGGCGTGCATCCGCCGCCGGTGATGATCATCGACGGCCAGTCCTATCCCTGCGTCATCGAGGGCAGCCCGCGCTCGCCGCGCCTGATGATGGAGGACAAGGGCGAGAAGGTGCGCATCTACATGGAGGTCGGCGGCGCCGCCGTCGCCAACGTGTGGTCGCTGCCCGGCCCCAACCTGGTGTTCCGCGGTCGCGTCATCCCGCTCGAGTGGACGGGCCCCGCCGAGCACCTCGATCCGCTGATGCATGGGCCGATCATGGTGCCCAAGGAGTGGCTGGTGCGCGATCCCTGGCGCAGCGTGCTCGCGCACGCCGGCCAGGTTCCACCGCAGGCGGACCGCGCCAAGCAGGTACGCGGGCGCCCGCAGCCGATCCTCGAGATGTACGAGGTCGACTCGCGGCTGTGCGGCCACGTGCGTTTCAAGTACCACGACGACCTCCCTGAGATCGATCCGCTCGAGCGCATCGGGTTGATCGTCGCCGAGGACAAGGCCGGCAACATCATCAAGTGCGAGCGCGATCGGGATCTCGAGCTGCAGCGCTGCAACGAGTTCATCAAGCGAGGCGCGTTGGTCCAGCGCCGCGGCGCCTTCGGCTTCGTCGCCGACGGCGACGCCGCTGACCGCTTCCTCGCCCAGGTCATCCCCAACCTGCAGGGCTGGGAGATCCGCGGCCAGGACCGCCTCCACCGCGGCCGCCCGCCCACCGACATCGTCACCTCCGCGCGCGTCATGGCCCACGACGAATATCTCGAGCTCGAGATCGAGGCGCAGGTCGACGGCCGCAGCGTGCCGATCAAGGAACTGCTCAAGAACGCCGCGCGGGGCCAGAACGTCATGGTCTTCAAGGACGGCCTGCGCGCGCGCATCAACGATGAATGGCTCAACCGCTACCGCACGCTCAGCGAATTCGGCGGCCTGAAGGAAGTGAACGGCAAGGTGCGCGTCCCGCGCCACGCCGCCGCGATGGCGGTGTCGCTCGCCGAATCCGGCGGGCGCATGGAGCTCGACGACATCACCAAGGATCTCGCCTCGCTCGCCAAGGGCGGCGCCGACATCCCGAACGTCGAGCTGCCCAAGGGGCTCAACGCCACGCTGCGCGAATACCAGCACGCAGGTTTCAACTGGATGGTCTTCCTGTCCAATCGCGGCCTCGGCGGCGTGCTCGCCGACGACATGGGCCTGGGCAAGACCGTGCAGTCGCTCACCTTCATCCTGCACCGCCATAAAGAGGATCCGGGCGTCCACCTGGTGATCGCGCCGCGCTCGGTGGTCGACAACTGGGTCGACGAGTGCAAGAAATTCGTCCCCGACATGCCGGTGCACACGCATCTCGGTCTCGACCGCGTCAAGACACCCGAGAAGCTGCCGAAGACCGGCCTGCTGCTCACCAGCTACAACATCCTGCAGCGCGACATCAAGCTGCTCGGCTCGATCGAGTACTCGACGGTGCTGCTCGACGAGGCCCACGTCATCCGCAATCCCGAGGCCAAGACCACTCGCGCCGCGCTCAAGATCGTCGCCAAGCGCCGCATGTGCCTCTCGGGCACGCCGGTGCAGAATTGCGCCGAGGATCTGTGGCCGATCTTCCACTTCCTGATGCCGGGATTCCTCGGTCGCCGCAAGACGCTCAAGGAGACCTTGCAGGACGATCCCGAGGCGATCCACCGCCTGCGCGACCGCGTCGCGCCTTTCGTGCTGCGCCGCATCAAGAGCGAGGTCGCGACGGAACTCCCGCCCAAGACCGAGATCCTGCTGCACGCGCAGATGTCCGAGGAGCAGCACCAGTTCTACCGCGAACTCCTCGAGAAGGAGCGCGTCGGGGTCATGGACCTGCTCGGTTCCAAGGGCCTCGAGCGCTCACGCGTCTCGATCCTCGCGGCGATCACCCGACTGCGCCAGGCCGCCTGCGCCCCCGCGCTGGTCGGCGCGCCGCTGGTCGAATCGGCCAAGGTCGAGCTCTTCATGGAGCTGGTCGACGAGTTGATCTCGGAGGGCCACCGCGCCCTGGTGTTCTCGTCGTTCACCAAGTTCCTCGCGGTGATCCAAGAGGAACTGGAGAAGCGCCAGTACACCTTCCAGTACCTCGATGGCCGCACCCGCGACCGCGCGGCCAAGGTGAAGGCCTTCCAGAAGGGCACCGATCCGCTCTTCCTGATCTCGCTGAAGGCGGGCGGCGTGGGACTCAACCTGACCTCGGCCGACTACGTCATCATCCTCGATCCATGGTGGAACCCCGCCGCCGAGGACCAGGCGGCCGACCGCGCCTACCGCATCGGCCAGGACAAGCCGGTGATGGTCTACCGCATCGTCACGGTCGACTCCATCGAGGAGCGCGTGCTGCGCCTGCAGGCCGAGAAGCGCAAGCTAGTCGGCGATCTCGCGCTCGAAGGCCTGGCGCGGGCGCTGGAAGCCGGCGACGTCGAGAAGCTGTTCGAGGTCGCGGCGATGGTCGGGGCCGATTAGACCGGCACACCGGGTTCGATCCGAGATGGTCGACCATGCAGGACGCGCCGACCGTGCTCGACGCGTCCTGCATATTTTTCGGTCACATGTTTTTCGGCCATTAGGCCGCCTGATGTCGTGCCGCCGTAAGGTCGCGGATTATTTTTTCGATGCAGCGCTGGAGTGCGAGAGACGATGCCACCATCGGCTCAACAGTCCTCCTCGTGGGCTCGCCGCGTCGTGCTGGGCGGAATCGCGGCGCACGGCGGGCGCGGGATCCACGACGGTCTCCGGGTGGTCCGGAGCGACCCAGGTGCCGGGGGCGGAGAGATCGAGGGCGCAGGCGTTGAAGCCATTGCGCGGTTTGGATTCGAGCAGGGCGACGATGGCGGCGAAGGGCGTGCGCAGCGCAGGATGGTCCTCCTCGGCCTGGACCAGGATGTATCCCGGCTCGTAGGTGAATTCGAGCGGAGCGTGCTCGTGGTGGGCGGAGATCGAGAGGTGGTCGATCACCACGTCTTCGGCGATCACGTCGCGGATCTGCTCGATGTCTTCGAGACGGTACGAATTCGCCTTCATCGCCACCTGCCCGCCTAGGCCGGCGGCGTGATGGGCAACGGACTTGAGGTCGTTGGTGGAGATGGTGATCCCGGAGAATACCCGTTTCAGCTGCTTCTGGTTCGAAGCCATGGCGTGCTCGATGCCGGTCGGGGAAAGGAGCCCCCCATCGTCCTCTTGTGCAGAGAATTGTCAGGGAGATGTCAGTGTATCGGCTGCCCGATCGAGGCGGCCCGTCCGGCTATGACGCATTGTGCCGCGCAGGAGTGGGGATCCCGCGCTTTGTGCCTGATGCCTCCACAAGACCAAAGGAACCTTGGCCGCCACCGACGCTTCCGTCTGTCCGGCGCGATCACTTCTCGACGGTGACGCGCGGCAACGCCTCGGCGGCGTCCGAGGCCGACATCAGGGCGCGGGCAAAGGCTTTGGCATCCTGGGCGGCGATGGCATCGGCCGAACGCCACGCCAGATGCGGCGGCATCTCGCGCGCGCAGCCCATGAAGAAGGTCGCGCGGCGCGGGGTGAGCGTCACCTGCACACCGCCGCCGCTGGGCAGGCGCACATCCCAGATCCTGGCGATGCCTTCGTCGGACTCCTTGATCGAGCATGTGGTGGATTCGTTCTCGTGGGTGTCCATGACCATTCCTTTTCAGTTTTTTCGGATTCGGTTTCGCGGATGCGGCTCGAGCGTGGAGGTCGGCGAAGGTCGGCGGACTCAAGAATCCTTGACGTCCGCCGCCACCGTCACCTGGGGCAGGCGATCAGCGGTGTCGGCAGCCGAGAGCAGGGTGCGCGCAAAGGCGCGCACGTCCTCGGTGGCGATGGCGTCGGCCGAGCGCCAGGTGACGTGCGGAGCCAGGACCCGTTCGGAGCCCATGAAGAAGGTGGCGCGGCGCGGCATCAGCTTGACCACCACGCCGCTGCCGTGGGGCAGGAACACGTCCCAGACCATGGCGATTCCGTCTTGCGATTCTGTGATCGCGCACTGGGCGACACCCGCCGCGTCCGAGGCCTGGGCGGGCACGGCGGGTATGGGCCGCTCCGCTGGACGACCAGACGATGGCGTTTGCGCTGGCTGGGCCGGCGCCACAGGTTGCGCCGCCGATGCGGCTGCGGGCGCGCGGGCCGCAGGCGTAGCGACTGACGGCTCGGGCTTGATCGTTGACTGGATCACCGGCTGAGGGGCGACCTGCTGCGCGAGTGGCTGCATGGCCGGAGCCGCGCCTGAGGACGAAGGCCGGGATGGCCGGGCGGGAAACGCCGGAGGCGAGCTGGGCACCGCCTCCTCCTCCGATCCGTTCGCATCGATGGCTCCACGGCCGGGAATACGCACCTCGGCGCTCGGCAGGGCCTTGATCACGTAGTCGCCGTTCTCCTCCAATGCTCCCGAGGACGCCCGCGACGTGGACGGAGCATGCGGCGCGCTGGTGTTCTGGCTGGCTTTGAGGGCCTCGAGAAAGTGTGCGTCGGGATCCATGTCTCCTCCAGTCTGAGTAGGACCGTAGGGATCGGAGTTTACGCTGTCGACATGCGAACCCGGATCCTGCAACGTCGGTACCCTGCTTCCCGGATCATGCCTAGACCGATGGAGAACCTCTAAATGCCGGAGGTTCGTCACCGCCGCACGAGATGCCGTCGTTCCTTCCGCCCTCCGCCGCCCCGCTCCCCTCCCCACGCCATCCACCTACTCCCCCGCGAAGAACTTCCCATGGAACCCATACGGCACATGCCCGGGCAGCACGATCCTCGCGCATTCCTTCCACGTTGCGGCATCCAGCACCATGAGCGCATCGTCGTCGCCATGATCCCTATGAGCCATCGCCAATACCACGCCATCGTCCTCGGCAGCGGTGTCCGCATCCGCGCGCTCGGGGTTCGGCACGAACACCGGCTCGCCGAAGCGGCAACCGTCCTCCATCCAGGCCCGCGTCGAGCCATCGCGCAGGTCGGCTTTCACCAGGCGATCGTACGACGCCGACTTGCGCGCGCTGGTCGACCCGACGCCGTAGGCGAAGCGGTACGGCAGCCCTTCGCGCGCGGGCGCGATCGAGGCGAATTCGAGCGGCTCGCCGAGCGGCTCCGAGCGCGCCAGTGCGCCGGTGCGCAGATCAATGCGCCAGCGCACCAGGCGCGATAGCGGACGCGGCGACTCGGATCGCGCCAACTCGTCGAAATAGAACGAGCGGATCACGCCGTGATCGGGATAGGCGCAGAGATCGGCCACCAGCTCATCGCCGTCCTCGAACGCCGCGAGATGGTGGAAGGCGAAGCAGGCCTCGGCGCGCACCGAGGCCACCACCCGACCGCTGTCGCGCTCAATGACGCGCACGCGCGTGCCGTGCTCGGGGCGCCAACGGAAGGTGCCGATGTAGCTCTCCTCGCCCAGGAGCATGCGCAGCGGATCCATCAGCAGCGGGAACTCGGCGAGCACCAGGTGGCGCCGCGACATGCCGAAGCTGTGGATGTAGGAGGGGTGGGTCAGCGGCAGCGTCGCGATCGGCTCGCGCCGGCTGTGGCCGTCCTTGATGCGGAAGAAACGGTAATGGCGTTCGCGGCCGCTGAACTTGGTGACCATATTCACCAGCTCGCCGCGCACGCGGTCGTGCAGCGGGTGCGCGGTGGTGGTCTGGCCGAAGCATGCCTCGTCGTCGGGATAGTCGAAGCGGCCGCGCGTCGCCAGGGTGCGCGCGTCGAACTCGACCGCGAACGGGGTCTCGGTGAGCGCTAGCGCGCGACCAGCGACCGGCGCGATGTTCACGCCGGCGTTGTCGGAATAGCGCGGCGCCACCAGCAGGCGGACGATGTCGACGAGCGTGCGCGCGGGGGCGGCGCCAAACTGGCGGAAGGTCATGCGCCGGCCGGCCATCGCCTGCTGGTACATCGGGGAGCGCAGGAAGCGGCTCCGGTACATGACCGCTGCCGGGTTCGATCCGCCCGAGAATCCGAAGCGCTGCAGGAGCGCGAAGCCGTCGAAGAAATGGCGGGCCTGGTAGCCGGGCGCCTCGAAGCGCCCCGGGCCGTTGCGGATCAACGCGCCGCGCAGCCAGCGCGGGAGCTCGCCCCGCACCGGCAGCGGCAGCGGCGCGAGGTCGACCTCGCGGTCGAGCGAACGGAAGCTCGAATTCAGCGCCGTGGCGTCCACGCGCGCATGCTACCGCGGCGCGACCGCCAGCCAGCCGCTTCGCGCCGACGTGATTCGCCACCGTCGAGAGCGTGGCAGTGGACGTCCTCTACCGGTCGCAGACACTCCAACGCGTGCGCATCGCCGTCGCCCAGCTGAACCTGCTCATCGGCGATATCGACGGCGCTGCCAAGGCGATCTCGTCGGCCGCGGTAGAGGCCAAGGCCGGAGGCGCCGACCTGCTGGTGTGCCCCGAGCTGTGCGCCTTCGGCGGCTATCCGCCACGCGATCTGCTTGAGCGGCCGGCGCTGGTCGAGCGTCAGTGGAGGATGGCGCAGGACATCGCCCGCTCGCTCCCCCTGCCTTCGCTGATCGGTTGCGTCGAGCCGCTAGAGCCAGGCATAGATCCGCCGCTCGCCAACGCCGTCATTGCGGCAAACCGTGGCCGCATCGTCGCCACCTACCACAAGCGCCTGCTTCCTGCCTACGACGTGTTCGACGAGCGCCGTTACTTCCGGCCGGGCAACCACAGCCGCGTCGTCGAACTCGCGGGCATGAGCGTGGGCTTGACCATTTGCGAGGATATCTGGAACGAGATCGGCGCGCGCTATCGCCAGGATCCGGTCGCCGAGCTGGTCGGCCGTTGCGACCTGCTGGTGAATGTCTCCGCCTCTCCGTACCACGCCGGCAAGCCGCTGGTGCGGCAGCGCCTGGTGGCCGCGGTCGCGAGCCGCGTGCGCGCGCCGGTGGTGTATTGCAACCAAGTCGGCGGGCACGACGAGCTGCTGTTCGATGGCGGCAGCTGCGTGGTCTCGCCTGGCGATCGCTGGCACCTCGCGGCGCCGCGCTGGAAGGCGGGCGTGTTCATCGCCGACCTCGGCGCGACCGTGGCCGCGCCCGCCGAAGTCGACGCGATGGCGGACCTGCACGACGCACTGGTGTGCGGAATCCGGGATTACTGCCGCAAGACTGGACAGAAGAAAGTGGTGCTCGGACTCTCGGGCGGCATCGATTCCGCCGTGGTCGCCGCACTCGCCTGCGACGCGCTCGGGCCAGAAAATGTCGTCGGCCTGCTCATGCCCGGTCCGTATTCGAGCCGCGGCAGCGTCACCGACGCGCAGGCGCTCGCCAAGGGGTTGGGCATCGCCACCCACGTGCTGTCGATCACGCGCGGCTTCGAGACGCTGCTCGGCGAGCTCGACCCGGTGTTCGCCGGCACCGCGCAGGGGCTCGCCGAGGAGAACCTGCAGTCGCGCCTGCGCGGCACCTTGGTGATGGCGGTGGCGAACAAGGTCGGCGCGATGGCGTTGACCACCGGCAACAAGAGCGAGATCGCGGTCGGCTACTGCACCATCTACGGCGACATGAACGGCGGACTCGCGCCGATCGGCGACTGCTACAAGTGCCAGGTGTGGGATCTCGCTCGCCATATCAACCGCGCCGCGCTGGCGGCGGGAGGAGCCGAGCGCATTCCCGAATCGAGTATCGTCAAGCCGCCATCGGCCGAGCTGCGCGAGAACCAGACCGATCAGGACAGCCTGCCGCCGTATGAAGTCCTGGACCGCATCCTCGAACGCTACATCGAGCGCGGCGAGAGCGTCGAGGCGATCGTCGCCGCCGGAGAGGATCGCGCGACGGTCGCGAGGATCGCGCGGTTGGTCGAGGTCAGCGAGTTCAAACGCCGGCAGGCTGCGCCGGCGTTGCGGGTGACGGCGAAAGCGTTCGGGGTGGGGAGACGGATGCCGATCGCGAGGGGAATTTAAGGGAGAGGAGCGGAGCAGAAAGCTGACGATCATTTCGGCCCCTCCGCCGACCCTGCTCGTTTCTTCCCGGGGGGCAGGCCGGAGGCCGATGTTGGGGGGCCGTAGTCCCCCAACTAAAGGAGCGGAAAGCGGAAAGCGGAAAGCGGAAAGCGGAAAGCGGAAAGCGGAAAGCGGAAAGCGGAAAGCGGAAAGCGGAAAGCGGAAAGCGGAAAGCGGAAAGCGGAAAGCGGAAAGCGGAAAGCGGAAAGCGGAAAGC